>MOYE01000004.1:77861-300726 GCA_001899335.1 Candidatus Gastranaerophilus phascolarcticola
ACAACACAATACGCATTATGTTGTATGAAAGGGAAATGATGGGACTTTCAGCATCGCAAGCAAGATTATTGAGCATAACTCAACGGATTAACAACAACGAATTACAATCCGAGATAATTGCTAATGCCAAAATCCAGCTCTCCGCTAGAAATACTTTGGCTAGCGAAAAATATATTAACTCGCTTGATGCTACTAAATTAGAATATATCTCTTACAATGACACCGGTATTAAAGAAAATGTTGCTTTGACTTTCAATGCGGTTAACCAATACACACCGCTGAAAAATCAATATGCTCTTTTCAACAACGAAAACCAAATTTACGTTAGCGAAACTGATGCAGCTAACTTTGAAGATTCTAAAAACCTTTATGAATTCTTAGACAAATACGGACTTTTTGACGAAGGCAGAAACGAATTCCAAGCACAATTAGATGCCTACAATAAACAAATGGAAGAGTTTGACAAAAAACAAGATGAGTACGACAAAGCCCTTGCGGAATTCAACAAACAATTTGACGACTACTCCGCTGCGCTTGAAGAATACAATAAAAAACTTGCAGAATACACTGAAAAACAACTTCAATACGAAGAAGACTACCAAAAATATCTTGAGCTTTCTAGCTTACCTAAATTATATGACAACTTTATAACAGCAGCAACGACTGGTAGCGAAGCATATCACTATTCCGCAGCAAAAGGTGGAGACTCTGGATGTTTATTACACGTATTAAATAACTTACTAAAAGATAGCAGCGGAACTGCGCATCCACCATACACAACAAGTGCTGATTCACAAATAAGCGCGTTATGGGAAGATAGTTCTTATCATATACCAGCCCTTTATACTGTCGGAGAAAACATGAATGCCCATCAAGATGCGTATGTTTGTGACGGTATAGACGTGGGAACAGACGGAACACAAAATTTATATGAAAAAGCAAGACAAAATGGTGAACCTATTACAGATTTAATTAAATTAGCCAGCGACTATATTGAAATAGATAACGGAGGCGGAAACTACTCCTACGAGAAAAAATCATTATATCAAAAAACTATTGATATGTACTATCTTATCTTAAACAGTACCGAAATGCGTAGTGGCGCGGGTTCATTAAATCTGTGGTCACTAAGTGATGTTGGTGCCAGCGTTGGAACAGTTGTCGAAAACTTTGTCGAAGGTGATATGAAAGGCTTAGACCCTAAGGAACCTGAAGCCCCAACACCACCAGATGCATTTAATGAGGAAATGCCTTCCCTTAACGTTGCAGCACCGCAAAAACCGGAAAAACCTGAATATACTGACAAAATTTACGACAAACCGCTCGCTCAATGGTACACTAACCTTTGGAACCTTATGGATGGCAACACTCTTTCTGACGAAATCTACTCCATCTATGACGACCAAGCGGATTTCGACTACTTCACGGTAGGTAACAAACCTAAATCATCTACTAAAGATAATAACAATTACGTTGTCATGCCAAATGATCAAGCCGGTAATGCAGAATGGCTTCAATTCGCTATCAACAACGGACTTGTTACACTATCTCAAGCCGCTCTTAGAAACAACACTAACGGTTCTGACATTACTTGGGAAAGAGTTGAGTCCTCCAGCACCAGTGACATCTATGAATCGCAAGATGAAACTAAAATCGCTAAAGCAGAAGCGGAATACAAAATGACTCTCGCAGAAATTCAAGCGGAAGATAAGCAATTCGATATTAAAATGAAAAAATTAGATACCGAACACAGCGCTCTTGAAAAAGAACTTGAATCCATTAAAGGAGTTATGGATAAAAACGTCGAAAGATCTTACAGTGCTTTTAGCTAACGCAATGGGTCATAGCCGCCAGGATTGCCCGGGTGACAACGGCAAATTCTTTTCACACCAAGCCAGCAGCCTTTGAAAAACCCGTATTTTTCAATTGCTTGCCGGGTATATTCCGAACATGTCGGATAAAATCTGCAATGCGCAGGTGTAAAATGCGAAAACCATTGATAAATCTTGATTAAGGTTAATGCCACACGCCTAAGCATAAGCCTCTCCGATAGTATCTACCGCTTCAACTTTAATATCGGTGATAAGTTCAGAGTAAGAAATTACAACAACCGTTGGCATGTGGCGTTCAAGCAGCTGATAAAGTGGTAATCTTATCCGCGGAGAGCATAGGATTACAGGCTGCTGCCCGCATGCCTGGTGCGCTCTCATCATTGTCGTTGCCGTAGTTTCAATTAACTCCTGCACCTGCATTGGGTTTAACAAAAACATTGTTCCCAACTCTGTTCTTTGGCAGCTATCGTCAAGGATTTTTTCCCAATCTGCAGAAAGCGTCAGAGCATATAAAACCTTATCATCCTGAACATTATACAAACAAATTTGGCGACCCAGCGCAGCTCTCAAACGTTCGGACAAAATGTCTGGCTCTTTTGAAAACCTTGCGTAATCACAAAGTCTTTCAAATATAAATATAATATCTTTAATAGAAACTTTTTCACGTATAAGGTTAACGAAAATTTTTCTCAAGTCACTTGTTGAAATAATCGTCGGAACAAGGTCGTTTACAAGCGTCGGGTCTTGAGAACGAACGAGTTCCATAAGTTTGAGAACATCGGTTTTTGTCATAACATCGTCAACGTAACGTCTTACACATTCTTGTAAGTGGGTTACGATTACGTCTGTTGCGTCAACCGCCTGAACCGCACGGGTAGTCTTTGCTGCCTCTGCTGAAATCCAGTACGCTTGAGTTTGGTATGTCGGGTCAATACCGATAATCGCGTCCGGCGGAACATCTTTTCTCATACTATCCCACTGATCTGCAATTACCATGAACTTACCGGGATAAACGTAACCGGTCGCAACAGTGTTACCGCGGATTGAAATCATATATTCGTTCGCGTCAAGTGCTGATGAGTCCATAATTCTTATGTTAGGAATAATATAACCGAGTTCGTCCGTAATTCTTTGACGAAGAGCGGCGATTTTAGGCAGCAATTGACCCTCTTGGTCAGGGTCGGCGATTACAAGCAGGTTAGAACCAACTTGCAAACTCAATGTATCGACCCCTAAGCGTTCGTACATTCTGTTCGGGTTAACAAGGTCTTGCATGTTTTGGCGAACGTTTTCGAGTTGTCCGAGTTGTGATTGAACGTCAGCGTTAATCAATACAGAGAACCCGGCAACGCCCAAACCGATTGCAACAACAGTAAACGGCAGCCAAGGAAGACCTGTTATAGGACCTGTTACAGCAAGTAATGCCAAGAACAATGCAGAGAAAAAGAGTGCATAAGGTTTTGACATAATTTGACCCGCGACATCAGAACCCAAAGAAGAACTTTGAGCGGAAGAACGTGTCATAAATATACCTGCAGCGATTGACATCAAGAGCGACGGAACCTGTGAGGAAAGACCGTCACCGATTGTAAGGATTGTATATTTTGAAAGTGCGTCTGCAATAGGCATTTGGTTCATCAAACAGCCAATACTCAAACCACCGATAATGTTAATTAACATAATAATGATACCGGCAATAGTATCCCCTTTAACGAACTTCATCGCACCGTCCATAGAACCGAAGAGGTTTGATTCTCTGGATAAGTCTTCACGTTTTTTAGTTGCCTCTTCCGGAGAAATCAACCCGGCGTTAAAGTCCGCGTCGATTGTCATTTGCTTACCGGGCATCGCGTCTAAGGCGAAACGTGCGGCAACTTCGGCGATACGTTCGGCACCTTTGGTGATAACCATAAACTGTACAACGGTAATAATTAAGAAGATTACACCCCCAACAATCATATTACCGCCGGTTACGAATTGCCCGAAAGCCTCAATAACTTCACCCGCCTCACCTTTCGCCAGAATTAAACGGGTTGAGGCAATAGAAAGTACCAGCCGGAACATCGTACCAATCAAAATAATTGACGGGAAGGATGATAATTCCAAGGTTTTTTGTACATAGAGAGCGAACATCATAAGAACGATTCCGAGCGTGATGTTCAAACAAATACAAACGTTAATGATAGCAGGAGGAAGTTCACAAAGCAGGATAACCAAAAGGAACAGTACGAAGACTGCCATAAAAATTTCACTTAATGGATTTGAGCTTGCGCCGCCCCCTCCTGCTTGTTGTGCCGGTTGCCCCTGTGCCATACGTTAAATCTCTCTCAATGCTTTTGTTATTATATCGACCTGGGTGTCGATTGTCACATCAATTATCCCGTTTGTTGTTTGAATAATTCCGCCGCCCTGCGTCAATGAAGGATCCGGAACTATCATTATTTTAACATCTAATCCCGCATTTTCCAACATTGTAGGAATTTGTTGTTTTACATTTGCCACGTCCGCCGGATTTAATTTCAACATTACTTTTGTTTCTTCCTTGGAAAGCTCTTTAAGACACTGTTGAATATTGGCAATTATTAAATCAGGATTTTGCTGTACTTCTGTTTTAATGATTTTTTTAGCGATATCAATACTTATAGCAAGGATTTCGGGAGCAATAGCGTCGAAAACAGCCTGTTCAGCGCCCGCGAATTTCATAATTTGCGCTCTTAATTGCGCAATGTCATCGTCAGCCTGTGCAATTCCGTTGTCATAACCCTCTTTTGCGGCAGATTCGCGGATTGTCATTGCCTCTTCACGAGCACGGGAAATAAGGTTTCTGTCGTCAATACGTCGAAACCCTCTGCGTCTGTCACCACGGCGTCTTTCATAGCGCTGTTTGAAATCTATATTATCGAGGTCAAATAAATCAATCTTATAACTATCGCCCTCCTTAACCGGTTCCGGCTCGGATTGCGGTTGATTAATTTCTTCAACTTCCGGTTTCTTGATATTCTTCTTGATAATCATAGCTTATATTATACACTACTTTCAATATGTGAGGCAATAATACACGCAACTTTCGGCGGCATATCCACAACTTCCCCCTCCAATGCGCTGAATACAAACCGCCTTACACGCGCTCTTTCAGGCTTTAGAAGAAGTTCCAACTTCGGTCTGTCTATAAAATCACCGAGTGCTTTAATTTTATTTACAATCTTTGTAGGTGAAAGATTGAGCGGCTGCGCAGGCAAGAAATCCCTAAACTCTCTTAAACACTGCATAACCGTGCGCGGATCAATTTTTTGCGGCAAATCATTCATTCCCATGTAGCGGATAATATCATTTGCCTCGTCAGGATTAAATCTATCCAAAATAACCTGAACTTTATCCTGCTGCATACGTTGGAAAAGCATAGCAACAGTGACAAGACGCAACATTTTTGCGCTTTCACCGTCAAGCTGCTGTAAACCATTCGGAGCTTTTGGCAGGTTAACGTTTCCTTGCGGCACACCCTGTGGTTGAACTCCTTGCGGCGGAGGTGGAGCTTGTTGTCCGGCAGCTTCCGCCTGCATTTGTTCGTCAGCATTTTGTGCCATTGCGTCAATATTTGACTGGCTAACAGCTTTCTCCATTAACTCTTCGTCAATAAGATTACGTTTTTTCAACTCTTCAATCGCATTGACATAAGTATTTCTAACGTGGTGTTCAATTGCCTCAAGAGCCTGTTCTTGCGGAACATTCTGTCTGAATGCGTTTTTAGAAACCTCAAAAATTGTAAGCGCAATTTTTTGCATAATAGGATCCCAGTATTGTCTTGGAATCCCGGAATTAATAAGGTCAACGGACTTGTGGAAAGACCATTCGGCAATAATTTGGGTAATCATCATTGCCTGATCGGCGTTAAATTCTCCGTCTTTATCGAGTGCTTCACCCGCAATCATAGAGAATTTCAAAAGGGTTGTGGCGACATATTCTTTTTGGTCGGGAGTAAATTGAGCCGGCACAAGTTCGGACGCCTGCGCGTGCATATTTTGTGCAAAACCCTTATAATCAAACCCTTGTATCGCCATTATTTATTCCTTAACTCTTTTCTATCCAACTCTTAATTTTTTCTGCTGCATCTTCGTCAGATATATCTGAAATATCAGCGGAAATACCTGTAAGCGCTTCAACAAGCTGGTCAACAGAAGGCATTTGCGGTCCACCCTGGTCGGTAATAGCTCCGCGTTGTTGCGTTTCCATTAAACCTTGAGCAAGTTCGGATTGTTGAGCCGTCAATTGGTTTGCCCTCATATTGATTGCCTGCAATTGTTGTTCCTGCTGACTTGCAAGTTGACGTAAACTTTCAACTTCCGCTTGTTGTTCTTCTCTTGCACGTTTAATCTTGTTAGAAACATGACCGATAATAAAGAGAGCTGCAAGACCTGAAATCGCAACCGCAAGCCACCAAGGATTGCCTGTTTTATCAGGTTCGGCGAGTTTAACCGGTCTGTCAGAGGCAAGATATGGATCTTGTGAATCAGAGAATGCAATTGAAACATTTTGAGCTTTAGCCTTTGGACTTGCTGCTTTAGCGATTAAATCTTTCAATTCTTCAATAGTTGTATTAGACGGTAACGCACTTTTTTCAATAGTTACAGCTATTGAAATTTCTTCCATTACGCCTGGTTTAATATATTCGTTAACCTGTGTTTTTGTAACGCCGTATTGGGTTTCGGTTGCCTGACGTGAGTAATTTCTGTTTTGGCTGGAGCTCATATCGCCTTGCGCAAGACCGTTTGGAAGATATACGCTGACAGCGTTAATACCTTTGTTGCTGTCCGCGGTTTGGTCACCTAAACCCTCTTGGAAAGATTGTTCCGTTACTGCCGTTTTTTGTGTCGGGTCATAAATTATACTAAATTTTTCAATCGGGGATTGAACAAGATGAGTACTTACAGTTACAACATAATTGCCCTTGCCGTTAAGAAGTCTGTCCAACTGTGCGGCAACTTTTTTCTGCATGTATCTGTCGTTTTCTTCGAGTTTCGCAAGCATTTCATCCTGCGCACCCATAAGGCTGTGATAAACATTTCCGTTCGTGTCGGTAATAGCAATATTGTCAGCCGTCAAACCTGAAACACTACCCAAAAGCAGGTTAGAAATAGCTTTAACCTTTGTTTGGTCAAGTTTTTCACCAATCGGAATAGTAACCTGAACCGTTGCGGTTACAGGTTTTTGATTAGAAGTAAACATTGATTGCTCAGGTATTGAGATGAAAACAGATGCGTTTTCAATCGGATTAATTTTTCTTATAAGACGTGATAACTCACCGTTAATTGCACGTGCAAGACGAATTTTTTTATCTTCTTTTGTAGAAGTAAAATCGCCTTTATCAAAGATTTCCAAGCCTACGTTTTGGTCAAAAAGTCCGCTCTCAACGATTGCAATAATGGCTTTGTCGCGTTGTTCGGTCGTACATCTTTTTCTACCTGTCGTGCAATCACCTTTTTTAAGATAAATTCTGGATTTTGTACCGTCAACAGCTCTGCTTGCAGCAATATCCTGTTTCGCCAGCAGCGCCTGAATTTCAAGAGCTTTACCTAAATTATCCGTTGTTAAAAGGTCAATATCTTCCTTAATCGGTTCCATACTGACTTCAACATCGCCTTTTTTGTTTCCTCCGCCGGCACTAACCGTAATCGGAATAATAATTGCCAAAAGCACTACCAGCACAGTTCCGCCGATTAGTGCAAAAAATAAAGGTTTATTCTCTTGTAACTTTTGTAAAAATTCCATAGTCTGGTTTACTCTTTAGTCCTATACTTGAATTTGCATTACCCTGTCATAGGCGTTAATAACTTTACCAACCGCCTGGGTTGCGATGTTAACGGTAACTTCGGATTTTGCCATTGCAATCATTACATCATGAACATCTACGTTGTTGTTACCTGACATAACGTCTTTTAACATATTGTCAGGGGCATTAAGTTCCTGATTAAAGTTTTCCAATAAGCCCGAAAACACCTGTTTAAAATCCGGTGAATTGGTTGTCTCAACCCTGCTTGTTCTCATCGGCTGCATATCACCGATTCCTGTGTTAATCTTTGAGTGCTGAATTCTTCCCGCCAAGTCATATTGAGGATAAAAGCTGTTATACATAAGTCTTAGCCCTTTCTTCTAAATACCATATTACATGATATTTATATATTATGTACCCCTCTTTACTCAAAAATCCTCTTTTTAGTGGAGGAAATTTGAAAGATTTCGTACACTACTACTATTTTCCTCTTAATGAAACTTGCGCAAAAGTCATGTATTAAACTCTGCCTCTTGCTCGCCAGCCGTAAAGTTCATATACTTTATCAACATCTTCCTGCAAAATCGTTTGACTGTCTTCAATTTTATCGTTCATAACACTCTGCGGATTGTCAGAAGACGGCAAGCCTAAAACCTTTCCGACTTCGTGCATCATAATACGATAAATTTCTTCATCATTTTTCGCCTTTTTAACAGGATCTTTTTCGATTTCTTCATCGTACAGGGTATTAATTACAACTGTACCGTGGCGGTAAGTGTTCGTCTGCCCGGTAAGCGTCGTATTGCCTGAATTTTCAGCCCCCTCGCCAGTTACCTGCTTAAATTGAACTTCAATTTCTGCAAGTCTTATGTCGCGGTTAAAATTTGTGATAATAAACTGAATTTTTCTTGAAAATTTGCCTTCCCATTCGCGAAACGCTTTCGCCATAGGAACTGAATACTCATTACCCTCTGGTATATAAACCAAAAGCATATTTTTATTCCAATGCGTCGGTTCCTGCGCCAAAACCTGCGCCCCTAAACCGATAAGCAGAAAAAGTCCCAAAAGTATTTTTAAAACTTTCATTACAAAATCCTCCTGAAATAAGAATAATTTAAGACCGTTAAAAAATCAAGAATATTAAGCCCTATTGCTAAATAGGATTAAATATATTAGTATTAATTAAGATGAAAACATTGTTTATTGATTTGGACGGAGTTTTAAATACCTATACCGGCGATTTTGACGAGAATTATATTCCGCCAATGCGTGACGGTGCAAAAGAATTTTTAGAACAACTACGTACTGAATATAAAATAAAAATTTTTACAACCCGTGATAAAGAGCGTGCAGAGAAATGGGTTGAAGAAAACGGACTTACGGATTTAGTTGAGGGTGTAACCAATTATAAAGAGCCGTGCTATTTGATAATTGACGACAGATGCGTACGTTTTGGCGGCGACTATCAAAATACACTAGCCCAAATCCAAGCATACAAACCCTGGTACAGAGAATAATTTACTTGTAAAAATCAAAATCAGGTGGAAGTTCTGCCTCAATCATCTTGGCAAACTCCGAAAACTTCATTCCAAAAGCGTTTGCTAACTTCCACATCGTAGTAATTTTCGTATCGCTTACCCCTTTTTCCAAATACGACAACAACCCGTTGCCTATATCATATTCGTATGAAAACTTATTTATCCCCGTTTGAGAACGCAGGCGTTCACGTTTCACGACACGTCCTATGGCTTTCAAAAGTATATCTTTGTTCTTCTCTAACAATTCTTTATCATCAACCACTTGCATGTTTCATATTGTAATGTTATAATGATTATATGGTATTGACTATACTCTATACCGTATATTAGAAAGGATAGATACACATGCAAAGAGCTTTTACTATGGCAGGCGCGGGTCAACGCGCTTTCCTAACTGGCTTACGGGCTTGCGGTCACGCATTTACCATGGCAGAAATACTTCTGTCATTAACAATTATTGGTGTCGTCGCTGCCATTACTTTACCTAGTTTAACAGGCAACATTAACGAGAGAACTTGGAATACACAACGTAAAGCTCTTTATGCCCGTATGTCACAGGCTATTTCACTCATGCCAGCATTAAATGGTTACGGGACTCTTGACGATGCAACTGACACGGCTGCTGAAACTTTTATTACAGCAGGGCTTGCTAAAGTCATGAAAATCAACAATATTTGTGATAATGAGCATTTGCAGGATTGCGGCATTCCAACAAAAATTATTCCGACAATAGGCGATGACGGCTCTAATGCAGCATATATTAATACGTCAGACATAAAAACTTTTTTTAGTTTAAATAGTTACTTTCACAAAATTCCATTTTTCCCGCAGGATACAAAAGTCGCGGCATTTGAAACACAAAACGGCGAAAGTATAATTACATATTATAATCCGCAATGTTCGCACACTACCCAATATTATCAGAATAGTAATAATCATATTTGGTATGTTCCCGAAGTTTGTGTCAATTTTATCTATGATCTGAATGGCTCCAAAGGTCCAAATACTGTAAATAAGGATATTGGAATAATGACTGTTTTTTACCCGACGGATTCTATCGTTGCGGCGCCGGTTCTACCTTTAAGGTCTATCTCAAGCGGTAATAACGTTACGCAATACAATGCGGCAAAATTTTGTAGAGATTTCGATTCTGAATTTCGCGCACCAAACATTTACGAAGCACAATCAATCGTTACTAACCATAAACTATTAAATCTTAGAAGTGTAATGCTATGGACGAGTGAAATTGAGTCTCCAACGAAGGGCTGGGTTGTACAGACAAATGAGCCTGTTAGAGGCGCTGTTGACCGTAATGGGGGACGTCGTTTACAATGTGTTAAACGATAACTATTCTTCGTCTAAACTTAACACAGCCATGAATGCTTCTTGTGGAACTTCTACGCGACCGACTGATTTCATACGTTTTTTACCGCGTTTTTGTTTCTCAAGAAGTTTTCTCTTACGTGTGATGTCACCGCCGTAGCATTTATCAAGTACGTTTTTACGCATCGCTTTAATTGTCGTCCTTGCGATTACACGACCGCCGATTGCTGCCTGAACAGGAACTTCAAAAAGCTGTTTCGGGATAATTTCTTTCAATTTTGCGGTCAATTTTTGTCCGATATAAAACGCATTATCTTCGTGACAGATTACAGAAAGCGCGTCAACGATTTCGCCCGCAAGAAGTACGTCAAGTTTAACAAGTTTTGAACGTTTGTAGTCGTGAAATTCATAATCCAAACTTGCATAACCTTTTGTACGTGATTTCAACTGATCGTAAAAATCAGTAATTACTTCACTTAACGGGATATGGTATTCCAAGTTCGCACGAACTTTATCAATATATGTCATATTAATGAAAATTCCGCGTTTCGTTTGGCATAAATCCATTAAAGTTCCAACGTAATCGTTTGGGGTAATAATTTGAACTTTAACGTATGGTTCTTCAATATAGTCGCGAACCTGTGCCGGCGGAAGGTTTGCAGGGTTGTCGATTTCAACCATTTTTCCGTCTGTTGTATAAACCTTATAAATTACGGACGGCGCTGTTGTTACTAGAGCAAGGTTGTATTCACGCTCCAAACGTTCCTGCGCGATTTCCATGTGAAGCATTCCCAAAAAACCGCAACGGAAACCAAAGCCCAAAGCGCTTGAGGTTTCTGGCTCAAATGTGATACTGCTATCGTTGAGTTTTAATTTTTCGAGTGCCTCTTTTAAATCGTGATAATCTTCGTTATCTACAGGGTACATGCCTGAAAATACCATAGGAAGTGCTTCTTTGTATCCTGCGAGAGGTTCTTTTGCGGGGTTTTCGACGCTTGTCAGAGTATCGCCGACAAAACGGGTTAATTCTTTAATAGAACCTGCAAAATAGCCTACGTCACCGCAGATTAATTCTTCTGTTTGAACACGCGCCGGCGTTTGATACCCGAGTTCAACGACTTCATACTCTTTGCCTGACGCCATAAACCGAACTTTTTCACCTAAGCGCATTTTGCCGTCCATAATTTTGAAACAGCAAACAGTACCTAAATACTGGTCATAAGCACTATCGAACACAAGTGCACGCAACGGCTTATCAGAGGTGTCTTCCGGCGGCGGAACAAATTCCACAACAGCCTCAAGTACATCTTCAATACCAATTCCGGCTTTTGCGCTGACAGGAATTGCCATTGAGGCATCAATCCCTAAAACTTCTTCAATTTCCGCCTTTACGCGTTCAACATCCGCGGACGGAAGGTCTATTTTATTAATAACCGGAATAATTTCAAGGTTTTGTTCAATTGCAAGGTAGACATTGGCAAGCGTTTGAGCCTCAACACCCTGCGTTGCGTCAACGATTAAAAGCGCGCCTTCACACGCCGCTAACGAGCGTGAAACTTCATAAGAAAAATCCACGTGACCCGGTGTGTCAATAAGGTTTAGGATATAATCTTTTCCGGCTTTGGATTTGTAATTCATACGCGCGGAGTTCAATTTAATAGTAATTCCGCGTTCGCGCTCAATGTCCATTGAGTCTAAAATCTGGTTTTGCATATCGCGTTGGGCTACAGTTCCGGTGTGCTCCAAAAGTCTGTCGGCAAGTGTTGATTTTCCATGGTCGATATGCGCTATTATACAAAAGTTTCTTACATTTTCTCTATATTTTTTCATAACTATGATTATATTTGAAAAATTCCCGAGTACAAGAGTTGCTTTATAAAAGTTTACCGCCGGTCGGGGCGGTCTTTTAAATTAGACAATAGCTTGCGGTTATGATTGTTTCTAATATAATAAGTATATTATGTTTAAACGATACGTAAAAGATTTAATAAATATCGCATTGCCCATAATCATGGGAAACCTTGGTTTTATTTTGATAGGTGTGGGAGATGTGCTGATTGCCGGAAGACATTCGACTGACACGCTTGCCGCAATTAGTATCGCAACCGCAATAATCAACTGTATTGTAACTTTCGGTATAGGGATTTTAACCGGAATTTCTCCGATTTTATCAAACTACCGCGGTGAAAATCAAAACGCTAAAAGATATTTCTTTTCATCAATAAGATTTGCTATTATCCTTGCGGTTTTGATTTCACTCGTAATCCTCGGATGCATTCCGCTGATTGATTATTTAAAGTTTGAACCGCATCTTGTCCCGATGATTAAGGAATATATGTTGATTACTGCGTTTTCAACTTTCGGGGCGTACGTCCACTGTGCGGTAAAGGAATATTTGCAGGCATTTGAAATCGTTTTTATCCCGAATTTAGTCACGGTATTATGTGTATTTTTAAACGTAGCATTGAATATTATACTTGTTTTCGGCTGCGGCCCTATTCCGTCACTCGGAGTTGCAGGTTTGGCAATCGCAAGTTTGATTGTTAGATATGTAATGGGTTTAACACTTTATTTCTACGCGCTTTATAAAATGCGCCCGCGCGATTATCACCACACAGGTTTTTACAAAAGCCTTTTGAGAATAGGCTTGCCGATTTCGTGCGCTATCCTGGTAGAATTTGTTGCATTTAATATTATAGTTATTTTCCTGGGAAAAGTTTCCGGCGTCTATGCCGCGGCTCAAAACATCGTATGCACACTGACAACCGTATCATTTATGGTTCCGCTGGCGATTTCAAACGCTATTGCCGTTAAGGCAGGATTCGCAAACGGTGCGCATAACACCGAAGACTTTAAAAGATATTCATTTATCGGAATGGCTCTTTGTACAGGATTTATGGCTTGTAGTGCGATTATCATAACTTTATTCCCGGCATTCTTAATCGGACTTTTCACAAATGATGCAGAACTTATCAAAATTACAGTTCCGGTTGTTGCATATCTTGGAATTTTTCAAGTCTTCGACGGCTTACAAATTGCACTTGCAGGTGTGTTTAAGGGTTTGAAAAATACAAAGATTGTATTTATCGCAAACTTCACTGCATACTGGCTGATTTCAATCCCGCTCGGATATACGCTTGCGTTCAAATATGGGCTAACACTTCTCGGTTTTTGGATAAGTTTAATCGTAAGTGCTGTGGTTCTTTGTATAATTATGCTTTCTTATTTCGCAAGATGTTTGAAAAAAATGAACTTTATGGTATATTAAGATAAATGGAGGGAATTATGCATACAGAAGAAAGAACTTTTATAGCCGTTAAACCTGACGGAGTAAGAAGAGGATTGATTGGGGAAGTTTTAAGACGTTTTGAGGCAAAAGGTTATAAGATTATCGGCTTAAAAATGTTACAAGTTACAAATGAACAGGCTGCCGCTCACTACGCAGAGCACGAAGGCAAACCGTTCTACCCTCGTTTATTAAAATATATTCAAAGCGGTCCGGTTGTTGCGATTGCGCTTAAAGGTTACAACGTTGTTGCCGGTGCCCGTCACATGATGGGAGCAACTGACCCTGATAAAGCTGAAGTCGGCACAATGAGAGCGGATTTCGCACAAGTTAAAGAATATAATATTGTTCACGGTTCAGACAGTGTTGAAAGCGCTGAAAGAGAACTTGCAATTTATTTCCGTCCGGAAGAACTTCTTGAGGGCGCAAAATCTATGTCAGAATTAGTTGTAGAAAGTTTGGACGCAGATTAAGGGTTAAGATGAACGGCGAAGAAAAGTATTTTAATTACACACTTGTTCACAAATGTAAACAATCCGGCGCGCGAGCAGGAGTTTTTGAAACCCCGCACGGGATAATTGAAACACCTGTTTTTATGCCTGTCGGAACAAATTCCGCCGTTAAAACCTTAACGACCGACCAAATTTACGATACCGGTGCGCAGATTATTCTGTCAAATTCATATCACCTGTACTTGCGTGCAGGTACAAAACGCATAAGAAATTTTGGCGGCATTCACGGCTGGATGAATTGGCATAAACCTGTTCTTACGGATTCGGGTGGTTTTCAGGTGTTTTCACTTTCAAATCTTAGAAAAATTACCGAGGACGGTGTCGAATTTCGTGACCCTAAAGACGGAAGCAAACATTTTATCTCGCCTGAAAAATCAATGGAAATTCAGCAGGATATCGGCGCTGATATTATAATGGCGTTTGATGAATGCGCGCCATACCCTTGTGACCACCAGCACGCGAAAAAAGCAATGGAACGCACTCACCGCTGGTTAGAACGCTGCGTAAAAGCAAAAACTAATCCGCGTCAGGCATTGTTTCCGATTGTTCAGGGCGCATTTTTTGATGATTTGAGAAAAGAAAGCGCACGGGTAATATCTCAATATGACGCCGTGGGTTACGCGATTGGCGGAGTAAGTGTCGGCGAACCGGCAGATGTTAAAAATTACTTTGTCAAACTCACAGCACCGCTTTTGCCGGAAAACAAACCGCGTTACCTTATGGGTGTCGGAACCCCTGAAGATTTACTAGACGGGATTAAAAACGGCGTTGATATGTTTGATTGTGTTCTTCCTACGAGAAACGCACGTCACGGCTCGTTCTTTACATGGGAAGGCAAGAGAAATATTAAAAATAAAGCGTTTGAAGACGACGCAGGTCCACTTGACGAAAAGTGTGATTGTTATGCTTGTAGAAACCATTCCAAAGCCTACATTCGTCACCTGTTCCGTTGCCAGGAAAACACGGCGGCGACATTACTTTCAATCCATAACACGAAATTTTTAGTGGATTTTGCGAAGAAAGCCCGTCAGGCAATATTGGAAGACAGGTTTGAAGATTTCTACAACGAACATTATGAAAAGCTCGTAAAATAGGATATGTTGCCAAACTTTTTACTTTATAATATTATATAAAAATGAGTTTAGATAGCATAATTGACAGTTTGCTGTCACCGATAGCCGATAAAATTTCAAGCATAATCTTTTGCTCCGTAACTATTGGGGGAGTAAAGGTTGAGCTGCTTGTAGCCCTGCTTATTATTGCCGCACTTTACTTCACTTTTCGTTTAAGATTTGTAGGAATTTGGGGTTTTAAACACGCAGTACGATTAATCGCAAAACGTTATGAACACAATGACAATTTCAAACGCCAGAAAAAGGGAGAAGTTTCATCATTTCAGGCTCTAACGGCTACGATTTCAGCATCAGCCGGCATCGGAAACGTTGCAGGTTCTGCAGCTGCGGTTTCAATAGGCGGTCCGGGCGTAATCTTTTGGATGATTATTGCAGGCTTTTTCTCAATGGCGTTGAAATTCGCAGAAGTTCTACTCGGGCTTAAATTCAGAAAAATTAACAAAGACGGAACCGTTGCTGGCGGTCCTATGTATTATATTCTTGGCGGCTTGAAAGGGAAATATCTTGCACCAATTGCCCCGCATCTTGCAAAAATTTATGCCCTATGCTGTATTTTCGCAATGATTGGCGGTTGGAATTTATTCCAAATTAACGCAATGACCGCACAGATTACAGAGGTTACAGGCGGCGAAACCAGTTTCTTTGCAGGACAAAGCTGGCTGGTCGGTTTAATCGTTGCGATTATAACATTTGTCACAATCATAGGCGGAATAAAAGCTATCGGAAAATTTACTTCAAAAGTAACACCGGTTATGTGCTCATTGTATGTAACATCTGCATTAATAATTTGTTTGGTAAATATTCACCATATCCCGGAAACTATTGTCACAATTGTAAAAGAAGCATTCGAGCCAAAAGCCATTCAGGGCGGAATGTTTGCGTGCTTACTTTGGGGATTTAGACGCGCAATGTTCGCTAACGAAGCAGGTTTAGGCACCGCGCCGATTGCTTTTTCTGCGGTTAAAACTTCAAAACCGGTTGCACAGGCTTTCATCGCAATGCTTCAGCCGTTCGTTGACACGGTAATCGTAGGTTCCGCAACAGCATTTATAATCGTCGTTTCTGGAGTTTACCTGCAAAATACCGGACTTGCCGGAATTGAATTGACCTCTAAAGCGTTCGGAAGTGTTTGCCCGTTCTTCCCTATTCTCTTAACATTTATGGCAAGCTGTTTTGTACTTTCCACAATGCTTTGCGGCTCATACTACGGGGTTAAAAGCTGGACATTTTTATTCGGTGATACAAAATTGACAACCCGAACTTTTCAGGTAATATATTGTTTATTCATAGTAATCGGTTCTGCTATGAATTTTGAAAGTATCATCAATTTGTCTGATGCTTTTACACTATTTTTAGCAGTGCCTAATCTATTTGCAGTATTTTTGCTTTCAAACCTTGTAATTAAAGAATTTAAGCGATATTGTAAGAAATATAATATAGGAATATATAGCAGTAAGGAGAGACTTAATGATGAAGAAAGAATGTTTGGAGATAGTAGAAAAGAAATGTCAAAGTTGTAAGTCTTGTGCATTAGGCGCAACCCGTACAAACTTGGTATTTTCAGACGGTAATGCAGAAACAGCAAGAATCGTTCTGATAGGAGAAGCTCCGGGCGAAACAGAAGATTTGGAAGGCAGACCGTTTGTAGGTCGTGCAGGTCAGCTCTTAAATGAATTCTTAGCAGAAGCAGGGATTTCAAGAGAAGAAGATTTATATATTATCAACACAGTAAAATGCAGACCGCCGGAAAACAGAGTTCCGACAGATTTGGAAAAGGCTTGCTGCAGCAAATTTTTAAAAGCACAAATTGACATCATTAAGCCTCAAGCAATAGTACTTTGCGGAGCAACAGCCTTGAAATCCTTTGTAGAACTTGACAAGAAAACAACGATTTCAAAAGTACGCGGTCAATGGATGACAGTAAGCGTAGACGGAGTAGACTATAGAGCAATGACAATATTCCACCCGTCATACTTGTTAAGAAACCACTCAATGGAAGAAGGTTCACCAAGAAGATTGATGCAGCAAGACCTTGCAGAAATCAAAAACCAAATTTTAGGCGACAAAGTTTGGTCAAACAATTCACAATGCGCTTGCGTGTAAACGAAAATAAAAGTAGTAAACAGGCGGTTCTTTCAGAACCGCCTGTTTTGTATTGACAACAATGCTATAATAATTTAAAATAATTATAAAAGAAAGGATAGGATATATGAAAAACTTAAACTCTGAAAACCCTTGTAATAAGTCCCTGTTAAGACGGGGGGGGGGGGTATGATTACGCTTTCACAATGGCAGAGATTTTATTATCTCTCACAATTATAGGCGTAGTTGCCGCAATAACGTTACCAAGTTTGACGGGTAACATTAATGAGCGCACCTGGAATACGCAAAGAAAAGCACTTTATGCTCGTATGTCACAGGCTATCTCTCTTATGCCTGCACTAAATGGCTACGGAACACTAGTTGCGGGTAATGATTCAACTTCTGCCCAAGACACAGCAACCGAAACATTTTTAACTGACGGTCTTGCAAAAGTTTTAAAAATTAATAATATTTGTGACAACACTCACCTTGAAGATTGCGGTGTCGTCACATCGTTTACCAATATGGCTGGCTCGCAAACTTCTATGCCTACCACATTATATGAACTCAGCTCGTTCTTCAGAAGCGCAACGTTCTCCAACAGCTCTTATTCAACTATGGACACCAAAGCTGCGGCTTTTGAAACTCAAAACGGTGAAAGTATTGTTGCTTTCTACAACCAATCTTGCCCTACTGAATATCTGAATGAGGTATCATTAACACAAGACGGATACGCATTTGGTTTCCCTCAATCAAATATGTGTGTAAACTTTATTTATGACCTAAACGGTAATAAAGGACCTAATACTGTGGGGAAAGACATCGGGATTATGACTGTATTTAATGCTACTGACTCTAATGTTGTCGCACCAATGCCGTCATCTGCAAATAACGCCGGACAAACAACATGGTACAATGCTGCAAAAATGTGCACAAGTGCCGACAGTGAAACACGCATACCAAACATTAATGAGCTTTCTGCAATGTTCATCAACCAGAACATTGTCAACTTAACAGCGTCTGCCCTCTTTTGGTCTGGCTCAGTCTCCACCTCATCCCATGCATGGGATGTCAGTACGTACTTCGGAGTGCGGGGCTCCTATGCCAAGACTCATACAGGCTACGTACGTTGCGTTAAAAGATAATTTATCCTTTCAGGGCGCAAGCAGAGCTTGTGCCTTAATTTTTCCTACACATTTCTTAAACAAATGCCCTTGCACATGTGTTAGCGGTATAATTAAGATATGAAGTTAGAAGAGATTATCAAGGCGTCAGGCGCACAAGTTATAAAAACAACTGAAACTATTTATAATATTGAGGTTTCGACTGATACAAGAACCATTAAAAACGGTGATATTTATCTGCCTTTGAAAGGTGCGAATTTTGATGGCGAAAATTTTCTTGATAAAGCTGTCGAAAGCGGTGCCATCGGATGTTTTATTACACGCGACAATTATCCGCAAAATGCACAAGTTGTACTTAAAGTAGAGAACACGCTTGAAACTTATCTGAAACTTGCTAATTTCTACCGCCGCAAAGTTGCGCCAAAAGTCGTTGCAATAACAGGAAGTTCCGGTAAAACCACTACAAAAGAAATGGTTTTCGCGGTTCTAAAAGAAAAGTTCAACACGGTCAAAACTCTTTCTAACCACAACAACGAAATCGGTTTGTGTCAGACAATTTTTTCAATGACGCCAGAAACTCAAGTTTTGATTGTCGAAATGGGAATGCGTGGGCTTGGCGAAATAGAACTTCTTTCGCGCTATGCCGAACCTGACATTGCGATTATCACAAATGCCGGAACAGCTCACCTCGGACGCCTGGGTTCGCTTGACAATATTGCGATTGCAAAATGCGAAATTGCGCAACACCTGAACCCGCAGGGCATATTGATTTCACACGATAACGAGCGTCTGCGTAAATTTAACAACTTTGCAGGCGAAAAATTATTTTATTCAATCAACAACGCGCAAGTTTTGGAGCGCAAAGCGGGTTATACAAAATTTATTTACAAAAATAACGAGTATGAAATTTATACAGAGGGCGACTACAATGTTGAAAATGCTATTTCAGCGATAGAAGCGGGCTTAGCATTAAAAATGACGCCGGCTGAAATAAACCGCGGGCTTGCGTCATATAAACCGATTGAAAAACGCTGGGAGGCGGAAAATGTAGCGGGTTTGAACATTATAAACGACAGTTACAATGCGAATCCGGATTCAATGAAAGCGTCTGTCAGTGCGTTTTTAGGACTTTACCCGCAGCCGGTTGTAGTGCTTGGTGATATGGGCGAACTTGGCGAAAGCGAAGTTGAACTTCACGCGCAAGTCGGCGCTGAACTTGCCAAAATCGCGTCAAAAGGAACAAAATTCCTTACGGTCGGAAGATTAAGCCGTAATATTGCCGGTGCGCTGAAAGATTTTGATGTCACAAGCGTTGACTCGAACAAAGATGCTGCAGAAGTTTTGCGACATATGCCAGAAAATTCCAATGTATTTTTGAAAGCATCGCGTTCTATGAAGTTTGAAGAGATTATCAATTATTTAAAGGAGATATAACCAATGACAATGCTTTTTGTCGGATTTTTATTAAGTATGATTTTGTGTATCCTGTTCGGAGTTCCGTTCATTGACTTTTTGAAAAAGAAAATGATTGGACAGTACGTCAAGGAACTTGCACCGGAGGCTCACGCCAAAAAACAGGGAACCCCGACAATGGGCGGCGTATTTATTGTTGCGGCAATAATTATTGCGTCAGTTATCACTCTTTTGCTTGCCGAAAAATTCTCAACGACAAGTATCATAATCCTTATGACTTTGCTATTTTACTTTTTTGCAGGGTTTCAGGATGACTATATTAAAATTAAGGGTCACGGAAATGATGGTTTAAGTGCGCGCGGAAAACTTTTGCGCCAGATTGCAATCGGAGTTTTGCCGGTTGCGTATATGATGATGATGAACCCGCACGCAACAGAACTTCAAATCGGACATTGGACTTTGGAACTCGGTTGGTTTTACCCGATTTTTGCGGTTTTCGTAATCACAGGCGCTTCTAATGCTTATAATCTTACGGACGGATTGGACGGATTGGCGTCTTTCACAGGTGTTTTTGCGTTTGCAGCGTGTGCAATAATCTGCTGGATTAAAGGTGCTTATCAGGAAGCAATTATTTCGGCAACTGTTGTCGGAGCGCTTGCGGGATTTTTGAAATACAACAAGCCAAAAGCACAGGTATTCATGGGCGACACAGGCTCTTTAGCTCTTGGCGGATTACTCGGCGTAATCGCGGTTATGGGCAAATTTGAACTTCTTCTTGTTATTATCGGCGGAATTTTTGTTATCGAAACACTTTCTGTTATGATTCAGGTCGCAAGTTTCAAACTTACAGGCAAACGGGTTTTCAAAATGGCGCCAATACACCACCACTTTGAGCTTTGCGGATGGTCTGAAAAGAAAATCGTTCTCATTTTCGGACTTGTGAGCGCACTTTTGGCAATAACAGCATTTATCTTACACTGGAGTTTATATGTTAAATAATAAAAATGTACTTGTTTTAGGTTTATCAAAAAGTGGAATTGCGGCAGCAAAAGTCGCACAAAAACATGGAGCGAAAGTTTTCATCAGTGAAGGACGCGCTGTAAAACCGGAGTTTAAACCGATTGTTAAAAGTTTAGAGGCATTGGGAATAAAAATCGAATCCGAGGGACACAGCGAAGAATTTATTTCTTGTGCCGATTTGGCGGTTACAAGCCCCGGAATCCCGCCTCACAGCGAAGTTTTCACACGTTTAAAGGCTCGCGGGGTTGAGATAATTTCAGAAGTCGAACTTGCCTGGCGGCTGACGAAAGTTCCGTTTGCCGTAATAACAGGGACAAACGGGAAAACTACAACAACAGCTCTTACAGCGCATATTGTCAAAAGCCAATATAAAGCAGAAGCGTGCGGAAACATTGGACTTCCGCCGTGCGATTTGTTAGAGGAAGATTTAGATTGGTTAATTTTAGAAGCAAGTTCATACCAGCTTGAAACAAGCAGCACTTTCCAGCCGAAAATCGCGGTTTTCACAAACTTTACGCCTGATCACATCGACTGGCATCAGGGTTTGGAAAACTATTTCAATGCAAAAGCAAAGATTTTTAAAGACGTGAATTTTGCGATTTTGAACGCTTGTGACCCTAAACTTGTCGAGCTTGCACAAAGTTGCCATGGAAAAGTATTCTTCTTTGACGGCGATAAGGGCGACAACTGTGCATTTATCCGCGACGGCGTGATGATTTACCGTGAAGACGGCAGAGAAGAAAGTATTATCTCTATTGCCGAATGTCCGCTAATCGGTCAGCATAATTACCAGAATATTATGTGTGCAATAATCGTTGCAAAACTAATCGGCGTTACAACAGAAAATATCCGCGCCAAAATAATGGATTTCAAAGCTCCGGAACACAGACTTGAAAAATGTGGAGAACTTTGCGGCACAACATTCTACAACGATTCAAAGGCAACAAACCCTGAAGCAGCAATCGTGGCAATTGATTCTTTCAATGACTGTGACGTTGCACTAATAGCAGGCGGTCGTGACAAAAACACTGACCTTAAAGAATTTTGTAACTCTATCAACAACCACATCAAAACCGTTATCCTAATCGGTGAGGCTGCGCAAAGATTTGAAACAAATTTGCGCGAAAACGGGTTCAATAATATAATTAACGAAGAAACTTTTGAGGGCGCAATCGACAGAGCAATCAGTCTAAAACCTGATGTAGTCCTGTTATCGCCTGCGTGCGCAAGTTTCGATATGTTCTCAAGCTATGAAGAAAGAGGAAAGGTATTCAAAGACTATGTCAGAAGCAAATTACAATAAATCCCCGCTGAATGCCTCAAGAAGTAAAATTAAAAGTCTTATAGTTTCACCGCCCGACAAAACCCTGCTTGCTGCGGTGATGTTTCTAATTATAATCGGATTTATGGCAATTTTTTCTGCAACTGGTCCAAAATGTCTTTCTGACGGGCTTTCACCGTTTATCTTTTTGCAAAAACAAGTTGCGGCTTTTGTTGTCGGATTTTTTGCAATGCTTTTCTTCACCAATTTCAACTACAAAAACCTTGAAAAATATAACGGTATTGCGTTTGCAGTACTTATCGTAATGCTGATAATGGTTAAATTCACGCCGCTGGGTGTAAACGTAAACGGTGCAACAAGGTGGATTAACTTCTGCGGTCTGCAATTGCAGCCGTCAGAGTTTGCAAAACCTATTTTTGTAATGCTTCTTGCGTCAGCTTTCAAACGCAACGCAAGCATTCTTGATCCGAAAAAATGGACTTATACGTTTTTCCCGCTTATAATCGCGCTGCTTTTAATCCTTATCCAGCCAAACCTTAGTATGGTAATGCTTTTGTGCATAACAGCGTTTGTAATGTACATTTGCGCAGGCGGTGCTTTGCCTGTAATCTGGGGGGCTATAGGAGCTTTCGGAGCAGGCGTTATGGCAATAATTGTTAAACTCGCAAGCTCTGCAATAGCAGGCGGCGGCGCGATTAAAGCATACCAGCTTGGTCGTATCAAAACCTGGTTAAACCCTGAACTTGACCCACTCGGGAAAGGCTATAACATTATCCAATCCCTGATTGCATTTGCATCAGGCGGTTTTATGGGCTTAGGCTACGGCGCATCTGTTCAAAAACGCGCATACCTCCCTGAATGCCACACAGACTTTATTTTCGCCGTAATCGCCGAAGAATGGGGATTTGTCGGATGCGTCTTTATCATAATCCTTTTCCTGACAATTATGTACCGCGGAATTTTAATCGCCTCAAGTTCTCAAGATATGTACGGAAAACTTCTTGCAATAGGTTTGACATTCTCAATTGGGATTCAAGGTTTTATTAACATGGGCGTAACAAGTTCATTTATTCCGGCAACAGGTGTTCCGCTTCCGTTCATCAGCTACGGCGGCTCCTCACTTGTTACCTCAATGATTATGATTGGAATTTTATTAAACATCTCAAAACGCAGAATTACTAAAATAGGTGGTGATGAAAATGTCCAAAGAGCATAAATTAACGTATTTCATAACCGGCGGTGGAACCGGCGGGCATATTTACCCGGCTCTTGCAATTTTTGACGAATTACTAAAACGCGAAACAACAGGCGATATATATTACGTTGGAAACAAAAAAAATCTTGAATACGGAATAATCCGTTCAAAAAACTATAAATTTCTTGATGTTGATGTAGAGGGAATGCCAAGAAAAGCCGACCCGCACTTTTTTATGTGGGGCATAAAACTTTTCTTTGCAGTCATAAAATCTTGTTTTTATATTCTTAAATACAAACCGGATGCAATCTTTGGAACCGGCGGATATGTTTCCGCGCCAACAGTTATGGCTGGCTGGCTTTTGCATGTTCCATACGTTCTGCACGATTGTGACGCAAGACCCGGACTGGTGACAAGAAAACTTGCACCGGGCGCGAAAAGCATTTCGCTTGCCTTTGACGCAGCTAAAAATCATTTAAAAAACAAAAAAATGTACGTCAACGGCAATCCTATTAGAAAAGAATTTAAAACAATGACACGCGAAGATGCCGTGAAAAATTTAGGGATTCAAAACAAACTTACAATCTGCATTATGGGCGGCTCACAGGGCGCAAAATCTATTAACAATGCAGCTGTAAAAATTCTTGAACTACTCTCAAAAGAGGGATTTCAGGTTATTTTTCAAACCGGCAAGCGTCATTTTTCAGAAGTTAATGAAGAATTGCTAAAAATTTATCCAAATTATAAAAAGGATAAAAACTTAATTGTACGTCCATATTTTGAGGATATGGTTTCAGTGCTGAAAGCCTCTGATATCGCGGTTGCGCGTTCCGGCTCTTTGAGTTTGTCAGAAATTTGTGCCTGTGGAGTTGCGTCAATACTTATTCCGTACCCGCACGCTGCAAATGACCACCAACGTCATAACGCAAAATATTTAAAAGACCATAACGCTGCGCTCTATCTTGAAGACGCCCAAACAACGCCTGAAAAACTTTATGAACTTCTTTCAGAACTCACACATCATCAAGAGCAGCTTGATGAAATCAAAAAGAATGCCTCAAGGCTTGCGCGTCTTAACGGAGTTGATAAAATAGTACAACAGCTTAATGAGGGGCTGGTTTAATGGAATATACAGACGCCATAAAACTTTTAACTTCGCAGGGCAAATTCAAAATTAACCTTGGGCTGGAAAGAATTAGTGCCGTTTTGGAACGTCTCGGAAACCCGCAAGACAAACTCAAATGCATTCACGTTGCCGGCACAAACGGAAAAGGTTCTGTCTGTGCTATTCTTGCAGCTATTTTACAAGAGGCTGGTTTTAAAACCGGACTTTATACAAGCCCGCATATATTTGACTATACAGAACGTATAAAAATTAACGGGATTGACATCCCGCGTGAAACTTTTGCACAGCTTGTAGAAAAAGTTGTAAGCCTCGGCGCAGACCTAACCGAGTTTGAAATCCTAACGGCAGTAATGTTTGAGTATTTTGCGCAGGAAAAAGTTGACTATGTGGTTCTTGAAACCGGGCTTGGCGGACGGTTTGACGCAACAAACGTTATCAAATCAAATCTTTGCGCGATTATCACGCATATTGACCTAGACCACACAGAACGCCTAGGCAACACACGTTCAAAAATTGCGTTTGAAAAAGCAGGGATAATTAAACCGGACTGTCCTGTTATCACTAGCGAGGGCTACGAAGAAATTAAGGACGCTGCAGACGCTAACAACTCTCTATTTCTTCTTGTAACGCCGTTTTCAGATACAACAGATTTGGCGCTAAAAGGAACATATCAGGGCGCAAACCTTGCGTTAGCACTCAACTGTATTCAGCTTCTTTTCCCGCAAATTCCACCATCCGTTGTCAAATCCGCGCTTAGAAAGGTTCAACACCCATGCCGGTTTGAATTTCACCCCGACGCAAACCTAATCATCGACGGCGCGCACAACCCAAACGGCGCACTGGCTCTTCGTGAAAGCCTTGATACTTATTTCCCAGCCGAACCACGGCGTTTTATCTTTGGCTGTCTACGTAATAAAGATTTTGAAACAATGATGAATACACTTTTCACCCCGAACGATGAAATTTACTTCTATCATTTCAACAACCCGAATTCCATGCCGGTCGCGGAACTCGCACAAGTTTGTCCCTACCCGTCAAAACCTTACACAGCGGGTGTCATCATGCCGGACAAGCTCAACATAATCTGCGGCTCTTTCTATATGCTCAACGAATTAATTACTGAACATCATTGTATACGCTGACTTTTTTGCTGGCAGAAAATTCAGAACAAGAATTCCATACGAGCGTTTCTTTTATAGGTTGCAATGTAATACTAGGTTTTGTACAATTGCAGCAACCTTTGAGCATATTTTTTGTTCCGTCATTGGTGGATTGGAAATATTCACAAGCACCGCAAATCTTTAAAATATAACCGTATTCATTAAGTTTAATTCTTAATTCTTGCAAAGCATCAATCATACGAATATGCTTTTCTGTCACAAAAGATTTTCTTTTATAAATAAATTTAACTTTTGCAAAATCATTTTCAGAGATAAATTCAAGTTTGCAAGGTAATTCCGTTTGCCCGACTTGAACCATAACGTCAATTGTGAACTTTTCAACATCAACGATTCCGTGAATTTTATTGAAAACAAGTTCAGTCAAATATTTTACAGGCGGAAAATGTTTTACAACGTGTGCAATTGAATAGAACGGATACATCGCAAGGTAAACAGTTTCCTTGAAGTTCAATTTTGAATTCAAAAGGCTTAGTAAAAATCCTACAATAAATACCATTAAAGTAAGGATTACGCCTTTAAAGCCTACAAAGAAGTAGTATTTAGACGCAAAGCCCAGAAGCATCAAATAAATTAAGCCTGTCAGGCAAATATTTGGCTGCAGCAATGAAAAGACGTGTTCCACAAACACCAAATTTTTGGTAAAAATTTGTGTAAAACATTTTGCGAAAAGCGCAAGTCTAGCGTATAAGCTAGGGCGTTTGAACTCATATTCGTAAGTTTCCACGCAAGATTGAATGTTCGGATTATAAATACAAGGCGTCTTAACTTTTGACAAAAGAAGACTGTATTTAAGTTCCTCATCAATGTTTTTAAAATCAATCTGTCTGATTTGGTCGAGGAGCGGTTTCCTGATAACCAAAACCCCACTGTCAGCAAGGCTTGCCAGTCCAAAAAGCCCGCGAGCTTTTTGGATAAAGTTCATATTATATTTTTGGAATGCAGATTTAATTTTTTCAGCGAAAAGAAGATTTTCAAATAAGACAATGGTTTCGCCGCAAACAACGCTTGAAGATTTAATAGCGCTGTTAACAGAAGCCAAGAAGTCAGCCGGAATACTTCTGTCGCCATCAATAAATACGTAAGCATCAACTTCACGGTTAGAAGAAAAACGTTTAATAAATTGCGAAATCGCCTCATCTTTTCCGATAGTACCGATTTCTTTGATATTAATTACGCTGATATATCTTTCATTTTCAAAAAGTTCTTCGGAACCGTCTATGCAATTATCAAGAATTACATACATTTTAAACCTGTCAATCGGATAACTTTGCAGCTTTAATTGATTGATAAGTTTGCCAAGTGTAAGTTTATTATTATGCGAATAAATAACAACAGCAAGGTTTTCCTCTTCAATGCCTGTAGAAATTCTCTTTTCAATTTTATACTTTCTGTCAAATAAATTTCTTACAGAAAGGGCAAAAAAGTAGGCCGTGTAAATTGCTACGTATACATATAATAAATTCAAAATAATTTGCATAATTTTATCTTCCACCTTTATATAAATAATTGTAGTAAAAAGGAAAAAATATTTCTACAAAAAATCAAACATGGCGGGCAAATATTTCACAATTATTAACAAAGTCGGGCGCAGGGGAAACCCTGCGCCTTTATTTCCTAGTCATATCTATGTACACACATAGCAGCACGCGTAGCAGTCCTTGATACCCAGGAATACACTCGTCCAAGGGTGGTGTGAACTACATAACCGTTACTGGAATTTGATATTTTACTTGTCCAAAATTCCTCTTGGGTCGTATGCCCGTTAAGCCCTAATAAATAGTAGTTTATAGAAATAGACATAAATTCTTCCAAACTTGGCAACCTGGAATCATCATCCAATTCTCTACACTTTTGCCCTGCTTCCTGCTGGGTAACGGCAGAAAACATATTTGTATAAACACTTGGAGCAACTACAATTGAGTCACTCGGATAGAAAACAGACATAATTCCCATGTCTTTTCCCATAGTATTAGGACCTTTATTACCATTCAAATCATAGACAAAGTTAACACATATTTTTTGTTGCGCAAAATCCGTCAAACCGCCTCGTCCAAGCTCCGGAATACAACTTGGATTATAATATGCCAGTATACTTTCACCATTAGCGGTTTCAAATGCTGCAACTTTTGAGTTTACAACATATACAGACCTTGAAGTCACACCGTCAGTTTCAGTAAAGTTATATTGAAATCTGGAATGTAATCCCAGTAAATCTAACGGAACATCTCTTTTACTTGCAAACATATCTGTATATTGGCTTGCAAAGCCACAGTCTTCAATATTTTCGCTGTCACAGATGTTGTTAATTTTCAGGACTTTTGAAAGCCCGGCTGTGACGAATGTTTCGGCTGCGGTGTCTTGGGTCACACTGTGACTTGCGTCTTCTGTGAGGGTACCGTATCCATTTAACGCCGGCATAAGGGCAATTGCCTGGCTCATCCTCGCATAAAGCGCTTTTCGCTGCGTGTTCCAGGTTCGCTCATTAATGTTGCCCGTCAAACTTGGCAATGTTATCGCGGCTACTACGCCAATAATTGTTAGGGATAACAGGATTTCCGCCATAGTGAACGCCCGGTTCGTGGTCCAGGCGCCCGGCTCTAAGTTAGAGGTCCGGCTCAGCCGGCTCCCCCCCCCCCTGTGCAGGTTAATACGTTTCTTCGTTTCATATTTCCATCCTTTCTTTCTTTAATTATTATGCAGCATGTTTTGACTTTAGTCAATAGTTATTGTATTATAAATTTTGGATAGGGGGAAGTTATGAAAAAGAGCATCGCATTATTAGCATTGAGTTTATTATTAGGAACAGGCGCGTTCGCCGAAGACGCATACGTAATTACAGATTTAACACTGGATAACTTTTGGTCTAAAACAGGTAAAGCACAGGAAAAAGTTGCTTCTGTTGCAACAAGAATAATGGAACAAAACAAACTTAATAAACGTGTTCCTGTCTTTGTTGTGAACAAAAATAACGAACCTAATGCTGTGACCAATCCAATGTCCAAAGTTATAGAAGTTTATTCCGGTTTACTCGTTTGCATAGACAACGACGATGAACTTGCATTCGTACTCGGACACGAAATGGCTCATGCTGTAGAAGCATACAGAGGACCCTGGAGCATATTCTCAACATTCTACAACTCCAAATCTTATGAATACAAATCAGACTTAAAATCTATTGATTACATGGTTGGAGCAGGATACGACCCGATTTCTGCGATTATTATCGGCAACAAAATCTTTAGTGAACCCTACTGGGATTGGGGAAGCACTCACCCGAAAGGCTCCAAAAGATTACTCGAAATGTACAAATACATCTACAAAAAATATCCGCAATATTTGACAAGTTCAAAGACCAACAACCCGTATTACAAAAACTTTGAATATCTGTTTGCAGATGAATTAAAAGGATTCCGCCATAAAGAATCTGTTCGCAGACAAAAACAGCTTCAACGTGAGGCAATATAATGAAAAAGCCACTATTGATTATATTATTGTCAATATTAGCATTTCAGCCGGCATTAGCAGAAAAGACAGCCGTTGAAATCACACCTGTTAAAAAAATTACGACCTCAAACGACAAATTCCTTGAGGGTGATTATGTTGACTTCAAAATCATCGGAAGTGACAAACTTGTCCGCGGACTTATCGTAAAATATGAAGAAAACGGATTTGGCGGCAAAGAAGCCGTACTTGTAATAGACCAGTTTCGCGCATTAGACTCTAACGATAAATACAGCGGAACACTTTCAATAACCGGTAACCAGCATAACGGAGCGGGAGCAGTTTTAGATTTTGAAGAAATCGCTTTTTATATTCGCGGCGGAGAGGTCAAAATCATTCCTGACAAAGATATTTTTACTATATGGAGAGAAGAATGAAAAAATTAGTTTTAACATTTTTAATATTACTTGTTAGCGCCGGAATGAGTTTTGCAATTGAGGAAAAAATTCCTATTAAAATTGCTCCTCTGGAACCGATTTCAACAGCGTTTGACGAAACTGAAGTTGGAGATCGCGTACCGTTTTTGGTTGTTGAAGATGTTTATAAGAATGATAAAATTTTCATTAAAAAAGGTACTACTATGTACGGAACAGTTGATTTTGTGAAAGAAAACGGCTGGTTTGGCGACAACGCAGAAGTTGAATTTAAAACATTCCGTGTAAGAAACACTTCCGGCAAATTGACAACCTTTAACTCTGAATTATTATTGACAGGTTTCAACACCTTGAAATGGTACAACCCTGCGTGGAAAAGATTTTTTAACTATTGTTCACTAATATTCCGCGGCAACGAAGTTGATATTAACCCAAACATTTCAGATCCGGTGTTCAATATTTGGTATAATTAAAACCCACGGGCGGGCATACCCGCCTGTGGAATATTTCAATCCCTCAATTTCATCCTATAGGTTGACGCTTATAGACCTATTGATTGATGTCTCTTTTCTTAAAAACAAGTATGATTGACGAGTAAGAAAAGAGGGATACATTGTTCAGATTAGTTTTAACAGCATTAATAGTCTTAGGGACATTTGCACCGATGAGTTTCGCGGCGCAAAACTTTTTGAACTCTGTTGTCTTTGAACAAAGCGAGGGACAATATAACATAGTACTTCGTTCTGACACACCTGCAAAGGTTAGAAAAAGCACTCAAGGCAATGACAAAATTACGCTTACTTTAAAAGGAATTACATCCGCGAATAATATTAATACAATCTATAAAAACGTAAACGGTGTAAATCCGCTTGTAGTTGAAAACATTGGTGAAAACGAATTAAGATTACAAATTCAGGCGCCTGATGTTGCAAACGCAAATATTATTTTTAATACCCCAGATTCCGCACCTATTTTTGTAGGTGAAAGATTCGGACAAGAAAAAATGACCTGGACGCTTACAGTTCTTACACTCGCAGGCATTGTTCTTTATTCAACAAGCAGAAGAACAAGAAAAGTTTGCCAAAGAAGAGAACTGCGCGATAGAGAAATAGAATTCTACAAAGCTAAATTACCTAGTATGAATTACAAACCGACATATAAATATGCGATGAATACAATTAAAAAAGAAACAATACTTAGATAAGTATTTTAAAAGCCAACACTAAAACTTAAATCCTTTCACGAATAATCTGCTCGATAACTTGGGCAGATTTTCCATTTCCATAAGGGTTTTGTGCTTTCAAGCGAGATGCTGAACGCTCAACGGAAAGGACTTTTTCGCTTTCTGTCAGAATTTTGTCATAATCTGCGCCGACAAGAATTGAAACACCGGCGTCAATGCCTTCTTTGCGTTCGGTTTCGTATCGTAAAACTATTGTCGGACAAGCGAACGACGGCGCTTCTTCCTGAATACCGCCCGAATCCGTAAGGATTAGTTTTGCGTTTTTCATTAAATAAACAAGGTTCGGATAATCAAGCGGGGTTAGAAGTTTAACGTTCTTATACTTTTCAAGCCGCGCATGAATTTTATCCTTAACGTTAGGGTTCGGATGAACCGGAATAACAAATGTATGGTCAGCATATTTTTGCACTAAAACTTCAATAGCAGATAAAATTCTATCTAAACGCTCACCGTGGTTTTCACGTCTGTGCGCCGTAATTAAAACTAATTTATCATCAACTTTCACACCTTGAGCGGCGAAAAATTCTCCCGCACGGTTTAAAGTTTCTTCTGTAAGACAGAAAAGCGCATCAATTACAGTATTTCCGGTCACAAAAATCTTATCCGCAGAAATATCTTCTTTTAAAAGCGCATTTTTGTTGGTCTCGGTAGGACAAAAGTTCAACGCCGCAATACGTGATGTCATCTGACGCATAGCCTCTTCGGGATATGGTTCAAATAAATCGTAAGAGCGTAGACCCGCCTCAACGTGAAGAACCGGAATTTTGTTATAAAAACTTGCCAACGCACCGCTCAAAACTGTTATTGTATCGCCCTGAACAATAGTTGCATCAAAAGTTTCGGACTTATATACTTCATCCAATGCTTTTAATAAACGCGCCTGAACCTCTAAAAGAGTTTGATTTGGTTTCATACAATCCAAGTTGTAATCAGCTTTCAAGCCGAAATACGCGAGAGTCTGGTTAGACAACTCTTTTTGCTGCTCGGTATTACAAATCCTTACATCATAAAGCTCCGGGAACTTGCGCAATTCAAGGATTAACGGCGCTAATTTAATTACCTCGGGACGCGTCCCGAATACAAACAAAATTCTCTTCATAAAATTATTCTAACACAAAAAATAAATTATGTACCTGAACACTCGGACGCATTGTACGAACTTCTTACAAGTGGTCCGATTTGAAAATTCTTAAACCCGCATTTACGCGCTAAGGATTTCAAATCTTCATATTCTTCAAGTGAATAATATTTCGCCACTTCAAGATGCGCTTTTGACGGCTGAATATACTGACCAACGGTCAAAATATCACAGCCAACAGCACGTAAATCGTTAAATGTTGCCTCTATTTGTTCAAATGTTTCGCCCAAACCTATCATCAATCCTGATTTTGTTTTGATGTCAGAATTGTCTTTTATATATTTCAGAACCTCTAGAGAAGTTTTGTAATTTCCTTGCGGGCGTGCGGTCTTGAAAACAGCCTCAACGGTTTCAATATTGTGGTTGAAAACATCAGGACGTGAGGCAATAATAATATCCAAAGCCTCTTTTTTACCCTTAAAGTCAGGCGTTAGGATTTCAACGCGGGTTGCGGGTGAAAGTTTTCTGATTTCTTCAATGCAGCGAGCGAAGTGTTCTGCACCGCCGTCAGGCAAATCGTCACGGGTAACAGAAGTTATCACGGAATATTTTAAACCCAAATCAGCAACCGCTTTTGCAACGTGTAAAGGTTCTTGCGGGTCAAGCGGTTCGGGGCGTTCACAGGAAATATTACAGTAACGGCAATTGCGCGTACAAACATTTCCCATAATCAAAAATGTCGCAGTATTTTTTGTGTAACATTCGTTTTTATTTGGACAACGTGCGTTTTCGCAAACAGTATTCAAACAGTTGGTACGCAAGACTCTACGAACATTTCGTGTAGTTTCTGTATCAATAATTGGTCGTTTTAAAAATTCCGGTAATCTTTCTCTCATATATTACGAATTATATATCAATGTTTGAAAAAAGTTGATTTTTTTAATAAAAAGTAATATAAATATATATAACAGGAGATAAAATTATGAAAAAATTCTTAATGATTATATGTGCATTGTGCGTAGCTCAAACAGCGTTTGCGGCATTGGATAGAGATTATTTTGATTATACGCAGTCCCCTGAATATCAAGCAATTCCTGTTGACACAAGCGCAGCATTAAAAAATACAACCGGCACTACAGCAACCGGCGGTGAAACGCAAACTGTAACCACAACAAAGGTGGTTAAAAAGACAGTAAAAGGCAAAAAAAGATTAAGATTTGGCAACGAGGGTTCAAGCTGGATTAACACATATTGGAACTTTGGTCAGCCAAATTACGGTGAAACCGGAAGATTTTAACAAGCCGGGCGGAGCCTTATAAACATTCAAAAATACCTTCTGAATAAGTTGGATGCGCAAAGCAAACTTCTTTCAACTTTTCGGCAGGTATTTTGTTTTGTATAGCGATTAAAACCTGATGGATTAGTGAAGATGCTTCTTTTGAGACAATATGCGCACCAATAATCAGTCCGTCTTTGGAAAGGATTTTTATAAACCCGTCAGTACAGTTATCACAGTGTGATTTACCCAACGCAGAGATTAAAAGTATTGATTTTTCAAATGTTCCCGGCTCTAAATCCTGTTCGCGAGCACCAACCCAGGCAATTTCAGGGGTTCCGTAGATTACTGACGGAACAAGTGTTTCATCAAACGAAATTCCCTCTATTGAGCGCAGAGCCTGTTTTATTGCACAGTGCGCAAGTTGTATGCCACCGGAAACATCGCCCAAATACTCTACACCTTCAATTTTTTCACGGGTTGCAGGCACACGCCCGACAGACATCAAAACTTTTTCGGGACACAGGATTTCACCGTTTGAAAGCGTAACTTCACCTGCAGCGATTTTATCAACCGAGGTTTCGGTGTAAAATTTTATCTTTTTGGCTTTAAAAAGGCGTTCAACACGTTTTGAGACTTCAATATCCGCTATTGGAAGAAGATTTTTGCCTACTTCAACGATTTCGACTTCCGTGCCGAGTGCGGAAAAAATTCTCGCCCATTCAAGCCCTATTGCCCCGGAACCGATTATGAGAATACTTTTTGGAAGTTCGGTGAGCGACAAAACATCATCCGAACTCAAAATAAATCGGTGGTCAAATTTAATGTTCGGTAGCTCGCGTGGTGAAGAACCCGTTGCGACAATAATTTTTGCACAGTCGTAGGTTTCGCCGTCCGCCTCGATATGATTGCGGTCTTTAAGGTTTGCGTGAGCATTTACAACATCAATTTTTGCATTTTTAACAGAAAGCTCTAAATTCTTGCGAAGTTTTTCGACAACGGCATCTTTGTGCGCCATTATCGCAGGGAAATCAACTTTTGCGTTTTCGACAACAACGCCCAGGTCTGCGGCACGAGAGAGATCAGAAAAAAGTTCTGCACTGTGAAGAATTGTTTTTGTCGGAATACAACCGCGATTTAAACAAACCCCGCCAAGTTTATTTTCTTCAAACAGAACGACACTAAGCCCGCATTTTTTTGCACGCAACGCCGCTGTATATCCTGCCGGTCCGCCGCCGATAATCCCTAAATCATAAACACCCATTTAGCCCCCTTATCTTGTATAAACCCTTGGAAGACGAACTTTCAGCCGGCAAGTCAGTTCGTAATTAATTGTTCCCAAAATTTTTGCCCATTCATCCATTGTCATTGCGCCGTTGCCAATAAGGGTAATCACGTCTCCTACGGCGGCATTAACGCCTGTTATATCAAACATCATCTGATCCATAGTAATATTTCCAATCTGACGAATTTTTTTGCCGTTAAGTTCAGCCGTAATCTTATTGGAAAGAAGTCTTGAAACACCGTCTGCGTAGCCGACAGGAATTGTCGCGACTTTTATCGGCTTTTCGGTTTTAAAGGTGTGGCAATAACTTACGCCTGCCGGCGCTCCGGTTTCGTGAATGTGCACAACTCTGCCCTTGAGTGACATCACCGGTTTCAAATCCGGCTTTTTAAACTCTTTGTCAGGATAGTCAGGCGCCAGCCCGTAAAGTCCTATACCAATACGCAGCATATTTGAGGTCGGAACATCATAACAAAGGGTTCCGGCGGTGTTTTGAATATGTAAAAGCAGACCGGTGGTATCAATTTGAGAAATAATTTTGTTCCAAACATCAATTTGTTTTTGTGCTTCGCTAACGGTTTCTGCCTCATAAAGGTGTGTAAAAATCCCTTGGAACAACAAATAATCTGCTTTTCTAACTTCATTGATAAATTCAACGGCAACCCGGGGTTGAACGCCTATTCTGTTCATGCCGGTATCAATTTTCACATGAACCTTTGGTTTCTTACCGGTTCTTTCATAAGCCTGTTTGCAGGCATTAAGGTGTTCTTTTGAAAAAATTGAAATTGAGATATCAGAGTTAACTGCGTTTTCAACTGCCCAAACCGGAACCGCACCGAGAACAAGGATTTCGCAGCCGATTTTGGCGTTTCTAAGGTCAATTCCCTCGTCAATTGAGGCAACGCCGAGCATATCACAACCACTGGCAAGAATTGTCGGAGCAAGCATTACTGCTCCATGTCCGTAAGCGTCAGCTTTTACTACCGCAAGAAGTTTCTTTCCCTGCGGAACACTGCGGCGGATTTCTTTAATATTATGCGCGAGATTTTCGAGATTTATCTCAACCCAAGAATCTCTATGTATACTTATATTTGACTGCCTGATATTTTTCATTGCCCTGCCTTAGAACGGATTTACTTTAATAAACAGGTTTCTAAACTCCGGTGCCGGATGATGAAACTCTATCGTACCCATTTTGTTAACTTCCAAAAGCCCAAAAAGGTTATAAGTTTCAAAATTATCACCGTGGAAATGGTATTTATAGAAATATTCCGGTGTATCGTTGATAAGAAGAAGTTTCATTGTTCGAAACGGCATCTTGTGTACGTGAATTTCGTTATCTTTAAATTCTGAAACTTTAATTATTTTCACATCGTGAAAAATTTCTTCAAGCATACTATCCGGCAAATCTTTTTTGTAGAAAGTTTTGTTTTCAGCATCATAACGCACGAGATAAAACTTAAGCGAATATTTATCAAAAGCGATTAATTTATCATTGTAAAGGAATTCAAAGCCTGAACCAAAAGAAAATGCCGGTTCGTTATTGCTGTAAAAGAATTCAGAATAGCTGCCGGAACCTGCCGAAATCTTTTTAGTCAAAACGATTTTATCGTTTGATATACTATTGAACGACCATAAGCCTGTTGATGGCGTGTAAACTACCTGATTATTTTCATAAACAGTATCAGTCGGATAGGCTGTGTCAAAATTTTTCTGTGCAAAGGCTCCGAGTGCCATAACAGAGAACAAAACTGAAACAGCTAATTTTATTCCAAAATTTTTCATAAATCACCTCACTAATGCCTTAATTAGAGCATATTTTTTACAATAAGTCAACAATAATGCCTATATTCACACAACCCGCAATCTTCAGCCGGCGGGAATTTCTCACTTTCAATTTGGCGGCAGATGTGTTCGATAATTTCAGTATGCGCGAGCGTGCTGTCAATAATATGGTTTTTATTATTTTTCAAGTCAATGTAGACAAATTTCAAACTTTTAAACTCTCCCTTTAAATGCGCTTCAAGCGCCGCAAGGTAGACAAGAGTTTGTAAATCTTCTTCAGGATTCTTCGGAACCGCACCGGTTTTGTAATCCAATATATAATAATTGCCTGCCGCGTCCGTAACAACAGCATCCAAACGACCGCCTACCCAAAATCTGTCGATTTTGACGTTCAGGTCAAATTCCGCGCGGTACGTTTGCATATTAAAAAATTCGTTTTCTTTCAGCCGTGCCCAAACCGCACTCTCATCAGGCGTCAGCGCGGTCTCAAAGCGTGAAACATCATCACCCTTTAAATAATAATATGCAAGCGCGTGAATTTTCTTCCCTTTTTCAAAAACCTCAAACTTTTGCGGGAGCGAAAACCGCTCTACATATTTCAATTTGTATTTAAGCGGGCAGGTTTTGTAAGTTTTCAACATATTTGCAGAATAAATCATTCTTCACGCACCCCCAATAATTCTCTAAAGATAACGTTAACCTTTGTATACTTATCGTTCGGGCGCGATTTTTCGTATGTTGAAATGCACAAATGCCGGCGCGCACGTGTAATCGCAACGTATAAAAGTTTCAGGTTTTCCGTCAAAATCCCTCTCATAATATCTTTTTGTGTTTTTGGATGGTACGCAGGGCTTAGGCGGCGAAGATTTTCGTTGAAATTATCTGACGGTTTTAGTTTTAATTCACCGATTTCAAAAGTCAAATTGCGTTCCGTGAGTTCAGGAATAAACACATAATCAAACTCATCGCCTTTTGACTTGTGCATTGTCATAATCTGAATTTTACCCTCAAAAAATCCTTTGTCGTTTTCGTCCTCTTCAGAGAAGAAATTGAACCCGCTCACACGATTTTTGCGCGATAGCTCTTCAAGCTGTCCGACAATTCCCCTCAAACCACCCGGGGTGTTGAGCGAAAGACGTTTAACAAGCGTCGCGATTAAGTAAACATTGGATTTTTCAATTTCTGTGTTGAAATAGTAAAGCCCGATTTTCATTGCAAGTTGTTCAGGACTAAGAGAGGTTTGCGAAATCCAGTATAAAACTTCCCAGTAATAGCGAGAAAACTCACTATCCAAAATTTCATCAGGGTTAAGCTGCACAAACGGCAAGGCATTTTCGCGGATAAAATTTGTGTTTTTGAGTTTGAAAACGCCAAGTTCAGCAAGAACTTCATAAGCATTTGCGGCGGTTTCGTTGTCAAACGGGTTCAGTGCAAGTTTCAAAATCGCAAAAATTACACGGAAAATAAGTTTTTGAGCAAGGCATTCCGTCCGCGTAATCGTTTTTAACCCGCAATTTTCAATATGTGATGCCCACGCGTTAACCTGATAATTACTGCGCAAAAGTATGCCGATAGTGGCTTTAGGCTCGTGCTTTATGATGTTACGGATTTCTTTGACAATAAAATCTTTTTCCTCTTTCGGTGTCGGAAAAACTTTACCCTCAACCGCGTTTTTAGCAACGGGGTTCCGCCCCTCAACAGGACGCATAAACATCGGGTAAAAAGAACTTTTCAAAAATTCCTTTGTTTCAGACCACGAAATAAGATTATTTGCAAGCGTCCAAACATCTTTTGTACAACGCTGCGAGCAATCCATTGAAACACGTGCGCTTTCCTCAATAAATTTCCAAAATCCCGCAACATCTGCGTTAGAAAAAGTCGTCGTAATCGCCTGATTAATATCGCCGCAACGGATAAGGTTTCCGTGCTTTGCGCTCAAAAGATTAATAAGCCGCTGCTGCAAAGAAGAAGAATCCTGCGCCTCATCCTCAATAATAAAATGGCAGATATTTTGATAATACTCTCTCACGTCCTCAAACCGTTCAAGCAGCTGCACGGAGAAAAGCAAAATATCATCATAATCAATCAGGTTTTGGCTTAAAAGTGCCTGCCTGTAAAACGCAAAGAATTTGAGAAATTTATTAATTTTCGCGTCCGTCGACTGCGGGTTTTGAACTTGTGCAAACTTAAAAATTGAAACCGCACGGTCAAAATCTGCAAGCTCGTCCTCTGCAACGCCCGTTTTTGCCGCAACTTGTCTTATCAAACGCCCACGAACCGTATCATCGCAGATTTCAAAATCACCCGAAAGCCCGAGGCGTTCAAAATTATTATTTTCTTTCAAAATCCTTAAAGCCAGCCCGTGAATTGTACTGATATTCGGCAGCTGCGTAGAATCAGGAAAAATATTCTTAATCCTGTCGCGGAAGTTCCTCGCCGCAGATTCCATATAAGTCATTACGAAAATGTTTTCAGCCGGAACTTTAGCCTCTAAAAGTTTAACAATCAGCGCAAGCAAAATCGTAGTTTTACCCGCCCCCGGAACCGCTGAAATCGCCATTCTGCCCGAACGATATTCCAAAACAGGTTTCTGATCCTCACGCGGCGTAATCCTAAACCCGCCCTCTGACGGTTTCGCGCTTTCGGTTTGAGCGGTTTTAATATATTCCTCAATTCCGCCGAAATTCTCCAGCCCGTTTCCGTCAAAAAGGCTTGAATACGCGCTGACACGTTCGCCGGCAAGCAATGTGAGTTTGCGTAAAATCCGCGCTGTCTTGTCTTTTGAAAGCCGCAAGTTGTCCTCAACCGTAAAATCTTCTTTTTCCCAGCCCTTTTGATAAACCCACGCGTTATAAAGCGGTCCGATATCGGATTTTACCCACTCCTGACTTGAAATATCCAGCCAAAACTGGTATTTCGTGCGGATTTGGTTATCAATAATCTTTTGCGGCGTCGAAAGGATGAGGTCATTTTCGCCCACCTCTAACGTCGAATACGGGTTTTCTGATATAATAGAATTTTCAATCTGCAACAAAATTTCTGCCTCATGCCCGCCAATTTCTTTGTCAAAGACATCCTCAAAATCTTTCAGTTCCTTGAGGAAAAAGTTAAACTTGCCGATTTCTTCGCGCGTACACGCAGACAAAAATGCGAACTTATCAAACACCTCAAACGCCTGCTGTGAAAGTTTTTTCCCGTCAAGTCCTCCTAAAAATTCCAAAAATGCACGGTATTTTTCAGTGTGTTCCGGGTTCGGGAACTCAAAATCAATCAACCGCTTTTCATTCTCAAACGCTGCCAGAATTTTATCGCAATACTTGAGAGGAATATTCAAAAAGTCGTTAAAAATCGGGCGTAAATTAAGCTCGGTGAGCGCACTGCGCAGGTCAGTGGAGAGTTTCAAAATATTCAACACCGACAGCACCAGTCTGTTTTGAACAAGTTTTTCGCTTCCGGAAAGCGGTTTAAGTCTAACCTTGTCGCCAAGTTTCTCACCCAGCGTAAACCGCAGCATTTCATCAACGCACGGGGTAATAAGCGAAATTTCACAAGGCAAAACGCCGTTACCCAAAAGCTCCTTAATCTCCTTAACCGCCAAATCAATCATGCCGGAACGCTTTGAAAGCGAAAGATGCGAAAATCCCGATAAAATATTCGCTTTATCATAAAGCACATTATCAAAAAGTTTCTCCGCCTCAATCCACATTTTGCCCTGCGGTTCAAATTCGGTAGTCTTTTCCTTAAACAGTCGTTCAAACTCCCAAACCGCCGGCTTATCCGCGCTCAAATACCCGACCCGAGAAGAGCCTTTAAAGTCATACGCCAGCCACCAGTCTTTCAGCCGTGACGCCAGATGCTCAATAAAATCAAAGCATACAGGCGTAATTTCATCCCCGTCGTCAAGCAGAAGATATTCTATATCTTTAAAATAATCCGTATTTTTATATATATAATTAAATACGAGGCACTGACGCAAATAATCAAAACTGCGAAGTTTCAAAGTCTTTTGCAAGAATAGTTTCAGGGTTAAATCAATGTCCTCCTTAAACGGCTCTTTGAGAATTTTCGCCCGTTCCTCAACTTCAGAGGCAGAAAGATTATTTTGAACAATAAGCGAATAGCGTCTAAAAATTTGATGCAGCAAGGATTTTCGCGAATTATACCCCCGAAACTTCACATCCTTAATGATGTTTTTCAAAATAAATTGCGAAACCTCTAATCCGACAAGGTTCGGAATAATAACAGAACGGTTTTTGTCAGGATTAACCCCCTCAAGCACTGCCCAGTTATCTGAAACCGAATTATACACAAGAGAGAAAAACGAATGCACATTAAGTTTTTCAAAACCATTAATTTCAAGGCGTTCTAACACACTATTTATAAAATTTTGTTTAAGAGTAGAATTCTGCACAAGCACAAGGATTTTTGATGCCGAAACCCCGCTGTTCAAAAGTTCTACATACTTTTCTATCAAAAATTCCGTCTTATTAGCCGCAAGGCTACCCTGAATTAACAAAGTAAATACTCCCTTTAATGTAAATTATAGCAAAAAAATAGTTCAAATATTATATATTAAGCTATTGCATTTTTGAAAAAAGTAATATATCATACCATTATGCAAGATATGCAAAAGTTTTATATTAACGGAGGTTTTAAAATTATGGCAACAAAACAACAAGATGTACAATTACAAGAAATGATTGGTTCTTCAGCTGGTGAAATCTACAACTACTTAAACGTAAACGGTGAATCTAGCTTTTCAAAAATGAAAAAAGAATTAGACTTGAAAGGCAACTTTGCAGACTTAGGTCTTGGCTGGTTAGCTAGAGAAGACAAAGTTGAAATTTCTAAAAAAGGTACTTCTGTAAACGTAAGACTTAAATAAGTTTACGTAATTGAAATTTTAAAGAGCCGCATAATAAGCGGCTCTTTTTTAATATTGACAGCACGCGAAACATAGTTTAAAATATAGAAAAAAGAAAGGATAGAATAATGAAAAATTTAAAAGCTGAAAACCCTTGTAATAAGCCCCTGTTCAGATGGGGGGGGGGGTATGCCTTCACTATGGCGGAGATACTTTTATCTCTTACAATTATCGGTGTCGTTGCTGCGATTACTTTGCCTAGTTTAACAGGCAACATTAACGAGAGAACCTGGAATACTCAAAGAAAAGCGTTATATGCGCGCTTTAGTCAAGCAATAGCACTAATGCCGGCGCTTAACGGTTACGGAACGCTTACAGAAGATGAAAGCGGTAGTGTTACTGAAGACACTGCGGCTGAAACTTTCGTCACAGCCGGACTTTCAAAAGTTCTAAAGATTAACAACATCTGTGATGCAAATAATATGGATGATTGTGGTCTCCCAACACAATATATACGTCAAGACAATGCGGAAAAAATAGACTGGCCGACAACAATGGATTCATTAGTTGAGCTTAGCGGTTGTGGCTTTGGTAGTATCCAAAATACAAAGGCTGCGGCTTTTGAAACAGCTAACGGAGAAGCTATTGCACTATACTACAATCCAACCTGTATAAGCGACCTGGTTCAACTTAGCGGCACCAACTGGGTACAAACGCAAAGACGTGTATGCGCTAATCTTATTTACGATTTAAATGGGAATAAGGGACCTAATACCATTGGCAAAGACATCGGGGTTATAACAATTTTGGACCCTATAGACCCACAGGTAGTTGCCCCAGTGTTTGCAACAAGGGATTCACAAATAAGTAGTGCTTCAGTTGGCGCAACATGTACAGCTTTCGACACAGAGTATCGGGCTCCAAATTTTAATGAACTTATTTCTTTATATTTTAACAAACACTTATTTGGTTTTGCAGAAAATAGTTACTACTACCAAGCGGGCGATGGTTGGTATATGGCATTTAATACCGGTTCCGCACTCAAAGGAATGGATGGCTCTAGAACCCGTTGCGTTAAACGATAAATAATCATTTTTTAATATTCCGGCGCGGGAGAATACCCGCGCTTTTTTGTGTTATAATTCAGAAAAAAGGGAAAATCAATGAAAATAGCAATATATCCGGGTAGTTTTGACCCTATTACAAAAGGACACCTTGACGTTTTAGAAACAGGCGCTGAAATTTTCGACAAAGTTATCATCGCCGTCGCAAAAAACAGCGAAAAACATGGGTTCCTCACAATCGAAGAGCGCGTTGAACTTATTCGTCAATCTTGTGCACATCTAAATAATGTTGAAGTTGACAGCTTTGACGGTCTCACAATCGACTATGCGGCAAAAAAAGGCGCAACAATTCTTTTGCGAGGCTTACGCGCCGTGTCCGACTTTGAATACGAAATGCAATTGTCACAAAACAACAGCGCTCTTAACCACAAAATAAAAACTGTTTTCCTCATCACAAAACCAAAATACAACTTTATTTCATCAAGTTCCGTGAGAGAAATCTTGCTTAACAAAGGTGACATAACAAAATTCGTTCCCGAAGTCGTCAACGACTATTTAGTCAAAAAGTATTGTTAATTATTTGACATTTTACTATTACTCTTGTAAAATATTGATTGTGAAAGGTATATGTGTATGCAGCAAAACGGAGTATATGATTTATTAAGAGCATTGGAAGTATCATTGGAAGAAGGATTTCCGATTATCCCGGGTGCTTTCACAGTAGTAAAATCAAAAGAAATCGGCTCTTTAATCGAAAAAATTTATGCCTCAATTCCGACTGAAATTCAAGAAGCACGTGCATTTTTGAGACGTCGCGATGAATTACAAACGGAAGCAAGACAAAAAGCAGAAAAAATTATCTCTGACGCTCAAGAAGAAGCTGAAAAACGTTTGAGCGAAGCAGATTTTATAAAAGCATTGGAACGCGAAGGTAACAGAATTAGAACCCAAGTTCAACAAGAATGCGAAGAAATTAAACGCAAAGCTCTTGATGATGCCGAAAACATAAGAATTCAGGCAACAGAAGATGCAATGAAGACCCGGGAGGGCGCAGAAATTTATGCAGAACAAGTTTTGACTAACTTGGAACGCGATTTAGGACAACTTCAACAAGTTGTGAAAAACGGACAAATTTATATGGAGAAACTTCGCTCTGAATCAACAACCGGCGGCTACGACCTGACTTACCGCGACAGAAACCGCGATAATAATAAACCGGCAGTAGATACAAGTTTCACTCTATAAATACAATATACAAACGAACACAATAAGCTCCGACATCCAAGCCGGAGTTTTTTGTTGTCAAATACTTATCAAATATTTACAATTGTTTGCATTTTATTTTGTTTGTTTTAAAATGTTATCATAAGCCGAAAAGTCAGGATGTGTTTTTTAAATACGTCCAACTTAAATAGAAAAGAATTATTAAAACTAAAAAGGAATAAAACAATGGGTATCAAAGGAAAAAATGACAGAATGGTAGTTCTTGCATGTGAAGATTGCAAAGAAAGAAACTACACAACAGTTAAAAACAAAAAAAATATTAAAGAACGCTTAGAGTTGAGCAAATATTGCCCAACTTGCAAAAAACACACTAACCACAAAGAAACTAAGTAGTGTATTTTGCGCAAATGTTACTCTGTTGGTGAATATGAATTTGCTATTGAGTAACGACAATAATGGGGGACAAGTTCCCCTACAGGCGTCCTTAGTTCAGTTGGTAGAACGTCGGTCTCCAAAACCGGATGTCGAGGGTTCGAGTCCTTCAGGGCGCGATTTTAACAAATAAAAAGGAAAACAAAATGGCACAAATTACAGACGAAATCAAAACATATTTCAAAGGTGTTAAACAGGAATGGGGTAAAATTACCTGGCCTGAAAGACGTCAAGTCTTTGTTGAAACCTGTTTTGTCGTTGCAATCGTATTTGTGTTTACCGTAGCAATCTATCTTATGGACTTAATTTACAAAGGATTATTCGGTCTTATAAAATAACTAACTTAAAAGGTGGCTTATGACAAAAGATGAAAAAACAATGGAAGAACAATTGAACGAAGATAAACTTCAAGAATTAGCTGAAGAAGAAGCAAAAGCGCAAGCTAAAAGAGAAAAAGCTAATCAAAAACGCTGGTATATCGTTCACACTTATTCCGGTTATGAAAACAAGGTTAAAGTAAACCTTGAAAAAATGATTGAAAACCAAAACCTTGGCGATAGAATTTTCCGTATAGAAGTTCCGCAAAAAACAGTCACCCAAATTAAAGGCGGCAAAAAGACTGAAAAAGAAGAAAAAGTATTTCCGGGCTATGTTTTAGTCGAAATGATTATGGACGAAGAAACCTGGTATGTAGTAAGACATACAACCGGTGTTGCAAAATTCGTTGGTTCAGCGAAAAAACCTATTCCGGCAAAAGATAGCGAAATCAAAAAGATTATTAACCGCTCATCTTCTCAAACACAAAAAATTGAACTCGACGTTAAAGTCGGCGACAAAGTTAGAATTACTTCAGGTCCGTTCGCAGAATTTGTTGCGGATATTATTGAAGTATACCCTGACAAAGCAAAACTTAGAGCAAATGTTTCAATCTTCGGCCGCGAAACGCCTGTGGAATTGGAATATAAACAAATTAATAAATTATAATTATCAGTAAATGTGGAAGGGACGCCCCCGCTATTACCACAAAAGGAGAAAACAATGGCAAAAAAAGTAACAGGAAAAATTAAGCTTCAAATCGAAGCTGGTAAAGCAAATCCATCACCTCCGGTTGGTCCAGCTTTAGGTCAACACGGTGTTAACATTATGGATTTCTGCAAACAGTTCAACGCTAGAACTGAATCACAAGCAGGATACATCATCCCGGTTGTTATTGATGTTTACGAAGACAGAAGTTTCACATTCGTAACAAAATCACCTCCAGCTCCAGTTTTAATCAAAAAAGCATTAGGCTTAACCAGAGGTTCAGCTGCTCCAAACAAAGATAAAGTTGGTGAAATCACTCAAGCTCAACTTGAAGAAATCGCTAAAACTAAAATGGCAGACTTGAACGCTACAACATTAGAAGCTGCTGTAGAAATGATTAAAGGTTCTTGCAGAGCTATGGGCGTAACTGTAAAAGCAGAATAATATAATATGGAAGGATGTAACAATCCGCTAATACCATGAAAGGAATTTAAACAATGAGTAAATTAACTAAAAAACAAAAGAAAATGCAAGAGATGCTTGTAGGTTTTGAACAACCATCAAGCGCTGTTGAAACAATAAAAAAACTTAAAGAAATTTCAAAAGAAGTTTCAAAATTCAACGAAACAGTAGAATGCCACATGAGATTAGGTATCGACGTTCGTCAAGCAGACCAACAAATCCGTTCAACAATCGTGTTGCCGGCAGGTTTGGGTAAAGAAGTAAGAGTTTGCGTTATTGCTAAAGGACCGAAAGCGACAGAAGCAACAGCAGCAGGCGCTGAATATGCAGGTGCTGAAGAAATCGTTGATAAAATTGCAGGCGGCTGGTTCGAATTCGATACATTAATCGCAACACCTGATTGTATGGGTATGTTGGGTAAATTGGGTCGTGTTTTGGGTCCTAAAGGCTTGATGCCAAACCCTAAAACAGGCACAGTTACAATGGATATCGCTAAAGCAGTTAAAGATGCAAAAGCTGGTAAAGTTGAATTCAGAGCAGACAAACAAGGTATGATTCACTGCCCAATCGGTAAAGTTGAATTCAGTGAAGAAGATTTGACTAAAAACTTTGCAACATTGGTAGATGCTATTTTGAGAGCAAAACCTTCAGCTGCAAAAGGAACATTTGTTAAATCAATTTACCTTTCAACAACAATGGGACCTGGTTTGAAACTTGATCCTAAAAACATTGCTGGTGAAGTTAAAGAACTTGTTTAGTCAAATAAACAAATATCCTAAAGCTCCTGTGGAAACACGGGGGCTTTTTTATATTGACAATGCACGAAACATAGTTTAAAATTATCATGTAAAAACATAAGAAAGGATTGAACCATGAGAAATTTAAAGTCTGAAAACCCTTGTAATAAGCCCCTGATGAGACGGGGGGGNNGGGGGGGGGGGGGGCAAGCCGAGCTTAACCCAACGCTGGGACTGCGCCTCGCGTTAAACGCCACCGCTCGCGTTTGCGGTCAAGAGCGCGGTCTTGCCCGTCGCACGCTCGTCTCTCCGCAAGGCAAGTCTTGCTCCGTGGCTCTGCTCGGCTTGGCCTTTACTATGGCAGAGATATTGCTGTCATTAACAATTATAGGTGTTGTTGCAGCAATAACATTACCATCCCTCACGGGCAATATTAACGAGCGCACTTGGAACACACAACGCAAAGCGCTTTATGCAAGATTTTCGCAGGCCATTATGTTAATGCCTGCTCTCAACGGTTACGGAACAGTTTCCGAGGATGAAAGCGGAAGTATAATTGAGGATACGGCAGCAGAAACTTTTATCACAGCTGGACTTTCAAAAGTTCTAAAAATAAACAATATCTGTGATTACGAACATTTGGCAGATTGCGGAATTACAAGTAAATATACAAATATTGCCGGAAGTGTTCTTTCAACTCCAACCAATCTTTTTGCATTAAATGAAGCGTTTAGTATAAATTATATTGGTTATTCAATATATAATACGAATGCTGCGGCTTTTGAAACTCAAAACGGAGAAAGTATTATTGCTTATTATAACCCAACCTGCAGCACAGAGACAAGGGTCGCAACACACAATGAAATAGGTAATGACGTTAGTTACCCTCAAGCTGTTATGTGTGTCAATTTTGTTTATGACCTTAACGGTTCAAAAGGTCCTAACACTATTGGAAAAGATATAGGATTTATAACTGCGTTTGATTCTATTGATACAATTGTTGTAGCGCCTTTACCGTCTGCATCTACAAGTGCAGGTGATAAAAACTTCAATGAGGCAATTTCGTTATGCAAGACACAATCTGACGAAAGTCGTCTCCCTAATATTGATGAATTATCATCTTTATTTATTAACAAAAATTCCGTAGCACTACAAACAAGCGCGAATAATTTTTGGTCAAGTTCCGTGGTAGATTCCGCACATGCGATGTCTATAAGTTTAAACACCGCAACAAAATATGTTGCAGAAAAAAGCGGAGGACGAACGGTACGTTGTATTAAACGATAAATTTATGATATAATAGGGCGGGAGGCTGGCAATGTTGAAAAAAGGATTATTTATAACATTTGAGGGCTGTGACGGGTGCGGTAAAACCACTCAACTTGAACTTCTTGCAAAATACTTGCAGGACAAAGGTTATGACGTTATAGTAACAAGAGAACCGGGAGCTAAAGGTTTAGGCGAAAAGCTCCGGGAAATTCTTCTTAACTACGACGGAGAGGTTTCTTCAAACTGTGAATCCTTTTTATTTCTTGCTGACAGAGCACAGCACATCGACACAATAATAAAACCCGCCATTGAAAACGGAAAAATCGTACTTTGTGACAGACATATTGATTCTACAGCAGCTTATCAGGGATACGGCAGAGGGCTTGATCTGGCACGCATAAATTATTTGAACGAACTTGCAACAAGCGGAGTGAAACCTGATTTGACGCTGCTTTTTGATGTCGACACCGAAACCTCAATGCAACGCGTTGGCAAAAATAAAGACAGAATGGAAAGTGCCGGAATTGAATTTCAGGAAAAAGTACGCAAAGGATATCTTGAACTTGCCAAAAACGAACCGCAGCGAATAAAGATTTTTGATTCAAGAAAAACTATTGAGCAGCTTCATCAAGAGGTTTTGGCGATAGTTGCAGCCATTTTATAATTTATTTTTTACTCATGGCATATTTAGCAGCAGCTTGAAAACAGTTTCTTACCTTTAACTTTTTAAAAATTGCTTGTACATTATTTTCTATTAGTAAAACTGGTGCGAAAAGGCGTTCGCTTATTTCTTTATTACTATTTCCGTCAACAATAAATTGCAACACAATTTTTTCGTTTGGCGACAACGATTTTAACATTTCTATCCTCCTTATACATCATATTATTGCATAAATAAGTGTATACGTCATTATTTTTTCTTGTTTCTGAGGAAGAGAATTAGAGGGAGAGCAATAAATGCAACTAGGCTTAGGACGAGGAAAGCATCATAGAATGCGCTTAAACGTGCCTGTTTTAGTAACTGCTTGTAGATAAGAATATTAGCTTTTTGTCCTGCCAGATATGGTGCAAAATAAGTCATAAATTTTGCTTTAAACATTGCAAGCCTGGTGTAAAATTCTAAATCAGTAACGCCGAGATTGTGTGTCAAATATGTTTGGTGAACCTGTGAAACACGCATGATAAATGTTGTGGAAACAGAGGTTGCCACAGCTGTAATTGCGCATTTAAAAAGGCTTTGCAGACCGGCGCCGTCAGGGGTTTTGCGTTTTGAAAGCGTTGCAAAAGAAATTGCGCTGACCGGAATAAACGTAAACGCGATGCCGAAGCCGAACAAAAGATTAATCATTTGCACACATTCAAGCGAGGTTTCGAGCGTCATATTTGAAAACATAAACGTTGTTCCGCCTAAAATTGTCAGTCCGATTGCGATTAAAATTCTGTTGTCGATTATGTCTGCAAGTTTTCCGACGATAGGCAGCATTACGGCACAGGAGATTACACGAGGGAATACTGAAAGTCCTGAAAGGTAGGCGTTATATCCGAGTAAACTCTGTACAAATTGAGGAACAAGCAGAATTGAAGAGTAAAGCATTATGTTTACGACTGCCGCAATTGTTGTTCCGCAGATAAAGTTTACGTTTTTTAGGACGCGAATATTAACGAACGGTTTTTTGTATTCGAGTTCCCAAACGATAAAGAAAATCATTGAAAACACCGAAAATCCTGTGAGCCAGCAAACCCAGGTTTCGTCAAACCAGTTAAATTGTTCGCCTTTATCGAGAACCACTTGCATACTTCCAAGCCAAAGAACTATTGCGGAAAAGCCTATTATATCAAAATCAATTTTTCTTTTTGCAGGTTTAAAATTTTCTTTAATAAACATTTTAACAAGGATAATTGACAGGAGACAGAATGGCAGGTTAACGATGAAAACCCACTGCCAGGAATAGTTTTCGGTCAAAAAGCCCCCAAGCAACGGTCCGATAAGTGGAGCGAGGATAACGGCAAAACCAAAAAGTCCCATTGCGGTTCCTCGTTTTTGCGGGAATGCTTCCAGCAAAATACTTTGGCATAAAGGCATGAGCGCGCCGCCGCCAACCCCTTGGATTAAACGTGAAAGAATAAGGGTTAGCAGGTTAGGTGAAATTATACACAAAAACGATCCCAGCATAAACGTTATGATACAGCCGTTAATTAGCTTAACTTTGCCAAAGGTTCTAAGCAGCCAGCCGGTCATCGGCAGCATTATGCCGTTTGAAATCATATAGCTTGTAATAACCGTGTTTGTTTCATACTGCGTTGCGCCATAAAACCCTGCAATGTATGGCAGACAAACGTTTGTACCGGAGGTCGCAACCATTGCAAAAAATGTTGGCAGCATCATAGAAAACGCTATTACATAGGGGTTTACGGGTTTGGCTTGAACTTCTTCCACTTTTAGCCTCTTATTTTAACTTTCGGTACAACTGACATGCCGGGAATTACGTTATACGCGGAAAAGTCTTCCGTAAACCTAATTTTAACAGGGATTCTCTGAACGATTTTGACATAACTTCCTACGGCATTTTCGGGCGGAAAAAGACTTGATTTCGCACCTGAAGCGTATTGAATACTGTCAACCACGCCTTTGAAACGTTTATTCGGGTAGGTATCAATTTTAATTTTAACTTCCTGCCCTTCATGCATGTGCGTAAGCTGGTTTTCTTTAAAGTTTGCAACAACCCAAACTTCCTTTGGAACAATTGACATTACAGGCTGTGCAATTTGAAGATAATTTCCGACTTCGACCGTGCGCGCACTAACACGACCTGATTGCGGCGCATAAATTTTTGTATAAGAAAGATCAAGTTCGGCTTTTGCGATTTCAGCTTTAATTTTATCAATTTCCGCTAAAGTTGCCTCGCGTTTCGCCTGGTCGGAATGCAAAGCTGACTGCATTGCGCGGTGTCCGTCCTGTGTTGCATTTCTGCCGGCTTCCGCGACAGTTAAACCCGTGAGCGCACGTTCATATTCTTGTTTAGAAACAATTCCCTCTTTGTACATTTCCTGGTAACGAATAAAATCGTTTTTTGCAAAATCATATTTGGAAGTTGCAGACACAATGTCCTCACGCGATTGGCTTAAATTTGAATGTTTTTCTTCAACTTGTTTTTCAACAACGCCGAGTTGTGCTTTTGCGACTTCAAGTTCAGCGCGTTTTTTCTGCAAAGCAACCTCGTACGGCTCGGGGTCTATCTCAAAAAGCAAGTCGCCCTTTTGAACCTCATCGTTATCATCAACAAGAAGTTTTACGACCGGACCGGAAACACGCGGAGCAATAGAAACAAGACGTCCCTCAACAAAAGCGTCGTCCGTTGACTGGTAAAAGGTTGCATGAACCGCGCCGATAATCCCGAGTGTTACAAGCACGACCGCGCTAATAATCGGAACAATTACACGTTTTTTATTAATTTCTTTTCTATTACGGCTTTTTCTTAATTTTTTAGATGCTTCCATAGGTAAATCCTTATAAATTTAGTGTTGTGTTATTCTGCAAATTTTCTTTAATCTTTTGGAGCGTTAAAAAGCAGGCATTCATCTCATCTTCATCAATGTCTTCAACGGTTTTAGCCCAAATTTCCAAAATCGCCGGCAGAGCTTTCTCATAAACATCACGACCTTTGTCGGTAATCTCTGCTTTGCGAATTTGTCTTCCCTGACTTTCAATCCGTCGTATTACAAGCCCCTGCGCCTCTAAAATACTGACAATTCTGGTAATATTCGCCCTGTCCTTGAGCGTAATCGCGCAAACCTGCCGCTGATAAAGCCCGCCGTGTTCGACCAGCGCCGCAAGAACCGTAAATTGTTCCGGCGTTATCTCCAAACTGTTTCGGCTGAAAGACTGTATCGCAAAAACCCTCGACAACATTCCTATCTGCGACAACAACAGCCCTATTTTTTGATTAAATAAATTTTTTGCTTGCATTTTTAACTTCCTTTGTGTTATCATCATAACACAAGAATAACAGGTGTCCAGATGACAATTAAAAAATGTTTAATAATTTTAATAAATTTACTCTTTATAGCCGGAAGCGCCCAGGCTTACGAATTAAATCTGCAATACTGGGAAAACTATCAAGACCCTTATTTGACGGGGTACATACGCGACCTTTGCGAAAACAATCAGGATTTAAAAATTGCGAAATTAAATTCAATGCAGTCGCAGGATAATATAAAAATGCAATTTTCCAACCAATTGCCGTACCTGGGTTTTCAGGGGCAATATATGTGGGAACCACACGCTGCTGACCGGCATTTCGGAGACCTTGTAATCCCGAGTTACCACCAGTACAACCTGCTTTTGCCGCTTGCAATGTCTTACGAAGTCGACATTTGGGGCAAAAATTATCTCAAAACAAAAAGCGTTAAGATGCTTGATGAAATGGTTCAGCAGGATGAACGCAGCGCTTATATTTCAATAACCTCCAACTTTGCGGGCGACTATTACAACCTTATTAAAATTAAACAACTACTGAAAAATATGCGTGAAATCCATGAAATTGAACTTAATTTGGTCGACAAAATGGAGAAAAAATACGCAAACGGACTTGCCTCAATCACAGAAGTTCTCACAGAAAAACAAGAGCTTGCAAAAATTGAAATGGACTTAAACCTGTTAGAAAAAAGTCTCGATTTAATCAACGATGAACTTATGGTTCAGCTTGGCAACAGAAATCTCCGAGAGTTTGAAACCCTTGCATACGAAAGCATTCAAACATTTAACGTTCCGGAAGAAATCGAATCCGAACGTATTCAAAACAGACCTGACCTTATAAAAACCGAATTTTATATAAAGAAAATGGGTATTGATGTAAAAGTTGCACGCCGTGAATTTTTACCGAAATTCGTACTTTTCGGACAGTTTGGATTTAATGCGTACAGTTTTTCAAGACTTTTTGCCCCGAACACGCTCCTAAGCAGCCTCGGCGTAATGCCGCAGTTAGACCTTTTCACAGGCGGTGCGAAAAAAGCAAACCTAAACCTTAAAAAACACGAATACAAAAAAGCACTTGAATACTACGAAAAAACAATTCTAACTTCAATCCAGGAACTTAATGACGCACTCGTAAGCGCAAAAACCTGCAAATCCAATTACGAGAAAGACTTAGAAAAAATTTCGTTTGAACGTGAAAAATTCCGTCTAAAAGAGCGCCAGTTTGAAATCGGCGCGATTTCAGAGTTCGACAAACTTGCCGCAAGAAAATACGCGCTAAAACTGGAACAGGAACTTGTTAACGAAAAAATTAACTACATCGTCTCAACAATAAATCTCTACAAAGCTCTCGGCGGAGAAAATTACCTTAGTCCTACAGACCTATAGCAAATCAGGCAATTGAGCCAAAAGTACAAATATTTTTCAATATTAAAAGCAGTTCTCCGCCGCCTGCCGCCCACACTCGCGTGTGGTCGCTCCGCGGCTACGCTGTCTAGTACGTCACTCAAAAAACTCGCGATACATCGCGAGTCTTTCTCGGACATTTGTATGAACATAAAAGAAGAATTAATAAAACTCCTGTTAAAATTCAAAATCGTTATAATAGTTTTTGTCATCGGGTTACTTGCCTTTAAAGCGTACGATTTAACCCGTATGCGAATAACCGCCGTGTTCACAGAACTTGAACCGTTTTCAAACATAAATGTGTATTATAAAGGTTTCAAAATCGGTCGTGCAATAAAAGTTGTTCCGAGCAAAGACTTTTTGACAACAAGAGTAACCATAGTTTTGAACAGCTGGACTTATAACCTGCCGAACAACATAAAAGCAAAGGTTCAGAAAGCACAAAAAGATTCAGATGTAGATTATATGGAAATAATTTACCCGGGTTCGCCATCGCTAACACGGATTAAATACGGCGACAAAATTCAGGGCGAAATTTCGCACGATTGGAATGACCTGATAAACAACGTCACCGAAGGAGGCGGGCTTGATGAGTTGAAAGGCAGCGCCAACAATCTCATGCAGAGCGTAAATGCCGCTGCGCAAGACGTCAGCGATCTTTTAAAACAGCTTACCGTAATGCTAAAAGATATTCAACCGGAGGTGAATACCGCAGCCCACGAACTTTCAAGCACTTGCGCAAACCTCAACAAAATGTCTGTAAAACTTGAACGATCAATTGATGATAAAACGATTTCCAACTCGTTCACCAACGTCCAAAATACTACCAAAAACTTTGAGGGTACAAGCCAAATTATTAACGCAACAACACTTCCTGCAATCAACGCAACTGTTTGCAGCCTGAAATCCTTACTTGACAACCTCAACGTAATCGTCAAAGGTATAGGCGAAACCCTGCAAAAACGCATGGGCGGCGCAAGATTGATTTTCGGACAAGCAGTTAAGAAATAATCGTTCCCAGCACGTTTTGCAAGTAATCCTGTTTTGATTTGAGTTTTTCCTCAAGTTCATCCAGCTTTTTGATAACCGGACGGAAATTCTTCAGATACGTATGTTTCAGGAAAAGCGTTTTGCCGGAATTGTTCAAAATGTCATCTTTTAAATCCTTAATATCAAAATAAATTTTTTCATCAATATCATATCTGATTTCGCACATAAGCGCCAAAAGATTTGCGAATTTAACCTGCGCATCCGCGACCTTGTCACGCAAAATTAAATCCCGAATATCTACAACTAAATTTTTAATTTTAATATAATTATCTAAATGATGTGCCTTTTTCTTAGGCAAAATGTATTTAAAATACTCAAGAGTTTGTCTGTAACCGTCTTCAATCAATGCTTTTCGTTCCGGTTCTTTCATCTGAAAGTTTACGATTACAACATCACCCGTATTGACGACAAGGCAATCGTGTTTCTCATCGCGCTCATAAAGATTAACCACAAACTCACTCGCAACAGAGGTTATGCAGCTATAAACCGAATTTATAAAACTAATCGGATTAGTCAAATCCCCACACGGGGTTCCCTCAAGACGTACTTCCAAAATATTTTCTTCAAGATTTGACAAAGTATCACAAAGTTTCCACATCGGCCAACTCTTTTGCAAATCTCCGTCAACAAGGGTCGCATCATCGACTTCCACAGCACGCATTAACCCCGGCATACACGCAGAAATCCTCACCGCCTCTGCCACCTCAAAATCAGGCGTTGTAAGACGTGAAAACTCCTTACAGCAAAAATTCGTTAAATCCGTTGTAATTATAACAAAATCTTTATCAATATCCGCAAAAGTTACAGGCTTATTCTTACCCTTAGAATAAGTTACACCGTAAAACTTGGTTTCAATAACTTCCCTCATCCACTCAAGGAAAATATCACCCTTGCTAAGCGCAAGTGCCTTACTAAAATTTATATCTTTAAAAAGTTCAAAATCAACAGACAGAAATATTTTTTCGAGTTCTGCATCACTATAGCCTACCGCCAGCGCAGATGCAACAATTGCGCCGACAGACGAACCTGCCAGCGTTCCAAGCCCGACTCCGAGTTCTTTTAACGCTCTCACAACACCAATATGAGCCATTCCGCGAATAGCTCCGCCGCCAAATAAACAAGCGTAATGTAATTCTTCTCTCTTCATAAATATAAATTATTATGCAGCTTGGCAACCGTTAATTTCACGGATTAAGTAGTCAGCAATCCATTGAAAATCTTTATTTTTTCTAGCAGCATCTTCTAAATATTTAACAGATTGATGTCCAAGTCTGATAAGAGTCATCGCGATAACGCCTCTTTTCAAGCCTCTAATGCTTTGTAATTCCTGAACCAAAACCGGAACAGCTTTATCACCGATACTAACTAATTTGTTTTCCAATTCGTTTTTGTTAGTGTTATCAACTGAGTCTAATTTAGATAAAATTTCGTTTATAGTTTCCATAATTATCTCCATCAAATCTTATATTATAATTATAAAACCAAAAAATACGGATTTGAGATTTCCTTATATAATCTTAATACGCGTCATGAGCTTGCTTTTTTTTATTTTTATACTACAATAACAGTACAATTCAAAATATTACACTCTTAAATTGCTATGAAGGTGGTGAAAAATAAATGGCAGAAGTTAAAGTAGGCGAAAACGAAAGTATTGAAAGCGCATTAAGACGTTTCAAGAAAAAAATTCAAAAAGCCGGCATTCTTTCAGAAATTAAAAAACGTGAAAGATACGAAAAGCCAAGCGTAAAAAGAAAACGCAAATCTGAAGCAGCTAGAAAACGCAAGTAGTAAGATATATAACAGAAAACGTCGAACCTCGGTTCGGCGTTTTTTGTTACAAAGTATTAAGCATCCTCTTTCCAAAAAGGCAATTTTGTAAGAAAAAAAAACTTTATATAAGGGTAAGGAAAAGAGGACAATTCAATGAACGAAAAGGAATTAAACACTATTATGTCGGTTGTGACAGACCCAATCGAAAATGTATATAAAATTGAAACAAGAAAAGATTTGGAAGAAATTTCAAGAATTATCAGAATTTTCGATATGGCTCACGAGCAACATTATAAACATACAATGTTCTCTGTACGTTCATTGTTGGCGTTGAAACTCGTAATGAGTAATAATTAATTTTAGTCGCAAATATAAATCAACAGAAAGGATTAGTTTCATTTGTAAAGAAAGATGGGGCTAGTCCTTTTTAGTTTGTATATGTTTTTTCAAATAGTAAACCCCTGCACCACCCGCGGTAAGCCCTAAAATAACTCCAAGGGCAACATATTTGCCATTCCCGGTTTTAACAACAGTCGGCGGCTTAGTTGGTGCGGCTTGTGGCGGCGTATCCGCAAAATATTTCTTAGTTAACTCGCGCGTTGCTTGCACTAACGAATTTTCACCACCGCTTTCGGTTAATTTAACAATCCTAACCTTATCCGGAAAAAGTTTTTGTTGCGCTTCTATAAACTTTTTGAACGCTGAAAGTTTGGAAGAAACTTCCGATACCGGGCTATCGACAAACACTACACCAATCGGCAGTTTATTAATACGTTCAACCAAGCCCTCAAGCCCGCTTTTCGGAATTTTTTCACAAGAATTGATTTTTCTCTCGCCAATATAATTAAATAGATTTAAAAGTTCTTTATCATTTGTTTCATTACCAGCGACAACAATAAAATCGTTTTCGCGTTGAGCTTTTTCAAGAGCCGCGAAAATATCAAAGTCTTTATGAATCCTATGTCCCATAAAAAGCGGTGCTATCTTAACGCCCTCTTTTAACGGTGCAATTTCTCTTACTTTGGCTTGCGCAGAGATTTGATTTTGCTCAAAAAAGCGTTCTGCCTCATCCGCAAATTCCTCAAGCAACATAGGCTCATCCAGCGATAACGCAAGCCTATGAAACCCTCTTGAATACGAAGTGTCTAAGCCGGTTTTCAAATTTTGCGCAATATTCCTAAGATTTTCTAAAACGAAATCAACATCCCAACCGGTTTTTGTTTTTACCAATGCACGCTTACCCGCATGCGGTGTCGAATCAATTTCGCCATTTTGCTTAAAACAGAACATATCACCACCGCCTGCAGTAATAACGCCCTCTAGTTTAGGCAAATCTAAATTTTGTGATTTCAAATTTTCATAAGCATCCAAAAAACCGTGTCCAAAACCATCTTGTAAACGCCTTCCTGTTGTAATAAAAATTTTAAACTTTCCGTCACGTTCCCGCCTAAACTCGTCAAATGCCTGAAAATAATCATTATTAATCGCGCCCGGCTGCAAAAAGGTTCCGTCGAAATCGCTGTATAACACAACATCTTTTGATTTAAAAGTTAAATTATTTTGAACTACACTTACCCGCATAAAAGACCTTTAGTTGTGGACAATGATAGCATAAAAAAACGCCGGGTGGAAAAGTTCCCGGCATAATTTATGTTTGTGTTGCAAAACTTAATGGTTTTTATACCATGGGGTAAAGTTTGCAATTTTCTCGGTTAAGTTATCATAATTTCCGTCAAAAGTCAGACATCTGTCATCAATAAGCAGCCATGCCGGCTTTTTTATGTTTGTAACCTCAGAAAAGAGGTGAGAAATTTTGTTGTCTTCAAGCCACTTTTGAGCAAGTTCCGGGGGGCGGGTGGTAAAAAGTTTAAGTTCAAAGTTGGGCTCAAGTGCGATAAGGAACTCCTTAGCGCCCTCTCGAATCGGCGGAATAAAATCAGCCTGATAGCCGCCAACATAGGTATTCAACACCCCGTCTAAGTCGATTAGTAAAGTTCGTTTAAACAAAATATACTCTCTTTCTATCGCGTTCGCGAAAGCGATAAGATTATCATAGCATTATTATTTAAAATATGCAAGAGGATACTAGAAAAGAACTTGAAGAGAAGAAGAAATTAGTAATCACCGCATTGGCAGAGACTATTAAGGAACTTCGTGGAGAAAAAAGTCAATTTATCGTGGCTAGTGAAAATGACATTCCGATTTCCATACTAAGCACTGCGGAACGTGGTATAAAAGACCCACAATTGACAACTATTTTTAGAATAGCGGAGGCATTTGATTTAAGCGTAGTAGATTTCCTTGCAAAAGTTTGCGAGAAGTTACCAGCAGATTTTGAAATGATTGATAAATAAAGGGTAGTACCTGCACACTCTCCCACCCACACACGTATTTAACTAAGAAATCGGTGGAGAAGGGGGGTGATAAAGATGTTAGACAAAATAATAATGCTACTACTAGCACTAGTTGCACTAATAGTAGCATCAAAAGTCTAAAATCATAGGGTACTAAGTCAAGCTCTTGGCAAAACCCACCAAGTATTGCTAAGGGCTTGCCCCTATGTTTATATTATTTACGATTTTATACCTTTTGTCAAGTAGACACAAAAAAGCCCCGTAATCACGGGGCTTTTTTACTACGCTTCTTCTACCGGCTCGGCAACTTCATCTGTTCTGATTGATGCCTTGTCTGAACCAACAGCCTTATCTTTGAATTTCTTAACCTGTCTGTCAAGTTTATCGGCAAGCAAGTCAATACTTGCATACATTGATTCTGCTGATTCCTCACAGTGAACCACGCCGGTTACCATTTTACATGATACTTCGGCAACATGTCTGCCTGATGCAGCTGGGTTTTTGATTACTGACAACACAACTTCAATTCCTTGAATTTGGTCGTAGTGGTTGGCTACTTTGCCAAATTTTTCTTTTACATAAGCCTTAATAGCGTCTGTAATCTCGATGTTTCTTCCGTTTACGTAAATGTGCATGTCTGCCTCCTATCATATACTACCTTTCTAATTATAGCATACACAGCGAAAAATTTAAAGAGGCAGAGATGAATTTATTCTTCGATTAAAAACTGTTGCAATTCTACGTTAGGAGTGCCGATAACTCTAACTAATTCCAAAACTGAAGCCTTCATTTGGCATTTTTGTGAAGAACTGCTGAAAAAATCTTTATAGAAACACCCCTCGCAATTGCATCCTCTTTTATAACACTCTAAAGCTGTTTGAGTCCATCTTCTGACTGCTACAGCTCTTCCCATATCCCTACTTCTAAACAACTTATTATCTCCAATCGATTATCTTTACACATCAGACTCAAGCGATGCTTAAATCTTCTCCCCCGCCGCCAAAAGCGGCTTATACTTACATTATAAAAAATCCTCATGTTTTTTCAAGCGTCAAACATGTGATTGTGAATAATTGTAACGAGATACAAAAAGTCAATTATAACAATGGTTTCCAGGTTTTCATCATGCTGAACGCTTACTCTCATCATGGTTTCCATGGAAAAAATCATGGAAACGCATGCTGTGCATGGTTTTCAACCCTTTTGGAGAGAGGTTAAGAATTGTAAATATTTCGTTTTCTCGCGACCAGATTTGCCGAAATAAATGCCGTAACTGGTACACATGCCAGGATTGCAATACTTCCGATTAGCGCAGAAGAAATTTCTGTTGCCACCTGGTTTAAGTTAAAGAATTTCTGGATATCTATGCTGGAAGACAGTAATACCAACGGTAATGACGCGCCAAGGTATACTAAAATCAGGGTATTAGACATAGTTCCGATAATATCGCGTCCAACGTTCATGCCGGAGGCGAAAAGCTGACGAACAGTAAGTTTAGGGTCGGTTAGATAAACCTCATTAATTGTACTTGCAATTGAAACCCCGACATCCATAAGCGCGCCCAGAGCCGAAAGAATTATCGCAGCGGCAAGAATTCCTTGCATATTCAAATCCGGGCGGACAGAGTGAAGAAACATATTGTCTTCACTGACAAAACCGGTCAAATGCGCCATTTTTATCGCCGCCATTGCCAAAATACCTGCTATCAAAAGGCTTGAAACCGTTCCGAGAACGGCGGAGGTACTTTTATAATTAATACCTGCGACAAGATAAATCGTTAGAACCGTAGACAAAATTCCGACCAAAAGCGCGGAGAAAATCGGCGAAACACCGTGCAGAACCAGCGGCATCATAAGCGCAAAAATCAGCATTACGGTCAAAACTATTGACACAAGTGCCCGCACGCCTTTTAAACGACCGATTAGTATAATAAACAGTGAAAAAATTCCCGCCAAAAGCCACAATGTTCCCTCACGCTTGACATCAGTAATAAAAAAGTCAACATCATCAGCACTCACAACAAATTCATCTTGCGGCTCAACGTGAACAACAACCTTGGCTCCTTTTTTCAAATTTATATCATAATAAGGGTTTCCGCTTATAACATTTTCCACCTCGCGGACTTCGCCCTTAAACTGACCTGACAAAATTTCAAGTTCTACGGTCTGTTTAACAGCCTCAACGCCGTTTTCTTCAACATTTTGCGAAACTACATTACGCACAATTCCGGTTGCAGAAGGCAAAAACTTCTCAGAATCTTGCGCCAAGACAGGCGTCAAACTATAACAAAACATTATAAATAATAAAATTAGCCTTTTCAAAATTTTTCCTCAATAATTCTAATCATCTCATACATAACCTGATTGTAAGGCGTTGGAACCCCGTGTTTTGCACCGAGTTTCAGGACGGTTCCCGCAAAGATTTCAAGCTCCGTTTTTTTGCCTGCCTCAACATCCTGCCACATTGAAGTTTTACCGTCTTCAGACATCATGAAAAGTGCTTTTATAAAGTCCTCCTCAAGGTTTTCCCAGCCCTCAACGCCCTCAAGGCGGGCAAGTTCCATAACCTCACGAACAATATTGCGCGCAAATTCCTGAAATCTTTCGCTTTTTTGCATATCGCCAAACGTCATCTTCAAAATACACGATGACTGGTTAGAAACAACATTCAACGAGAATTTCAGCCACTTTGCGTATTTAATATTTTCAGGATTATCAAAATCTATTCCGACACGGCTGAAAAACTCTGCAACGCTCGCTGCGCTCGCGCCCCCGAAAACTATCTTACCCACACCGTCCTGCACAACTTCGTTTCCAACGCGCATTGCGCTGTGACCAATAAAATAGCCATACAAAACTTTATCCCAACCATAAACTTCTGCGACTTTCTCCTCCGCCTCAATTCCGTTCAAAATCGGTAAAATTATAGTGTTTTCACCCACAAAATTGCGCAAGTTCGCCAAAGCCGCGCCCAAACCGTCCATTTTTGTGGCGATTATAACCAAATCCGCCTTGTAATCCGTTTCGTAAGGAAGAACATAGTCAAAAAATTTCTCCTCACCGTTCATCTTCGGCGGGTTCTGCGAATACCTTTTCAGCCGTTCAATGTCTACCAAAACTTTCAAACATTCAGGCAACGCTTTTTGAATTTTACAGGCAAACGTCATTCCGACCGCGCCAAGCCCGCATATTAAAACATTCTTTATCATTCCCCAATTATAACATACAGCACAAAGTTTTAAAAAAATGTTACAAATTTCAAAAAACAGTCAATTTCAACGTCAAAAAAGACTTTATATCTATGTGTGTAGTAAAAATTAGTGTAGTTTATGTGTGCAAATTTCTTTGGCTTAAATGCTGTTAAGCATTTCGGCGCAAACGGTTTATATTCAACGCAGCGGATTAATCAAAATCCGTATATGAACTTCGGTCAGGCAGGACTTGATCGGGATACTTTTGAATACAAATCCGACTCTCTTGGACGTCACACTAACGAGGCAAACCTTATTCAAATGATTAAATCTAACCCTAGGATTCGGCAAATTCTACGCGAAAACGGAATGCAAAGCGATTTGAATATGGAAAATTTACGCGCCCTTCTTGCAGGTCACGCAAAAGATACACAAAAAATTGCAAAAGGCATAACCGAACATCTCCCGGTAGCTTTAAAATACGGTGTTAACGAAAAATCGCTTTCCGATGCGTGCTATCTTCACGACCTTGGCAAAGTGCTAATTCCGGACGAAATTTTAAACAAACCAGCCCGCCTGACTCCGGAAGAAGAAAAAATAATGCACACACATTCAGAGTTGAGTTATGAACTCCTGAAACACACCGACATCGACACCAGAACGCTTGACTTAATCAAGTATCACCACCAAAACCCTTTGGGCAGCGGCTATCCGCAGGCGAAACCTGATTTCAACGCAGATATAAACCTACAAATTTTATCAGCAGCGGACAAATTCTCTGCATTGACAGAAAAACGCCCTTACAAGGAACCGCTTCCTGTAGAGAAAGCCTTAGCAATAATGTACAAAGATGTAAAAGAGGAAAAAATGCATCCGTTTGTATTCAAAGCTCTAGTCGCGCATGTTCGCGAACAAATGCCAATACCTACAACGGCTAAATCAGCTTAATGAAACAAGTTTTTCGACAGAAACCTCAAGAGCAAGAGCCAAATTAACAATAACAACTAAAGACGGACTATATTTTTCTGACTCAAGGCGTGCCAAATATTCCGGCGTAATGTCCGCCATTTCTGATAACTTCTCTAACGTATAGCGTTTTTTGGCCCTCTCTGCCCTAAGATTTGCCGCAAAAATTCTAATAATCTCTTGTCTTTCCATAACCATATCTTTAGTTTATATCAGTTGACAAGGCTTAAAACATGATTTATAATTCATGTATATTGATTTATAAATCATAATTTCGACAATATAAGTCAAGAAAGGAAGAATATGAAAAGAGCGTTCACTATGGCGGAGATATTGCTGTCATTAACAATTATTGGCGTTGTAGCGGCTATTACATTACCGTCATTGACAGGTAATATTAATGAACGTACTTGGAATACGCAGCGTAAAGCTCTTTATGCACGTTTCTCTCAAGCACTTGCATTGATGCCTAACTTGAACGGTTACGGTACTCTCGTTGAAGATGAAAGTGGAAGCGTTACAGAAGACACCGTTGCAGAAACTTTTATCACAGCAGGACTTTCAAAAGTTTTAAAAATAAACAACATATGTGAGCACGAACATTTGGCGGACTGTGGTATTGCCAACAATATCACCACTTTTGCAGGTTCAAAGATTACTACACCAAAGACTATGCAAGAATTAAATTCAAATCTGGTTGGTTCTCGTTCTTCTGATTTCGTAGCAGATGGGATTCGCAGATCAGCATCAATGTCAGTGTTTAACACAAAAGCTGCAGCTTTTGAGACTAATAACGGGGAATCGATTGTCGTTTATTATAATCCAGGATGCACCGACCTCGTAAACACAGGTGATGTCCACTATGCTCAAGCAAAAATGTGTGCAAACTTTGTTTATGACTTGAACGGGAAAAAAGGTCCAAACACGGTAGGTAAAGATATAGGATTCATTTCTGTACTCTATCCCAATAATCCAGTAATTGTAGCACCACTTCCTTTAAGCATTAAACCTATTCCTGGAGGGAGTATTGGTTTCAGTCCAAGAGCCTGCACAAAATTAGGCGCTAAAATGCCTAACCGTGAGGAAGCCAGTGCGTTATTTTTTAACCGTGACTTAATAGGTGCTAATACCGGGTCAGGGTTTTGGTGGACTAGCTCTACTGTTTCTCAATACCCTAACAGAGCTTGGGTTATGGTAATCGGTAATGGTTTTATAGATCATTACCTAAAGTCGGGGGGCAAAACAATTCACTGTATAAAAAGATAATTTATTCTTTCTAAAATAAAGGACGGTCAAGCCGGTCTCCTAATTTAGCCCCGTGCTAAAGGTCTTGACTAGTATTTAAATATAGTTTAAACTAAAGGTAAAAGAAAGGATAGATTTATGAAAAGCACAAATGTCAAAAGCCTTGTAGTATGGGCATTCTGTTCAGGGGGGGGGGGGTAAGATTGCCTTTACTATGGCAGAAATACTTCTGTCATTAACAATTATTGGTGTAGTTGCCGCAATTACTTTGCCGTCCCTCACTGGCAACATTAACGAGAGAACCTGGAACACCCAACGCAAAGCGCTTTACTCTCGTTTGTCTCAAGCAATTTCTCTTATGCCGGCATTGAATAGCTATGGAACCGTCATTGAGGGAAACGAATCTACATCCGCCGTTGACACCGCAGCAGAGACCTTTGTAACAAACGGATTGTCTAAAGTTCTTAAAATTAACAATATTTGCGATAATGAGCACCTCGCAGACTGCGGAATAAATTCAAACTTGATAACCTATCAGGGTTCAAAAATTGCATTTCCACTTGATATAGAAACCTTAAATTCTAATATAACATCGGGTCTTGTTTCTGTTTACAATACAAAAGCCGCTGCATTTGAAACTCAAAATGGTGAACATTTAGCTGTTTACTATAACCCAAAATGCAGAAATTTATCTATTACGCAAACGAATAACAACAATGTCTTAAACTATGATATAAACAGCGTTGTATGCGCCAATTTTATTTACGATTTGAATGGCTCAAAAGGACCAAATACTGTGGGAAAAGATATTGGATTTATGAGCGTGCTTTATCCTACCGATTCAGTAGTAGTTTCCGCAACTCCGCGTAAAATTATAGGCGGGCAAATAAATTTATCACAAGCAACCAACCAATGTCGAGCTGACGCATCCAGGGTTTCAACCAAAGAAGAAGCTATGGCATTGTATTACAATATTGATATAATAGGTATGCCACACCTTTACGGAATACTGACAACATCTAAATGGGATTATTCAGTACCTATGAGAGATATAGGTCCGGGATATATTTATATGGTCAATCTTAATAACGGTTACTTAAACTTAATTAAAGCCGAACAGGATACACCGGGTTATATTAGTGCGGTATGCGTGAACTAAATTTATACAATTAAAACTTCAAATACGGGCAATAGCCCGTATTTTTTTGCGACTGCACTTACTTTAAATGCGACAGCGCATACTCAATACACTGAACAATTAACTCGTTTCTGCTAATATCAGTCTGCACGGATAAATCATCAACAGCCTTTAACAAATTAGTGTCAAGCCTGATGCTGATTACAGTTTTTTCATTTTTTACAGGTTTAAATTCTATCATATAACACCTCTAATTATTGTATTCTCTTTGGGGTGCTAAATATATATTCAATTTTATAATACATAATGTATTTACTTTTTAAATACAATACGGTATAATGAAAACAGGAAGGATAGATTGAATATGAAAAAACATTTTGCGTTTACCATGGCAGAGATTTTACTATCTCTAACGATTATTGGCGTAGTTGCGGCGATAACATTGCCGTCCCTCACGGGCAACATTAACGAGAGAACCTGGAACACTCAACGTAAGGCGTTGTATGCTTGTATGTCTCAAGCAATTTCACTCATGCCGTCCCTAAATAATTATGGTTCCGACTCAAACGCAACTCAAATTTTCTTGACAAATGGTTTGGCAAAAGTTCTCAAAATTAACAACATCTGTGACCACGAACATTTAAAAGACTGTGGAATTACAGATAAAATAACTTGTATGGACGGTCTTAAAATTTCTGTAAAAACAAATTTGAAAGAATGGAATACAAGTTTTCAAAATATCAGTATTGATACTTATGCTGCAGCTTTTGAGACCGCAAACGGGGAAAGCATATTAGCTTATTACAACCCTAATTGTACTCCAGACCATCCATTTCCAAGAGCATATTATTCATACACTTTGTATGAAGTTATACCGTTCATGTGTGCAAATTTCATATACGATTTGAATGGCTCTAAAGGTCCAAATACCGTCGGAAAAGATATAGGATTTATTACTGCTATGTATGCAACAGACTCAAAAGTCGTTTCCCCAATGCCATCAGCAAGTAAAAATGCCAACAATAACGGAAGAACTTCATGGACAGGGGCAATGAAAGCCTGCAAAAACGAAAATCCTTATAGTAGAGTTCCAAATATTGACGAACTAACTGCAATGTTCTATAACAGAGAATTGATAAATGTTAATCCTCTTGAGGAAGCATATTGGTCAAGCAGCAGTTATTCCAAAACCGAAGCTTATGTATTGCACAACTTATTGTATTTAACTAAGGTCGCAATGCCCAAATCATCATCACCGGGTTCTAGGGTTCGATGCATTTGGCGTTAGGATCATATTAAAATTAGATAAAGATTGTCATAATAACACTTGCAAACGATTTTTCTTCATGCTAGAATATAATTAACAGTAATCGTGAAATAATTCACAATTAACATAAGCGAATTACAAAAGGAGAAGACATATTATGACAACAAAGCAACAAAAATCAAATGTCGAAAACTTGGAAAAGGCTTTAAATTCTTCTTCAGTTGTTGATTCTGCTGAAAAGCTGGAATTGATGATTGAAAGAGTTAAAAAAGCTCAAAAGATTTTCGCAACTTACTCACAAGAACAAGTTGACGCAATTTTCAAAGCTGCAGCTACTGCTGCTGACAAAGCAAGAATCCCTCTTGCTAGAATGGCTGTTGAAGAAACAGGTATGGGCGTTTTGGAAGATAAAATTATCAAAAACCACTTCGCTTCTGAATACATCTACAACAAACACAAAAATGCTAAAACTTGCGGCATAATTAAAGAAGACAAAGTTAACGGTACAAAAATCGTTGCTGAACCTCTTGGCGTTATTGCAGGTATCGTTCCTACAACTAACCCTACTTCAACTGCGATTTTCAAATCTTTAATCGCTTTGAAAACAAGAAACGCAATTATTTTCTCACCACACCCTAGAGCTAAAAACTGTACAATTGCAGCAGCTAAATTAGTTTTAGACGCAGCAGTTGCAGCAGGTGCTCCTGCTGACATCATCGGCTGGATTGATGTTCCGACTATCGAACTTTCAAGCCAATTGATGAAACACCCTAACATTGATTGTATCTTAGCAACAGGCGGTCCTGGTATGGTTAAAGCAGCTTACTCTTCAGGCAACCCTGCATTAGGTGTTGGTCCTGGTAACACTCCTGCTGTTATCGACGAAACCGCTGACATCAAAATGGCTGTTTCTTCAATCCTTATGTCAAAAACTTTCGACAACGGTATGATTTGTGCATCTGAACAATCAGTTGTTGTTGTTGACAGTGTATACGATCAAGTTAGAAACGAATTCGCTTACAGAGGCGCTCACTTACTTGACGAAAAAGAACAAAAGAAATTGGTAGATTTACCTATCATCGACCCTAAACGTGGTACAGCACACCCTGACATCGTTGGTCAAAGCGCTTACAAAATCGCTCAATTAGCAGGTTTTGAAGTTAACCCTAACGCAAAAGTTTTAATCGCTGAAAGACCGGCTGTAGATTGGGAAGACCCATTCTCAAGAGAAAAATTATCACCAGTCTTGGCAATGTACAGAGCTAAAGATTTCGACGAAGCTGCAGAAATGGCATACGAACTCGTTATCAAAGGCGGCGCAGGCCACACATCAGTTCTTTACACAGACGAACGTTCTAAAGAAAGAATTAACTTCTATTCAGAAAAAATGCCTACTTGCAGATTGTTGATTAACTCACCATCATCACAAGGCGGTATCGGTGACCTTTATAACTTCAAACTTGAACCATCATTAACATTAGGTTGCGGTTCTTGGGGCGGTAACGCTGTTTCCGGTAACGTTGGCGTTGAAAACTTATTGAACTACAAAACTGTTGCGGAAAGGAGAGAAAATATGTTATGGTTTAAGGTTCCACCTAAAGTTTACTTCAAGAGAGGCGCTATCGACCTTGCTCTTCGTGAACTTCAAGGCAAAAAACGTGCTTTCATCGTAACAGACAGCTTCTTATTCAACTCTGGTGCTGTTGACAAAATTACAGCGGTTCTTGATGAAATCGGTTGTGAATACCAAATCTTCTTTGATGTTAAACCGGATCCAACCCTTTCAACAATTAACCAAGCAATGTCTATCTTGAAACCATTCGAACCTGATGTAATCATTTCATTAGGTGGCGGTTCTCCAATGGACGCAGCAAAAATTATGTGGTTAATGTATGAACAACCTGAAACTGTATTCGAAGATATCTCAATGAGATTTATGGATATCAGAAAGAGAATTTGTTCTATTCCTGAATTGGGTAAAAAAGCAACAATGGTTGCAATCCCTACAACATCAGGTACAGGTTCTGAAGTTACACCGTTTGCAATCATCACAGATGATCAATCAGGCGTTAAATATGCAATCGCTGATTACGCGTTGACTCCAAACATGGCAATCGTTGACCCTAACTTCGTTGACGGAATGCCAAAAGGCTTAACAAGCGCATCAGGTATCGACGCACTTGTTCACGCAATTGAAGCATACGTTTCAGCAATGGCTACAAACTTCACTAATTCAAACGCTCTTGAAGCAACAAAATTAGTATTCAGATACTTAGAACGTTCATACACCGAAGGTGCAAACGATCCTATCGCAAGAGAAAAAATGCACTATGCAGCAACAATCGCTGGTATGGCATTTGCAAACTCATTCTTAGGACTTTGCCACTCAATGGCTCACAAACTTGGTGCAATGTTCCACGTTCCACACGGTGTTGCTAACGCATTGTTAATCAGACAGGTAATCAAATACAACTCAACAGATTGCCCTAAAAAACAATGTATTTTCCCTCAATACAAATTCCCTAACGCTAAGGCTAAATATGGTCAAATCGCTGATGAATTAGGATTGGGCGGTAAAAATGATGACGAAAAAGTTGAATTGTTAATCAACGCAGTAGACAAATTGATGAGTGCAATCAACTTGCCAAAATCAATTAAAGACTTCGGCGTAACAGAAGAACAATTCAATGCTAAGTTAGACGAAATGGTAGAATTAGCATTCGACGACCAATGCACAGGTGCAAACCCTGCATATCCGTTGATGTCAGACATCAAACAAATCTACCAAGACGCTTTCGAAGGCATCGTTAGAGATTACCAAGTTAAGTAGGTACAATAAACATAGAAAACCCCTTGAGAAAATTCTCAAGGGGTTTTTTAATAAAAAAGGCGGGCGTTATTAACGCCCGCTTTTTTAACCTTCTTTTTTCTTTAATGTCGGGAATGCGATTACATCGCGGATTGACGGTGAATTTGTTAATAACATAACAATTCTGTCAATACCTATTCCCAATCCGCCTGCCGGTGGCATACCGTATTCAAGCGCAGTGATGAAGTCTTCGTCAATTGTCATTGCTTCTTCGTCACCGTTTGCTTTAGCAAGCGCTTGAGCCTCAAATCTCATTCTTTGGTCGATTGGGTCGGTAAGCTCGGAGAATGCGTTTGCGATTTCCCAGCCGTTTACGCGGGTTTCAAAACGTTCTGTCAATCTATCGTTATCACGGTGAACTTTCGCCAATGGTGATATGTCACGTGGATAATCAATGATGTGAACCGGTTGGATTAAACTTGGTTCAACCTTTTCTTCAAAGATAAGGTCAAGAACTTGTCCCCAGTTTTCGCAATCTTCAGGGTTAATACCGAGAGATTTTGCTTTTGCTTTTGCGTCTTCTACTGTAAAGCAATCTGCGAAGTCAATACCTGTTTTTTCTTTGATTGCGCCAATCATAGTTTTTCTATCCCACGGAGGCGTAAGGTCGATTTCGTTGTCGCCGTACTTAATTTTCATTGTGCCGTTTACTTCCTGGCAAACTGTACTTACCAAATCTTCTGTCAGGCGCATCATTTCGTTGTAGTCAACGTATGCTTGATAAAGTTCCATCATTGTAAATTCAGGGTTGTGACGGGTGTCGATACCTTCGTTTCTGAAACTTCTGTTGATTTCAAAGATTTTTTCGCTCAAACCGCCAACCATAAGTCTTTTCAGATAAAGTTCCGGGGCTATTCTCATGAACATATCCATATCAAGAGTGTTGTGGTGAGTAATAAACGGTCTTGCGTTTGCACCGCCGGCTTGCGGGTGAAGCATTGGGGTTTCGACTTCTAAGAAACCGCGTGAAGTTAAATATTCACGAATTTTTTGAATAATCAAACTTCTTTTTCTGAAAGTATCGCGAACTTCTTCGTTCATAATTAAATCAACGTAGCGCTGACGGTAACGGATTTCAACGTCAGTTAAGCCGTGGTGTTTTTCAGGAAGCGGAAGAAGTGTTTTTGATAAAAGTTTCAATTCAGTTGTTTTGATAGACAACTCTCCGCGCGGAGTTCTTCTGACACTTCCGGTAAAACCTACGATATCACCGATATCAATAAGTTTGAGAACTTTCATTTGTTCTTCTGAAACATTTTCTTTATGTGAGAAAATTTGGATTTTTCCGCTGTCGTCTTGGAGGTCAATAAACATACCTGTGTTACGGATTGCCATAACACGACCGGCAACAGAATAAACATCTTCTGTTTCCTGACCCGGTTCAAGATGAGCATATTTTTCCTGCAAATCTTTTGCACTTATTGTTTTTTCAAAAGAATACGGATACGGATTAACGCCTTTATCGGCAAGATCCGCGAGCTTTTGAATTCTTGTTTGTCTAATTTGGTTAATTGATGAGTTTGATTCGTGAGTTTGCACTTGTCTTTCTCCTTACTTTTGAACTACTCTTGTATTTTGAGTTTAACACAAACAAATATAAACTCAAAGTTTCTTCATAAAGTTTGCCTGCGAGAAATTTTGGGGTATAATGATTGAATGGAGTAGCTTTATAGTAAAAGGGATATAAAATGAGAAAAGCGAATTTAGCAGTATTAGGCGCGACAGGCGTTGTTGGGAGAGAAATTACAGCGATTATTGACGAGTTAAAGATTGATTTTAACACAATAAAATTTTTATCAAGCGCAAAGAGTGCCGGCTCTGTAATCGAGTTTCAGGGTAAAAAATATACTGTTGAAGAGGCGACAGGGGAAAGTTTTGATGGCGTAAACATAGTTTTGGCGTCTGCGGGTGGTTCAACAAGCCAAAAATTCGCACCGGAAATCGTTAAACGCGGCGGGGTTTTGATTGATAATTCAAGCGCGTTTAGAATGGAAAAGAATGTTCCGCTTGTAATCGCTTATGTTAACGATGAGGATTTGAGAAAACACGAGGGGATTATCGCAAACCCTAACTGTTCAACTTCACAGTTAATGCTTGTTTTGAAACCGCTGCACGAAAATTTCGGCATTAAACGCTTGATTGTTTCTACTTATCAGGCTGTTTCCGGCGCAGGATTGGCTGCGATTAACGAACTTCGCGCTGACACAGAGGCAAACTTAAGAGGCGAAAAATTTGAAAATGTTTGTTTCAAAAAACCTATTTCGTTCAACGTAATCCCGCAAATCGACGTTTTCTGCGAAAACGGCTATACAAAAGAAGAGTTAAAAGTTGTAAACGAAACAAAGAAAATTCTTCACCTGCCGGAAGATTTGCCGATTTCTTGCACGGCGGCGAGAGTTCCGGTGTTCAACGGACACTCTGAAGCTGTGGATATTGAATTTGAGAAACCGGTTTCACCTGATGAAGTTCGCGAAATTCTCAAAAACGCGTTCGGTGTTGAAGTTATCGACAACCCTGAAAACTTTGAATATCCGACAACACGTGATGCAAGCGGCAAAAACCCTGTTTATGTCGGAAGAATCAGAAAAAATCTGGCGTTTGATAACGGAATTTCGCTTTGGTGTGTTGCCGACAACCTAAGAATTGGCGCAGCACTCAACACAGTTCGTATTTGCCAAAAAGTCATAGAAATGGATTTATACTAATGGGTCAATTAATTAAACGCGAAAACATCAGAAGTTTTGTAGAAAAATTGCAAGCCGGCGGCAAAACAGTTGTCGTCACTAACGGCTGTTTCGATATTCTTCACGTCGGACACGTGCGTTACCTGCAAAAAACAAAATCTTTTGCGGACTATTTAATCGTACTTTTGAACTCTGACAAATCCGTCAAGGCAATCAAAGGCGAAAACCGTCCGATAAATAACGAACTTAACCGCGCAGAAATTCTTTGCGCTTTAAGTTGTGTGGATTTTGTCGTCCTGTTTGATGAAAACAGTCCGGCAGATTTAATCGACGAGATTAAACCTAACGTCTACACAAAAGGCGCAGACTACACAATGGAAACCCTTCCCGAGGCAGAAGTTGCACGCAAAAACAATATTCGCGTGGAATTTATCAGCTTTGTAGAGGGGCAATCAACAACGAATTTGATTAATAAGATAAATAATAAGGAGTAAAAACTATGAGAAGTTTTTCAGTAGAAGAAATTACACACATCGTAGGCGGCATGCTGACAAAAGCACAAGACGCAACAATCACACAAATTGCACCGCCATTGCTTTCTGACGAAAACACTCTTGCTCTGGCTTTGAGTGAAGAAGAAATCGCAAATCTTGCAAAATCAAAAGCAAAAGCTGCACTCGTTCCGCTAGGCGTAAATATCAACGGCTTAACAACAATCGAAGTTGAACGTCCGCGCCTTGCGATGATGAAATTAATCACCCTCTTCTACGAAGAACCGGCCGTTTTGACCGGCGGAACTAATATTCACCCAACAGCCGTTGTTCACGAAACAGCTAAAATCGGTCAAAATGTTCAAATCGGTCCTAACGTAATCGTTTCTAAGAACGCTGAAATCGGTGACGGCACAAAACTTCTCGGCAACACCTACATCGGAAATAACGCTAAAATCGGCGAAAATTGTTTCTTCCACTCCGGCGTTAACATCGGCGACCGCGTAAAAGTAGGTAACAAAGTAATTTTACACAACGGCGTTTCACTCGGCGCAGACGGCTTCAGTTTTGTAACCGAAAACCCTAACAACATCGAACAAGCTCGCAAAGACGGTGAAATCAAAGAACAAAACGCAGAACAAGTGATTTTCAAAATTCCGTCAATCGGTTCAGTTGTAATCGGTAACAACGTTGAAATCGGTGCAAACAGCGCAATCGACCGCGGAACTTTAGAAAACACCGTAATCGGCGACGATACAAAAATCGACGACCTTGTAATGATAGGTCACAACTGCCGCATCGGCAAAGGCTGTTTAATCGTTTCTCAAGTAGGTATTGCAGGCAGCTGCGTAATCGGCGACAGAACAGTTCTTGCAGGTCAAGCAGGCTTGGCTGACCACATCGAAATCGGTGCGGATTCAATTGTTGCGGCTAAAGCCGGCGTTACAAAAAGTTTCCCTGAAAAATCAATCATCGTAGGTATCCCTGCGGTTCCTAGAAAAGAGTTCATCAAACAACTCAAAACAATGAAAGATGCGCAAGAAATCATTTCAAAATTCCGCAAAGTAGAACCGATGTTGAACGAATTCATCGCTGACTCAAAGGAAGAAAAGTAAAATGATTACACTCAAGAAAGAAATCACAATATCCGGCAACGGTTTGATGAAAAACAAACCGTGTACTGTCACATTCAAACCCTCAAAAGAGGGGAAAATCCGTTATTTTGTAAAAGATAACGAACCTTTTGATGCGACTGTCGATAACGTGATTTCAACCGACCACTGCGTGACACTGGGTAAAGGTAAAGGACGCGCAATGCTGGAAGAACATCTTTCCGCTGCGCTTGCAATCTGCGAAATCGACTCTGTAGATATCTATATGACAGAAGACGAAGTACCGATTTTGGACGGAAGTTCAAAAGAGTGGGTTGAACTCTTCAAATCCGCCGGGATTGATAAACCTTTACTTTATAAACCTAAAAAATACACCGTCAGTGAACCTGTTTATTATCTTAACGGCAAAACAAGCCTTGTAGTTCTGCCTGACGACGAACTTTTTATTTCATACGCGGTCAACTACGACCACCCGGACTTAAAAAACCGCTGGGTTAACGTAGATTTCAAAAAGTTTGACGAAATCCGTGACGCGCGCACATTCGGGTTCTACAAGGATTTGAAAAAATATCAAATGTTAGGTTTTGCACAGGGCGTAACGCAGGAAAACACCGTCGGAATGCTTGATGAGGGTTTCACGACCGAACTTCGTTCACAATACGAGCCTGTCAAACACAAAATTCTTGACCTAATCGGCGATTTTTATTTGACAGGCGTTAACCCGCTGCACCTAAAAGCCCAAATTTTAGTGAAAGAGGCAGGTCACGCCGTACACGTAAAAACCGCAAAAATTTTAAAAGATAAACTTATAGAATGTTAAAATAAGGAGAAAAGTATGACAGAAGAAATTAAAAGTTTTGATGCGATAGACATTATGAACATGCTCCCACACCGCTACCCGTTTTTGTTGGTAGACCGTGTTGTAGAATGTGTTCCTGGTAAATACGCAAAAGGTTACAAAAATCTAACCTGGAATGAACCGTTTTTTCAAGGTCACTTTCCTAATAACCCTATTATGCCGGGCGTATTACAGCTTGAGGCGATGGCACAGTGTTCAGCACCGATTTTGATGACAATGCCTGAATTTGAAGGCAAATTGACATTATACGCAGGGGTTGACGGTGTAAGATTTAAGAATATCGTTCGTCCTGGCGACAGATTTGATATGGAAATCGAACTTGTAAAAGTTAAAGGTCCTATCTGCAAAGCCCACGGCGTAGGAAAAGTAGACGGTAAAGTTTGCGTCGAAGCCGATATGACTTTCGCACTTAAATAAAATTAAAGCTCCCTAAAGGGAGCTTTTTTATTAATCTCTTCGAATACACCTTACAGGATATGCTGTTCCGCGCGAAGAATTAAACAGTCTGGCACCAGAGAGCATAGATTGCATCCAGCCAACAGTTTGATTGGAATTATCCACCGCCGTTCCGGAAGTCCAATACCATGTCGCACCAGTAGCAAGATTTCCTATAAGGTTTTTATTAACAAATAATGCTGCTGCCTCGTCCTTATTAGGTAACCTATAATTATTGTCTTGTTGTGTACAAACTTGAGATGCACTTAATGTCCCGGTAGAATTCGGTTTCTGCGGAGCAGAATTCGCATCCCGAACATAAGCCAATGGTGCAACAACAACGCTATCTGTCGGATAAAATACCGAAATAAAGCCTATATCTTTCCCATAGGTATTAGGTCCTTTTGTTCCATTCAAATCATAAATAAAATTAGCGCATAATCTAACCTGCACAGCATCCCAAGCTGTAACAGATTTCAGATCCGGCTGGCAAGTCGGATTATAATAAACGGCTATACTTTCTCCGTTTGTTGTTTCAAATGCAGCAGCCTTAGTATCATACTGACTATAGGCGTAAGAAACATCACAATAAACCATACCGGAAATATCCACAAGTTGACTATTTAATTTTTCAAATGTATCAGGGAACGGTGAAATTGTACCGCCAGCCATTGTAACAAGTTTATCCGGTAAACCACAATCAGCCAACTTATCGTTTGTACAAATATTATTTATCTTCAGAACCTTTGAAAGTCCGGCGGTCACAAAAGTTTCTGCCGCGGTATCTGCGGTATCATCAACCGTTCCATAGCCATTCAATGCCGGCATTAGGGCAATGGCTTGCGAAAATCTCGCATAAAGCGCTTTTCGTTGGGTATTCCAGGTTCGCTCGTTAATGTTGCCGGTGAGAGATGGCAACGTTATCGCGGCTACTACGCCAATAATTGTGAGGGACAATAATATTTCCGCCATAGTAAACCCGGTTAAGAGACCCCCCCCCCCCCCTGTGCAGGTTAATACATTTTTCTTGTTCATAAGTTCTATCCTTTCTGTTTTCATTATGTAACATGTTTCTAAACATGTCAAGACGCGATTTTAAAAATAGATTTCAGTTCACCGTAATATCCGTTTTCAAGAAGTTCAAAAAATCTGTCTGTTGTCTGGGGCGCAAGTGCTCGAACCCACTCTTCATCCAAATACAATCCCTCTACAAGCCGCGCAAAAAGTTCCGTCGGGCGCTCGTAATACTTCCGATATCTATTAATACGTGCAGATACCCTCGCGCCCTTCCTTTGCAAGGATTTCAATCTTATGCAGGCTGCAAAAGCCTTCGGCAGCTCCGGAAAATCCCTCTCCAACCCGTCAATCGTAATTATTCGTTCCTGATTGCGCCAAAAACCACCCAAAATCTTTACCCTGTCGTACTTCAAAAGATAACGGGCGTCAGAGCGTTTAATAAATTTATCAAACGCCTTGAACGGTTTTGAACGCTGAAATTCAGGGTATTCTTCTTTTATAACAAGCTCCAACTGTTTAATCTTAACCCTTATTTTGTCGCGCATTTCGTAAAGTTTCACAAGCCTGGAACTCTCATCCACAAACTGTGTCACACGAATAAGTTCTTTTTTATAAACAGGGTTGGTAGAATAAAAAATTTTCTCCAAACTTCCACCAGTCCTGTATACACCGGGTTCAAGCTGCGAGTGAACGTAGTGTGCAAACTCGTGTAAAAGCGTTGGAATAAAACGGTTTTCCGCTACATTTTTGGAAATATCAATACGGTTATTTACAAAAAATCCCTGATGACCGCGCGCTTTTGTTGACGTGTTCACCTCTAAGCCAAGTGAGCGAAAATATTTTACAAGTGCGTTTTTATCCAATTCTTTCAGCATATCTACCTAAAATATTTTATAAGGATTCAAAATGTTATTCGGGTCAAAAGTTTTTTTGATATTACGCATATATTCAAGTGCTGTTTCATTAATAACAAGCCCGATAGCCTCGCGTTTAAGCATTCCGATTCCGTGTTCGCCAGATAAAAGACCGCCAAGCTGCGCGGTAAGTTGATAAATTTCGCCTTTAGCTTTCTTAAAACGTGCATATTCTTCCTTATCACTGTAGTCAATCGGAATTTGCGGATGAACGCTTCCGTCGCCAACATGCCCGACCATACAGACCGTAAGTCCGTATTTTTCGCAAATTTCACGTGTTCCAAGCACCAGTTTTGATAAATTTTCACGCGGAACAATCAAATCATCTGTCGTAACGTTCGGTTTCAAACGTGTACAAGCCGCCATTGAGGAGCGTCTTGCCCGCCAGATTTCTTCATATTCTTCAGGCGATGAAGAAGACTGAATTTCAGAGGCACCAAAATTTTGCAGAATTTTTTCGATAATATTGCGCTGATAATCAACCGCGCAGGAAAGCCCGTCGACTTCTATAACCAGTGCGCATTCCTTATCAGTCAAAAGCCCCGCGCCTGTAAAATCTTCAACTGTTTTGATAGCATTTTTATCCATAAAATCAATAGTCGCAGGTGTAATTTTATGTTCAATTATAGAATTTACCGCCCGAATTGAGTTTTCAACGCTGTCAAAATAGCTCATCAATACAATTTTTTCTTCGGGTTTTGGAATAAGTTTCAATGTAGCCTCTACAACTATCCCGAGCGTACCCTCTGAACCTACAAAAAGCGAGTTAAGATTATAACCGGTTGCGTTTTTAATAGTGCTGGAGCCGGTTTTAAGGATTTCGCCATTTGCTGTTACGACAAGCAAATCCAAAACATAATCCTTTGTCGAGCCGTATTTAAAGGCTTTTGCGCCCGCGGATGCCTGCGCGATACTTCCGCCAATCGTTGAAACCGCAAGGTTTGACGGATCAGGCGGGTAGTAAAGCCCGAATTTTTCGACTTCGTGCTGTAAATCCCCGACAACAACGCCCGCTTGCACACGCGCAGTCAAATTTGAGGGGTTAATTTCAAGAATTTTGTTCATCTTGGAAAAGTTCAAGATTATTCCGTTCTTTTCAGGAATACAGGCACCTACAACATTTGTTCCGGCACCGCGGCAGATAATCGGCGTGCGGTGTCTGTTTGCAACGCGCACGACAGATTGAATTTGTTCAATATTTTCTACAAATACTACAGCATCAGCAAGAGTTTCTATATTTTTTACGTTCAATGCGTCCTGCGAATATGCATAGCGCTCCTCAACGCTTGTCAAAACCTGATTTTTTGGCAAGACTTTCAGTAAATCTTTTTTTAATTTATCGCTAGTCAACATAAGAGGTTAATTTTTCTATATTTGCGCTCAAAGCTGTGAGCAGCCGTTCCATTTTATCAACTTTTTGTACAATGGAAAGATTGCTGTTAAGTTTTGACATTTCGGTAAGTTCATCTAATTTTGATTCAAGTCTGTCCATACGTGATTGCTGTTCTTCAAAGCGTTCTTCCAGCAGGTCAACAAGGGCAAGTTTTTCCGGAACAGCTTTTCTAAGTTCGGAAAGCGCCTCGGAAATTTCGTTAATTTCATCAGCTTTATCGTTAATGCTTTCAAAAGTTTGGGACGCCGCGTCAACCCATTCGCCAAGGAACATCAAAACCTTATGGAAAGTTGCGTCCATAGAGGCTGCGTGCTCCTGCATTGCCATAATCTTTTCGAGTTTTGTTGCGGTTTCCTCGTTGAACTCTTTATTTGAAAGTTCATTCATACGTTCTTCAAGGTTAAACGCAATGTGGCTGAAAGCTGTTAAACCGTCCGCAATAGTTTTTTGGGACTCATCGGAGTTCAAGAGAAGTTTGTTTGTTCTTGAACTTATGCTTAAAATATCATCATTGAGTTTAAGTATATTATGTTTCAATTGATAGATTTCAGCAGGTGTAAGGTTTTTGCTGATAGCATCGACTGAAGACGTCAAATTATGAATATTGCGCGAAATTTGGTTAAATTCCGTTGATGGTGTTGAGGTTGAAGTCGAAATTTCGTTCACCATTTGTCTTAATTTTGCAATATCGTTTTCTACATCGCCAAGCGTGTAGGAATAATCTGCAACGTCATTTTGTTTAATTGTTTCAATTTGAGATTTAACGTCGATTAATTGTTTGCTTAATTCGCCGGTCTTTTCTTCGACAAAGTCTTTAATGTCTTCGCTTTCTTCAACAAAATTTGCACTGCTGAACACAGAAACAATTGTATTTACCAAATCTTCTTTAATTTTAGCGGAATTTTCATCGTGTTCGCTGATTGTTTCAGAAATTCCGTCAATCTTAGAGAGAAGTTTACCGATATTTTCGGCAACAGCTGAATTATCTTCGCTGCCGGAACGGTTCAAAATTTCCTGCTGCTCAAGGATAATATCTTTGATTTCCTGCAATTCGTCTTCCAGCATGTCATTATCGCTTGTTGAGACAAAAACATCCAGTTTTGCATGAAGTTCTTCAAGAAGAGTTTTGTTGCCTGAAACTTTATCCAAAATCTCTTCAAAGTTTTCATCATAATCAATAGCTGCAACAACATCAAGTTTCGCATCAATTTCGTTAATAAGCGCGATGATTTTTTGGTTCAGTTCCAAAACTTCCGTATTATCGGCAGGGAGTTCGGCAAGTTCCGTAAGATGTGCCGCTTTATCGCTAATGCTTTGGAAATATTCTAGGAATTTTTTGTTTAAAAGCATTTGCTTATCAGGAACAGTATTAAAATCAATGTTCAACAAACTGTCTACTTTAGCGTTTAAGATTTGAACAAGCTCCTGGGTTTCTTCGTTTTGGGAAAGAATTTCTTCGGTCAAATCGCTCGCGGCAATAGTATCAATTTTCGCACTGATACTTTCTAAAAGTTTATTGTGCGCCTCTGTTGCATCTTTTGAATGCATGCCGGATTCGATAAGTTCAAAATTATTGGTTTTGATAACCTCATAAAGATCCTTGAACGCTTGTGTGAATTGTTCCTGAATTATAACAAGTTTATCGTTATAGTTAGATGAATTAACAGAAATAAATTGTTTTAATTCATTTAGGGAATTATTAAGTTCTAACTGTGCAGAGCCGGAAAGTTCGTTGTAAATTGTGTTAAATTCAGCGATGAACTCTGTAAGTTCTTTATTTAACGCTACGATATTTTCTTTATACTCAATACCTGAAAGTTTAAGGCTTTCTTCAAGGTTCAAAATTGATTCCGAAACATTTTCGATTTTTCCGTAGTATTCCTGAACCTTTTGGGATTCTTTTTGCAGAAATTCCGCCTCTTTATTTTGAATATCAATCGCAATATCAGAAAACATGGTTTTCATTTGAAGAATTTGGTCTTCAAGAAATTCGGTTTTGATATTGAAATTATTGTTAAAAACATCTACTTTTTGGAATAAATCAGCAATATTTTGTGTAATATCAAGTTCTTTTATTGCCTCAAAGATATCTTCGTTGTGATTTTTTTCGGTATGTTCAACGATTTTATTGACAGACTTGATGATATTGCCGGAATAATCCTGCAAAACTTTAATTTCAGCGAGTGTATCGTTCGCAACATCAGTAACAGTCTTGATTTCAGCCGCCATATTGCGTGAGGTCGTTTGCGGAAGTTCATCGGCTTTATTTAAAACTTCGGCAATTGACGCCTTAATTGTCTCAAGGTCGCCTGTAAATTCAACATTAGCCTCTTCAAGTTCTTTAATCGCCTGCAAAACTGCGTTTTTATCGTTATTATCAGTAAGCTCTGCGATTTTATCGACAGATTTTAGGATATTACCTGAAAAGTTTTGCAATACCTTGATTTCCGCGAGCGTATCCTCTGCAATGTCTGTAACGGATTTTAATTCAAGCGCTACAGCCTGGCTTGTGCTCACCGGAAGTTCTTCCAGTTCCGACAAAATTTGACCAAGCGAACTTTTTAACGCCGTAAACTCATTTACAAAACTAACATCAAACTTTTCCAATTCTGAAAGCGTATTCAGAATATCAGAATAAGTATGTTCATCGTTAAATTCGATAATTTTTTCTACAGAATTTTTAATATTATCAGAATAAGTTTCAAGGGTGTTAACGCCTGCAAGAATTTCCTGCGCAGAAGTTAGAACCGTGTCAACCTGTGTACCCAAACCCTGCGATGTGCCTTGAATAATTCTATCTGCGCGCGCAAGAACTTCATTTAAAGAATCCTTTATCATTTCCAAATCGTTAGCGAAACCGGAATTGGTTTCCTCAAGCTCTTTAAATTTCCCCTCAAGTTCCGCACGAACAAGAGTATTATCATCTTTAATATTGCTTTCGTTCGCCTCAACGTATTCTCTGATTTCAGCGGTTTTCTTTTCAACAAAATCCTTATACAAATCGGTCTGGATATTCATATTTTCAGAAAGCAGCTTAATGCTTTCGGCAACAAACGAAAATCTTTCAATCGTATTCTCATCAAAAGTTTTATGAGCCTCGATGATTTCCTGCTGATTAACTTTCAACTCTTTAGAAATTTTAGCGATTTCATCTTTTGTAATCTCTGCATTTTCAGCAGCGACTTTGGAAAAATTATTTTCGATATCATCAACTTTCGTAATCAAAAGTTTGATACTGGAATCAAAAATACTTGAAAGAGATTTGAATTTACCCTCCATTAGTTGAGCATTTTCAAGCGCAACCGGGTCATCTTTTGCAGAGTCTTTAAGTTCTTTCATACTCTCCATAATATTTCCGAACTTATAGTCAAGAGTTTCTTTAAACTCTGCCAGAGCGTTTCTGACAAAAATCAACTCGTCGCTGTCAGAAATTTCTTCCAGTTTCAAGTTTATATCAGTCAAAGCCTTTTTTAAAATTTGTACATTAACCAAATTGCTGGCTTTCAAATCATCTACAACTTCTATAACATTTTTCAATTCTTTAATCATCTCAATAGTTCCCTGCCACTATTTTAACAGAATAATGAGATATTTAGCAAGAATGTTAATATGTATTACAATTATGGGGAAAAAATGCCCTTTCCAAATATTAGTGTTAAAATATAAAAATAAGGAAGTAGAGATATGAGTTACATAACAATTGATAAATCAAAATGCAAGGCTTGTTATTTATGCCTTAGCGAATGCCCGAAAAAACTTTTAAAAATAGGCTCTGAAGTTAACAAATTGGGCGAAAGACTTGTAGAATTTAATGATCCAAATCACGAGTGTTTGGGCTGCGCGATGTGCGCAACAAGATGCCCTGATATGGCAATTACGGGAGTTTATAAAGAATAATGGCAGAATTAACTATCGGCAAAAAAATATTAACTAAAGGCAATTATGCAATAGCACACGCGGCAGTCCTTGCCGGTTGCGAATGCTATTTCGGTTACCCTATCACACCACAGAGCGAAATCGGAGAATATTTGAGCGTGAAAATGCACGAAGAAGGTCGCGCTTACGTTTGCGCAGAAAGTGAAATCTCCGCAATAAACATGGTTTTAGGTGCTTGTTCAACAGGTGCCAAAGCAATGACTTCTTCTTCTTCCTGTGCTGTCGCTCTTATGCAGGAAGCAATCGCTTGTGCCTGCACAGATGAATTACCTGTTGTCTTAATCAGCGTTATGAGAGGCGGTCCGGGCTTAGGCTACATCTATCCGTCCCAAGGCGATTACAATCAGGCTACAATTACCGGCGGAAACGGCGATTTTAGAACAATCGTTCTTGCTCCGTCTACCGTTCAGGAATGCGTTGACCTTACATATAAAGCCTTCCACCTTGCGCATAAGTACCGCAACCCAACCATTCTGCTTGCAGACGGTTTAATGGGACAGATGATGGAACCTGTTGAATTTAAAGAATACCCTTATGAAGAAATTGACCATTCAGATTGGGCTTTAACAGGGGCAAAAGGCAGACCAGCACGTGCTATTCACTCACTTGCCGTTGACGCAGACAAACAATGCCAACACATCAAAGATTTATTTGCAAAATATAAACGCATTGAAGAAAACGAAACCGAATGGGAAGAATTTGACACAGAAGATGCAGATATCGTTCTTATGAGTTTCGGCAGCCCGTCACGCGGAGTTAAGTCAGCCGTGAAAGAATTGAGAAAACAAGGTTTGAAAGTTGGTTTCTTCCGTCCGATAACCTTATTCCCATTCCCGCATAAACGTCTTGCACAACTCGCGCAGCATGTTAAAAAATTCGTTGTTATCGAAATCAACATGGGTCAAATGGTTCGTGACGTACGCTTAGCCGTAAACGGCGCAGCAGAAGTTGAACAAATTAACAAACCTGTCGGCGCACCAATTGACGTAGAAACGATTATAGAAGAAGTTATGAGGAAAAATTAATGGCAGTACAAACATTTAAAATTCCAGACTCAATAAAAAAAGATATGAGATATTCATTCTGCCCCGGCTGTGACCACGGCGTAGCTGTCAGACTCGTAGCAGAAGTTTTGGATGAACTCGGTTTGAGAGAAAACACCGTTGCACCGGCATCAATCGGTTGTTCAGTTTGCCTGTACGACTTTTTGGACGTAGATATGGTTGAGGCTCCGCACGGGAGAGCACTCGCAAGCGCAACGGGCATCAAACGCGCACACCCTGAAAAATTTGTTTTCACATACCAGGGCGACGGCGATTTTGCGTCAATCGGACTTGCAGAAAGTTTACACGCAGCACTTCGCGGCGAAAAAATCAGTACAATTTGTATTAACAACACAACTTACGGCATGACCGGCGGACAACTTGGACCGACAACACTCGTAGGTCAGGTAACAACTACTTCCACAACCGGCAGAACCGTTGAAGACTACGGTTATCCGATAAAAATGGCGGAACACGTTGCTTTATGCGACGGAACAGCTTACAGCGCCCGCGTTTCACTCGACACCGTGGCAAATATCAGAAAAGCAAAAGCCGCTATCAAAAAGGCATTTGAAGTTCAACTTCAAGGACTAGGTTTCGGATTTGTTGAAATCCTTTCAACCTGCCCGACAAACTGGCACATGACTCCAACTCAAGCACATGAAAGAGTAAGAAACGAAATGATGAAAGTTTTCGTTCCGGGAGTTTACAAAGATATTACTACAACTTCCGCCGTCCCCAGCGCGGCGCAGTCACAAACAGCATTAAACAGGAAATAGGAATAGAGTTTATGGAAAAGAATTTTATAATCGCCGGATTTGGCGGACAAGGTGTATTACTTGCAGGAGAAGTTTTGGCAAACGCATTTATGCTTGCAAATAAATTCGTAACCTGGTATCCAAGCTACGGCGCAGAAATGCGCGGCGGAACAGTTAACTGCGAAATCGTTACCGGCGATGAAGAAATCTCTGCCGTTAACAAAAAAGAACTCGATTTTTTGGTAGCACTTAACCAGCTATCATTCGATAAATTTTTACCTAAACTTAAAAAAGGCGCAACCGTAATCGCAAATTCTACACTTATCAAAAAAATTAAACCGATTGAAGGAATAAATTACATTTTTGCACCGATTTCAGAACTCGCTGCGGAACTGGGAAACGTTAAAATGGCAAATATTTTATCTTTGGGTTTACTCGCAAAACAACTCGGTTTTGAAAGCCTTGAATTGCTTGAAAAAGCATTAGATACTGTTCTTCCTGCTCATAGAAAGAACCTTTTACCGCTTAACTTTAAAGCGTTAAAATTAGGCTATGAGTATGATTTATTAGCTGTTTAGGGCAGAAATCACCTAAAAAGCGGATTTATAATTTTTCAAAAGATACTATTCTATATTGTGTGAAGGTTAAGTTTAAAAAGACATCCCTTACCAAATGTTGGATTTATGAGGTATTATGAAAGAAAAATTAAAACAGTCAATCCTGGAAAAAGAAATGCAAATGAAAAAACTTGCACCATTGATTGACAAGAACCCTGTATGTTCAAATTTATTCAATAAAGTTTTAATCGAAAAAGCTGTGTTGAGAAAACAGCTTGAAGAATTAAATAATGACACATTCTTTGGCCGCGTAAAACGTTTTCTGCCTAAAAATCAAACATTGATTTGTGACTATTTTAAAAATGCGTAAGCCGGTTTCGCGCCGGAGCAGGCACACGAGAGTGGGGCTGGCAGGGCGCGAAACACCACGTCGGCGCCGTTTCAAAATTTGCGACTATTAATTATAGTCGCATAAATTTTGTCAGGCGCCTGTAGCTTGCACAGCCTTTGCCGTAACCGGCAAAGTAAACCCGAATGTTGAGCCGACACCGACCGTTGAAGTTACAAAAACTTTTCCGCCGTGGTGTTTTTCAATCGTAGTTTTAACAAGCTGTAAGCCTAAACCTGTACCTTTAATAGTATGGGTTGCGTTCTCAACGCGGTAAAATCTGTCGAAAAGTTTCTTCAAATGTTCCGGCGCAATACCGCAGCCTTGGTCGGTTACGCTTACCTTAACATTTTCCCCTTCCCGTTCAACACGAACCGTAATAGTTGTGTTTTCAGGAGAATATTTTATCGCGTTAGACAATAAATTCGTCAGGGCACGCTCGATACTATTGTAATGGAATAAGAAATTCGGGATTTCGCCGTCTTTTTGAATAACAAGTTTAATATTATTTTTCTCAAGTAAAATCTGAACCTGTTTGGTAGCGGTTTCAACCAATTCCATAATATTGTTCGGAAGTTTTTCTATTTCATAGTCCGAATCAAGACGCGAAAAATCAAGAATATCATTAACCATACTGTTAAGACGTATGATTTCCTGATTGATAGTGCCTAAAAATTCTTTCTGCGTTTCTTTGTCAAACTCATCGCCATAGTTGTAAAGAGTATCAATATAACTTCTCAAAACCGTTACCGGCGTTCTGAGTTCGTGCGAAACATTAGAGATGAATTGCGAACGCATTGTATCGACTTCAGTTTCTTTTGTAATATCAATCAGAACAATTATATAACCAAGATAGTCGCGGTTTCTGGTAAACATCGGTGACACAATCGCTTTAATTGTACTTTTATCAACCTGGATATTGAAAACAGTCGGCGCTTTTTCACGTTCTGCAAGCGGCAAGGCTTTAAACTCTTCGATTTTTTCGCGGAAACAGAAATTGCCCTCGGTGTCAATGTAATCCTGAATACGGCTGTCCATAATCTGTTCATTATCAAGCTCCAAAAGGTCTTGTGCATGCTTGTTAACCAAAACAACATTATCATTGTTATCGCAAACAACAACCCCGTTTGCAATACTCAAAAGCACGGCTTCAAATTTGTTTCTTTCAAGCGTCAATTGTTCAATATTTTCTTCACCATAGGCGTGAAGTTTTTTCGACATATCGTTAAATGCGTTAAAAAGTTCGCGAACTTCACGGCTGACTTCCTGTTCATCAATCGTATAACCAAATTCACCTGTAGAAATCTTACTTACACCATCTTTGAGTGTACGTAGCTCGCGGGTTGTAAGATATGTGCTGATTAAGATTACGGACGCAAAAATCAACCAGGCAAGCGCAAAAACTGAAAATATAGAAAACCTTGTTGTAGAAAAAGTTTTATCCAAAACATTTGCGCTAAAAACGATTGTAAACGAACCGTCAGTTTTTAAAACACCATTTTCATAGTACTTACGGGGTGTAACAACTGAAAAAGTTCTGTTTCCGGCTGCGGGAGACGAACTTTCTTCGTTTATAACTACATTTCCGTTTTCGTCAATATATTTTACCGCAAGAATATTGTCACTTTCAGAAACAACCGTTTTTAAAAAATTACCTAAATTATCAGACATTTCTGTGGAAGAATCCGCAATAGTTTTTGCGATAACTTCGCCGTAATTCTGATAAGTATCGCGTAGGTTATTTTGAATATTAAAAGTTGCAAAAATTCCAATCCCTACAATCAAAAACGTGCTGGACAAAAGTCCTGCGATAATTAATTTATTCTGTTTTGTAATACTGACTTCTCTATCTTCCATAACTAAATTATAGCACTAAAATCACTTGTTATACAACTTCCATTGGTTCAACGACAAAATCAATCAGGAACGGAGCGTTTGACGCAAAACACTTTTCAAGCGCCGCCGGAATTTCCTCTGCTTTTTCAACGCGCACAGCGTCAACACCGTATGCCTTTGCAACCCCGACAAAATCAGGGTTATGAATTTGCGTTTGAGAATAGCGTTTACCGCACAGTTTTTCCTGCAATTGGCGCACCATTCCGAGATAGCCGTTGTTCAGAACAAAAATTTTCACCGGCAAATCATATTCAACGCAAGTGGAAAGCTCCTGAATATTCATTTGTAAACTTCCGTCACCCGTCACACAGATTACCGGCGCACCGTTTTGAGCAATGCTTGCACCGAGCGCCGCAGGGAAACCAAAACCCATTGTTCCAAGTCCGCCGGACGTAATAAATTGCCCCGGATAATTGAATTTATAACCTTTTGCACACCAAAGCTGGTGTTGTCCAACCTCTGTTGTGACAGTTATACCCATATTTTTTGTAAAATTATAAATCGCGTCAATAACTTCAAAAGAATGAAGTTTTTCAGATTTTTTCGCAGGAAGTTTGTTGCGCGCTTTCAAGGCTTGTGCTTCCTGTGCCCAGTCTGAGAAATCTTTTGAAACTTTTTCCAAAAGGTCACTCAAAATCTCTTTAATATCCCCTTTAACGCCAAGGCGAGCGTTTAAAGTACGGAAAATTTCGTGGTCGTTAATATCAATCTGAATTAAATTTCGTTCTATTTCACCGTTAGGGAAACAGCAGCTAATGCGGTCGTTAAACCGCGCACCGAGCGAGATTATCAAATCGCTTTCCCGCAAAATCTGGTTTGCACTGTATGAGCCAAAAAGCCCAATCATACCGAAATACAACTTGTCGCTTTGCGGGAACGCACCAAGCCCCATCATAGTTGAAACAACCGGGATACTAAGCCCGCAGGCAAGTGACTTGAGTTCAGCAGACGCATTTGAGTGCAAAACCCCGCCGCCTGCAACGATTACAGGACGTTCGGCGGCGTTCAAGAGCGACAAAATCCGCGGAATTTTTTCCAACTCGGAACGATTTTCAAAAGCCGGAAGTTTCAAGCCTTCCAATTCCGTAGTTTCAGTAAAAATATTTTTCGCAAGGTCAACAAGAACAGGACCTTTTTTACCGGAAAGCGCTGTATAAAACGCATCAACAAGCGTTTTTTCCAAATCGCGAACATCAGTAACCTGATAAGTTTTTTTAGTGCAGGAACGCGTCATATCAACGATATTAACTTCCTGAAACGCGTCTTTGCCGATTAATTCTTTAGAAACCTGACCGGTCAAAACCACAAGCGGATAGCCGTCAAGATAAGCGTTTGCAATTCCAGTTACAACATTTGTCGCGCCGGGACCGGAGGTAACAAGCACCACACCGGGTTTTCCGCTTGTTCTTGCATAGCCCTCGGCTTGATGAACTGACGCCTGCTCATGCCGGCTAAGCACGTGTTTTATTTCAGAGTCCGCAAAAAGTTCATCATAAACTTTCAGCACTATTCCGCCCGGGTAACCAAAAATGGTATCTACACCAAGGTTTTTCAAAGTTTCTGTTAAAATCCGTGCGCCCGTAAGCGTGTTTGTCGTAACTTGCATAGCCATATCATACCATAAAATTAAAGATTATCCTCTGTTGTTTTGAGTTTTTCAATATAAATTTGGCTGCGCTCACAATTTTCAATGCTTGCGTCACGCTTTTTCTCCAGCTTAACTTTTTTATCTTCAAGTTTTTGGCGTTTTTTATTAAGTTTTTCAAGTGCTTTTTGTTCCTTTTCGTAGGCTTTAAACTCTTTTTCGTCATAGCCTGTAAAATCAGCGCTGAATTCTTCGTCAATTGGGAACGGGGTTCCTACGAAAGTCGGCTGCGGCGCTTTTTTAGCATACGCCATATTAAAAGACAATAAAACCGCAAGTAATAAAACAAAAATTCTCATAATCTTAATACTTCTCTATAATTGCCATTATACCTTTTTTCGCAACAGCAAAGATTTCGCCCATTTGACTTTCTTCATACGGGGCGCCTTCAGCTGTTGTTTGGAACTCAATAATCTTACCGCTTTTTGTAAGAACGATATTTGCATCAACCTGCGCACGACAGTCTTCTTCATATTCAAGATCTAAACGAACTTCACCGTCAACGATTCCCGCAGAAATCGCACCGATTGGCTCTATTATAGGGTTTTCGGCTAATTTACCCTCTGCAAGAAGTTTTTCAACCGCGATTTTTAACGCCAAAAAGCCGCCGCAAATGCTTGCAGTACGGGTTCCGCCGTCCGCTTGAATTACATCCGCATCAATTGTGATTGTCAATTCAGGCATTTTTTCTAAGTCCACACAGGCTCTAAGACTTCTGCCGATAAGGCGCTGAATTTCCTGTGTTCTGCCTGAAATTTTTGTACGCTCGCGCTGACAGCGGGTACTTGTTGAGGACGGAAGAAGTGAATATTCAGCCGTAACCCAACCGCGATTGTCATCTTTTGCCATCCATTTTGGTTTGCCCTCTTCAACAGACGCTGTAGTTATAACCTTTGTATCGCCAAATTCAGCCAAGACAGAGCCCGGCGCGTGTTTTGTAAAATTCGGTGTAAATTTTATTTCTCTTAATTCATTGTTTTTTCTATTTCGCATAATAACCCCTTTTCCAAATATTATATTACAGATTTCAAATTAACAATCATTTTATAAACGTATTTTAAGCCTTGAGAGGGAAGGTCATTTATTTCAGAAATTATTTTTTCTCTCAATTCATCATCTGAAATCATATATCCAAAATCAAAAAGCTCTTTTTCGCTTACCTCCAGAACATTAATAATTTTTTCGAGGGTATCCGAAGTCATAAATTTTTTGCCACGTTCAATATTACTCAAATTTGGAATATCCATATTAATAAGTTCCGCTAATTTTTCTTGCGTAAACCCTTTTGATTTTCTAATCTCTTGTATCCGCGCGCCCAATTTTTCTTTAAGATTTGCCATAAATACCTCCTTTGCCATATTAAGGTCTAGTGGAGATAATATTAATTATCTGAAATGCTAACTTTTATTGACATAATTAGCTTAATATGCTAAAATATGCATATAAGGTTACACTTTAATACTAATTTTTATGACAAAAATTATATTTTCAGAAAGGATAGAACTATGAAACAAGCATTTACTATGGCAGAAATCTTGCTATCTCTCACTATAATTGGCGTGGTCGCGGCGATAACTTTACCGAGTTTAACTGGAAATATTAACGAGCGAACCTGGAATACTCAACGTAAAGCGTTGTATTCAAGAATGTCGCAGGCAATTTCACTCATGCCCGCAGTCAATGGATTTGGTATAGTGAAAGAAGAAAGTTCCTCTGATGCAGGAGACGCTGTTGATACCGCAACGGAAACTTTCATTACCGGCGGTCTAAGCAAAGTTTTACAGATAAATAATATCTGTGATAATAACCACTTACAAGACTGTGGTATTCCTGCTCAAATTACAACCGTAGATGCCACAAAAATAAATTTCCCGACAACAATGGGTGACTTAAACTCTAAAATGGTTGGAGAATTATCAACAGCGACTCACTCAATCTATATCACAAATACAAAAGCAGCAGCATTTGAAACAAAAAATGGAGAAAGTATAGCTGCATATACCAACCCATATTGTATTGGAAGTCTTCAAGATATCCACTGGGGTGGAAGTACAGGAACACTCTTCCAAAGAACGGTTTGTGCCAATTTTATTTTTGATTTAAACGGTAAGAAAGGACCTAACACAGTTGGTAAAGATATTGGTATTATGACCATTATGTATCCTACTGATCCAATCATTGTTATGCCGCAGCCAACATTAAATATATTTGAAGCAGGTACATATCCTAATGCGGCAAAACTCTGTACAAATGCTGCTCCTGAATACCGTATTCCAAATATGGAAGAAACATATTCAATGTTTGTAAACAAAAAACTTGTGCAGCCAAGAAATTTTTCCGGCAGTAATTTTTGGTCATCAACAGTTGTAAAAAGACCGGTAAGCCCATTTAATAATGTTGTTATTACGGCAAACATGACAACAGGCGAAATTGATGACTGGTCAATGGGTAATAATTTCCAAACCTGGTGTGTAAAACGTTAATATTGGACACGGCTATTCATAGTCCCACTTGTATATAGACCCGCAATACTTACACACCGCAAAACCGTTCATAAACGCTAAATCAGGCACAAATTTGTAGCCGTCAACCGTTATTTCAATTTCTCCTTTTTTATTGTATTCCATTTGAAATGTTCTGCTGCCTTGGTAATCAGGAGCAAACATTAACTCAAATCTGTCAACGGTTTTACAATTCTTACACTTAAACACTAGACTTCCTCATCATCTTTCAATTTTGCACGTCTTAGAATTTCGGGATCAAGCTGTTTTTTGCCCTTTTTTGAAACCTTTTTTGTACCGGAAAGTTTTTTATACCAAAGCGTCCAGCAAATACTTCGCAAAGGTAGTGTAAACCCGAAAATTATGAAACTAACCATACTTCCAAAAAGCATTTTTGAAAGAAGTTCCGGCGTAATTTGTAACTGTAAAGGAAGATTTGCGTTAAGCATATTAACATAATCGGTTGCCACCAGCGCCCAGGCAACATTTGGCAGAAAATTTTTAATATCAACGATTTTGCCAAGCCCGAAAGAAGTTAATTCTCCCAGCCCCCACGCAATAATCAGCATAACTACAGCCATTGCAAGGGTTTTGAAATACACGCCTTTTACAAGTTTAAAACTTTTTGTAAAACAATTTACAACGCCTTCTTCGGTTTCAAAAGTGAACACTTGAAACACAAGTATAAAAAATATAAAGAAAATTCCGCCCGGAACAATCAAGAACGGGTTGAATGCGGCAAGGCTTAAAATCGAAATCATAAGCCACAGCAAAATATAGCTCCAAATATTTCTGTTAACAACACCATTGTGCGCCGGAAAATCATAAATTTTTCCGGAAGTCATTGCGCTGTGTGTCATAGAATTGAGTGCCGCGTACGCAACAAGGTATTTCCAAAACGCAGACACTAACAGCGCCAGCCCCGGCAAAATGGTCAAGAGAACCAGCGCTAATTGTTTTGACGGCTCGGCAAAAACCTCATATTTAGCTGCCAAATCCGGCAAAACATCTTTCAAATACATAGCAGGTATGAAAATCAATACAATTCCAAGCAATTGCCCAATCACAGGAAAAGCCATATACATCAAAAACTTGTGTATATTCATAATGTAAATTTGTAAACTTTTAAACAAAATGTTAACAAAATTATTATTATTTTTCATAACCGCCCTTATTTTCGTTTTGTTTATACTATAATTATTTTATTACAAATCAGGAAAAAAGAAAATGGCTGACATAAGGGAATTAATTTCCTCGTTTACAGAAGAAGATTACGAAAAGAGTTTAGTTAATTTACATATCCACACGAACCATTCTGACGGAATCGGAGATTTTGAAGATATTGTAAATCAGGCACAGGAAAAAGGCTATAGATACATAGCTATTTCTGATCACAATACCATGAACGGGTACATAGAAACCGGCATAACCCGTGATTATTTAATTCCGGCGTGCGAGTTTGATGTATGGTGCGGTTACGTGTTCTGCCACTTGCTTGCCTACGGAATTGACTACAATCACCCTGCTATCAAACCGTTTTTTGCAAAACATAAATACGAAACCGTTCGTAACATAATCAGACTTTTGCCGACCAGAAACCTGAAAAAATTAATCGACGCAATCCATGAGGCAGGCGGAATTGCTGTTGTGGCACACCCTGCGTGTTACTGGGCGTTAAGCCTAGACCGTCTCTTTGCCAAAATGAAAAAACTAGGACTTGACGGCGCTGAATGTTATTATCCGTATGGAAGATTACGCGGGATTATCAAATTCCACAAACGCGAACACGTAATTAAATACGCGGATAAACACGGGTTAATCAAAACCGGCGGTACAGACTTACATAAAACTAAACTTGAACCGATTAAATTAAAAAAGAAAGCTACAAGTCATAATAAATAGTTTTAGTGTTACCATAGGTACTATTTATAAATGTATCGGGAAGTCCTTTATACTTTTCAATTTTTGTATGCCCTATAATATGGCGTACACCGCTTTCGCAAACCTTTGCAGGTTGATCTTCGCCAAATGAACAACAAACAGTATTGCCGATTCCGAACATATAATTTCCGGACTTGTCATACATTTCGGCAAGCGCCTTGCGCTCTTCAGGAATTGTACCGTCAGCACGCCAAAATTTATCTTTTTCACAACATCCGACTAAAACTCTTTTCCCTTTTGGCACATTTTCTTCAATAAATTTCCAAATGCTGACATTGTTGTCCGAAAAATGCCAGGTATCCGGGTTTTCAATATCCGTAATTAATGACGAACCTTTACCATGCCCGAAAAGAATATAATCAACATCTTTATAGCTGTTCGGGTCGTTCAAAAGCCCAAGCTCATCTACCGCAATATGTATTCTTGTAGGCGAGCCCACCAAAACTTTTTTACCGGTCAGATTTTCTACAAATTCAACATATTCATTCAATGCCTCTTCTTTTTTCTGTGCATCAAAAAATTTCGTTTGAACAAGCCTGTCATCTACTTTTTTCTCAACATCCAGATAAGAACGCCACCTGAAAATATCCCCCGAACATTCAACTATTTCTGGTCTTAGCCCCTTATACTTGCGTGCAACGTACTCGGGCATAAGCCTTGAAATTTCATCAATAACTTCATAATACTCCTCTTTTGTCGCGTGTTGAGAGTTGAACTGCATAAAATTTTTGAACGAAAGCAGCGAAACAATCGGTGACTCGGGGGTTTCGCCTTTAACAACTACTTTTGGCGGCGCGGGTCTCGCCGGCACAGAAAATCCGCCCAATTTCCGTGCTGGCTGCGGCTTACAAATTTTCTTTTTGAAATTAAAATATTCCATAAAGGTAGATTCCGGATTTGCAGATTGTGGTACAAAATCCTCGCCGTGTATACGCCAGCCCTCTAAATAATTCTTAAATTCTGATAGTGCAGACTTCCTTGAAATCTGCACTGTATCTGGAAGATATTCGGGTGCATAGCGTAAACCCTTTATTTCTGTGGGGTTTAACGCACGCGAAACCTGTCTTATAAAACTTATCTTGACCATAATGTTATAAAAGTTCTAAAAGAAAAAAATTTGCGTTGTAATTGACAGTGGTTATAAAATAGTTTAAAATAAAATTAGAAAGGATAGAATATATGAAAAATTTAGACTTGAAAAGCCTTGTCGTACAGCCTTCTCGGGTAAGGGGGGGGGGGCTTCACAATGGCAGAAATCTTATTATCATTAACAATCATCGGTGTTGTTGCAGCAATAACATTGCCATCCCTCACTGGAAACATTAACGAACGCACTTGGAACACTCAACGCAAAGCGCTTTATGCAAGATTTTCACAAGCTATTGCCCTAATGCCTGCATTGAACGGGTATGGGACCTACTCAAAAGACGCCGAGGGAAACGTAACAGACACTGCAACCGAAACTTTTATCACAAACGGACTTGCAAAAGTCCTCAAAATTAACAATATCTGCGACAACGATCACCTTAAAGACTGTGGTATAGTCGAAAAATTCAATACTCTTGCAGGTGGTACAATGAGCGTACCCAAAGACCTTAAAGAATTGAACAGTATGTTCACAGACCGATACGGCAATTTCCAAAACCCACAAAAAGATATAGTTACGAAAGCCGCCGCATTTGAAACCGCTAACGGCGAAAGCATTCTGGCTTTTTACAATCCCTATTGCGTGGATTTCAATGGTTCAATAATCAATAACTCATCCATAGGTTATGGTGACAATGTAGAACGACGTTACGTCCAAATGAATATGTGTGCAAATTTCATTTTCGACCTTAACGGAAACAAAGGTCCAAACGCTGTTGGCAAAGATATTGGCTGGATTAGCGCACTATATCCGTCAGACACAACGGTTGTAATGCCTGTAATGCTAAGTGCGAACACATTGTCGCAGCAATACAACCATTCGCAGGCGGTATCAGAATGTAAAAACTTCAATGCCGAAACCCGTCTGCCTAACAAAGAAGAATTAATGTCAATGTTCTATAACAAAGAACTTATAGGAAATCAAGCGTTAAATACGCGACATGTTTGGTCTAGCAGCACTAATCAAAAATCCTATTATTGGGGATTAAATTTTTCATCAGCAGATATGTATTTAATTCCTGATAGACCGGAATATATTTACTGCGTAAAAAGATAAAAGTTTCTTAAATTTTCTTCAATATGTGCAAAATTAAAACTTTTGTGCTATAATATGGCTATATAAGAATAGATTAGGGGAAAAGGAGAGAACTTTGAGTCAGCAAAATATATTTGACGATGGCAAAATCGTTCCGGTTAATATTAGAGAAGAAATGAAACGTTCTTACATCGACTATGCGATGAGCGTTATCGTAGGTCGTGCGCTGCCGGACGTTCGTGACGGGTTAAAGCCTGTTCACAGACGTATTCTGTACGCGATGAACGAACTCGGTATGACACCTGACAAACCGTTCAAGAAATGTGCGCGTATTGTTGGTGAAGTTCTTGGTAAATACCACCCTCACGGCGACACGGCTGTTTATGAAGCTCTTGTACGTATGGCGCAAGACTTCTCAACCCGTTACCTGACAGTTGACGGTCACGGAAACTTTGGTTCTGTTGACGGTGACGGCGCAGCTGCAATGCGTTATACAGAGGCACGTATGAACAAAATTACCCCGTCTATGCTTGCTGACATCGACTGCGAAACTGTCGAATTTGAACCAAACTTCGACGGTTCATTGCAAGAACCTTCTGTTCTTCCTGTTCGCCTGCCAATGCTTTTGTTAAACGGTGTTTCCGGTATTGCTGTTGGTATGGCAACAAATATTCCGCCTCATAACCTTTGCGAAGTCGTTGACGGTACAATCGCCCTCATTGACAACCCGCAAATCACAATCGCGGAACTTATGGAACACATTAAAGGTCCTGACTTCCCGACAGCCGCAACAATTATCGGCTTGGCAGACATTAAACAGGCTTACGAAACAGGTCGCGGCTCTATCAAAATGCAAGCGGTTGCAGGGTTTGAAGAAATCGCAGGCGGCGGCGGACGCCAAGCACGCACAGCTATCGTTATTACCGAAATCCCTTATCAGGTCAACAAAGCAATGCTTATCGAAAAAATTGCAGACCTTGTTAAAGAACAACGTATCAACGGAATTTCTGACATCCGTGACGAATCCGACCGCGACGGTATGCGTATCGTTATCGAACTTAAACGCGACGCGAAACCTGATGTCGTTAAAAATAACTTATTCAAATTCACACAACTTTCAACAACTTTCGGCGTAAACAATGTCGTTCTATGCGGCAAACAACCACGCTTGTTGAACCTCAAACAGGTTCTTGAAGAGTTCGTTGAACACCGTGTTGAAATCGTTACAAGAAGAACAATCTTCTTCCTCAAAAAAGCAAAAGTTCGCGCACACATCTTGGCAGGTTTGATTATTGCGCTGGGTTCAATTGATGAAGTTATCGAACTTATCAAAAAATCTAAAACCACAGATGACGCGCGCAACGGCTTAATGTCACGTTTCGGCTTAGATGTTGACCAATCAAACGCAATTCTCGAAATGCAATTGAGAAGATTAACAGGATTGGAACAAGACAAAGTTAAAGCTGAATACGATGAATTATTAAAGAAAATTGCAGAATACGAATCAATTTTGGCTAGCCGCCAAAAAATTCTTGACATCATCAAAACAGAATTGAACGAAGATAAAGAAAAATTCGGCGATGACAGAAAAACCCAAATTCTCCCAGAACAAGGCGAAGTAACGATTGAAGACTTAACACCAAACACACCAATGGCAGTCTTCATTACTCACCAGGGTTATTTGAAGAGAATTTCACTCGACACATTCGAGCGCCAAAACCGTGCAACCCGCGGCAAATCAGGTATCAAAACCAAAGAAGATGATGATATTCAACACTTCTTCACCGCAATGATGCACGATAAAGTTCTGTTCTTCTCATCAAAAGGAACGGTTTATAGCTTAAACGTATACGACTTCCCTGAAGGCGGACGTCAGGCAAAAGGCTTGCCGATTGTAAACGTACTTCCGATTGAACAAGGCGAAAAAATTACCGCTGTTGTTCCTGTAAGCACGTTCTCACACGATTTGAACCTGATAATGCTGACTAAGAAAGGTTATATTAAACGTATTGAACTCGATAACTTCTCAAACATCAGAAGAAACGGTATTATCGCAATCGGACTTGAAGAAGACGACGAACTCTGCTGGGTAAAACTTGCGACCGCAAAAGATGAAATCTTAATCGGAACCTCTTGCGGTATGGCGATTAGATTCCCAATTGAGGATTTAAGACCTCTTGGCAGAAGCGCACGCGGCGTAACATCAATGAAATTACGTTCAGGCGATGAATTAATCGGCTGCGACATTGTTCCAAAAGATTACGACGCAGACTTACTTGTTGTAACTTCTGACGGCTTTGGCAAACGTACGAAGATTTCAGAATTTAGAACGCAAAACCGCGGCGGCATCGGCTTGATTGCGACTAAGTTTAAATCAAGTGCATCAAGACTTGTAGCGTTGACGATTGTTAAAGACACCGATGATATTATGATGGTAACGGCAAACGGAATTGTAACACGAATCAACGCCGGTTCAATCTCGCGTCAAGGCAGACCTGCAACAGGCGTCAAGGCGATAAACCTTGTGGACAATGACCTTGTATGTTCAGTAAACAAAATTCTGAACCCTGACGAGGAGGAAGAGTTTCAGGGAACGGCAGACCCTGCACCTGAAGCAAACGTAGAACAGGGCAGCCTGCTCGACGGAAACGAATAATAAAAATAAAACCGCCTTTTGCGAGGCGGTTTTTAAATATTATACGTAAACTGTAAGAAGTTGCCAACCAGATTTTCGTTCCAAACCTGCACGTCGTCAGGTACGTTCAAAACTACAGGCGCAAAGTTCCAAATGTATTTCACGCCCGCGCCCACAACTATGTCCGCCGTGCTTTGCGTGAACTCTTTCGGAACCGTCAAAATCGCTATATCTATTCCGTGTTCCTTTACAACCAAACCAAAATCCGTCAAATCATATATTCGCTTTCCGTTTACCATGCCGGAAATCTTCTTTTTATCAGTATCCACAAGCGCAACAATATTTAGACCGTAATTTGCAAAACTATCGTATTTCGCAAGCGCTGATCCCAAATTCCCTGCACCGATAATACAAGCATTTTTCTGTTTTTTAAAGCCCAAAGTCTTTTCAATACAGGATTTCAACTCTTTCACAATATACCCGACTCGGCATTTGCCCGAATTGTTCAAAACAGAAATGTCTTTCCTCACCTGCGAATCGTCAATATGCAGCAGTTTTGCAATCTGTTTACTGGAAATAAATTCCTCGCCGCGCGCCAAAAATTCCTGCAAAATGCAGTGGTATAGCGTCAAACGATTAATTACTTTGTCAGAAATTTTTGCGTTCATCAATTGCTTTCCCGTTTTTCTTCTTGTTTTATGAAGTCACACAATTGCTCAAGGTGTTTGTCCTCGATATAATTAATTAAATCGTCAGTATCTTTAATTTTGCCAAGTGCAAAGCCGGTTTCCGCCAGCAAAACACAGTCGTTGCAGAGTCTGTAGCCGTTATAATCAATTGAACCTGCAAAAGGTTTAGATTGCCCGCAGCAGTCACAATCAAAACATTCTTCGGCACTTGATGGATCGTCTTCAATATCGTCAAGGCGCATTTGCTCAACTACCTGCTGCATTTCTTCAATAATTTCTTGCTCTGAACGTCTTTCAGCCATTATTTCACCGCCTCTGCCATTGTCTTAACCGCTTCGGCAATCCCGGTAAACACCGCACGAGAAACAATACTATGTCCGATATTCAACTCATAAAGCCCCGGAATTTCATGCATTCTATGAACATTTTCATAATTCAATCCGTGCCCCGCATTTACTCTCAAGCCCAACTTTTGAGCGTATGCCGCCACCTTTTTGAGTTTCAAAAACTCTTCTTCGCAACAATTGTTTGAATAACTTCCGGTATGCATTTCAATAAACTGTGCTCCGGTTTCGAAAGATGCCTTAACCTGCGCCTCTTCAGGGTCAATAAACAAACTTACGACAATTCCCGCGTCAAGCAAAGGTTTAATAAAATCCCTTACAGCCTCAAAATTTCCCGCAACATCAAGCCCGCCCTCTGTCGTTACCTCTTGACGTCTTTCAGGCACAAGGCAAATTGAATGCGGCTTGACTTCAAGTGCAATCTTTTGAATATCATCCGCCATAGCCATTTCAAGGTTCAAACGGGTTTTAATGTTTTTAGCTAGTGAGTAAATATCCGCATCCTTAATATGACGTCTGTCTTCACGCAAATGCGCAGTGATAGAAGTCGCACCGTTTTCCTCACAAATAAGCGCCGCCGCCAAAACATCCGGTTCCACGCCCCCGCGCGCATTTCTTAATGTTGCAACGTGATCTATATTTACTCCTAACAGCATTTATGATATCCTCCAGTAGATGTATTTGCACAAAGTCTTTCTAATAATATAATACAAAAGTAAAGAAATGAACACAACTATAATCACAATTCTAATAACTGAAATAATCGCCGCAGGGCTGATAATCTACTGTATCGTACGTTTAAATGCAGCAGTCAACTCTTGCCGGCAAAAAGTTATTGCGCAAAATAAAAAGTTAAAAAATATACTTCCTACAGCAAGAGATATTTTCACACTAACATATCAGTACATCGAGATGTGGAAAGAAGAGTTTGGCAAAAAAGTCGAGGCTTGCGGAAACTTACTGGGCGAGTTGACAATGTACTATATAATGCACAAAATCTTCAAAAAACAGTACGAAAATTTTGAGACCGGCTTTAGTATTTTAAAATTTTTGCTTTAACAAGCCTTGTAAAACTTGAAAAAACATGATAAACTAAATACGAAAAATGAAAGGTGGAGTTTTATGTCAGAAAACAAATCACTAGCATTCCCGATTGGGTTATTGGCGGGAGTGGTCGGCGGAATTGTAGCCGGAATACTTTTCGCACCTAAATCCGGTGAAGAAACCCGAAAAGAACTCGCGCAAGCAGCTAACGAATTTTATGAAAAGCATTCTCCTGAAATCAACGAGGCAAAAAAACAGGCTTTGCAATCCGTTGATATAGTAAAATGCAAATTTGAAAGACAATTAAAAAATATCGCAGATAAAATCAAATCAAGAAAACTTCGCAATGCAAAAAAACGTGAAGACGGTGATATGACCGGCGATTACAACGAATAGGGGAAAGAGAATGGATACATCACAGATCGCATTAAACCAAAGTTTAACATTTCTTTCCTGGACAGTAGGAATCGTAGTTTTTGTAATCGGGGTTTTCCTGACAAAATTAATTATTGATTTATCAACGCTTTCCAAGAGCCTTTTGGAAACCTCCAAAATTCTTAACGAAGAGTTAAAACCTACAATTTTGGAATTAAAAAACACACTTTCGTCACTTCTTTCTATTACCCAAACGGCAGAAGAAGGAATTAACCGTGTGAAAACGGCTATAACTACAATTAATGAGAAGAAAAATCGTGTAAAAAACAACATTCGAACCGGTTTTTTCAACGTAGTCCAAAGGATTAAAGATATTTTTGTAAAATAGCCATTTGTAACAATTAAAAAGTTTTCAAAAAGCGTTTATAATACATTTGAAAATAAAGGAGTCATAAATATGTCATCAACAACAACAAAATTTTTAGCCGGCTTTTTAATCGGCGGCGCAGTAGGCGCAATAGCAGGAATTTTACTAGCACCAAAGTCAGGTGAAGAAACTCGTAAAATGTTAAAAGACGGCGCAGTGGATGCTTTGAAAAAAGCAGACGAAACAGTAAAAGAGATTCAAGCAAAAGCAGACGATGTAGTTTCCGATTTGCAGAAGAAAGGCGATGAGATAAAAGAGAAATTACAAAATCTAATCAGCCAACAAAAAGAAGAAGCGTAAAATTAGTAAAAGCGGGGTTAAAACCCCGCTTTTTTTATTGACAGAGTACCAATCATAGTTTAAAATATAAATAAAGAAAGGATAGGATTTATGAAAAACTTAAACTCTGAAAACCCTTGTAGTAAGCCCCTGTTCAGACGGGGGGGGGGGTATGATTACGCTTTCACTATGGCAGAAATTTTGCTCTCTCTAACAATTATTGGTGTAGTTGCTGCAATTACCTTACCCAGTTTAACTGGTAACATTAACGAAAGAACCTGGAACACTCAAAGAAAAGCTCTTTATGCACGTATGTCTCAAGCGATTTCTCTTATGCCGGCATTAAACGGGTACGGAACCCTTGACGATACAACGGACACGGCTGCTGAAACTTTCATCACGGCTGGCTTATCTAAAGTTCTAAAAATTAATAATATTTGTGATTCTGAACATTTGAAAGATTGCGGTTTACCGGATAAGATAATCCGGATTGACGGTGCTTCTATCATAAATCTTGCGGATATCAAAACATTACACAACTATAATACATTATTTAAACGCGCAGGAGGACAAGGTGGTAATTATTCACAGAAAGATACTACTGCAGCCGCTTTTGAAACCGCAAATGGCGAAAGTATTTTAGTTTATTATAACCCTTATTGTGTTAGCAAAATGGATGGTAAAAGTGCCACGCGTGCTGATGGACTAACATTTACTTACTATTATTCACAAGGTAGAATGTGTGCTAATTTTGTCTATGACTTAAACGGTAATAAGGGACCAAATACTGTTGGAAAAGATATTGGTGTTATCACAGCTCTCTACCCTTCAGATTCTGTTGTTGTAGCTCCAAATCCTTTTGTAAAAGATAATGTAGGCAGAGCACAATCATTTTCCATAGCGCTTCGTGCCTGCAGAGAGCTTGAGGCAGATAGCAGATTACCTAATCTTGAAGAGGATATGTCTTTGATTTACAATAAATTTTTATTTAATACAAATAGCGGTTCAGCTCCATATATGTCCAGCACTTTAAATAAAGACGCAAAACCTATGACGGTTGCAGCAGATACAGGTGAAGTCTATGAGGATTATGGCGTTTGGCCAGGCGTCCGTTGCGTAAAAAGATAATTTATCCTTTCTAATTAAAAAGCGGGGTTAAAACCCCGCTTTTTATCCACCAAAATAATTCTTCAAATCAATCGTTAATTCTTTGTTTTTACAATATTTTTTAAGTTTCGCTATTGCACGATTTTCGATTTGTCTTATTCTTTCTCGAGATACGCCGTACTGGGTTCCGATTTCATCAAGCGTTTTGTGAACTCCGTTATTATCTATACCGAAACGCATAATCAGTACATCGCGCTCTTTCGGGCTCAAAACTGTTAACATCTTTTTAATATCAACAAATAAATTTTCCTGGGAAACCTTACTTTCAGGTGCGACTGAAACCTCATCCACGATAAAATCAGCAATTTTTGCGTTATCATCTTTGGAAGATGTCGCAGGTGTATCCATACTAATTGTGGTTTGTGCAGATTTTATGATTTCTGAAAGTTTGTTTTCAGACATTCCCAAGCGATGTGCTATTTCTTGTTTTGTAGGTGTATGACCGAGTTCGGTTGTAAGGTCAAGTGTTACACGTCTTATGCGGCTCAAGGATTCTATCATATGAATAGGAAGTCTGATTAATCTTGCCTTGTCTGCGATTGCGCGTGTAATTGCCTGTTGAATCCACCACGTTGCGTATGTTGAAAATTTATAACCTTTTGTGTAATCAAATCTGTCTGCAGCTTTCATCAAACCAACGTTACCCTCTTGGATTAAATCCAGGAACGAAAGACCTCTGCCTATATATTTTTTAGCAATGCTTACAACAAGACGCAAATTAGCATTTACAAGCATATTTTTTGAGAATTTGTCGTTTTTTTCTTGAATTTTTTGAGCGAGTTTAAGCTCATCTTCTGCGGAAAGCAACGGAATTTTACCGATTTGATGAAGATAAATTTTAACGTTATCGTCAGCGTTTACGCTTGCGAAACTTTCAGAATTTTTAGGTTCTTCGATACATTCCAAGACCTCTTCTTCATCGGCGTCAAGTTCTTGCTCTTGAAGGCTATGAAAATCGACATTCTCATCTGATATATCGTCTGACATAAATTGAAATTTTTCAAGTTCTTTCTTCATGTTTCTCTCCGTTTTTATCCTTTCAAAAGTAAATGTAATTATTTTTTGAGTTTTTGCCGTACTGTTTCAAATATTATGGCGCTTAGGGCATTTGAAACGTTAAGAGAGTTGAAATCTTTTAACATTGGGATTTTAACTACGTAGTCAGAGGCTTTCAATAAAGATTTTGAAACTCCGGCATGTTCGGCTCCCATTATTATAGCAAAATTCATGTTATTATAATCTACATCAAAATAATTATCTTTCGCACTAGCATCCGTTGCAATTATCCACCAGTCGGATTCCTTCATTTTTTGGACAGCGTTTACGAGGCTGTTTACTTTTATAATTGGAATATGGTTTACGGCGCCCGCGCTAATTTTTTCGACCACGGAATTTACCTGAACATTACGGCGTGACGGGATTATTACAGCCTCCACGCCGGCGCAGACACAGGTTCTAATTATTGCGCCGAGGTTATGAACATCTTCCACGCCGTCAAGGATTACTACAGAGGAATTTTGATGCGGTTTTTCGAGGAAATCCTCCAGTTCCATGTACTCAATCGGTGCAACGAAAGCGATTACGCCCTGATGGTTAAATTCATCGTACGGTTGGAACTTTTCACGACCCGCAAACTGGAAGACAATTCCTTTTTCACGTGCAAGTTCTTTTATTTTATTCAATTTGTTATCGCAATGAATACTTTTGGATATAATAATCTTGTTGATTTCCCTGTTTTCAGAAATCAATGCTTCCGTAACCGAATTTTTACCATAAATTATCTCATCGGACATGGCTGTGAAACCTCAAGCATTCTGTCGATACATTTAACGGCTTTTCTGGAAATTTCTTCATCAACTGTAATCTCATGCACTTCATTAACAAGCGCATTATAAATATCTGCTAAAGTATGCCATTTCATATTCGGACAGATGATATTATCTTTGATTAAAATAAATTCTTTTTCCGGGATATCGCGTTTAAGCCTGTCTACGACGCCTTTTTCGGTTGCAATAATGAATTGTTTTGCATTACTTTTCTTAGCATAATCCATAATTCCTGTTGTGCTGCCGACATAATCTGCAAGACTTGTTACAGACTGATGGCATTCAGGGTGAGCGAGAACAAGCGCGTCAGGATATGCTGCACGTGCATTTTCAATATCTTCCGGTTTAATTCTCAAGTGTGTAGGGCAGAAACCCGGGAATGTAATAACTTCCACGCCGTTAAGCTGTGATTCAACCCATTTTCCAAGATAAGTGTCCGGAAGGAATAAAATCTTTTCTGCGCCCATACTTTTAACAACGCGAAGAGCGTTAGAGCTTGTTACGCACATATCGCATTCAGATTTAACTTCAGCCGTTGAATTAATGTAGCAAACAGCCGGGATGCCGGGGTGTTTAGCTTTAAATTCGCGAAGCTGCTGCAAATTTATCATATCTGCCATAAGGCAGCCGGATTCCATTCTAGGCAATAAAACTTTTTTATCTGGCGAAAGCATTTTTGCTGTTTGCGCCATAAAATATACACCCGCAAAAATTATCATATCCGCGTCTGTCTTTGCAGCCTGTTGGCTCAAATACAAAGAATCGCCCACATAATCCGCTACTTCATCAACTTCAATATTTTGGTAGCAATGCGCTAAAATTACCGCATTTTTTTCTTTTTTTAATACATTTATTTTTTCAATCAGTTCGTTCACCGACAGAATACTCCTATACTTGTACATTTTACACTATTTTATTATAAAAACAAAAAATTAACCAATATTTTTATATATTTTTTATAAAATCTCATACATTCAATGTAAATTTATTGTATACACTTTGATTTTTCAGGAATTTATGTTTACAATAAGAGTGGAGAAGCAGAAAATATGAGTATTAACAGTTTAGTAAGCGGATTAGGAATTGGGAAAAAGGAAAAGGTTTACGTTTCTGTTACCCAATCTATAGGAATGGAAGTTTTCCAAATTGATGAAAACTCCGGTCATATTACAAAATATGCCAATAAACACTTGGCATACGATGACAGTACAAAAGAAATTACAGATTTAGAAAAGTTCAGAGAAACATTTTTGGAGCTTGTAACAGAATTAGGTATTAAACCGGCTTGTGATGTTGTTCTGAACCTTCCAACCGTACTTTTGGGAACCCGTGAACTCCCTACAATGCTGGAAGACCCAGCTATTGGTCAGTCAATCCTCGCAGAAATCGAAAGTTCTTATGTGTTCTCAAGATACACTCCTGTTTTTGACTGGAAAGACTTTGATTCCGGTAAAAATGCCGGCATGAGAAATATTTTCTACTGCGCTTTGCAAGATAACATTATCTCGAAAATCACTGAACTTCTTAAAGAAGTAGGTGCTAAAATTGTTGATATCGAAACTTCATATACAACAATTCTTAACGGTCTTGCAAGAACAAATTTAATTGAACAACAATTACAGCCTGAAAAAAGCTGGAACCTTATGATAGTTAATAATGGCGGTTACGCTATTTTCTCAATGGTTGCTGATAGAATTATCGACTTCGTTCAGGAAGATATGCCGTTAATGGAAGAACGCGCTGATGATATCTATAACGCTATCGCATCAACAGCTGAATTAACACTCCTTGGTTTCCCTGCAAACTATTTGGTCATCGTTTCAGAAAGTGATATGGTTAGTGCAGAGGAACTTGCAACTTCACTTACCGCAAGCGGTTCATTAATGTATCAAAATGTAGTGTTTATTGATGATAACCTCTACAGAAAAGATGAATTTTTACCTCTTGCACCAACAGTTGACGCTAAATACAAGTTGAAACCGTCACTCAAAACTATTGGTATGCTCCAGGGACACAAATATCCGGTAATCGCAAAATTCGATTTCCTTAAAATTGCCCCTAAAGTTAACTATGACAACGAAATAGTAAGATTTAACATTGGTGATCATATTTTTGAAATAACACCAAATTTGGCAAAAATATATGCAATCGCATTTGCTGCGGTACTACTCGTAATCCTTATTCCATTATTCATAGTACTGCCAATCCTAAATAAACCTTTCAGTGACAAAATCGCTGTATTGGAAAGCAAAATCGCTGAAATTGATAAGGAAATCACAGATCTTAACGCATCCGAGGCTTCCACAAAATTTGACCCTCAGGAAGAAATCAAAAACGTTCTTTCTAACAACAGAACAAAACTTATTTCATACATTACAATCGGTGAAGTAATTCCAAGAAAACTTTGGGTAACATATTACAAAACACACTCAAAAGATAAAATTATTATAACCGGTGTAAGTGCAAGTATTGATGATATCAATAATTTCTATAAAAATATCAACAATACTCTTCCAAACAGCAAACTTCAATTGAAAAATATGGAAATGAATAATACATCCGAAGAAGATGCTGCTGTTGCAGAGGCTAAATATTATGATTTCGTCATAACAAACGATGATAACTATCCGCCTAAAACAGAAGAAATAAGTGCTGATGATGACAAAAAAAGCACCGGTAAAAACAACAAAAAGAAAAAATAAAAAGGGTTATTAATAATGGATATAGAATTAATAAAAAAATATGCAGATATGTTTAAAATTGCGCTTATCATAGTTGTAGTTGCGATTTTGGCATCAATATTCCTGTTAACCAAGATAGTTCCCGAATCCATATCATACTTCGGTAACCACAATAAATATGCAGAAACCGATAATAAACTTGCTGCAAAAAAAGCTGAACTTGAAACAGCTAAGAAAAATAAAGCTAAACAAGAAGCACGTAATGCACAAGGTATTGAACTCAAAGCATTCTACAAAAACATAAATAGTATCGGTAATTCAACATCTGATATTCTTGCAGGTGAAATTCAGGAAATTAATGACCTTATTAAATTCTACGGAATTAAAATATACAAAGTTAATTACACATACGACCCTGCAGACGATGTTTTCTTCAAAGAAAAGAAAGACGTTTACAGCGTTTGCAAAATGAATGTAGAACTTTTTGCTACTTATATGAAATTCCAAAGTTTCCTGAAAGATTTATATAAACACGAACACTTCCTGGACATTCAGGCAATCGAAGTTAATCCGTACAAAAAAGATAAATCAATTCTAAGTATCAAAATGGATTTGAACCTTTACGCAGAAAAAGATCCAAATGCAGGTGCAAGCAGAGAGGTTCCGCCGTCATCTAAAAAAACAGATGATTCTAACCTGAATTTAGATCTTGATCTTAATATCTAAGCAAAACTTTGAAAATCAATCCCGAAAACCATTTCGGGATTTTTTGTGCAATTTTCACAAAAATTAGTTTCCAAAACCATTTTGCGTGAAAAATCCTCAAAATTAGACCCGCATCTTCCGCGGTGGTCGTTGGCAAGGAAAGGACATACGTAAACACCGTTTGTTGTTAAAATTCTGCCGTATTCACAGTCCAAACTCTTCCACTCCTTGTACTCCGGCTCGCCCTCATAGTTCTTATCTACATAACGGTTAATTTTAATATGTTTCGGCTCAACATCATACTCAACCTTATGACACAATTCTATAACTTTTTGCGTCAATAAACCCGGGTCTTCATTATAAAAATTAGTAACTGAAATTATAGGGCTGAAATCATACTTTGCCAAAGCCTTAATCGCAGACAAAGTTTGTCTGAAAGCACCACGGGCTCTGACTTCATCATTTTTTAATTCATCATAATGATCAAGACTAAGTTTAATGATAATTTCAAAATTGCTTTCCTCTTCAACATTCTTGAGAAATCTTGCTTTTTTCTCATTAATAAAAGAGCCGTTTGTAATAATACAGACATTAGCAATCTTTAAACACATTCTCAAAATAGTATTGAAATCCGGATGTGTCATAGGTTCCGCCCCCGTAAGATAAATACAATCAAGCCCTGCACGCTCAACAGATGCTAAATTCTCCTTAACACAATTTACCGAAATAAAATCTTTCACATTTTTAGACAACGGAAAATCTATAAAACAATGCTTACAGCGCATATTGCAATTTTTGGCGGTAAGTTCAATAAACAAATTTTTAAACGCTTTCATCTCACAAATCGGCGCACGGTAAATCGATGTACTCATTTTTAACTCCTCTTATTACTAAAATTATTCTACAAATTCAAGAGGAGAATAAAATTGCCCGACACGCCAATTTACAGAAAAAGCCCGGGTATAAATCCCGGGCTTTTAATACTTATATTTTTTGAAAAATTACTCTTCAACAGTTTCTTCAACTTCTTCAACGTGGTCTTTCAAAATTTCAGATGCTGTTACAACAACTGATAATTCTGTTTTAACTTTTGAAGTTAATTTAATTAACATTGTGTATTCGCCAACTTTGTTGATAGGAGCGTTTAATGAAACGTTCTTTCTATCAATTTCAACACCAGCTTTTTCTGCCAATTCTTCTGTTAATTTTTTAGTTGTAATTGTACCGAATAATTTACCTGTTTCACCAGCTTTTGCAGATAATTCCAATTTACCGAATTTTTCGATTTTTTCAGCAATAGCCAATGCTTCTTGGTGTAATTTTTCTTGTTTTGCGTGAATTCTTGCGATATTTTGTTCACGGTTTTTTAAAGCACCTTCAGTTGCTACTTCTGCCATTTGTTGCGGAAGTAAAAAGTTTCTTGCATAACCGTCTTTAACGTTAACGATTTCGCCTGCTTCACCTAAGTTTTGTACGTCTTTTTTCAATATAACTTGCATCTTTATATTTCTCCTTTTAATTCTTATAGTAAATCTGTAAATAATTGTTACATGAAAAAAACCTCTTGTCGAGGTTTTTTCCAAAATTTTTTAAAGAATGTAACGAAATTAGTTGCCGCCAACAATTCTCAAGTGGCGCTCATCACCCTCGCCAACGCTTTTGCTTGTTAAATTATGCTGTTCAACAAGTTCGTGTTGAAGTTTACGGATTTGCTGATTTTGAGGCGCTAACTCAATATTATCCGCACCCTCAAGGATTTTATTGATTGCAGCCTTTGCCTCTTCCAACGCCTTTTCAGCCTCGTCGTAATATCCCGTAAGAGTTTCTGCTGCCTCTATATCAAGTGCATCTTTCAATACTTTCTGAATTTGAGGCATTGAATTAGTCTTAATAAAGAATGTTCTTATTCTAAAATCGTTTGCTATACTAAGAATTTTCGCACCGCCTTTGGCAAAGTTTTTATGCGCAATTACGATGTCTGCTTCCTCAATATTCCTTGTAAGTTCAACGTTAAGGTTTAAACGCTCAATAACTTTTTCTACAATACTTCTTGAAACCGCATAGAGATAAACTTTTTTCAAGCCTTTAACCTCTTCAACGTATTTCTCACGCGAAAAACCAAACTTTAAACTTTCAGGCTTTTCAACCGGTTTTTCCAATGACGGAAAAACTTTTTGTTCCAATCTGTTTATTTGATCAAGAATAGATTTAGATTCTTCCTTTGGCGCCTGAACTTCCTCCTTTACCGGTTGATAAGTCTTGTCAACTTTACGAATTTCCGGTCTTATCGGCCAGCCACGGAGAATATAGTCAACAGCTTCCGACGTATTTTTATAAACAGCAAGCGTGTTTCTGTCAAGAATTTCAATAACTATATCAAAAGTAGGTTGTTTTTCACGTTCAAGAACCGTCTTTTGACAAGAACGTCTGCGCGCTTCATCGTCACCCAATGTAACTGATTGAATGCCGCCAACTAAGTCAGATAATGTCGGGTTCTTGATAAGGTTTTCTAAAGTATTACCGTGAGCGGTTGCAATCAACATAACACCACGTTCAGCAATGGTACGAGCCGCTTGTGCTTCTTCTTCAGTACCAATTTCATCGACAACGATAACTTCAGGTGTGTGATTTTCAACCGCCTCAATCATTATATCCTTTTGAAACTCGGGCTGTCTGACCTGCATTCTTCGCGCATGCCCGATTGCAGGGTGAGGAGTGTCACCGTCACCCGCGATTTCATTTGAAGTATCAACAACAATAACACGTTTTTTCAATTCATCAGCAACAAGCCTTGAAATTTCTCTCAACTTAGTTGTTTTACCAACCCCCGGAGGCCCTAAAAACAAAATGCTTTTACCTAAAGTACAAAAGTCTTTAATACAAGCAATGGTTCCGGTCACAACTCTACCAATTCTGCAAGTAAGCCCAACGACTTTACCCTGTCTGTTTCTAATCGCACTAATTCTGTGCAGCGTCCCTGGGATTCCGGATCGGTTGTCAGAGGTAAACTCTTGAACGTGACTAGTTATATGAACAATATCATCATCGTCAACCAAACCGCATTCAATATACTCGATTTGCCCGTTAGCATGCCTGATTTCAGGGATTCTGCCTATATCGAGTACAATTTCGATAACATCATCCATCTTCTCATAGTCCAGGTGTTGTTTAACCTTTGGGGGTAAAATAGCAACCAGTCTATCTAAGTCGCTCTGAAATTGTAGATTTGTTTGCATTTGCTGCCTTTCTATTTTATCTGTATATATAAAATATGAATTGTAGGCTTAAGAATATCGAGTAATGCTCTCCTACTAATATTATGCCACTTTTTTTGCGCGTTTCATCATCTAAATATACTACATGTATAATAAATTTTACAAAATGTAACAATTCTGTAACATAAGGGTAAAAAAGACACTATTCGGGGATAGAATTGAAATATGTCAGGCGATTATAAAAAACTATTGAATAAGAAACGCAAACGTGATTATGCGAACCCTAAAACAATGGGGGTAAATATAGATAAAAATGAATATTATGAGATAATTTTATCAAATTCCGCCCACCCAGAGAAGATAGGCGAACGGGTTGACAAATAGGGCTGTTTGGATTAAAGTAGAAATTGCGAAAACCATAGCAATACGGGCATGTGGTGGAATGGTAGACACGCTAGTCTTAGGAACTAGTGCTAACGCGTGGGAGTTCGAGTCTCTTCATGCCCACCATTTAAAAAGAAGTCAATTAAGGCTTCTTTTTTTATTGCGTAAATACAAAGGTTTTCAGGGATCTTGTAAAATGCAGAAAACGGACACCAAAAATAACCAATTCTCTATAATTAATTACAAGTCTTTCAAAGGTTCGATTGTTAATTCAATCAACCATAGGACGTATTTTGGTCTCTTTTAATTTTTTGGCTTGCTGTTCTTTGTCAAGTTTCATAAATAAAAAGAAAATTTATAATATAATAATATTTATATGAATTTATTCTTATCAAAAAAGGAAAAATGAATGACTAAATTGCCATATTGTATTTATTTGGAAACTTCTGCAGTAAATTATCTTGCAGATAGTTTTACGATTGAGGAATTAATTGCAATTAGAAAATTGATAAAAAAAACTAAAAATGCGGATTTTTTTATTTCATCGGTAACAATTGCAGAAATATTAGCAACAAAAGATGAAGTACGAAAAGAGCAATTGGTTTATCTTATTCAAAATATTTGTAATGATAATTTACTAAATTCTCCGTCAGAATTTTTGATTAATTATATTAAGGTAGGAATGCCAAGAATAGAACAAAAATATGAATTTTATTCAAATTATGAACTATCAAGGGTTTGGAAAGATCTATGCAAGAATGTTAATAAAACATTCATTTATGATTCAAATGATTTAAAAGAAAGAATAAAGTTTTTGCAAAAAGAATTTTCAGAAGTTATAAAAATTTTATTCGAGGAAAATTCTTATTTGCAAAAAACAATTGAATATGCAATAGAACAGAGTAATAAAAATAAAATATTGAATGATTATGAAAAAATGATAATAAAAATTTCATGGCTATTAATTTTCATTATATTATGTTGCGGTGTTGATTTACTTGAAAATTCATCAATAGAAAATTATTGGTGGGATTTAAAATTGGAATCAACATTTGATAGGCTTAATTTCTCTATAGAAAAACTTTCAAAATTAACCGAGTTTGGACCAATAGTTATGATGTCAAGAATGTTTTATTGTCAAAAAGAGAAAAAAGTTAATCGCGGCACAATAATTGATATGCTACATAGTATTTATTTGGTTTATTGTGATACATTTTTAACTAACGATGAACATTTTATTTCATTTAAAAATAGCGATAATCATATCAATTTTAGTAAAATTCAATTAGTTTCAGAAAATATATTTTTAAACAATTAAAAAATATTATGAATCAAAACTAAATAATATTATGCTATTTTTTTTAATTTATACGTGCCAAGGCTATTTTTGCAAATAAAGATTTATTGTAGAAAACTTTTACAAAGACTGTAGAAAAGTTTAGAGTTTTCTACAATCTTTTTAGGTTTTCTACTACTCTAACTATTTATTTATACTTTTTCTAACATTTGTTATAAAACTTTCTACAAACAATTGACAATGAAAACTATTGATATTAGCTGCTTTTAGAAGTTTTCTACAAATATTTTTAGCTTACTATGACTATTAATTTTATATATTAATTAATTTATTTATATAGTAAATAATAGAAAAACGGTTGAAGAAAAATATTTCGCTTTCTTAATAATATCAATAGTTTTCTTGTAATTTACATATACTTTGTAATATAATTTAATCAAGAATAGAAGGAGTAAGAGGTATGAAGTTTGTTATTAAAAAAGAAGATTTATATAATGGTATAAAAATTGTTGAAAGAGCTACAAGCGTAAAGGCTTTGCAACCAGTGCTTTTGAATATATACATTGAAACAGTTGGTTCAAATGCTATTAAATTAGTTGCAACAGATTTGGATATGACAATTGTTACAACTGTTGACGCTCAAGTTGAAGAAGAAGGTAAAATAACACTTCCGTCAAAAACTCTTAACGAAATCGTTTCTAAATTGAATGACAACCTCGTTACTTTTGAAATGAAAAACGGCGAAACTTCTGTTAACATTACCTGCAAGAAGACTAAATTTGATATTATAGGTATTTCTGCAGACGAATTTCCGAAAGAATGTTCAAATGTTGAAGTTGATGAAACAAACTGTTTTGAAATTCCTGTAAAAGTTTTGACAAAGGCTGTTAAACAAGCCGGTTTTGCTGCAGCTGCTTACGAAAATAGCAACCTTTTATCAGGTATTGTTTTTAGTCTTTCTGAAAACCAACTGGAAGTTGCATCAACAGACGGTAACAGACTTGCGCGCGTTAGAGAAGCTATTGAAAACGATAAAACAAACTTACTTATCATTCCTGCAAGAACTATTAACGAATTTGCTAAAATCTGTTCATTTATTGATGAAGATAACGTTAAAATCTACGCGGAAACTAACAGAATTGTTATTAAATCTGAAAAAACAACTACAATTTCAAGACTTTTAGAAGGTCAATTCCCTCAATATAACAAACTTATTCCTAATGAAAGCCCGAAAGAGGCTATTGTCAATGTTTCACAAATGATTTCAGCACTCGACAGGGTTTCTGTAATGGTTAACGAAAAAACAAGCATTGCGAAGTTTGAATTTACAGAAAACAACCTAAACTTGACAGCTGATACTCCGGATTCTGGTAAATCTGAAGAAAATATTGATATTGATTATACTGCAGATGCTTTGACAATTGCATTCAACTACAAATATATGTTGGAAGCATTGAAAAATATTGATAGTGAAGAAGTTAAAATTGGTTTGAATACCAGCCTTTCAGCAACAGTTTTGAGACCTAACAGCGAAGATGATTTTGTTTGTTTGGTAATGCCTGTACAAATCAGATAATATGTTGTTGGAGGTTTAAATCTATGACAAAAGCTACAGATTATTTTATGAACGGTTATTCCTGTTCAGAAAGTGTATTGCAATCAGCTATTGATAAAGATTTGTGTCCTGCAGAATTATTACCTTGTGCGACTACTTTTTCAGGTGGAATGTCAAGCGGTTGTTTATGCGGTGCGCTTGCTGGTGCACAAATTGTTGCTGGCTGGAACTTTGGCAGAAATAATTCTAAAGGCAATGAACCTGTGGCTCGTGCTAAGGCTAAAGAACTTGTTGATGAATTTAAAGCACGTAATCAGTTTACCTGCTGTAAAATTTTGTCACGGGGTCTTGAGGGATTAGAGCGTAAAAAGCATTGCTGCAAAATGGTTTCAGATGCTGAAGAAATTTTAGAGAATATGCTGGCAGGTGTAAATGCTTAATGTTATAGCAGTATTTTTAGGCGGCGGACTTGGTTCACTAATGAGATATCTTACTAATCTTGTTTGTCCGTTTCCAACTCTTATTGTAAATATTGTCGGAAGTTTCATTATAGGATTTTTCTACGTTTATTTTATGGATAAGGCTGACATTTCACAATCTTTAAAACTTGCAATAACAGTAGGGCTTTGTGGTGGTTTAACTACATTCAGTACATTTTCTCTTGAGCTTTTTAAAATGATTGAAAAAGGCGGATATGTTCAGTCTTTTGGATATATAATTTTAAGTGTGTTAATCTGTTTATTATCAACAGGAATAGGAGCTTATTTTGCCAAGAATATTTGAATTTGATAAATTAAATTTTTTGACAGCCGGAATGCCAAAGGCTACTAAAGGCAGCTATAAAGAGGCTTTTGATATTATTAAATCAATGGAACTTGACGGAATGGAGCTTGAGTTTGTTCATGGTGTTAGAATGAGCGACACAACGCGGAGTTTGGTAAAAGAAATCCGTCAAAATGAAAACTTTATTTTGACCGCTCACTGTCCTTTTTATATAAATCTGAATGCTCAAGAAGAAGAAAAGGTTTTGGCTAGTGTAAACAGAATAATAGAGACGGCTCAAGCTGCTCATGATGTGGGAGCTTTTAGTATAACTTACCATGCAGCTTATTATATGGGTGGCGATAAAGAGACTGTTTTTGAACAGGTTAAAAAGTGCAATGATTTAGTAAACACGGCTCTTGCGAATGCGGGCATAGAAGTTTGGGTTCGTCCGGAGACAACCGGTAAAGGAACGCAGTGGGGGGATTTGGATGAAGTTATCCGTCTTTCAAAAGAATTTGATATGGTTTTACCTTGCATAGATTTTTCGCATCTTCACGCAAGGAGTGGCGGGGAATTTAATACTTACGATGAATTTTCAAGAATTTTTGAAAAAATAGGAAATGAGCTTGGCGCAGGTGCATTAAGAGCGTTTCACGGTCACCTTGCAGGAATTTTGTATACAGCAAAGGGTGAGCGCAGCCACTTGAATTTAGAAGAGTCTGATATGAATTATAAGGATTTGTTGAAAGCGTTCAAAGCGTTTGACGTTCGCGGCGCTCTGACCTGCGAAAGCCCGAACATAGAAATAGATACAAAAATCTTGAAAGATTATTATTATAGTCTTGACTAATTTTGAAACATATTACATAATGAATTAAGAAAGGATAGAGACAATGAAAAAACGAATTGTAAACATTTTGACAGGGGGGGGGGGGGCGCCTCTTATCAGGTAAATCCGACGTAACCGGAAGCCGCCCAGCCAAATGTGGAACCGGCTCAGCCGGGGCATTTACTATGGCAGAGATTTTACTCTCTCTAACAATTATAGGCGTAGTAGCCGCGATAACATTGCCAAGTTTGACGGGCAATATTAACGAGCGAACCTGGAATACACAGCGAAAAGCGCTTTATGCTAGAATGTCACAAGCCATAGCTTTGATGCCTGCGTTGAACGGGTACGGAACCCTTGACGATGCAACAGACACAGCCGCTGAAACCTTTATTACTTCAGGATTAGCTAAAGTTCTAAAAATTAATAACATTTGCGATAACGAACACTTAAAAGATTGTGGTATAGTAACTTCATTCACAAACCTGGCAGCTTCACAAGAAACAATGCCTACGACATTATATGAATTAAGTAGTTGGTTTAGAAATATATCATATTCAGGTAGTTCGTATTCAACAAAAAATACTAAAGCCGTTGCATTTGAAACTCAAAACGGTGAAAGCATTGTTGCATTTTATAATCAATCTTGCAGGACGGAATACTTAAATCAAGAAACACTAACACAGTTCGGAAATACTTTTGGTTTTCCTGAATCCACTATGTGTGTAAATTTTATTTATGACTTAAATGGCACCAAAGGTCCAAATACGGTTGGGAAAGATATTGGATTTATGACAATATTTAATGCAACTGATTCAACGGTGGTTGCTCCAGTTCCTGCTAACAAAGATATAGGTAATTCAATGGTTAGCCACTCAATAGGTATATCTAGTTGTAAAAATAGCGATTTAGACAACAGATTGCCTAATATTGATGAACTAAGTTCAATGCTTATTAATAATTTATTGTTAGGTCCTATGCAGCAGGAAAATTATTGGTCAAGCAGCAGTTTAAATTCCGATTATGGTTGGGGAGTTTCTTTCAAATACGGTGAACGTGCAACGGGTCATAAAATAAATCATGTTCGCTACGTACGCTGTGTCAAACGTTAAAATAAAAAAATCCGGATAATTCCGGATTTTTTTATTTATCTTCAATAATTTGGAAATCTTTCGGCAGATTTTTTTCGACTAAAGATATAAACTCTCCTAAAGTCATATCAAAAGAATTTGCTATTTTCCATAAAGTTGTTAATTGAATATCACGTTTACCCTTTTCAATAAGACTTAATGAGCTACTTGGTATGTCATATTCGTATGCGTGCAAAAGTATGCCTTTATTTTTTGCCTGTCGTTGTTCCTTAATTATTTCTCCGACAGTTTTAAGCACTAATGCCTTTTTATCAGAAATAGTTTTTTTGTAGGATTTCATATTTTCATTTTATGCTATATTACCAGTAAGGTATGACTAATTAGATATAGAAAGGGTAGAAATTATGGAACAAAGATTTGCATTTACAATGGCAGGCGCGGGTCGACGCGCTCACGCTTTTACTATGGCAGAGATATTATTATCTCTAACAATTATTGGCGTAGTTGCCGCGATAACATTGCCAAGTTTGACGGGCAACATTAACGAGAGAACCTGGAACACGCAGCGAAAAGCTCTTTATGCTAGAATGTCTCAAGCTATTTCATTAATGCCGGCAGTCAATGGTTACGGAACACTAAAAGAAGCAAGTTCAGAAAGCGCAAGTGATGCTATTGATACCGCTGCAGAAACTTTTGTTACCGCAGGTTTATCAAAAGTTCTTAAAATTAACAATATTTGTTCTGAAAAGCTCGAGGATTGCGGAATTACGTCACAAATAAATACTTTGGGCGGTTCTCAATTAGTTACACCTGTGACAATGAGCGCGTTAAACAATTTAATGGTTGGTTCGCGTTCAAGTTCTCATGATAAAATGAACATTTTAGATACAAAGGCAGCGGCTTTCGAAACCGCAAATGGTGAAAGTATTATTGTTTACTACAATCCAAATTGTATAGGTAGTTTAAATGAAATGCCGCTTGGGGCAGGAGGTGGTTATTATGTTGCACCCAAGGTTTGCGCAAATTTTGTATATGATTTGAACGGAACCAAAGGTCCAAACACGGTTGGGAAAGATATAGGATTTATAACTTTAATGTACCCGTCTGATCCGAAAATCGTTGCGCCATATCCTGCTGTTAATCAGTTAGGAACTCAATATCCAATTAAAGCGTCAGGTGGAAATATGACAGCTTCACAAGCCTGCACAGCTTATGATTCGGAGTATCGTGTCCCGAATATAGAGGAAGCAATGTCTTTATTTGTCAACAAAAATTTATTAAAAGGTGCTTCTTCTGAATTTTCAGGTATGTACGCAACAACTGGTTTAATATCAAGTGTTATCAGCTGGCGTATAGATGCTAACGGTCAACTGGATGACCACAATGTTGGAGTTGCCGGCAATGTATGGTGCATAAGACGTTAACTAAACTTCAAAAACCCCTTGCGCTAAAATTATTATCATGTAAGATGATATAAGCCGAAGATTATATGGCTTTGGTATGCCATAAATTTTCGTTATTACTTTTCAAAATAAAAAGGAGAAGAAAATGCCAAAAATGAAAACTCACAAATCTGCTGCAAAACGCTACAAAGTTACTGCAACAGGTAAAATCACAAGAAGACAAGCAGGTATCGGACACTTGCTCCAACACAAATCCGAATCTAGAAAACGTAAGATTTTCAAAGTTGTATCTATTTCTGATACACACAGAAAATTAATTTCAAAAGAGTTACCTTACAAAAAGTATTCAAGATAGGAGTGTGAATAATGAGAGTAAAACGTGGAAATGTCGGATGCAAAAGACATAAAAAGATACTTAAACTTGCAAAAGGTTTTATAGGTGCAAGAAGCAGAATATTTAAAGTTGCTAACACCGCTGTAATGAAAGCATTGAAATATGCATACAGAGACAGACGTACTACAAAACGTAATATGCGTCGTCTTTGGATTATCAGAATCAATGCAGCTGTTAGAGAACGCGGAATGAGCTATTCTCGTTTCGTTAATGCTTGCAAAAAGAATAATGTTGTTGTTAACAGAAAAATGCTTGCTGATTTAGCAGTTAACGATAAAGATGCTTTCCAAGTATTGTTCGATACAGTTTCTAAATAGCACAGTTTATAAAACTAACGAAAGAGGGGCGAAAGCTCCTCTTTTTTATATTGACAAAACTAGAAACATATTACATAATGAATTAAGAAAGGATAGAAACAATGAAAAAACGAATTGTAAACATTTTGACAGGGGGGGGGGGGCGCCTCTTATCAGGTAAATCCGACGTAACCGACAGTCGCCCAGCCAAATGTGGAACCGGCTCAGACGGCGCATTTACAATGGCAGAGATATTATTATCCCTCACAATTATAGGCGTAGTTGCTGCCATTACTTTACCTAGTTTAACTGGCAACATTAACGAAAGAACCTGGAACACGCAGCGAAAAGCACTTTATTCACGAATATCGCAAGCAATTTCACTTATGCCGTCCTTAAATGGATATGGAACAATCAATGATACAACAGACACAGCCACCGAAACCTTTATAACGTCAGGACTTGCTAAAGTTTTAAAGATTAATAATATTTGTGACAGTGAGCATTTGGCAGATTGTGGTGTCCCTGATAAATATATTAATCATAGCGGTGCTGTCATAACACCTTTCCCTAATACTTTGACCAGTTGGTTTGCTTTATTTAATGGTTCGTACTCTTATGTTGGTAATGAAGGCAGTACCCATGTTACAAGTTATTCTCTTATAGATACAAAAGTTGCCGCTTTTGAAACAGCCAACGGTGAAACTCTTGTTGCTTACTATAATCCTGTTTGCAAGGGTAATATGAATGAGACAAGCTGGCGTGCACAAGAGAAAATGTGCGTTAATTTTGTATATGATTTGAACGGAAAAAAGGGACCAAATACTGTTGGAAAAGATATCGGATTTATGACAGTTTTTTATCCGACTGATTCAATTGTAGTATCTGTCAGACCGTTAAAAGGCGGATCTGCTGGCAGCACACCATCTGATGCTATAAAATTTTGTAAAAAAATTGATGACGAGGGTGTTATGCCAAATATTTATGAACTTGCTTCTATATCCTTAAATCGTATAAATGTAAGAAGTTTGCCGCTAAGCGGATGTAGTTCTTATGTTTCCGGGGATAGAACATATATTAATGGCAGCCTTTATTTGAAGAGCATAGGAGAATGTTCAGGCGGTGTTGGTGCTCATAATGCAGACACTCAAAATGGCATTTACACGTATTGTGTGAAAAGATAAACCTTAATATTTCTTTACAAATAACCTATTCGCATGTCAATATTTGTTTTAAAAAAAACTTTATATACATGTAATAGGTTATTTTGTAAAAAGCAGTTAGCTGCGTGCGGCTCGCTGTCTAAAAAATTTAAGGTTGGTGTCAAATGATTGGTGAATTTTATACGCCCCCAATGCACAGAGATTTAATGTCGGCAGGTATGCCTATGTTTGAATTTGAACCTGAAATGATGGGAATGGGTTCAATGTACGGTGGTTACGGTTTGGGCATGTATAATACCAATTATTTGGGCGGTGTTCGCTTGCAGCCAAATCTTAATCAGGATACAGTTCATATATTGAGGGCAAAAGAAAAAGAATCCACAAACAGTATGCTTACATTTGGTAAAGTTGCGCTTGGTTTTTTGGCTTTGGGAGCGGTTACGACACTTTTAAAGGGTAAAAAGCCTTGGTATACAGGTGCAAGTAAGAAACTTTCAAGTTTAGTGCCGTCAAGACCGGTAGGAAATAAAACCTGGTATAAGCCGTGGTCTTGGTTCAATAAACCTGCTACACCGTAAGCTGTCCGAGAAAGGCTCGCGATAAGGAACGAGAGCGAGCCTTTAGAGTGGCGTATTAGACAGCGCAGCCACGCGCGAGCCGCGGTTCAGCGGGTCGGAAGTGGCGGAGAACTGCTTTTTACATTTTTATGCTATAATTTCCTTATAAAATATAAGGGGGTTTATAATGGCAAAAGATTGCAGTTTTGATATTGTGTCTGAATTTGACAGACAAGAGCTTGTTAACGCGGTTGATCAGGTAAAAAGAGATGTTGCGTCACGTTTTGACCTGAAAGATTCAGGTTCGGAAGTTGAACTTGACGGCGATAAAGAGATTACTATTACGACAACTGATGATATGAAGTTGCGTAATATTTATGATATTTTGCAATCTAAAATGTGCAAACGCGGTTTGAATATCAGAATTTTGGACGCGCAACCTGTTGAAAACGCGCTTGGCGGTAAGTTAAGACAGGTTTATAAACTCAAAAAAGGTTTGACACAGGAGCTTGCCAAAAAGATTGTAGCTGATATTAAGGATTTAAAAATCAAGGTTCAAGCGTCAATTCAAGGCGATCAAGTAAGGGTTTCAGGCAAGGATAAGGATGATTTGCAAGCTGTAATCAAGGCTTTGCGTGAAAAAGAGGATAAGTACGATTATCCGTTACAATTTACCAATTATAGATAGGACGCCTATAGTATCGAAAAGAAACTATTTAAAAGCCACGTTATGCGTGGCTTTTAAGGTAATTTATAATCTTTTTAAGAGCGTTTGCACGGTGTGAAATCCTGTTTTTTTCAACATCTGACATCTGTGCAAGCGTGCGGTTTTCACCGGTCGGAATGAAAACCGGGTCGAACCCGAAACCGTTGGTACCTGCGCGTTTTAACGAAATTTCTCCGTGGCATTCACCGCGTTCAACAGCCAAAATTTCGCCATTTTCGTCGAGTAGCGTCATTGCGCAGACAAATTTTGCGCGACGGTTGGTTTTGCCCTCCATTTCAGCGAGTAATTTTTCGATTTTTTCATCTTGAGTCGGCGCATAACGTGCAGAGTGCAAGCCCGGGCGTCCGTCAAGTGCCTCAACGCAAAGTCCTGAATCGTCTGCAAGTGTCATCATGCCTGTAAGACGATTTGCCTCACGAGCCTTTATTAAAGAATTTGCCTCAAAAGTTGTACCGTTTTCGTCAGGGTCGAACGGTTTTGGAGGTGTTGAAAAATCTATAAAGCCAGTATCGCCTGTGACGAGTTCTGTTATTTCTCTTAATTCTTCTAATTTATGTGCATTTCCTGTTGCAAAAACTATTTTCATTTTCCATATCTCCGTTGACGGTGTTGAAACTCTAAAATCGCCCCGGCAAGCTCTTCTTTGCCGAAATCAGGCCAAAACTTTTGTAGGACAAGGATTTCTGAATAAGCTGCCTGCCACAAGAGGAAGTTTGAAATCCTTAGTTCCCCGCCTGTTCTGATTAGAAGGTCAGGGTCCGGCATGCCGGCTGTGTAAAGGTTTTGGCTGATTAAATCCTCTGTAATTTCTTTTTCGCCACTGTCGATGATTTTTTGCAATGCGTGAGTTATTTCGGCGCGCGCACCGTAGTTGAACGCAATTTGAAGATTTACTCCGGTGTTGTTTTTAGTAACTTCAACAGCGTTTTTCAAAATCGCCTGTAATTTTTCATTTAATTTAGTGGTGTCGCCGATAAAATTTATTACAACATTGTTGGCGTGCATTTCTGCAAGCTGATTTTTTAACGTTTCACCGAGCAAATTCATTAAAAATTCAACTTCTTCAGGCTTACGGTTCCAGTTTTCGGTCGAAAACGCGTAAACCGTCAGGTATTTTACGCCGAAATCATCGCACGCACGCATTGTTGCCTTGAGCGCGTCAACGCCCTTTTTGTGACCAACCATTGAGGGAAGATTTTTCTCTTTCGCCCAACGGCGGTTGCCGTCCATTATTATTGCTATATGTTTTAAACCGGTGGTTTCTACCACCTCTTTTATCTTTTCATCTTCCAGTGTCAGCATATCACACCAAATGCTTTTCTATATTTCCGATAATAGTTGATTTTGGAACAAAGCCTACCATTCTTTCAAGCGCTTTTCCGTCTTTGAAAATTAAAACGCTCGGAAGCCCGCTGATAGAGTAATCTTTCGCAACTTTCATATTTTCGTCTGTGTTGATTTTTACGAATTTAATTTTATCGCCGAATTCGTTTGCAACATCATCCAATAACGGTGAAAGTTTTCTGCAAGGCGCGCACCAGCTTGCCCAAAAATCTACCAGCACAGGAACATTTGAATTTAAAACTTCATCTTCAAATGTTAAGTCACTTATTTCAATAGCTTTAGCCATAATTGTCTCTCCTTTTGCAATAATTCTAACATAAATTTTGTTTTTGTGCTATGATTGGGTGGTAACCTAACAGGATATAAAAATGGTGAGAAAAAAAGTAATCGAGATTGTTTTAGATACCGAAACTACGGGATTAGATTTTACAAGAGAGAGATTAGTAGAATTTGCGGCTGTAAGGCTTGAAAACGGAAAAATTAAAGATGAGTTTCAAACTCTGATTAACCCTGAACAGCATATAAGAAAATCAAGTATTGCAATACACGGTATTACGCAGGAAATGGTTGCGGACGCACCGACAGAAGCTGAAGCAATGCCTAAGATTATGGAATTTATCGGCGATTACCCGATAGTCGCTCATAACGCAATTTTCGACTATTCTTTTCTTAATGAGGCGTCTAAAAGAGTCTTTGGAAAAGAAATTGAAAATGCACGCATTGATTCACAACAAATGTTTAGGGAAGTATTTCCTGATTTGGAATCACACGGTCTTGATGCATTGAGCAAAAAGTTCTCTGTTGAACTTATTAACCACCACCGCGCAATGGCAGATACTATGGCGCTTGCGCTTTCTTACCCGAAACTTAAAAAACTTTTTAACCAAAAATTCGATTGGGAAGTTAAACAGCTCGAAAATGTTGAGTATCTTTTTGAAAGATTTTTACGTATTCAAAATACAGTTACAACTTTGCAATCTGAATTGCAGGATTTGAAATCAGTTTTCAAAATCTACTTTGAACAAGGGGGAACCCCTATTGTTTCACAAACCGGTGAAACCTTGACCTACTCTTCAAAACAGTCATTCGGCTATGATTTTGATAAGGTTAAGGACGTTCTTATTGAAGTGGGTGCGCTCTCAAAAGCAATCAAGCTTAACAACGGATTTTTAGACAGACTTGCAAACGGTCACGGACTTACTGACGAACAGAAAGACATCCTTTGCAGTGCAAGATTTGAAGTATCAGAAAATAGAAACATACAAGTTATAAAGGCGAACAATTATGGCAAATAGATTTTTTGAATTTTTTAAAGAACCACCGTCACAGCCTGTTATTGAAGACAGCGCAAAAGTTGACAAAATGTATGCGCATTGGCGTTTAAGAATTTTTTACGCGTGCTTCATCGGCTACACAGTATTTTATCTTTGTAAGAAAAACATCGCTGTAGCACTTCCGGGCTTGAGTGAAGAATTTAACTTTACCAACACCGAACTCGGTTTACTGGGCAGCTCGCTTTACTTAACTTACGGTATTGGTAAGTTTGTAAACGGCGTATTGGCAGACGGTTCTGACGTTAGAAAATTTCTCCCTACAGCATTGATTATGACAGCGCTTGCAAACCTTTGCTTTGCGCTTTCAGCTGTTTTCATTACGCCGGGTGAATTTACATTCTTCGGACTTCCTACAAACACAATTATCTTATGGCTGTTTGTATTCTTCTGGGGCGCAAGCGGATGGTTTCAATCAGCAGGGTTTCCGGCAGTAGCAAAAAGTTTGACCTACTGGTATTCAAACTCTGAACGCGGTACAAAATGGTCGCTCTGGTCTTGCTCTCACCAAATGGGTACATTCTTGAGCGTAATCATTTGCGGCTATCTTGTTGCACACTTTGGCTGGAGAATGGCATTCTTCGTACCGGGCATTTTTGCAATCCTTGTTGCGGTATGGCTTTACAACAGATTAAGAGATAAACCGCAATCACTGGGACTTCCTGATATCGAATCTTACAGAGAAGAAAATGCTGTTAAAAAAGATGCCGGTTGTGAAGTTGATAACAGAACTTACTTAGAAGTTTTCAAAGAAAACATTTTATTTAATAAAACAATTTGGCTCTTGGCAATTGCTTATGTATTCGTTTACGTAATCAGATTTGGCGCTGAAGACTGGATGATTAAATACTTGAGCGAAGCAAAAGCTAACAGTATTGAACTTGCAGCATCAAAATTGAGTGTTCTGCCGCTTGTAGGTATTGCGGGAACAATTTGTGCAGGCTTAATCTCCGACAAAGTTTTCAAAGGCAAACGTGCACCTGTTAACTTGATTTATCTTGTTGGTGTTGTAGTTTGTTTGGTATTGTTGAAATTCAACACAATCAGCGCGCTCGACTTTGTTCTGATTGGCTTGCTGGGTGCATTTACTTACGGTCCTCAAATGATGATTGGCGGACTTTGCGCAGTAGAAAGCAGCTCTAAAAAAGTTGCATCCGCTGCAACAGGTTTCACCGGAACCTTTGGTTACGTAGGTGCAGTACTGTCAGCGACCGGAACGGGCTTTATGGTTGACCACTTCGGCTGGAACGGCGCACTGACATTCTGGATTGCATCTGCAGCAATATGTATTGTGATTTGCGCAATGCTTTGGCAGAATGAAAAGAAATAGTTTAAAAGGGCGGGTTTTAAACCCGCCCTTTTTATATCTTTTCACCTTTGTCATTGAAGTATAGAATTTTTCCATCGGATGAATGCAGAGTATAATATTTTGTTCCATTCTCATCTGCTTCAAGTGCAGGGAATTGTACAATTCTGAACCCGTTTTCACTTTTTTCAATTTTATTATTCACAAAGTTATCTGCATTAACTTCTTCACTTACAAACGCTTTATAAAGATCTGTTTCTTGTAATGGCTTATTGACAGTTTTAAATTTACCGTCTTCGCCTTTGACAACAGTTGACGCTTTATCAAAATTGTTACCCAACATTTTCTTGAGTATATCTGCAGCTGATGTATCACGCGGACTGATGTTAGCTCCCATATTTAATTGAACATCTAAACGTGTCGCTTTTGTGTCATCATTTAAAGTTTCGCTCATAAATGCATTGACATTATTCGCAAAGAAATTTGATTTTAGACCATCATTGGTTTCAACCGGTTTGCTATTTATATAAAACTTACCAGTATTTAAAACTTTGTCATTATTATCTGTTCTGACAAGAAATTTTTCATTTTGCAAATCAGGAGCAGCAATTGCTGTCTGTTCGGGATTTATATCAGGGACAGCGGCGGGCTGTATCGGTGAACTACTTTTTATAACGCCATTTTCAAACTCAACCTGTTTTCCCTTAGCGTCAAAATACAGCGTATCTTTCTCACCTTGAAGTGTAAAATATCTTGTGCCTTTTGAATCAATTTCCACCGCCGGAAGTTGAACTTTGTTACCGCTTTCTCCGCGTGGAAGAAGGGTATTATTTTCACCGCTAAAATTGTCGCCGTTAACATCTTCACTGATAAATGCTTTATATAAGTCAGTTTTTTCAAGCCATTCGTTTTTTGTCTTTAGTTTGCCGTCTTCATCCTGTATAACGGTAGTATTATTATCTAAGTGATCGCCTAAAACTTTATTTAAAATGCTATATGGAGTATTGTTGTCTTTTCGGGTCATAGTTTTTCCGGCTTGCATTTCTACAACTATTTTAGTTGCCGGGTTTTCGTCATTAATGGTTACTTCACTTAATGCAGCCAGATTGTTTGCAAAGAAGTTTGATTTAATATCTTTACCGCCAGCTTGTGTGATTTCTTCGCCGCCAACAGTTACCTTACCAAGGTTCATATTGTTCGGACTGTAATCCTCCTTTTGTACAAAAGGTTTGTTATCCTCTAAAATAAGTTTGTGACCTGTGACGATTAAATTAGGATCTTTTATTTGAGGATTTAGTTTCAAAATTTCATTAATTGTCGTACTATTGTTTCGCGCAATTTTTGTAAGATTGTCACCACGATTAATCTCATACACAACTTTGTTGCCATTCACACCATTTGTACCCATTATAAACTCCTTTTACTTTTTGAATTATATTTTTTATCGGAATTTTTTGAAAAAACTTTAATAAAAAAAAACTCTATCAGATGATAGAGCTTTGGAATCTTGTTTAATTCCTCATGTGTGTGTAGAAGGTTAGTGTGTAGTAGGTAGTGTGTGTTAGTTTTATAATCTCGTGTTATTTAATGCTTTGTTGTTTTGTTTGACTTACGTCTTACATATTGATAAAGTATTTTTGTTGTATATAATTGCTATATACCTTTTATTTCTTTACAATTTGTTACAAAACATCTGAGGAATTATATTGTTTTTGCTAACACGTAATGTTCGTAGCTCAGTGCGTAATTATAAAGGGCGTTTATAAGCACCCTGCCGCTTTCTGATTTCCCGATTATTAAATATTCGTTGTATTTATTTTGCGCTAATGTTATTTCTGAATGGATAATCTTTTCTACATTCGTTTTAGGGTTTTTCGACATAATAAATCTAATCCACTCCGCCAAAATGTTTACAGCAGTGGACTTGTTGCTGATTATTTCATCGTTTTTTGTCTGTATATATTTTGAAAATTCTTGTAATATCATGGGTTTGGTGTCGTTGTTGCAAAACAGGTGATGTCATTGATTCCTGCATTTTTAAGTGTCCTAATCATCTCGGCAAAGGTTGAGCCTGTTGTGCAAATGTCGTCTATAATCAATATTCTACCACAGTTATATGCATTTTTATTCACTTTAAACGCGTTGTGTAAGTTTTCCGCGCGCTCTGCAGGTGATAATTTATATTGGGGTTTTGTGTTTTTCACGCGGGTGATAAGTTTTGTGTTAAGTGTATAACCCGAAAGTCTGCAAAATTCTTCGGCAACAAGTATCATATGATTGTAGCGGCGTTTGTATTCACGGTCTTTGTGAAGCGGAACCGGTACAACCTCAAAGCCACTTTCGTCAGTAATATTTTGCCAGTATTCCCACATAAATTTTGCCTGATAAAAAGCCAGGTCGCGTTGGTTGTGGTATTTAAGCCCGCGGATAAGTTTCTGCAAATTCTTGTCATAAACCCCTGCGACATAAACGCTTACGCCGTCCAGGGCAAGGCGTTTGCCGAAGTTCAGAAATTCAAGGCTGTCGTAGCATTTGGAACACATTTTGACGCTTTCGTCAGAACGGCGGCAAAAGTAGCATTTCTTTTTATAAATCCAATCAAGAAGTCCTATAAAAAATGTCTTCATGGCAGCCTAGTCCATACTGAAGATTTCTTTAATGTCGTCCATCGTAAGCGATTTGGTGATGTTTCTGTCTACCGAAATTACGCTGTCAACAAGGTTCCGTTTAAACATTTTGAGTTTTTGAATTTTTTCTTCAACCGTATTTTTCGTGATAAGACGGTAAACAAAAACTTTTTTCGTTTGTCCGATACGATAAGCACGGTCTGTTGCCTGGTCTTCAACGGCAGGGTTCCACCAAGGGTCGTAGTGGATTACATAATCCGCGCCTGTGAGGTTCAAACCTGTACCGCCGGCTTTCAAGCTGACAAGGAATATCGGAATGTGCGGATTGTTGTTGAATTTCTCAACTGCGCCCTGACGGTCTTTTGTCTTACCGGTGAGGTATGAGTACGGGATTCCGGCACGGTCAAGCCAATCCTTAACAATATCAAGCATTTCGACAAATTGGCTGAACAACAGTACGCGGTGTTTTTCAGAGATAATTTCTTCAAGCATAACTTTGAGTTTTTCAAATTTACCTGATGACATAATGTGTTTAACATTGTCTTTGTCGTAAAGTCTCGGGTGACAGCAGATTTGACGTAAACGAAGTAATGCAGAGAAGATTGAAAGTCTACTTTTTTCCAAACCGTTTTGTTCGATAGATTTGAAAAGTTCTTCTTTTGTGCTGTCGAGAACCTGTAAGTAAAAATCCCTTTGTTCGTCTGTAAGCTCGCAGTATGCAATGTTTTCGACTTTATCCGGCAAGTCTTTCGCAACGTCGCGTTTCATACGGCGCAGGATGAACGGATAGATTTGAAGTTTAAGACGTTTTTCAACGATTTTGTCAGCGCGTTCCATAATAGGGTTGACATAACGATAGTTGAATTCGTGCATATCGAACAGAAAGCCCGGCATAAGAAAGTCAAATACAGACCAAAGTTCTTCAAGTTTGTTCTCGATAGGTGTACCTGAAAGCGCCAATTTGTGGGTTGATTGAAGTTTTTTGACCGCTTGCGCTGTTTGTGAACCCGCATTTTTGATGTTTTGGGATTCATCAAGGATTATGTAACGGAAGTTGTGTTCTTTAAGTTTTTCAATATCGCGGCGAACTAGTGCGTAACTTGTTATTACGATGTCGTATTCAGGAATTTTTTTGAATAAGGCTTTACGCTCGGTTCCGGAAATTTTCAGACAAGTCAGTTCCGGTGCGAATTTTTGAATTTCGGATTCCCAGTTGAAAACTACGGTTGTCGGGCAGATAACAAGTGTCGGCATAGGACCGTCAACGTCTTTTGCTTTTTGAATAACCGTGAGTGCTTGAAGTGTTTTACCAAGACCCATATCATCCGCGAGAATGCCGTTAAGTCCGTATTTGTACATAAACCACAGCCAGCCAAAACCTTTTTGTTGGTATTCACGAAATTCAGCATTAATTGCTTTTGGAAGTTCTGTTGAATCCGCGGTTGAGAAGCTGGACATTTGTGACCAAAATTCTTCAAATTCTTTACTTAAAATTGTTTCAACGTTTAGGTTTTTAAGTTCATTAATTAAACCTGCGCGGTATGTTTTTACGATGAATTTGTTTTCATCGTTGCGGAAAACGTCAAACGAGTTGAATGCGCGCATAAGTCCGTAAATATCCTGTGCGGGATACTCGACAAACCCTAAACTTCTGATACGGCTGTATTTTTCACCGCCCTGAATTGTGTCGTACATTTCGTCAAAGTTAACGATTTCCTCGCCTGCGCGACCGTAAAGGTAGATTTCAAATGAGTCTTTTGTCTCTTTACTGAAATCAATGTCGGCGCAAAGTTTGAACGGATCGTCAAGGATTTTGAAGAAATTCATGTCATCTTTTTCAATGAATTTCCAGCCTTCGCCTGCTTGTTTGATGTGATAGTTATAAAAATCAATTGCGTTTTCTTTTTCGAGTGCAAGGTTGTTTGTCTGCATCGGAACAAAACGGCAGGCAAGTAGCATATTGTATGCCTCTTGTTCGTGTTTTATGTTACGTTTAATCCAGTAAACCAAATCTTCGTTAGGTTTTTTGATTGTAATGTACGGAACCTTTTCGCCTGTAGTTTTTGAGTACGGAACACGAACACCATCGTATTCAAATTCCAGTGATGCTTTTAGAGATTGGTCGTAATCTATACCAAGGGTTACAACATTGAGCGGCGGACGCTCTTCAAGCATTAATTTTGAAATATTTTCCGCGATATTAACTTTCATAATCTGCTGGATTTCAGGAAGATCTTCGTGGATAAATTTTCCGCCTTCAGCGTCTTTTAGTTCGGTGAAAGATGCTTTAATAATATTTGCCGGCAGCGCTTGCATTGCAATATTTGTCGGGAAAATAATGTTTTTATAACGACCCCATTTGAGGTGTTTTGAGAAATAACGGACTTCTTCAAACGGATAAATTTCATCTTTGCCCGGGCGTTCCCATTCAAGTGACAAAAGAAGTGTGCCGCTCTGACCGGTGTTGACGGTTAGCGAAAGTTCCCATTCTTCGTCTGTAAATTTGAGTCGTTCTTTGGTTTTTTCGTCCAAAACTTCATCCGCTTTTGCGAGAAGTGAGAACATAGGACCGAATTTTGTGATTGGAATATCATACCAGCCGGCTTTTTTATCCTGACGGGCGATAGTTAAAAGCTGTTGGAAAATTGCGACTTCAACTTTTTGTGCGTTATTCAGTTCAAAATCAGGATTTTGACGTTGGGTTTCAATAAGCGCACGTAAAATACTTTCGATTTGGCGTACGATTTTGCCGGTTTCTCTTGAGCGGACAAGGATTGAAAAGAAGTTAACTTTTCTTTTTGAGTTGAAGTGGAAAATATAACTTCCGGTCGGCTCTTCTGTTAAAGCAGTGTTTTCATCAGGGTAATCAGTTTCAATACCGTATTTTGTCTCTAACCAGTCTTCATAGGCGTGTTCGTTAATAGCCTTGAGCGCAACGGCAACAGCGTGTTTACACCATTCATCTTTAAGAGGACAGTTGCAGCGTGCCTCTACTTTATTCTTTTTGAATATCAGGTCTGTATTATACGATGCCTGGAAATTTCCTTTAACTTTACCCATATAAAAGTTTTTTTCGGGATATGATTCCATAACCATATCTTTAGTGTAAAGTTCATAACCTCTGCGCCAAGCGCCGGCACCAGCTTTTTCTTTTACAAATTTATAATTAAATTCTTCAGTCGCCATATCTTCCCTTGCCCCGGGGTAATCTGCTATATGAAAAATTTCCATAATACTCGGGGTTACCCATATTATGCCATAACCGTGAAAAAAAAGCAAGTGTTAAGATATCTGCCCTTGTTCTATATTGTAGATTTTTACATCGCGAAGGAATTCTTCCTCAAAATGGATTGTGTCAACGGACGTTATTATAGTTTGAACCCCGGGTTTTATTGATTTTAAAAGGAAGTTCTGCCGAATGTCGTCAAGTTCTGCTAGCACGTCATCTAAAAGTAATACGGGATTTTCGCCGGTTTTGTCAGTGATGATTTCAAGCTCTGAAAGTTTGAGCGCAAGTACTACTGTTCGCTGCTGACCCTGTGATGCAAATTTTGTTGCCTCACTGTCATTTATATAAAATAAAATATCGTCACGCTGCGGTCCAACGCACGACTGACCACGACGGATTTCTTCGTTCATACGCTCTTCAAGCGCAGCTGCAAAAAGACGCGAAATCGTTTCTACATCCTCCTCACCGTTCAAAAACGAGCAGTCATATTGGATTTTTAATTCTTCACTTTCGCTGATAATTTTATGTTTTTCGCGCGCGATACGCTCAATTTCTTTTAAAAATTTTAGGCGCAAGAAAATTATATTACTTCCGGCAATCGCCATTTGTTCGTTATAAACACGCAAAAGCGTTTCATCAATATAGTCGCTTTTTAACAAGTTATTTTTTTGGATGCGGATTTTATCGTATTTTGAAAGTCTTTCATCATAAGCCGGATAAACCTGTGAAATCGCACGGTCGAGCCATTCGCGTCTGTCAGACGGATTGCCGCGCAGCAAAAGCAAATCCGGTGTTGCAAAAAGAACTGTGCGCAAAACTGATTTGAAATTTTTAGGCGTGGTTTTGAGTGTGTTAACCCGAAGCTCACGTGTTTTTTCGCGGTTGTAAAAAAATGCAAGTTCTACATCTGCATCGGCTTTCACAACGTCAGAACGAACTTCCACACTTTGGGCATCAAAGTTGATAAGTTCCTGATTATTTGATGTACGCGGGCTTTTCAGGGTCGATAGAAAATAAACGCTTTCAAGAATATTTGTTTTGCCCTGTGCGTTTTTTCCGATAATCAAAATTTTATCAAACCCTAAATCCAGCGTGATTGATTTGCAATTTCTATAGTTTTTTAATGTTAAATTCTTTAATCTCACAAATATATAATACTTCAAATATATGATTTATTGAATATTCCTTGTAGAAACCACAATTTTTTTATATAATTAGCGTAAGAGAGGAAAAATATATGTTACCTGTTATTACGGAAGAGATATCAGCAGAAATTTTTACGGAAGTGTTTAAAGATGTGCCGGGTTGGCGCAAAAAGATGATTCACTATTTGAAAGAAGAAAATCCCGAAATTAATACTGCGATTATTGAGGCGGCGAATAAAACAGATTTAGACCCGAAAGCCGTTGCATTAGGTGCATATATGACGTACCTCCTTATCGAAAGAGCCACGCAGGATCAGGAAATATTTTCAGAGGATTAGAGGAAACGAACGATGATTATAGAAGATTTATTAGAGCAGTTAGTTAAAGAGGGCGGAAGTGACTTGCACATTTCGAGTAACCTTGCGCCTGTAATCCGTGTAGACGGAAAATTAAAAAGAGTTGACGTTCCGCCACTTTCACCGCAGGATGTTGAAAACCTTTTATTCCCTATGCTTTCTAACGAACAACGCCGTAAACTTGAACAGGATTGGGAACTGGACTTTTCTTACGGTATTGAGGGTTTGAGCCGTTTCCGGGTTAACTTCTATAAAGATAAAGGCAACTACGCAGCTGCTTTCCGTACAATTACGGCAACTGTTCCTAACTTTGAACAATTAGGACTTCCGGATGTTGTAAAAAGAATTGCTAATTCACCAAGAGGTTTGGTTTTGGTTACAGGTCCTACCGGTTCCGGTAAATCTACAACGCTTGCGGCGATGATTGACCACATTAACCAAACAAAAGCTGAACACATTTTGACAATTGAAGACCCTATCGAGTTCGTGCATACCTCTAAGAAAAGTGTTGTTCACCAGCGTGAATTAGGTATGGATACCCGTTCATTTGCAAACGCTCTTAAATCCGCTCTCCGTGAAGACCCTGATATTATTCTGGTAGGTGAGATGCGTGACTTTGAAACTATTTCGTTAGCGCTGACCGCAGCCGAAACAGGTCACTTGGTGTTCGGAACCCTGCACACGTCTTCAGCTTCTCAAACTGTTGACCGTATTATCGACGTATTCCCTGAAGGACAACAGCAACAAATCCGTGTTCAAATCGCAAACTCTCTTGTTGCAATTTTCTCACAAACATTGTTGCCAAAAACTTTACCGGACGGAACTAAAAAAGGTCGTGTAATGGCACAGGAAATCCTTGTTTCTAACGGCGCTATTGCAAACCTTATCCGTGAAGGTAAATCCGCACAGATTTATTCTTCAATCCAAATGGGTCAAGGTCAGGGTATGCAAACTCTCGAAGCTGCACTCGCTGAACTTTGCAACAAGGGTATTGTTACAATGGAAGATGCTCTTGCTAAAACTTCAAGACAGGAAGAGTTTAAACGACTTTTGAAAGAAGCTAGAGAAAGATAATAATGAAAGTTGCACAAGTTTCCAACGACACAATTAAGATAAATAACGTTCCTGATGAGGAGCTTAACGGTCGGAAAGGTGCAGTAGTCAAAGTTTTAGGCTGCGGCTTGTGTGGTTCAGATATAATAAAATTCGAGCACAAAACAGTTCCTGCGGGGACTGTTTTGGGGCATGAAATAGTGGCACGCGTGCTTGAAATTAATTCTGATACAGATTTTAAACCCGGCGATGTAATAGTTACAACGCATCATATCCCTTGTGGAACGTGTGTTTACTGTAAAAACGGAAATGTTTCTATGTGCCGGCATTTTAAGGAAACAAATATTTTTCCGGGCGGGTTCAGTGAAAAAGTTTTCCTTTCAGAAGAGCATCTTCAAAATGTTGCTTACCTGAAACCTGAAAATCTGACAGAAATGGAGGCATCCTTTTATGAGCCGCTTTCTTGCTGCGTTAGGGCTGTAAGACGCGCGAAGTTGAGGGCTGGAAGTGACGTTTTGGTTTTAGGTTTGGGCTCAATCGGAATTTTAATGTCACAGGCACTAAAAGCGTCCGGCATGAAGGTTTTGGGTTGCGATATTTTGGCGGAGCGCGTTGAAGTTTTAAAAGGTTTCGGTGTCGACGCGGTGACGAATTTGCCTCCTGATTACCGCCCGGATGCTGTATTTTTAACGGCTGGTGCGGATAAAACAGTAGAAATTGCTATAAAAACAGTCCGTGACGGTGGTAAAATCGTTGTTTTTGCGAGTACGCCGGATAGTTTTCCGTTTCCGAATAATGAGATTTATTATCGTGAATTGACTGTTATGGGGAGTTATTCGCCTGACTTGTGCGATATGCGCGAATCCTTGGAACTTTTACGTTCAGGCAGAGTGAAAGTTGACGGCTTGTCAACGGTTTATCCGCTTGAGGAATTAGAACAGGCAATCCGTGACACCAAAAACGCTAAGATTATGAAAGCGTATATAAAAATCTAGTGCAATAAATCATCGACCGTGGTGCCGAAAACCTCGGCAAGTTTCATAAGGGTTGTTATTTTAGGTAACGCTTCTGCTTTTTCTATAAGACTAATGTGTTGTTGGGACATGTCAATCAGTTCAGCCAATTGTTCTTGCTTTAGACCTTTTCTAATGCGGTAAAGTCTGATGTTGAGCGCTATTTTTTCTTGTACTGTTTTCTCTTCCATTTTGCTATTATATAACACTTGCAAATATTTTATTACTATATTATCATTGTATATACATAGAATAGATTGTATAGGAGATAAAATTATGCAAAATCAAAAACTGGAATTTTTAGAAGTCTGGAGTAATACGAAGGAAAATTGTGTGCAAATAGAGGCTTTACTTAATATCCTTAAAAACTATTGCGAAGTGAATGACGACTTGGACCCAAAATTTTTCTATATAGAGGTTCTTCTTGAGATTATTTTGCACAAAAATCTTGGGTTGAGAGAGCAGATTAATCAAATTGAAGATTGTTCGCGATATTTTATTTTTGATTAACTATAACTTTACCAGTTCCGGTAGTTCGGTGAGTTCGCAGAAAAGTTTTGACGATGCCATAAAGTTTTCAGGGTTTGAGGAAACATAAAAATGTTCGCTGCCGCTGCCGTTTGGATTTGCTGCCAAATCCTCTTTAATAAATTCTGCAAAATATTTTGACGGGTCTATTAAATTTTCTTCCGGATAAAATTGTTTGATAATGCCTTTTAAATAAGGGTAATGTGTACAGCCCAGCACTATTTTTTGCGGGTCGTGAGTAAGCATTTCTTCAACCCTTTCCTTTATTTGTATAAGGCTTTGGGGTTGATTAAGTCTGTTTTCTTCTACAATCCTAACCCACGCAGGGCAAGAAATTTCTGTAACTTTCAACGACGGGTTAAGTTTGTTGATTTCACGCGCGTAGGCGTGTGAGTTTATTGTCGCAGGCGTTGCAAAAACACCCAAATGTTCAATCGGAAGTTTTGAGATAACTTTTGCAACTGATTGGATTATCGGATAAATTTTGAAGTCATAATCGTTTTTCAAAACATCATAAGTCATAGCAGAAGTTGTATTGCAAGCCATGACAACGGCTTTTACTTTCCGCTGGGCGAAAAAATCGAAAATTTTACGTGCGATTTCGATTAACTCTTCTTGAGTTTTTTCACCGTAAGGCATATTTACCGTGTCGCCAAAATAGAGATAATCTTCATTTGGCAGAAGTTTTTTTACTTCTTTATAAACGGTCAGCCCGCCGACGCCCGAATCAAAGAATGCAATTTTTGCTGTACTATTCTTGTCCAAAATAATTCAATACTCCCTCAACAATAGCTTTTGCTGTTTCCTGCTTTCTTTTTTCCGTCACGAGAAGTTTTTGTTCCGCCTCGTTTGAGATAAATCCGATTTCGCAAAGTATCGCAGGAATTTCTGTATGATTTATAACATAAAACTTAGACTTAAACAAGCCTCGATCAAAAGGTTTTAAATTACTAATCAATGCCTCGTGAACAGCTTGTGCAAGCCCCATGCTTTCCTGGTGATAGTAATGGGTTTCGACACCTTCGATTTCAGGTTTGACACTGGAGTTTACGTGAATACTTACGAAAATTTCGCCTTTTTCTTTTGCGCTTATTTCTACACGGTCTTGAAGAGAAATATATTCATCAATGCTGCGTGTCATAATAACTTTGTGACCAAGTTTTGTTAATTCTTTTTGAACTTTTTTCGCAACATCAAGAGTGATGTCTTTTTCGTTGACTTCGCCCCGGATTGCGCCATAGTCGGTTCCGCCGTGACCTGCGTCAATGACAATGCGTTTGGACGGAATTTTGCTGGACGGAATATTAAAGAGTTGTTTTTTACTTCTTGCGGTCTCTTTGAGTACAACTTTAATAGATTTTCCGTCTGCGCCAAGGTAGGTGTTAACCTGTGAATCCTGTCTTAGCGGAATATAAATTCTTACGCCTACACCTTTTTCTGCGCAAATTATCTTTGCGTTCCAGAAGAACGAACCGGCAAAATTTGATTTGAACTGTTCTTCATTGAATTTTCCGGCATTATAAAGCGTTAAAATTAGCGCATTGTTTTTCCTGTCTACACTGTGAACGACCGGATAATCAAAGTTCAGAGTCATTGATTGGGTGAGGTCATTGATTTCGGTCGGAATATATTGTGTCGCTTGAGCGCAGCCTTGTATTAGCTGTGAGGTATCGTAAGTTTTTTGGTTAATAAACAACACGGATTGGTTGTCTGCTGCGATTACCGGAACGTAATCATCAACATTGTTCGTATAAATAACCGCACGAATTTTGTTTATTGAAAACTGTCCGATTGCGATTTTGTCAGTTGCGTTGATTTGATACTCTTTATTACGGACTTCGCCGGCGGACAGTGCATTCGGGAAATCATAGATAAGCCTTGTAGGATTTTGTAAAACCATCGGTTTTTCAAATGTCATTTCACCGAAACCACTCAAAAGTACGGAGTTTGGTTTTGTTGTAACATTGTTTAAATAGTATTTTGTGTTCAGTTTGAACTTTTTGAAATCCGGTTCATCCTTTTGTACCGCAGGAGTTTCAGCGGGTTGGACGTTAAATGCATTTTGAATTTCGTTTGCCATATTTACGGCAGGAGGTTCCGGATATACTACTTTTAGGTTTTCATAAAAATCGCTTGATGAGGCATGTTCATCACGATAAATATGTTGATAATAATCATTTTGAATATCGTTACCGTTTAGGCGCATTATGATATTATTTTTTATACGATAAAATTTAATGTCCTTAAAAACTTTGTCGGTTTTTGGATAGAAAACAACACGGACAATGTTTGGATTATTTTGAAACTGGCTGATTATAACCCTGTCAAAATTTCCGTTTTGGAAAATCCAGTCTTGTTTTGGAATAGTAAGTACAGTTGACTCTAAATCAAAATAGTATCTGGTCGGGTTTTCGAGTTTTTTGAGGGTTATGTTTTCTGCGATGTTGCCTTCAAATGTGTCTTTCGCGCTCAACGTAATTATGGCGTTAGAAAGGTCGTAATTTGCCGACATTACCCTGAAATCTGCGCCAAAAGCTGATCCGGCAAATACAAATATCATTATTAAAAAGATTTTAAGAATATGAAAAAATTTTCCCATAATAAAAATTATAATCCCGCGAAATCAAGTGCGCAAAAATGTAAAGTTATATCAAAAATTTACCCCTATACAAAATCCCTATTATATGATACTATATTCTTAGATGTAGTAGATAATTATTTTTTATAATATATGCAATGACAAATAAAACATAATTTTAAATAATAAATTTTATGAGATACCTGATAGGTTATATGTATCAGGCATTGTATATCTTATCAAAAAATAGAAAAGGATAAGAGCATTTATGACTAACATTTTATTAGTTATTGCTGTCATAGCGGTAATTGGCTTGACAGTCGTGCTGTTTTCGCAGCAATCCAAGGTCAAAAAGGCTTTAGCTGAAGTTGAATTTCAGAAAAAAACAATTTCGGAGAAAGAAAACCTTTTGTTAAAAGAAGCTAGAATTAAAGCAAAAGAGGAGTTACAATCCGACAGGGAAAAACTTAACGAAGAAGAAAGAGAAAGACGTCAAGAGTTCGCAAGATTAGAACAAAAACTTACTAAAAAAGAGGATATGCTTGAAGATAAAATTCAGGAATACACCGAAAAAGATTTAAGTGTTCAAAGAAAACTTGATGAATTATTAGAAAAAGAAGATTATCTTGCAGATATTGTTCAAAAACAAACAGAAGAACTTGAAAAAATATCAGGGCTTTCTGCTGAAGACGCTAAAAAAATGCTTTTAGAGCAAATTAAAAACGATTTAGCGCAAGAACAAATGCAATTAATAAGAGAAAATGAAGCAAAAATAAAAGAGATTTCGCAAGAAAAAGCAAAAGAAATTCTCTCAACGACAATGCAAAGATGTATGATTGAACAGGTTGTTGAAACAACGGTTTCAGTTGTTGCATTGCCAAACGATGAGATGAAAGGTCGTATTATCGGACGTGAAGGTCGTAACATCAGAACGCTGGAAACTTTGACCGGTGTTGACTTAATCATTGACGACACGCCGGAGGCTGTTGTTCTTTCCGGTTTCGACCCAATCCGCCGCGAAATCGCGAAATTAACGCTTGAAAAATTAATCGTTGACGGACGTATTCACCCGGTTAGAATTGAAGAAACCGTTGAAAAAGCCAGAGAAGAAATCGACAAGAAAATTTGGCACGAGGGTGAAAACGCAGTTCTCGAAATGGGCGTTATGGGCTTAAATAAAGAGTTAATCAAAACTTTGGGACGCCTCTATTACAGAACAAGTTACGGTCAAAATGTTTTGAAACACTCAATAGAAGTCGGTGCTATTGCCGGCATGCTTGCTGCTGAAATCGGTGCAAACGTAGCAGTTGCAAAACGTGCAGGACTTTTGCACGATATCGGTAAGGCTGTAGACCAAACTCAAGAGGGTACGCATATTCAGCTCGGTGTTGAGCTTGCAACCCGCTACGGCGAAAAACCTGAAATTGTTCACGCAATTGAGGCGCACCACGATGATGTCGTTGCAAACACAATCGAAGCGGTTTTGGTAAAAATTGCCGATGCTATTTCAGCAGGCAGACCAGGCGCAAGACGTGATACTTTAGAAATTTATATTAAACGTCTTCAAAAAATTGAAGAAATCGTTAACAGCTACGATGGTATTAAACAATCATTTGCTGTTCAAGCAGGACGTGAGGTTAGAATTATTGTTCAGGCAGAAATGTTTGACGATTTAGCCTCTCAAAAACTTGCCCGTGACGTTGCAAAACGTATCGAGGATGAACTCGATTATCCGGGTCAAATAAGAGTTACGGTTGTCCGTGAGTTTAGAACGACAGAAATAGCTAAGTAGTTATGACAGATAATAAATCAACAATAAAAATATTGTTTTTTGGTGATATGGTAGGCAAGCCGGGTAGGCTTGCCGTCCGTGATTTCCTTGCACAAAACGGTCATAATTACGACTTTGTAATCGCAAACGGCGAAAACGCTTCACACGGGTTCGGACTTACTTTAAAAAATTATAACAATTTATTAGAATTTGGTATCAATTGTGTTACTTCCGGCAACCATATTTGGGATAAAAAAGATGTTTGGGAATACATTGATACGGCTGAAAATTTAGTCCGTCCGCTTAATTATCCGAAAGGTACAAAAGGGCGCGGCTGGCGGATTTTAGAAACTCAAAACGGCGTGAAAGTCGGTGTTATTAACTTTCTCGGGCGTGTATTTATGAGCCCGATTGATTCGCAGTGGGAACTTGCTAAAGAGGCAATTGAAGAAATTAAAAAAGTTACGCCGATAATTATTATTGATTTTCACGCGGAAGCAACGGCAGAGAAAATCTGCTTTGGAAAATACTGTTGTGAACTGGGAGCCAGTGCGTTTTTTGGAACCCATACCCACGTTCAGACAGCTGATGAAAAGATTTTAAACAACATGGCATACATTACAGACGCAGGTTTTTGCGGAAGCGTCGACAGCGTTATAGGTATGGAATACCAAACCTCGCTGAACAGATTTTTAACCTGTATGCCTGAACGTTATGATGTGGCAGACAGCAAAGATGTGCAAATTAATGCGGTTGAAGTTGAAATTGATATCAACACAGGCTATGCTGTTGCTATAAAAAGGATTTCTTGTAATAGTAAACTAGAGGAAAATAAGGAAAATGAAAATTGACTTACACGTGCATACCCTATACTCGGACGGTGTGTACTCACCTGAAAAAATAGTCGATACCGCACTGGATGTCGGGTTACAGGCAATCTCTTTGACTGATCACGATAATATTTTATCGTATCAGGTTGCACAGGATTATATCAAAGAAAAAAATTTGGCAGATAAAATTGAAATAATCCGCGGTGTTGAAATTAATACCCTTTATAAAAATTATGAAGTCCATATTTTAGGCTATTTTATGGACAGCGATAACAGTGATTTCAAAAATCTTTTGAAAACCCAGCAGCAGGCGCGTATTGTTCAGACAAAAGAAATTATTGCGCTCCTTGCCAAAAAAGAGGGTATAAAAATTAAATACGATGACATTCAGAAACAAGTTGCGTCGGGCGGAAGTATTGGACGTCCGCATATTGCAAAGGCTATTGCTAATGTCGGTGGTACAAGCAATGTTATCGAAGCATATTCAAAATTTATCAATGATTCTTCACCTGTTTACGTACCGAGAAAAACAGTTTCTCCGTATGATGCAGTTGAAGTAATATACGGTGCGGGTGGGGTTCCTGTTATCGCGCACCCTTATGATATTGATATTGCCGAAAAACTTATCAAAAACCTCATGTCTTGCGGTTTAAGAGGGATTGAGGCGTATCATAGAAAGCATTCTCCTGCTTGCGTTGAATATTTCTCATCAATGGCAGAAGAACTTGGATTGATTGTTACAGGCGGTTCGGACTTCCACGCTCCAAACTCTCTGAACGGTCAAATTGTGTTAGGAAAAAACTTTGTTCCTGAATGGATTTATGACAAACTGGTTCAGGAAAAAAGGATGATGGATTTAGCCTAAAGTGCCTGAGGCACATCCATATTTGAACCCGTGCTAACGGTCAACGGAGAAATTTTATGAGTTTCAGAAAATTCTGGAAAATTGAATATACGCTCACTCTTTTTGCGATATTTGCAATATTTGTGCTGCTTTTGCCTACAACTATTCAAAACGCAAGACAAGCAAGTTTGATTTCCCGCTGGAACGAAAAATATAATCGTGTAAATTATATGTTTTCGGTTCTAAATACTCATGCAAACGAAGAAATTATCAAGAGCTTGAAAAAAGCGCAAACCAACGAAGAGCGCAGCAAACTTCTAATATTATTGATGCAGCCGTATTTGAGGATTTCGTCAAATAATGTTCCAAGCAGACATTATCACCCTAAATTTATGAACAATTCGCGGATTGGCAAAAATCAATACTATTATTTTGATGATTTCTATTATGCTGAAAACAATACGATTATCGGTATTAAAGACCTGGAACAGCAAAATGCCGATGATCCAATGTTTATGCTAATGTTCGATTTGAACGGATTATTGCCTCCTAACCGTTGGGGCAAAGATATTTTTGGCATAAACATATACGGTGAAGGTCATATCGAACCTTTTGGCAAGCAGTTTGATATGGCAGATTTGAAGTTGGATTGTTCCGAGAAGGGGCTCGGAATAAACTGTTCCTATTATTATATAATTGGTGGTGGTTTCGATGAGTAAAAAAAATGTATGTGTGTTTGCATCGTCAAGCAATTTTTTAGAAGAAATTTATTATGAAGAAGTTTCAGAACTTGGCTGTTTACTGGGTAAATCAAATTTTGACCTTGTATACGGCGGCAGTAATTTAGGTTTGATGTGGGCGTGCGTTTCGGCGGCGAAACACGAGGGCGCAAAGGTTTATGGTGTTATGCCGGAAAAACTTTTTAATATCCTTGGTGCCGGCGCAAGTGAAATTTGTGATGAACTTCACGTTAGCGAAAATATGCGTACCAGAAAAGCTAAACTTGATGAAATTTCCGATGCTGTTGTGGCTGTGCCGGGCGGGTTCGGAACTCTAGAGGAACTTTCAGAAATGATTGTTCAAAAACAACTTGGTTATAACTCAAAACCGATTGTAATTTTTAACGTTAATAATTTCTACGACAAGTTACTTGAATTTTTCGAGCAAATGATGAAAGAAGATTTTGCCAATGATAATTGTCGTGAATTATATTACGTTGCAACAACACCGCAGGAAGTTGTAGACTATCTCAATTCTTATAAAGCGGTTGAAAGAATTATAGATAAGAATTCGATTTATAACAGGTAATTTTCGTGTTATAATTTACGCAAAAGGAGACATTATGGAGACATTAAGAGATAAGTATGAAGTAGTAATCGGGCTGGAAGTTCACGCCCAATTAAAAACAAAGTCAAAGATTTTTGCGCCTGACGGCACAGAGTTCGGACAGGAACCTAATACCCAAACTTCACCTATTACGTTAGGAATGCCGGGTGTTTTACCGGTTCTTAACAAGGAAGTTGTTAATATGGGTATCCTCACAGGTCTTGCGCTTAATTGTGAAATCCCTGAACGATGCAAATTTGACAGAAAACAATACTTCTACCCTGACCTGCCGAAAGGTTATCAAATTTCTCAATACGATGAACCTATTTGCGTAAACGGTCATTTGGATATTGGCGGAAAAAGAATTGGTATTACAAGAGCGCATCTTGAAGAAGATGCCGGAAAACTTGTTCACGCAGGCGCTGACGGGCTTGCAGGCTCAAGCTACTCACTTGTTGACCTGAACAGAGCCGGAACTCCGCTTTTGGAAATCGTTTCCGAACCGGATATGCGTTCATCTGCTGAAGCGCGTGCTTATATGGAAGAACTTAGAAGCATCGTTCGCTACATAGGTGTTTGCGACGGCAACCTTGAAGAAGGTTCAATGAGATGTGATGCTAACATTTCTATTATGCCAAAAGGTTCTAAAACTTTCGGAACCCGTGCGGAAATCAAAAACGTTAACAGTTTCTCTGCACTTCAGAGAGCAATCGAATACGAAATCGACCGTCAAATCGAAATCGTTGAAGAGGGTGGCGAAGTCGTTCAGGAAACACGTCTTTGGGATGACAATTCAAAAGAAACACGTTCAATGAGAGGCAAAGAAGACGCACACGATTACAGATACTTCCCGGAACCTGACTTGAAACCGCTTGTTATTTCTCGTGAATGGGTCAAAGAAATTCAAGACAAAATGCCTGAACTTCCTGCTCAAAAACGTGCAAGATATCAAAGTCTTGGTTTGAGCGAATACGATGCAAATGTTGTTGTTGAACAAATGGAACTTGCATTATTCTTTGATAAAGTTCTTGAACTGGGTGCTAACGCAAAAACAGCCGTAAACTTTATTATGGGCGAAATCGCGGCTTATCTTAAAGAAGAAAAACTTGAATTGCGTGAAACTAAATTGACACCTGAAAACCTTGCTGAATTGATTTCATTAATTGAAAAAGGTACAATTTCTAACAACATCGGTAAACAAATTATCATAGAAATGATGCAAACCGGTAAAGCAGCCTCTAAAATTGTTGAAGAAAAAGGTTTGAGCCAAATCAGCGATGAGGGTGCTATTAAGGAAATTGTTCAAAAGGTTGTAGACGCTAACCCTGCGCAGGTTGAGGCTTACAGAAACGGTAAAACTAACTTGCTTGGATTCTTTGTCGGACAAATTATGAAAGAAACCAAAGGACGCGCTAACCCTAAAACAGTTAACGAATTGCTTAGGGGAATTTTAGACAAATAAAAGGAAAAATATGTTTCTCAGAAGAAAAAAAGATAAAACTTTTATGGAGCGTGAAATTTACGCTCAACCAAAAATTTTAAGTGATATTCTTGACTGTTACGTAAACGGTGATGAAATTAGATTTGATGTTCCGGATGGAATAGAAAAAGTCGTATTAGTTGCAAGCGGGTCGTCCTATAATTGCGCCCGCTTTAGCGCTGATCTTTTTGATAAAATCGCAAACATTGAAGCAACCGCTGTTTATTCCAGTGAATTTCTTCTGAAATCCATTATTCCGCATAGCGAAAATTTGTTATACATTTTCATTACGCAATCCGGCGAAACCTCTGATACCAACAAAGCGTTGATGAAAGCCAAGGAAGATAATTTAAAAACTCTTTGTATCACAAATTCCGAAAATTCTTCAATTTGGAAACTTGCGGATTATCAGATTAATTGTCACGCCGGCGAAGAAAAAAGCATTGCGGCAACAAAATCCTTAACAGCTCAAATGCTTTGTACAACTTTACTGGTTCTGAAATACGCTCAAATGAAAAATCTTGACGTTTCTTTCTACCTTAAAGACCTTAAAACTTTGCCGTACGCGCTTGAAAATACTTTAGCTTTGCGTCACAACATAAAAAAATATGCAAAATTATTGCTTTCATACCACAATATCGTAATCACAGCGGATGGAATTGCATACGCACTTGCCCGCGAAACCGCTTTAAAAATGAAAGAAACGACTTATTTGAACATAACTTCTTATATTTTGGGCGAGTTTATGCACGGTCACGTCGCAGTTTTGAACACTAAATCCGCGCTTATATATATCGCAACAAGTGATTTGAACTACACTTCAACAAAAAATTTGAACAAAATTAAAAAGGATTACAAACCGTTTGTCTTTTTGATTGGTAACGCGAACGATAAAATTAACGCAAACGTAAACATTAACGTAAGTATCGAAAGCCCGCTTGTTAAATCTTTTGCTGCAGTTGCAATTTCGCAAATGTTTGCACTTGAAATGGCAGGTCGGCTGAAACATAATGTTGACAAACCGCACGGGTTGGAAAAAGTCGTTCAATAAACTTAATATTTAGGCAAATTTTTCTATTTAGCGTAATTATATGAGAAGTAACTACTTAATAGGAAAAATTTCTATGAATATACAAATGACCTCGTTGAATTTTGGCAACTCAAACACTTTTAAATACTGGACCCCTCTTCAAGACGAAGAAGGTTATAAAGTTATGCGAAATGGAGACAACAAAGTCTACAGAATTGAACATAACCCAAAACGACACGCGCCAAATACATTGTTAATAAGAACGATTGACAAAGATCACAAAGTTAAAGGTAAAATAACCAGTTTTCGCGTCGAATTTAATGATATGAGAGAAGTTGGTGAAGCATATAAGAAAATTGTTCGTTTGTCAGGGTTCGAAAAATTACTTGAAATTACCAAATTACTAGATTTGCAAACCTGGAAAAATCAGCATAAATATAGAATTAAATAAAAAGTTAATCTTCAATATCTGCAATCAGTTTTTCTATAGTTATATTTAATGCATTCGCAAGTTTGTAGACAATATAAATACTTGGCGTTACTCTGCAATGTTCAATTTTAACAATATGTTTATCTGAAATGTCCGCAAGTTCGGCAATTTTTTCCTGGGTTAACGATTTTTTCGCCCGCTCAATCCGTAGATTGTAAGCAAGATTTTTCCTGAGAGTTTCTTCTGTTTTCATTCAATTATTATAACCTTGCAATATTCCAATACCAGCTCCGATTGTTTAAAAATAGTTGCTTTTTGTAGTGGAATAGTATATAATAATTAAGAAAATCTTAATAACTAGGTATATCTTTTTTAACTTAACCTGACTATGTTAATCATAGTGTTTCACACCACATGGACATGTGCCGCCGTCAAAACTCAGACGGCGTTTATTTTTTATACGCAGGACGGCTAAAAAATTGAGGTGCTGAACTTTATCGCGTCCATAAGTTTTTTTACACGGACAATTTCGATTTTGTTATTTTTAACATTATTGGCAAAAGGTATGATAGCTTTTTTAAATCCTGACGCAACGGCTTCGTTCAAACGTTTCTCAATATTATCAACAGGGTGGATTTCACCTGATAAACCGATTTCGCCGATTATTACAGTCTGGCTGTCAACAACAATGTCGTTTGCGCAGGTCGCAATCGCAAGCGCTATCCCTAAATCCGCACTCGGTTCGTCAACTTCAATTCCGCCCATTACGTTTACATAAACATCTTGTTTCGACAAGTTTAAACCCACACGTTTTTCCAAAACCGCAAGGATTTGATGTAAACGGCTTAAATCGACTCCGTTTGTAACCCTGCGCGGGCTAGGATATGAAGTGGTTCCGACAAGCGCCTGAATTTCTACCAGCAAAGGACGGGTTCCTTCGTTGGTTACAATAATCGCGCTGCCAGGCGTTGAAATCTGTGAACGCTCATTTAAGAAAAGTTCGTTAGGATTTTTGACTTCTTTTAAACCCAGTGAGTGCATCTCAAAAATACCGACTTCAGATGTGTTGCCAAAACGGTTTTTGATAGAACGCAAAATTCGGTATGACTTATACCTGTCACCTTCAAAATAAATCACAGTGTCGACCATGTGCTCTAAAACCTTCGGTCCTGCAATGTTTCCGTCCTTTGTAACGTGACCGACGATTACAACCGTAATCCCTTTGGTTTTTGCAATATACATTAATAAATTACAGCATTCCCGGATTTGCGAAACGCTCCCGATTGAGCCGGAAATGTTTTGTGAGTAAATCGCCTGAATACTATCCACCATAATAAAATCAGGTTTAACCTCATCAATTTCCGCCTTAATTTTTTCCATTAAGGTTTGAGGGTAAATAAACAGATTTTCGTTGTTGATTTCCAGCCTTTGGGCACGAAGTTTTAATTGCGATGCGCTTTCTTCAGCAGAAACATACAAAATCTTTTTGCCGGACTTGCAAAGTTCTCCGCTAGTTTGCAGAAGAATTGTAGATTTGCCAATCCCCGGATCGCCAGCCAGCAGTACAAGCGAACCTTTTACAAATCCGCCGCCCAAAATCCGGTCAAATTCCGAAATATTAGTACTTATTCTGACTTCCTGCCCGAGTTCAATATCATTAAGCGGAATGGATTTTTCTTTGTTGATAAATTCATCCGCAATACAATTATTCATTTCTTTCAACGGTGCGGAAACTTCTTCCTGAAAAGTTCCCCATTGCAAACACTCCGGACACTTTCCAAGGTATCCGGCTGTTTCGTATCCGCAATTTTGACAAACCCATTTTGACTTAACCTTTACCATTGATTTTATCCCTAAAACCACTTACAAGAGTTGTCTTTGCATAAAATATCTTCAAGGTCGGTCATCAATGCGTAGTTTGTCATTTCGTAGGTCACAGGCGTAATCGAAATTTTATTATCCCGAACCGCGGCAATATCTGTATTTGAATTTGTCGGCTCGCTGATTAATTCACCTGCCATCCAGTAATAAACTTTGCCTCTTGGGTCAACGCGTTTTTCATAGTTGTCGGTAAACATTTTCTTACCGAGTTTTGTAATCGCGATTCCGCCAATATCGTCTTCGTCAACAGACGGAACGTTAATATTCAAAATACTTTTGTGCGGAAACTCAAACTCTTTCAACTTTTTATCAACAAAAGCTGCAATAAATTTTGCCGCATATTTGAAATCTTCATATTCACAGTGCATGCTTGCAAGTGACATTGCAATACTTGGAACCCCAAGCATTGCGCCCTCCATAGCGCAACTTACTGTTCCGGAATAGAGAATATCAGAACCCAAATTTGGACCGTGGTTTATACCGGAGATTACCAAATCCGGCTGCTCATCAGGACCAAGAACAGCGTTAATCGCGATTTTTACGCAATCACCAGGGGTCCCTGTAGTAACCCAAGTCGCAGTTGATTTATATGCAGGTTCGTCCAGCTTTTCTACCCTTAAAGGTGTGTGCAGCGTAAGTGAATGACCCGCTGCGCTTCGTTCTCTGTCAGGGGCAACAATGTATACTTCGTGGTTCTCTGATAATGCCTCGGATAACGCTCGAATACCATTAGATGCAATACCGTCGTCATTGGAAAGTAATATTCTCATAATTCTCCTTTAAATAAACTGTCTATTACCATTTTAACTCTTTTTTGAACGTTTGAAAAGGGCGCGAAAAACATTATTAACTTTTGTAACATTTTATAAGATTTATTGCTTGAATATATCAATTTTATATAAAAGAAATACTTTATATAAGTAACACGAGGAAAACGCTTAAAACGAGGATACAAAGCGATTTTAAGCAAACTACACACTTCACACTATTGTTCGGAATGAAAAAATTTTAAACAAACATTCCAGGCGCTTCGGAAACGGGGCGCTTTATTTTTTGTATAGAATGAGTGAGTTTATAGCTGTGTTTAATTGTGAGTCAGAGATATTATTTTCCAGGATAATAGCGAAGAGCTTGGATATGAGTTCAATTCTGCGTTTGGTACCGGTTTTAGTAAAAATATTTTTGAGATGAGCTTTGACAGTGTGTTCGGTGATGAAAAGTGAATCAGCGATTTGTTTTGTGGATTTTCCTTTAAGCGTTTCGCGTGTAACGTTCAGTTCCCGTGGTGTGAGTTCAAAGTTTTGTTTATTCATAAATGCCTCCAACTATCTTATATATTATAAGAATAACATAGATTTTGTGAAAAACATTAATAATATTTCCGAAGTTTGCGAAAGTAAAAATTTTTACAAAAAGTAATAAAAGAAAAATAGAAAAAGGGGTTTACAAAAAAAAATCAGCATGTAGAATATTGAATGTAGCCGAGATTGATTGGTTGCGACCCAAAGGTGGGGGATTAGCTCAATTGGTAGAGCACCTGCTTTGCACGCAGGGGGTTAGGAGTTCGAGTCTCCTATTCTCCAAAAAAGAGGATGGTAGTAATACCATCCTTTTTTATATATCAGGATGTTTTTAGCATAACTTTTTACATAAAATATCGAAATTTGGCATTCAAGTTGGAATTAGTATGGTAAAACTCTTACTACTTTATACGGAATTTTATTTTTTATCAAAAATTCGCCCCATTCAATTTGCTCGGGTTTTATGATTTCATTCTTTCGTTTGACTTCAACAAAAATCATTTCCTTATTATTCCACACGATATAATCTGGTGTTCCGACGGGATTCAGATTATAATCATCTAGCGTATGTTTTAGAATTTTACAAAAAGTTTTATTATTGACTTTTGCTAAAAATTCTTGCACAATGGGCGATTTAAAATATTTTGTTGGATTTTTATAGCCTTCTATTTCCCACTCATCAAGCCAGCGAATATATGAACCATGCTCGTGCTTTGTAAGTTGGGTGTTGATAAATTCTTGAATATTAGATTTCTTAATTAAATTTAATTTTTGATTTAATTCTTCTGAAGTAACATTTTTGTTTTCAATATCAAAAAATTTGATTTCTGATTTGTGATTCAATGTTTGAGGATATAATTCATCAAGAAAGCTAAGAGCAAAGACCCCTTTCCAGAAAGAATATTCCGTACGCATTACTTGATAACCTTCATTTTTATAATGCTCTCTAACAACCTGTTCAGTTGAACATTTTTCTCCATTTGAACAATAAAAATAATTTTTACCAAGTTCTCCTGTTTTCGGTGCAGGAATTGTGATTGTATTTTTAGTAATTTTTTTGGACAAAACTTGTTTTGCTAATACGTATTGAGCAAAACATATTAAGATTAAAATTGTTACTAAAAACTTTTTCATAAATTTATTATATCAGCTAAGCTACATTTAAATCAATTTCTTCAACATAACATCTGCAGTTGGGGTGAAGGTCATCCGGAATTTCTTCCATATGTTCAAAAATTTTTCCTTCCATAGCATCACATTCTCTACAGACTTTACCATCATCCATTGTGTGCCAAACAAAAATTTGACCTTGATTTTCGTAAGCAAGTTCACCATTTGTTGGTATGCCAATTTTATTTAGTTGTTCGTGAATACGTTTTTATATATTGTGTTGAAATGAGACGCAACATGGCTAAAGCATTGATTTTACTTTGATACAGAGTTAAATTATAAATGACAATTTAATATTAGGTCAGGAGTTCGAATCTCCTAACCTATAGTATAAAATACTTGTCCATATAGTTTTTCGCGTAGTTTGAAATTATTTTGTATCAGGGATTTTGACGTATTAGTCGGAAGTTTTTGGAAAATTTAGCAAAAATTTAAACGGCATTTAAATGCCGTTTAAAAGGTGTTTTATCAGTGTTCAAAAATTACATTCTTTTAATAAACGAATTTGATATTCCAAAATGATTAAAATTCAATTGCAATTCAAAATAAAAATTGAATTCCAAAAAAATGTCATCTTTGAAGTTCCATGAATATTTATTTAGCTGAGTTTGGCGATAAATTTCAAATGCCTCTTTAATCTCTTTTGCAAACTTTTTCCTAAATATTAAATATTATAGAAATTACAGAATAATACCATTTTTGAAATACTGTTGTGACAAAATAATAGATATAATAATTTTGTAATATAATAGAAAACAAGGGTAAGTAGTAATGAACAAAGATTTTATATTAAAATTAGTTAGACCGCATTTAAACTCAAAAAACGAATTAACTTATTTTGAATTTGAGAATATATTTGGCTCTTGGAAACGACAAGAACAGTATGAAATATGTGAAATTTTAGAAGATCTGGGAATTATTCTTGTTGATCAAAAAACTGCAGAAGCAAATGACGATAACAATGTTACTGAAATTAATAAAAAAAATAAAAAAGAAATTATTATAACAAAAGCTGATATAGAAAATACTACAAGCCATACCAAAGATGGATTTACGGATATTAAATTAGATATACACGAAAATTGTGATGAAAGACTTGCTATATTATATCAAAAAACAGATTATAGTTATTATATCGACAAATTAATACAAAAACATGTTGGTTTTATACGGAAAAGGGTTAATATAATAGGGAGATATTATAATCATAATTTTGAAGAGGAAGAACTTTTACAAATCGCAAAAATAGGATTTATGAAAGGGTGCAAACGTTTTGATATAAATAAAGGCAAAAATTTATTAACATATGTTGGTTGGTGGATTGATCAAGCTTTATATAGAGAAATTATAAATAATGGTTTTTTAGTACGATTACCTGTTCATATATGGGATAAAATAAAAAAAGTGACAAAATTTTTATCTTCAAATGATGAAACTGATATAGAGTATTTTTTAGAAAAGGAAAACATATCAGAAGCAGAGTATGATGCAATTATTCAGTATCAGCAAAAATATTTAAATCCTGCATCGTTAGATGCTCAAATTGGTAATTGTGAAAATGTAGAGTTAATTGATGCAATATCTCAAGATGTACACTGTTTTTTAAGTAGATTTGCGGAAGCAGATGAAATATTGGAGGAAAAAGATTTGACAGATCTAATTCGCTATATTTTAAATCAGTTATCTGCAAAAGAAAGAAATGTGATGATTTTGCGCTGCGGACTTGATAATAATGGAAGAGAAAAAACATTAGAAGAGATCGGGCAGCAGTATGGTGTATCAAGAGAAAGAATTCGTCAAATTGAACATAGAGCAAAAGCTAAAATATCAAAAATATTGAGAACAAATATTAATCCGGATGACGAAATTATACAAGAGATGAAATCTAATACTCCAATGGAATTTGATAAAAATTATTTCTTTAAAAAGAATAATGTTTCCTATGTTCCGGAATTATCAGAAATGATTGATCGTATTATAGATCTTAATAGTCAAGAAGACAATAATGAGAATTTATATGAAAAATTTAAAATTTGTGCCAGTCAAAATGGATATAATATTAAAAATCTTAACAAGAAAGATATCTTAAATAAATTTAATCAACGAAAGGATTGTTATGTACGAAATAATTAAAAAAAATTATACTGACATCAAGTCTGAATTAGATTTAGCAAAAGGCATTATTGTACAAAAAGGATTCTCTATCGATATAGAAGATAAAATAGATATACAAAATTTATTCAATAAAGGACTTACTGCAAGTTGGGTAGAATTATATTCATCAAAGAGAAATATAATAACTTACGAAGAATTTTTATATTTTTACAACTTTATTATTAATGAATATGAAAACATTTATGTAGTTAATAATAATATTTATAATAATTTTTATCCATTAAGTGTTGAAATTCCATTGGAAACAAAATTATTATTAAAAGATTTTTTTAGTGAAGATGTTGACGATAATATATCTAATGTTCAAATTCTTGATGGCGAAAAATATACAAAAATTTTTTCTAACATAAAAAAAATAAATGAGAATTATTTTGTTAGATATAATGATATTTTTGAAATTGAAAATATTAAAATTAAAAATATAAATTTGTTCGACGCTGATAATATACAACCTCTGATTACTAAATATAAAGATGAATTATCTTCAGATAATGTGTTATTTATACAAGAAACAGAGGATTACCTCTTTGTTTTAGAAAAATTATTGAATAATCAAGAAATATGCGTAAATCTTGATTCATATATCGGAGAAGATTCGATTAATAATAAACTTCAAATGATATCAACATACATAACTCCAATAACTATAATTAAATTAGAAGATAAAAATGAAGCACTGCAAACTGATCCAAAATTTAAAGAAATCTTAAAAAAATATTGGAAGCATGATTCTTTTAGAGATTTAAAAGTCTACAACTTTGAAAAAATAAAACATGGCATTAAAGAAATAGAAAAAATTTCGCAGGAAGACATTATCAGTGATATAGTTAATCAAGTTGAAATATTCAAAAATAATCCACAAGCCGATTATAGAGATATTTTTGTAACCGCACCTACTGGAGCTGGCAAATCTGCAATGTTTTATATTCCAGCAATGTATTTAGCAGAGAAATATAATCTTGTAACTCTTGTAATACAACCCTTAATAGGCCTAATGAACGACCAAGTATCTAATATAGAAAAATTGGGCTATAAATATGCTAAAACAATAAATTCTGATATTTCTCAAATTGAAAAAGAAGAAATTATGGAAAAAATAAAAGAAGGTAAATGCCACATATTGCATTTATCTCCAGAATCACTACTAGCAAGAAATGATATCTCACAAATAATTGGAAATAGAAAAATAGGGATGATTGTTATAGATGAGGCTCATATCGTTACAACTTGGGGTAAACAATTTAGACCGGATTATTGGTATTTGGGTGATTACATAAAAAAATTAAGAAAAAAACAAACAATTGAACTCCATCCTTTTTTAATTACTACTTTTACAGCAACTGCTATTTATGGTGGTGAAGAAGACATGTATAAAGAAACTCTAAATAGTCTAAATATGCGTTTCCCAATAACCTACTTAGGATATGTAAAACGTGATGATATTGAAATAGAGATATCTGAATTAAAAAAGGAAACAAATAAAGAACAGTATCAGCGAGACAAATTTGATTCATTAATTCAGGTAATTAACAGAGCTATTGGAACAAATAAGAAATTATTAATATATTTTCCTACAGTAAAATTAATAGATTCTTTTTACACGTACTGTACCTCGAAGGACTTAAATAAATATATTGCACGATATCATGGACAAATGCAGGGCGACGATAAAAAAGAAAATGCAGAATTATATAAAAATAAAGAAAAACTTGTGATGCTGGCAACAAAAGCATTTGGTATGGGGATTGATATTAGTGACATTGAAATAGTTTGCCATTTTGCTCCAACTGGTAATGTTTGCGACTACGTACAAGAGATAGGAAGAGTCGCAAGAGATCCAAATTTAAAAGGTGAAGCAATATATTCTCATATGTCGAATGATTTTCAGCATATAAATAGGCTTCATGGTCTTTCTGCAGTAAAGAAATATCAATTGATTAAAGTTATACAAAAGGTGTATGAATTATATGAAATAAAATTAAAATCAGAGAATTTAGATAATGTTCGTTTATCTAAAAAACGTAATGAAATGCTTGTAGATGCAGAAAACTTTACATATATTTTTGAAGGACCTTTGGAATCTTCTGAAGATGAGCTTATCGCAAAAGTTAAAACTGCATTATTATTAATTCAAAAGGATTACACCTCAAAAATGGGCTTTTCACCTTTTGCAATGCGACCTTCAACATTATATGCTCAAGGATTTTTCCAAATATCAGATGAGATTGTAGATAATTTAATTAAAAGATATGGTACTTCAACTTTTAAAGTATGTTCTTCAAAACATAAAGTATATTTAGTTAATTTGCAAAGAATATGGGAAAAAGATTATGGTAAAAATTATTCATTCCCTAATTTTAAGCGTTTATTATATACTTCAGATAAAGAATTAGAGAGTTACAATTTAAATAAATTAATACCTGCAACTCGCATAAGTTTTGAGTACATTGCAAATGAAACTAGTAGAAGAATTCATAATGCAATTATTAATATTTTGAGAAAATCTGCCTATGAAGATATATTTTTACAAGTCGAATCGAATGGCAAAAAAGATGCAACAAAAAATATTTCTGATTGTATAAGTGTAAGATCAGGAATATCAACATTTAAAGCAAACGGAATTGCAAATATTTTAATTTCAACCATAAAAAATTATGCAAGAAATTATAGCAAGTCTATGAACGCTAAGATCTTGGATTCACGACCAATAAAAACAGGAACTGATATATATAGATTTAATCGTCCAATAGAAGATTTTATTGAATGGTTAATTGAAATTAAAAGTTTTATAAGTAACAATGTCGCAGAAGATGGAAAAATTTATATTGTGAGAAATCAATCACAAAAAACAGAAAAAGAAATTATTACAGCATTAGGATTACTTGAAGCAATAAATTATCTTACTTTTGAGGCAAGTGGTGGATTAAATAGCCAAATATATATCTATGTCAACCAAACAAAAACGATGGAAGAAGTTATACGCAAACCAAACTTTTATAATAACAGATTGCTTGAAAAAGTTGCCGACAGGCATAAAATATCTGTTGCTATGTTATCCTATTTATATCAAAATGAATTTACAAGTAATGAAATTTGGGACTATATTGAAAATTACTTTTTAGGTATTGTACCAGAAGAAGTAATTTCTTTAAGAGATCAGCTAAGGAAGTAAATTGTATTAATATTAATCCTCTGCATATTGCAGGGGGGGGGGTAATATTAAAAAGTTATGAGGTAAAACATTTATTTTAATTATCATATCCTGATGATATTTTGTTCGGGTATGATGTAAGTTGATAAAAGTTTGGCATTTGTTCTGCATATCTTAAAGCATACTGTGAACAGTATGCTGATACCTGCTTCCTACTCTTGTACCGTCTTTTGTCCAGTACTCAACATGATATGTGTCCATCATAGCTTTATACCTCCTTTATGTTAATTTGACACAACCCTATTGGAATGTCGTTATTTTTCTTTTTTGTTTAAAAATATTTTTATGATCATTGGAATTTTTTCATCATATTTTGACCCAATATTAGGGTTTAAATCTGTTGCTGACACGAAATCCTCATATGCGCAGATATAATTCTTTAATCTATGATTGGCTAAACCTCTGTAATAATAGGCTTAATATCGTCTTCAAGTTCCAAAGTTTGATTAAAATCTTTGGTTGGAATACAACTTACAAACACAAACTCAAAAAGCACAATCACCTATCTGACAGAATTTCAGAGATTTATAATTTTACAGAGTTTGAGTATTCAGACATTAACAGATTGCAGAGGCAATTTCAGAGGTTGATATTACAAAAGAAGCCGCTTGCATTGTCCATAATAAGGCAAAAAGTTTTAGAAAGATTGTAGAAATGATTGATATGTTTGAAAAAGTCGGACAAGCAAATGGGCTAATCAAAATTGATGAAAATATATCTAAGGAGGTGCTTGGTGGATAGGATTCTAAAAGTTGCTAAAAGATTGAAAACCTTTACCCTCGAAGATATTGTTATGTATACCGGTCTTGATATGGAAATTGTTAAAGAGTTTCTTGAAAGCTCAGAAAATATAAAGGCTTTGGATGACAAATTTGAATATATTGAAACTATGCAATTCGAGGATAAATTTAAGATGATTGATAAGAATATACCTTCAAAAAATTCAGAGATTACTTTAATTGATGTTTGTGAGGAGTTTTTAAAAATTAAATATCAAACACTTTAACCAATGTCATATCAAACTTACAAGACTCTTATTTATGCCCAAATTATTCCGTATTTTAAGACATTTCATCTGAAAGATTTAAGGATTCAAGATATCCAAGATTTCAAAAATATATGCAAGAAAATAGAATTTTTGAACGTAGAATGAAGGATATTCTATGTCGGAGTATGTCATTGCCTGATATTGATAGACAATTATATAGAAAATATAATTTAACAGATGAGGAAATATCATATATTGAATCAACAATTAAACCAATGGAGTAAATTTTTCAAAATACTTTTTAACGCACTTTTCGTATTTGTCTATTTAATCCCCAACAAGCGATGCTGTAATACAGCAAACATTGCAAAATCAATATCCAAAAATCATTGTGAACTTGAAAAAAATCTGCTCCCATTTGATTGATTTTTACCAATGCGTCTGCACCGGGTACTGCGGGAATGCAGGTCGCAAACAGGCGCAAAATTGGATTAATTGCTTCGTTTGGCCATATAAAACCAAGTAAAAATACAATCGGAACAGAGCTTGGAATATATATAAAAAGAGCACTTTCTCGCGTTTTATAAAAATATATAAGTGCTTGTGCTAAAAAGGAAACTGAAAACAAAAACGGAATTAAAATCAGTAATAACGATATTATTTTATATGTCATTTGATATGTTACCAATGGTGGATAAATAAGAAAATACAAGAATGAATAAACTAAATATAGTGCTACATGTGCCAAACTTTTTCCTAAAACAATTTCTGCGGAATTGTCGCTGAATTTACAAAATTTTTCAATTTTTATATATTCAGCCTTGCCCTTGTGGGTTCTGATTGTTGTGCCACGCATTTTTTCTCTTAGCATTCCGCATATCATTCCAATTCCGATAAGCATTGTTTGGTGTAATATCATTATAAGAACGAGTGGATAAATGTAGTTTTGATAGCTTCCGACAGGATTATAGAGCGGTATATTTATAAATTCAAAAGGTATTTTAGTATTTTTAGCCTGAATTTTACTCATTCCCTGTTTCATATATGAACCGATTATTAAAGTATTATTTTTTGTATTTATTACCTCATTAATTCCTGTCGCAATTTGTTTATAAACGGTCAAAAAAGCACTATCTGTGTAGGCAGTTATGAATGAGCCTTTGTTTCGTTTAATGTCACGTTCAAAATCTTTACTAATTACAATAAATGCTTTTATTTCATCTTTATAATACTGTTTTTTTGCGGTTTCCAAATCAACGGGCTGTGTTTTAATTTTTATATATTCACTCGTATCCAGTTCACGCACAATTTCGCGTGATAAAGCACTATTGTCGTTATTTATTATTCCGACAGGAACCTCTCTTACAATATGATTATGATAAGGGATTGTATACAAAATGGAATAAAGGAATATTCCGGCAACCATAATTGTAGCAACACCTTTATCCAAAATCATATTTTTAAATTCATCTTTAATTATTTTAACTAAATTTGATACCATAATTCTTCATTTAAAACTTTCTTTTTTAATAATGGCAGGCTTGAGACGCCCAAGAGGGAGATTGTCAAAATCCATACCAGGTATTTTATGTCATAAATCACGGGAATATCTCTTAATGCCTGATTAACTATCAAGTTAACAAAGGGTCTTACGGGCAGAAAAGAACTGTAAATTCTTGCAGCTAATGGCATAGCGAATGCGGGGTATGTCATACCTGCAAAAGTAAATCCCAGTGAAACATAAACAGAACCCAAGCTAAATGCAAATCTTAAATTTGCCAGCAGGGCGATAAACAGAAGTCCCATCATTTGATAAGCAAAGATAAAAGCGCAGGCACCTATGAAAGTATAAAAAATACTACCTTCAAAAGGCGCAGTGCAAAATACGACATAGAATATATAGCTGCAAGTAATTAAGATTGTAAGAATTAAAAAATATAAACTTAGTTTCCCGAAAACCGCGCTAACGATAGAATTATCTGCTGTGTGCAGCCATTCTTTTGTACTTCCTTGTCTAAATTCAATTCCTATTGACCAAACGGATAACAATACGGCAAAAACCTGAAAAACATGAGCAATTCCTGCATAAGTTAAAAAATAAGAATAGTTTAAATACGGGTTGGATTTTACCCTTTCATCAATAGAAATAAGATTTATGTTTGATTTTGTGAGACCCGATATAGCCGCTTGAATATCTTTTGAAATCAGACCTCCTGTTAAAATCATCTGGTTATTATAGTAACAGACTATTTTAGGCTGTTTAGACATGTTTAAGTCGCTTTTAAAATCCCGCGGTATAACAAGCAGAGCATAAATTTTACCGTTTCTGATAAGATCGTAGCCTTCTTTTATGTTTGAAAGTTTGTATTTTATATTAACAGTTCTTGTTGAATTAACGGTTCTGATAAGCGCCCTTGAGACATCACTGTTGTTTTCGTCCAAAACGGCGGTAGGTAAATTTATCGCGGTTCCGGAAATAAATGTCCAAATTATTATCAGGGTAAAAAATAAGGGATAAACCAAAGTTATGAATAGAATAAAAGGTTTATGCCTTATTATGTTAAATTCCCTTTTAAAAACATTTATAAATCCCTTCATTACTTTTTACCAACTTTGTTCCAATCAACAATGACACTCATTCCGGCAATCATTCCCTCTACAGGTTCAATTGGTTTTGCATGGATTTCAAATGTTTTTAAGTCAAAATCTCCTCTAATTTTTGTTGCACGCCAAGTTGAATAATTGCCCATTGCGCTGATATAGTTTACCTTAACTCTTATATTTTCTTTACCGATAGCGGGAATTTTAACGTTAAATTCGCTTCCGATTTTAATTTTGGAAACTAAATCCTCTCTTAAATTTAGTACAATCCAGTTATCTGTTACATCTACAATAGAAATAATCGTATACCCTGCACCAGCTAGTTCACCTTTTTCGATGGCAATTTCCTTAACCTGTCCGGAAATCGGTGACTTTATTTCGTTTTCGTCAATATAAGATTTTATTTCCTGCTGATTACTTTGCGCCTGTTTAACGTTTGCTGCAGCAAACAGTTTTTCTTCATATCTGGAACCGTTTATATCCATTCTTACACTTTCAAGTGCCATATCTCTTGCCTTTAAAGCATTTTTATAATTTGTTTTTGCTTCATCAAACTTCTGAACGGGAACAGCACCGGCATCACTTAGATTTTTCATCCTGTTATAATCTTTTTCCGCAAGCCGTAATTTATTTTCTGCCTGATGTAAGGCATCAAGATTTATTTTCTTTTGTTCTTCTCTGATACCGTTATTTATTTCAAGCTGTTTTGCTTTTGCAATATCAACGGCAGCCTTTGCCTGCTCATGTTTTGCCGTAATATCGGGAATATCAAGCGTAATCAAAGTCTGTCCCGCCTGAACCATATCGCCTTCTTCAATATGTATTGTTTTAACTCTACCGGTTATTTTTGATGACAAATCATATGTTCTGGTATCAACTTCTCCCTGCAGGATAAGTTCGTTGTTTTTAACAACAGCCAGGAATACTAAAGTCAATAATGTTAAAGCAGTTAAAATCGCAGCTATGTAAATTCTTTTCATATAACACTCCGTGTCATAAATATCATTAATCATATTGGTTGACATATCAACCAATTGACATAATAACACAAGTTGTTTATCATGGCAAGATAGGTAGAATACGGAAATAATTTATGAAAGAAATGCATTACACGGATACTCTTATGTATTCAATAGATAAGACTTTAAAGAACATAAAATTTAATTTAAACCAGTATATATTGGAGGCTGCCAAAATAACAGCGGAACAATTTGCGGTATTGGATACAATATATGTAAATGAAAATATATGCCAGCAGGATGTAGCGGTTATTCTTTCAAAGGATAAATCAAATATTAAAAGAATTGTTGAAATATTAGAAAAGTCTGGTTATATAACAAGGCAGACAGGACGAAAAAATAACAGACTGGTTAATTATTTGAATATAACTAAATCCGGAGAAGAATTAATTGAAAATAACATAAATGATATTAGAAATTATATGAAGAATTTCCTTGGAAATATTACAGATGAAGAAGTTTGTTGTTTGGAGAAGATTGTTTTAAAGTTGCAAAACGTTAATCAAAATTCAAGTTTGCAATAGATATTTATCTTAATTTTATTGTAAAATATTCCTAAAAAGGAGATTAACGTATGCTGAACTTGAAACTTAACGGACTTGATATTAATGGTGAAGAAAAAGAATTTAGTTTAAGAGATTTTAGCGGACAGAGAGTTATTTTGTATTTTTATCCTAAAGATAATACTTCAGGCTGTACTCAGGAAGCATGTGATTTTCGCGACAATATTAATCGTTTAACAGGCATTGCTCCGGTAATTGGTGTAAGTCCTGACAGTATTAAAAGCCATAAATCATTCAAAGAAAAGCAGGGATTAAATTTTATACTTTTGTCTGATCCAGAGCATAAACTTGCGGAAAGTTTTGATGTTTGGAAAGAGAAATCAATGTACGGCAGAAAGTATATGGGTATTGAGCGTTCAACTTTTATTATTAACGCAGAAGGTAAGATAGAAAAAGAGTGGCGAAAAGTTAAGGTTAAGGGGCATGTTGACGAGGTTTTATGGTATTTAAAAGAGATAAAATAAATGACGTTTAATGTTAGAGGTTGGTTAGCTGAAATGACAGCTAAAATCAGTGAGTGTTTTGGTGAACGCCTTATTTTCATTGGATTTCAGGGAAGTTTCAAACGCGGGGAGGCAACATCCGCAAGCGATATCGATTTAGTCGTTATTCTTGATGAGTTGAATATTGATGATTTAGTACACTACAGAGAAATCGTCCGTTCGATGCCGTATTCCGAGAAAGCCTGTGGGTTTATTTCTGGGAAAAAAGAAATTCAGAACTGGTCTAAGTCAGATTTATTTCAATTTTATTATGAGACGGAGGCATTGTATGGAGATATTAATGACCTAATCACTCCGCCGGAGAAAGAGGATATTAAGCGTGCGGTTAAAGCAAGTTCAGAAACTTTATTTCACGCAGCTTGTCATAGTTTTGTGTTTGATGAAAACCAGCGTGAAAGTCTTACAGCTCTTTATAAAATGACTTTCTTTATATTGCAGGCTGAATTTTATCTTAAAAATGAACATTATGTGCCTTCTAAAAGAGAACTTTTGACTTTTTTATCAGGTCTTGATGCAGAAATATTACAAACTTGTATAAATAATGATTTTGTGAAAGAAAATATTTTAGTATTATATGACAAGTTAATAAGCTGGTGCAGTGTGCGGATTTAGTGAGGGTTCTTGCTAATTTTGTCTGAATAATCTATAATACCCGTAAAGGAGCAAAAGAATGAGTGAATATATTTTAAATGTCATTAATCAAGTGAAAGAGAAAAATGCGGGTGAAGCACAATTTATTCAGGCGGTTGATGAGGTTTTAGGTTCTATTGCTCCGGTTGTGCTTAAGCACGAGGAGGAATACAAACGTCTTGGGCTTTTGGAAAGAATTGTTGAACCGGAAAGAGTTATAAGTTTCAGGGTTCCGTGGGTGGACGATAACGGTCAGACAAGAGTAAACCGTGGTTTTAGAGTGCAGTTTAACGGCTCAATCGGTCCGTATAAAGGCGGGTTGAGATTTCATCCGACCGTAAACCAAAGTATTATGAAATTCCTTGCGTTTGAACAGATTTTTAAGAATGCACTTACCGGATTTCCTATTGGCGGCGGTAAAGGCGGTTCGGATTTTGACCCGAAAGGAAAATCTGATAACGAGATTATGCGTTTTTGTCAAAGTTTTATGACCGAACTTCAAAAACATATTGGTCAGGATGTTGACGTTCCGGCTGGTGATATCGGTGTTGGGGCTCGTGAGATTGGTTATCTTTTCGGGCAATACAGACGTATAAAAAATGATTTTGAGGCTGGGGTTTTGACCGGTAAAGGGCTTGTATACGGCGGTTCTTTGGCAAGAAAAGAGGCGACCGGATACGGGTTGGTTTACTTTATGCAGGAAATGCTTTGTGCAAACGGTTTGAGTATGCAGAATAAAACTGTGACGATTTCGGGTTCCGGAAACGTTGCGATTTATGCGTGTGAAAAGGCGCAGGCTTGCGGCGCAAAAGTTGTAGCGATGAGTGATTCAAATGGCTGCGTTTACGATTTGAACGGAATAAATTTGGATATTGTTAAAGAGATTAAAGAGGTTAAACGCGGAAGAATCAGGGAATATGTGAACTATGTTCCGGAAGCGGTTTATATGGAAAATAACGCTCCGACACCTGCGGTTTATACTATTAAGGCTGACGTTGTGCTTCCTTGTGCAACTGAAAATGATATTAACCTTGAGACCGCGAAAATTCTTGTGGCAAACGGACTTATTGCGCTGGGTGAGGGAGCCAATATGCCGACTAACAAAGAGGCTATAGAATACTTTTTGGAACACGGTGTATTGTTTGCGCCAGCAAAGGCTGCTAATGCCGGCGGCGTTGCTGTTTCCGCGCTTGAAATGTCACAAAACAGTATGCGTTACTCTTGGACTTTTGAAGAAGTTGATAAAAAACTTGAAAGAATAATGGCAAACATTTTTGCGGCTGCGAAAAATGCTGCAGAGGAATACGGTTTAGGTACTAATTATCTGGCAGGAGCGAATATTGCGGCGTTTAGAAAAATCGCTGATGCTATGATTGCACAAGGTGTTATCTAAAGAATTATAATCAATGTGATTAAATAAATGGCAATGAACGATTGGATAACTTTGTCTCTGTAGATGAAATGTACAGGGTCATCTATTTCTTTTGAGTTGAAAATAAGATAAATAAGGCGGAACATCAGAATTGTGAACGGAATTGTTGTTACATATAGGAACTGGCTGCCTGTTTTTTCGATTGTTATCGGGTCAAGCATATAGTTGAAGTAAAAAGTAATCGTAAGGATTGCGTTTATTATCACGAAATGTTTTAACAAGCCATTGTCAAACCCTTTTATAGATTGACGACAGGTATTATCGGTAAGCATAGCAGATTCTAGGGTTCTTTTAGAGAATGTGAAAAACATTGACAGGAAAAAAGTCAAAAGGATTACGAGCGGTGACGGTATGACGTTAATAGCCGCGCAGCCGGAAAGTATTCTTAAAATAAACCCGAGAGCTATACATAAAACGTCAACCAGCGCAAGGGTTTTGAGTTTTAGGGTGTATAAAATGTTCAGTAAAATGTAACTTATTATAATTAACAGGCATAATTTATTTAAACTTCCTGCTAAAATTAATCCGCTGCAAAGCATTATAACTAATAAGGAGATTGCAAGTGCGGGTGTAACTTTGCCGCTTGCAATCGGTCGGTTGCATTTTATCGGGTGCAGACGGTCTTTTCGGATATCAATCAGGTCGTTAAAAATATAGACGACAGAAGAAATAAGGCAGAACGCTGCAAACATAATCGCTGCACGGACGCAGGAGTCGGGCTCTTTAACGAGCATTGAGAAGACCAGCGGTACAAAGATTATCAAATTTTTTATATAATGGTTTATTCTTATTGTTTTGAGAATTTCTTTGAACATATTTACCCTCTGATTTTTGAAATGTTACTTAGTACGGCTGACAACAAAATAAAAATAAAGTAGAAGTTTACCCAATAGAAATATCTGTCCGAGAAAGTTTCGCTAGCGAGACTTTTGAGTGGCGTATTAGACAGCGCAGCCACGGGTTGACCTGCGTGAGCGGGGCAAGCAGGTGGCGGAGAACTGCTTTTTCTGTTTTTGAAGAATTTTTTCAAGCCAATAGCACTAATGCCAATTGCAGTGGTGATTACCAGTGATTGAAAAATCCATTTTGGGCAGAAATTATTTACCAAAGTGAAATTGAATATTGTAATATCAATTTCTCTTAGGGTAAGAATGTTGAAAATGAGTACAAGTTGGAAAAACAGCCTGTAAAAAATTTCTGTTCCGTGATTATTGGTTACTATTCCGGCAAAAATAAATATGAGATACAGATAGTTTTGCGAATAGATGAAACACTCTTTGCTGCCGTAAACGAACAGCAGTATGCTGTTAATAAGAATTATTATGGCTATTGTTGCAAGGAGGTCGATATTTTTGGTGGATTTAAAGTTTTTGAAAAATATTACCAACGGTAAAATATATAAACTTATACCGACAACCAGATTTTTCCACGAGAAACCGCTGTTTATTTGAAAATCAGGTATGGTTTCACTATCCCCTGGGATGAGGAATAAATTCGGTGCTAAAATCGGAGCCGAAAACATTTGTACAAAAGTTTCGTTAATCTTTTCGAAACTGAAGTTGAAATCTAGATATTTAAAGTCTTCAAAGTTGCGTGGTTCACTAAAGGCGTTTCCCAGTTTTTCTAAAAAGAAAGGCGTGTGTATGAAACAATATTTTTGCAGCCACGCAAAAAAGACTAATAGCGCGCAAGAAGTGAGAATTATTTTGGCAAAATTTATAAGCCCTTGCTGAATATTTTGCGCATAAATCCTCCATAACAGCCAAATAACGGTTATGATAAATGTAATTGCGTTTGATAAGATTATTCCTGTACTAAGTATGCCTAGAAACGAAATGACAAGAATATTTTTCCACGACAAGCCGTCGGATTTTTGTGTAAGCCTTATTGCGTAATGCCACAAAAGCAATTGAGAAAATGCTGAAAAAATATAAGTTTCCGGCAGCGCTGTGAATATCAGCGTTGAAAAACTTATTCCGTATAGTGAGGCAAAAATCAATGATGTGCTTTTATTTTTGGTAAGAGATTTCAAGATTGAAAAAACTAAACATACATTTGCACTTGCAATTATTGATTGAAAAACTATGACTGTTCTATGCGGGTCTTTAAAAAAGCTGTCAATTAAAGAAACGACAGGTTGAAGCAGTATCAGCATTAACGGATGAACCGCGATGCGGTAATGGTTTGCCACACGCTCCGTCAAATCCTTAAAAACACGCGCACAGTCACTTCCAAAGAAAATGTTATTATCATCAAGAATAAAGGTATTGTTATAACATAGCCAAAACCCTACTGTTATGTATAAAAACAAAAATGCTAGGAATATATTTAGTGTTTTATTATTCATAAAATTCCCTTTATTAGAAGAGGCTTAACTGTTGTGAATTATCTTTTTCTTTGAAAACTTTTTCAAATTTGCTTAAGTTTAAAAGGTCGTTTTCTATTTTTTCCAAAAACGGCGAAATCGGTAATTCGCGCATTAATCCCTGCCACTTGCGCTTTTGCGCGCGTGAAAGGAACAAACGTTCTTCCGCACGTGTCATACCAACGTAAAGCAATCGGCGTTCTTCCTCAATTTCGGAAGGCTCTTTTGCGCGGTATAGAGGCAAAATTCCGTCCTCAAGCCCTGTGATAAACACGCATTTGAATTCCAAACCCTTTGAGGAATGCAGGGTCATAAGCGTGATTCTGTCAGCACGTTTGTCGAGGGTGTCAGCTTCAGTTGACATTGAAACCTCGTGGATAAAGTCGTCCTTTGCTCTGTGAGTTTTCGCAAGGACAACGAGGAAATTCCAAATGTTATCCTCGATTTTATCGGCAAATTCTTCTTTCAGTGCTGAAAGCTGTATATCTACATCCTCATCGTTCAGGCATGAAAGCAGCTTATGAACGGCTTTTTTCTCGCAAAGCGGTTCGTTTGAAAGCGCAACGAACGGCATACCTGTACGCTGCAATGCCTCAATAAGCGGTGGGAGCTGGGAGGAGGTGCGGTAAAGAATAGCAAAATCTGAGAATGAATAATCGCATTCCTGCCCTGTTGAACGCTCGGAATCTATTGAAAACAGGCTATGTCCGCCGATAAGATTTTCTATCGTACTTGCGACAAATTCCGCCTCTGCCTTGTCCGTCGGTGCCGTGTGAATTGTAATTTTATCATGCGGCTTTTCATACATCGAAACAATGTTGAACTCCTGAATCATTTGGTTTGACGCATTAACAATGTTTCCTGTTGAACGGTAATTATTTTTAAGGTTTATGACTTTCGTCTGCGGATAATCCTGTGTGAAATTCTTGAAAAATTTGGAATCCCCGCCGCGGAACCCGTAAATTGCCTGATTAGGGTCGCCGATTGCACAAATTTTGCCATCCTCCGGCACCAGCAGGCGGATTAATTTATATTGATTTTCGTCAATATCTTGATACTCGTCCACTGAAACATATTGAAAACGCTCTCTGTACATTGCCATAATGTCCGGGTTTTCTTCTAAAAGTTTTACAGTTAGAGTGATAAGTTCATCAAACCCAAGAGCGTTTTCATCCGCACAAAGTTCTTTTTCCTGTTCGCTCATAACCCTGAAATCCGGGTGCAAGCCAGCTGTTTCATGATTTTCTTTCAGGATTTCAAAGCATAACGAGTGGAAAGTATGTATGTTTAAATCCTTTGCGGTTTCGCCCAAAAGTTTTGTTAAACGTTCGCGCATCTCCTGTGCTGCACGGCGCGTAAAAGTTATTGCAAGACAGTTTGCTGTTTTAAGCCCTGTATCTGAAATCAGGTGTGCAATTCTGCGGGTTAAAACCGTTGTCTTACCTGAACCGGGACCCGCTACGATTAAAAGTTGTCCGTGCGTTTCGTTCACGGCAGCCTGCTGTTGTTCGTCAAGCCCTGATTTTTTCGGTTTCTCCGGCGTAATAATCTGTGGCTCCACAACAACTTTTGGTACAAATTTTTCAACTGTTTGCATTGGGGCTGCCGGCATGTCAATAAGTTTTAAGTTGACGTACTTTTTGTTTACAAGTTCGTCTTCCTCAAACAATTTTATCACACCGTATTCGCCGTCATAACCCGCGTGTTTGATAACTTTTCCCTGGCGGAGGCGCGAAATTCCTTCACCCAATAGCGGCGAAATTTTTGTGATATCGTCAACAGGAATTTCGCGCAGTATTGAAAGTTCAGAACCCAGTTTTTGCGTAATCCTTTCGTATTCTGTAACCACGGATTTGCTGCCCACGCCAACGCCTAAAATTTCGGAGATAATTTCAGGGAGCGGGACGAGGCTGAACACTTGTCCTGCTGTCGCTGGCGGTGTAAAATCGCCTTTGCGGTCAGAAAGTTCATTGACACGGTATGAAACCCCGATTGTTAAAGGCTTCCCGCACACCGGACAAATTCCGTTGAGAGCCTTTGTCTCTTCAGGTGTCAGGCAAACATTGCATTTTCTGTGCCCGTCTTCGTGGTATTTGCCTTCTTCCGGGAAGAATTCAACAGTGCCGACGTAGCCGCTGCCGGTTTTCAAGGCGTTCATAATGCTAAAATAATCAGGATTAGTGTCAAAAACTGTTGCTTCACGTGCAAGTTTTGCAGGCGAATGCGCGTCAGAATTTGACACAAGGCGGAAACGGTCAAGGCGTGATACGTGCCAATTCATTTCAGGATCAGAGGACAGCCCGGTTTCTACGGCAAAAATATGGTCTGATAAATCTTCATAGCATTCTTCAATTGAGTCAAAACCTGATTTTGACCCCAAAACAGAAAACCACGGGGTCCAAATATGCGCAGGGATTATATAAGCGCCATCACCGGATTCAAGTGTCGTTTCAAGCAAACTTCTTGAATCCAACCCTAAAATAGGTCTGCCATCAGAAGTTATATTACCGATTGCACCGAGTTTTTGTCGGAAATTTTCTGCGCTTTCCAAATTCGGCATAAAACAAACATGGTGAACTTTACGTGTTTTATCCCATTTTTTGTAAATAGTTGAAATCTCGACTGATAAAATAAATCTTACCGGTTCTTCGTCGGGGTTAAAAATTGTTTTTTCAATATCAGGACGAAGTCTGTACGTGCCCTCATCTGCAGGAACAAGTTTTTCTTTTATTTCGTTAAACCATGCAGGATGCGTGAAGTCACCTGTTGAGATGACGCTTAATCCCTTTTTCTTTGCCCAAAAAGCGAGGTGTTCAAGGTCGCAGTCACGACTGGTTGCACGCGAATATTTTGAATGAATATGTAAATCTGAATAGAAAAACATTTTGCTCCCCTTTATACTATATATTTTTGTAAAATAAGTTTTTTTAATGCACGAGCATTCACCGCATCAGGCTCAAGTTGAAGAAGTTTTTCAAGATATTCTAGCGCAGCGTGGTAGTTTTCAAGTTTTTTCTGAAGAGCCGCCATTGCATAAAGTGCATCAATGAATTTCGGGTCAAGTTCGAGCGCTTTTTCCAAATCTTCTGCGGTTTTTTGCAAATCAGGATTAATATCTTTTCTTGTGAGGTTTATATAAGCGCGGTTGTAATATGCATCGGTCATACGGGGGTTGAGTTGAATTGCCTTTGTATAATCAAGCATGGCATCGTCAAATTTTTCGAGAGCCTGCGAAGCAACGGCACGATAAAAATAAGGAATTTCCCAGTCGCGTTTGAGCTCAATGGATTGATTAATTTTATTAATAGCGTCATTAAACCTTCCGTTTCGTATATCAAATATTCCGTCGTCTAAAAGTGTTTTGTAGTCTGTCATAAATTTTCCTTATTGGTTAATTATTTCATCTATATATTCTTGCCATTTTTTTGTTCTGTAGAAAAGTGCGCGTCTACTCATTCGTTTATAATAAGGGCGTATGTTTTCATCCGTAATTATTACTTCTTCATATTTGCTCTTAATCTTTTCTGCAAACCTGTTGACAAGTGCATATTCTTTAAATGCTACACCAAGCATTTGAAAATCAAAAACCGGTTTTGAAAGTGATTTATACATAATATTCGTAGTGGTTTTTGTTGTCTTGTATATTAAACAGTTTTTGAAAGCATCGTTACCAAAAATAGTTTTACACAAGTCTATGGAATCCTTAAATTTTTTTCTTAATTCTGCAATATTTTCCTCAATGTATTTTTTATTTGTTATTTCATTTTTTTTTGTCAAATAATTATCTAAAAATTCTGCCATATTTCCGTTATAATGGGCAAAATCTTCATAAAGCGCAAGAAAACGCAAAACGTATTCTTCTTTTTCCATTCTGTCTATCTTGGAATTATTGAAAAAAGTAGAAAAATTATTATAATTCGCAAGTTCCCGTATTAATTCCGTGTACGGACCATTGTGTATACAGTTCCGTATTTCCTGTGCATTAAGATGTACGCCCCCGGTATTAAATCGTTCAAATATGTCAAAAATTATTTTTTCATCCTCTACATTTTCTATTATTACAAGGTTTAATATATAGTTTAGGACTGTATTTTGAATACTTTGCGGCAATTCTTTATAATACAAACCGTTGAACTGTTCATAATGTGACAAACCTTTTAAAGGAAACAGGTTATTCAAAAAGTTTTTGATAGAAGTTAAGCGTTGCTGTCCGTCAATAACAACGTAGTTTCCCTCTTTTTCAAATAAATATATTGACGGTATCGGGAAAGAAAGCAAAATAGTTTCAATTAATTTGCTTGCTTTTTCATTATCCCAAACATAGTTACGTTGAAAAATAGGCTGAATAACAATATTTTTGTTAGATATATATAAATCCTCGACTGTAGCATTTCTTGTATGCGCATATATTCGATTATAATATTCGACTGTCATAGGTTTATTATATGTTATCTGATGATTATAGTAAAGGTGTATTAAGAAATATAATTATCATAAATAATTTTGCCTACTTTATCCTGTAATTTTCGCAGAGCGGTTTTTAAATCCTGTTTACCTGATAATTCAGGGTTCAAAAACGGGCTCTTCTTAACAAAATTTATGTATTCCAAATAGATTTTGTCTGCGTTACGGCTTACTTCTGCCAAATCTAATTCTGCAAAGCATAACATTTGAATGTCAAAAACTTTTGATGAAAACGAACTGAAACCATACTTGTCACCCTTTTTCTCCCTTTTATAATTCTTGTAAGCATTGTTTTTAAATACAATTTTACAAGCATCTACAGCTTTTTTAAAAGTTTTTTCCAATTCACGGGTTTGTTTCCTAAATTCTTCTGCGGTTAATGAATCTAAATGCTGCTTACTATCATAATACGCAGTAATGTAATTATTGATGTCGTTTAATGAATATCGGTTATTTTCAAACATTGCTAAAAAGCGTGCTGCAAATTCTTCTTTTGCCATACGTAAACTCTTGTTTTTGGGAATTAATTCATCGTATGGTGCGTATTTTGCTAAATTATTTTTGATTAAATCGTTAAATTTTCCCTCGAATACACAGTTACGTATTTCTTGCGGTTTTAAAGTCATAATACCGGTATTATATCTTTCAAAGATTTTGTAAATAATTTTCTTGTCAATAACATTTTTAATACATTTAGAATCTAATGTATAATCTAAAATTCTGTTTTGAAGTTGTTCATTAAGTTGGTTAAAATAAAAGCCGTTTAGACTTGGAATATCTTTGAGCCCGCTAAGTTTATAACTATTTTTTAAGAATTTTCTGATTGCTGTTAACCGTTGCTGTCCGTCTATTACGTAAAATTTGCCGTCAACATGGTGATGATATAAAGAAATTGGCGGTATCGGCAAACCTAATATTATACTTTCAATCAAGCAGCTTGCTTTGTTTACATCCCAAACATATTGTCTTTGAAATGAGGGCTGAAGGACATATTTGTGTTCTTTTTTCTCATCTAAAAAGTCACAAACTGAAAAGTTTTTATTTTCAACTAATACATTATATTTTTCAAAATCCATTTTATCTCCTTTCCAATGTCTAATTCTTTATATCATAGAATGGCGCCTAACTTCAACAATGTATTGTTGGGTAAATATCAAAAAAAGACCTTTTTTATATCTAAAAAGGTCTTTTTAATAATTTTAAAATAAATTAGGATTATATTTCCATTAACTTGACATTTTCGCTGACTTTGAAGTCTGCGGTTACACTTGCTTTGATATCGTCAATCGTAAAGTGCGGATTAACTTCGGTCAGAATAAGTCCGTCAGGAGTTACTTCAAATACACAGCGCTCGGTGATGATTAAATCAACTTCACGATATGCTGTTAATGGTAATGTGCATTTTTTCAGAATTTTCTTTTCGCCCTTTGAAGTGTGTTCCATCGCAACTATTACTCGTTTTGCGCCAACAACCAAATCCATTGAGCCGCCCATTCCGGGGATTAACTTTCCTGGAATCATCCAGCTTGCAATACTTCCCTCTTCGTCAACCTGCAATGCGCCCAAAACTGTTGCGTCGATATGACCGCCGCGCATCATTGTCAGTGCAGTTGCGGAATCAAAGAAACAAGCACCCTCTTGCACCTCAACCAGCCCGCCGCCTGCGTTGATAATATGCGGGTCGGGGTTAGCCCCGCTTTGGCTTTTTCCAATTCCTAAAAGCCCGTTTTCGGATTGGAAAATTACGTGTTTTTCTTCTGGAACATAATCCGCTGCAGCTGTTGGAAGCCCAATACCAAGTGTGACTACATCGCCGTCTTTAAATTCTTTTGCAACACGTCTTGCAATAATTTCTCTTATTTGCTCTTTGGTTAGAGCAAAATCGCTTGAACGCTGGTATTGTTGTTCAATTTTGTCTTGTAGCGCTTGATTGATTGTTAAATTCATTCGTTTTCTCCGCTATTTATAACAATGTAATCAATAAATAATCCCGGAATTACAACATCATCAGGGTTTATGCTGTCAACGAGCTCATCTGCCTGAATAATAACCGTATCTGCCGCTGTTGCCATAATAGTGTTCATATTTCTGGTTGTTCCGTGGAAAGTTACGTTGCCGTATTTGTCAACTTTCGAACCGTAAATAAGTGCGAAGTCAGCGCCAATCGGACGTTCAAAAATAAATTTTTTACCGTCAACATTTATTGTTTCTTTGTGTTCTTCTAAAATTGTACCAACGCCGGTTGGGGTTAAAATTCCGCCCATTCCCGTACCTTTTGCGCGGATACGTTCCACAAGAGTGCCCATTGGAACAAGTTCAACATCAAGTTCGCCGGCAGTCATTTGGCGACCGGTTTCAGGGTTTGTGCCTATGTGTGTTGTGATAACTTTTTTTACTTGTTTATTTACAATAAGTTTTCCTTTATCCGCAGTTGGGATTGAGGTGTCGTTTGAAATCATTGTTAATTTTTGGACATTCTGTGCTACTAATTCGTCAATTAGTTTGTCCGGTGTGCCACAGCTTAAAAACCCGCCGACCATTATGGTTGCGCCGTCTTTGATTTGGCTTATTGCTTCTTTTGCGGAAACTATCTTTTTCATATACCCCTAATATTTACTGATGTTACTATTCTAGTATAAAAAATAAAATTTGTAAAATATTAAACGTTCGGGCAATAAAAAATTTGCGCATTTGTGCAAAGAATATTTTATGAAAAAAAGAGATGATGTTTATAAAAATCGCGGACTTCATAAATATGGTGATGTAGAGTTCGCAGACAGTGTTAATGATAAATACCCGATAGACACGCCGGAACATATTCGTGCGGCGTGGTCATATTTTCATATGCCGCGGGATTTTGAAAAATATTCCGAGAAAGACAGGCAGGAAATAAAGAATAAAATTATCAAGGCGTGGAAAGAGAAAATTTCTCCCGACGGTCCGCCGGCTAGAGATAAATCTATTTAATCTTTTTCAGGCTTGATAAAAAGTTGTTGTGTTCAACGTCACCTTCAACTTGGGTAAGGAACACTTGGGTATCTTCGTCCTTTGCGTCAATCGGCGGAAGGTCGGCAAGTTCTGATGCGTAATAATTTGCATCGTTTCTGCCGCTTAATTTAACCTTGTTGGCGAGCGCATTCAGTGAGAAATTTCTCAAGAAACCCGCAAAACCTTTGTGATTGCTTGAAAATCTTGTATAAATTCTCAGTGACGCGTCTGCTTTTTCAAGATCGTAACGTCCGCGGATTAGAGCACTCAATGTTGGTGACGATGATTCAATGTTCATACGTTGAACAACATTGTCTTTTATTGTCAACTCGCCATAAATTTTGTCAAATTTTCCTTCCGGAATATTAACAATATCCATAATTGTTGTTGGCGAAATCATTACGACAGGGTTTCTGAAAATTGAGGCTACTTTCATAAGGTATTCAACAAGCCCGATTTTGCCTATTGTTCCGTCATTGATGAGGAATTTTATAGAGCCGTTCATTTTCATTGAAGCATCGGAGGTTAACTCAATCAAACCGCTTGCCTTACCGGAAATTTCTTTGCTAAGGTTCAATAATGCCGTTGAGAACATATCGGAATTAACTTCTTTTACACCTAAGCGGAGGTAATATTTCAGGGTTTTAAGGTCGCAGTTTACTTTCAGCGTTGAAATTCCCTCTGCGATATCAAATTTATTTGATTGAAGATTGAATATTCCGTCCTTGTCGAGTGTCATTTTCGCTTCAATGTTGCCAAATGTCAGACCGTTATAAATACCCTCTTTAAGTCTGAAAACGCAATCTTCAATTACGATGAGATTGGTGTCAAACATAAAGTTATCATCTTTTTCCATATCTGCGTTGTCATCGGTGTTACTGTCACATTGTATGTTCGAGCCTCTGTCGTCATCTTCAGTGTAAGCAACCGGAACCTCTTCTGTTTGCGGTTGTTGGTTATTCAGCGATTTTAAAAGTCTGTCAACATCAACTTTATCAAGGTTCATATCCAAATCCCTGATAACGATAGGCATTATCATTTCATTTTTTATGACGCCTGAAACGTCATATTTTATACGTTTAAACCCGCCTTTTGCAGCGATTTTGATATCATCTTTGTTTGTTGTAAGAGTTGCATCTTTGATAAACAGGCGTTGTGACGGGATACGGGTTTTGGCAATTTGCATATTTGCTTTGACTTTTGGAATATTATTTCTGAACAAAACGTGCATATCGCCCTTGATTGTTCCGCCTTTGAACATTTTTTGACCGGCAAAGATATTTAAAAATTCACTTGGCATTTCTCTGCCAAAGCTAAATCCTGCCTCGTGAAGTTCGCCGGTTGCAATATCCATTTTGCCGTCAAATACAAGTATTGGGTCGATTTTACCCATACCTTTGTGGATATCCTGTGATATATAGTAGTTAATATTTTTGATGTCGAGTTTATTGCCTTCAAGGGAGAATTCTCCTTTGACAGCTCTATCGTAGTCGTTCAGCGGTGACGGCGTGTCGTCAATACCAAAACTTACACCTTTTGAAATTTTTGTAAGCCAGGTTATATTCATTTTGTTGTTGATTGCTTTATAAATCACGCGGGTCGGAATGTTTTGGGAAATTTTTATTGCGGTTCCGCCCATTAGGCTTGCGAGGTAGTCTGAAAGAAACTCGTTTGTTGCCACTGTGTCAATCGTGATATCTGAATCAAAGGTTTTGTAGTAATCCTTAATCGTGCCGTCAATTTTGATTTTATTGGATTTATTTTTGCCGTAGTAGCCCTCAAAATTTGAGAAGACCATTTTGTCCGGCAGGATAGAGATTGTACCCTTTGGCATTACAAGCGGAAGTTTTGATAAGTCTTTGACGCAGGCTTTTGCATTTTTCATATTTACTTTACCGCTTATGCCTTTGTTGTTAAGGTGTATATCCATAGAAACCGCACCGGCAGGGTTTACAAGCGGAGCAAGCATTTCGCTGCCGTTAGGGATGAAAAGGTTTGAATTTACAAGTTCAAAAATATCCGCAACAAGTACGTTGTCAGATTTTGCGTTAATTTCCACATTCTGACCGTCAACCAGCGTTGTAAGAAGAACTTTGGACTTGTTATATTTAATAAGTCCGTCGTCAATGCCGAGTTTTGCTTTTGAAATATCAAATTTCCAATCCGTTTCCGGCGCCGGCTGTGTTGTGTCAAACGCAGGAATCAGCTCAAGGGTATTGTTACCGTCTACGAAAAGTCTTTTGATTGTAAATGTATCAAGAGTAATTTCGCGTGCTAAAATTTTGCCAAAGTCAATTTGCGTGTCCAAACCTTTGACATTAATTAGGGCTTTATCATCCTTTTTTAATTCCAAATTATCAAGTGTAAACCCGATTTTTGGTGAAAAGTGTGTTTTTAAAACGGGTTTTTCGAGCGTCAGGCTCAAACCTGTCTGTTTATTAACAATATTTTTCACCGCATTTATTGTAAAATCAGACGCGATAAATTTCGGGAGCAGGAGCAAATAGAATAAAAACCACGCTCCAAGCAGGCTTCCGGCTATAACTAAAATTAATTTTAACTTCTCTATATTCATAACAAAATTATACCATAAATTTTTTTATGCTATGATTTTATTATGAAAAAGGTATTTTTAACATTATTATTTTTGGTTTTGTTGAACAACGCTGTGTTCGCGGCGGAAAACAGTGTTACGACTTACAGCGAGCGTGGAAAATTTGGTTTGAAAACGCTTGAGGGTACGGTTGTGACTGACGCGGATTATAAAAAATTAATTCGTGTTGGCGAGGGTGCCTGGATTATTCAAAAGGGTTCAAATTTCGGGTTAATGGATAATAACGGGGAATACCTTATTAAACCTAAATATAAGACAGCCGAAAGAATTATCGGCAGGTTTGTGAAATTTGGCAGCGGCGGTGTTTACGGGCTTTATGACGATAAGGGGAATGCTGTTGTTGAGCATAAATATTCTTCTATAGATTTACTGTACGGAAGAATGTTTTTGGTCGGAAAGAATTACAAATACGGGTTAATCGGCTTTGACGGCAGAGTAATTTTGGAACCTGTTGTTGATGATATTTATATGCCGAAACCTAATATTATGAAAATTCAATATGACGGAAAGTGGTACGAAATCGAACAGATTGCGGGCGGCGAATTTGAGTTGCCGTCAGATATTCGTACAATCAGAGAAAATGAAAACTTTAAAGTTACCGAATTAATTTCAAACCCGGTTCCGTCTGCGGGTTATGGTGTAGTAAGTGCGGGCGATTATTTTATAAAAGTTTTTTCATCAATTTCTCCTGCTTACGAACAGACTATTGATGAACTTGTACTTAACCACGGTGCGGATGTAGCCGGAATTTTAATGAAATCAACCTGGCTTGCTAAGTTTCCGTTTGTTTATGCAAAAAACTATTTTCACACTGTAAAATCGCCTAATAACGGACCTCTTGCGGATGTTAAGGCTAATTTAAAAAGCAAAATTAAAGAATAAGGTCGTACTGGCGCTTAATTTCCTGAATATCCTGCCACATAAGCCATTTAGGGCTGCCTTTTTCGCGTGAATCGTTGCGCAGAAGATAGGAGGGGTGAAAAATTGGCATCATTTTTGACCCGTAAGGACCGTCAAACCATTTGCCGCGAACTTTTGTTATTCCGCTTTGCAGCGGAAGCATTGAACTAAGTGCAACGCCTCCGCAGAGCAGAATAATTTTTGGCTGAAGAATTTCAAGCTGTGCGTCTAAATACTCACGGCACGCCTCTTTTTCTTCGGGAAGAGGGTTTCTGTTATCAGGCGGACGGCATTTAATCGTGTTGCAGATATAAACATCGCGTTCGCGCGACAAACCCACAGATGCAAAAATTTTATCCAAAAGCTGACCCGCTTTGCCAACAAAAGGTTTTCCTTTCTGATCTTCCCAATACCCCGGCGCCTCGCCGATTAGGACGAGTTTGTGGTTGGGTATTCCGTCTGCAAAAACAACGTTGGTACGCGTTGCGCAAAGGTTGCACTTCTCGCAGGTCAGACATTTTTCTTTGATTTTTGCTAACTTTTTTTCCATATTATTTTACATTGAATGTTACGTTTACAGTTGAGATAACTTTTTTCTCAATTGAAGATGTATCATTGATTCCGTAATCGGAAACATCAGTTGAATTTACCGGAACGATTTGGAAAACGCCCATTCTTGCGCTATTCATTGTTCCGATTTTGCCATCTGTGCCGGCAACCATACTTTCTGCACGCGCTTTTGCGTTTTTGGTTGCTTCGCCGACCATCTTAACTTTGATATCATCAAGGTTTGAAACAAAATATTCAACATTGTTTGAGGTTACATTGATGTTTTTGTTGATAAGCACATCGGTTTTGGTTGAAACCTCTTTAATTTTTTGAATGTCTTTTGAAGAAACTTTTACGAATTGAGAAAGATTGTAGCCCTCAATTTCGTTTGAAGAATACGCGCCGTTTCTGCGGTAGTATTCGTAACTGTCGATTGTGCCGACTTCAATGTCTTTTTCATCCATTCCGTTTTCTGTGAGGAATGATTTTATAGCTTTTACGTCGTTGTCAAGTTTTGCGTAACCGCTTTTCATATCAGGGGTTCTGGTTGCGATACGCAGTGAAAGCGTTGCAAAATCTGATGTAACGTTTTGGCTCGCAGAACCTGTTACACGAATTGTCTGGTTTTGAAGTTTTTGAAACTCAACAACAGATTTTGCGAGGATTGTTGTTGAAAGCACAGCACCTGCTGCGATTAGTAAACCTACTATAATTACTTGATAATCTTTGAAATTCATAGCTTACTCCTTAACTAAAAATTCTGTATTTTCTACACGTGCCGCAAAATACGGTTTGTCTTTGCTTTTTTCCTTGAGGAACATTACAAACGGCTGGTCGAAGTCAAAATGACGGCTCATATCAGGCGCTAGGGACATTCTCATTATGCCGATTACGGCTTCGCTTTTGAGGGTTCCGCCCTTGTTGTCCATTTTGAACTTGATTGTTTGAAGCGCTTTTGTAATTTTGTATTCTGTTCCAATAATTCTTTTTTCGCAAAGTTCATCATAAGAAATTGTTTTGTCAATATCAATATTCGGAACTTTCAATGTGTCCGCGTGAGCAAGTTTTTCAGGCTTGGAAATTTTTGTTACATAGTCATAAAGCTCTGTAAAATCGCCCTCTTTGTCAGATTTTAAAAGAATTACTTCTTCATTTTCGTTTGTCAGAAGTTTTACCGCGTATTCGTCACCGTTGTAGTAAAGGACTTCGACGTTATCTCTGATTTTTTTGTCTGTGTCTTTATTGATACCGAAGTATTTAACGTTTTCGGCAGAACCCGCAAACGGCGCAGCCGCAAGAACGTTAAACGGGTTTAGGAACGTGAAATCTTTTTTCAGCATTGCGTAGAAAAGATATCCGTCTTTAACGTTCCAGTCAATCATATCAAGGACGTCGCTGGTTTCTTTGAATTTTTTATAGATTGCTTTTTCAATTTCTTTTTTAAGTTTCGGGCTGATTTCACCTTGTTTTTTGTAATAAGACTCTGGAGAAAGTACGTCAGCAGTGTAGAGTTTTTTGTTTAATTCATCGGCAATCGGAGGGTTTCCGCCTGCTAGTTGAACAGGTTTGCCGTGTGTGAATTTATCCATTAAATCGTTCCAAACAAGCTGGAATGTTACACACCACACTGAATCTTTGACGCTTTCGTAACCTTGCGTTACAGTAACGGCTGGTTTTTCAGCCTTTTGAAAGAACGGGAAACGAAATCCGCTGCATAATAAACTTGCGCCAATAAGTGCGCTGACGCCTAGTGTTGTCAAACTTTTGTCTAGTTTCATTTAATTAACTCCTTATCAACATAGCAATATTACCACAAATCCTATTGCGCTGCAATGTTCTTATGATAATATTGGGAAAAAGAGGGAAAAACAATGTTAAAATCCAGCGGAATAAAAATAGTAGCAACGTTAGGGCCTGCGGTCAATAACGAACAAAAAATAGAAGAATTAATAAATGCGGGCGTGAGTATGTTTCGTGTAAATTCATCTCACTCAACGCCGGACGCGCACAAGGAAACCATTGATATGGTTAGAAAAGTTGCGGGAAAACTTGGTACAAACACAGCCATTCTGCTTGACTTGCAGGGACCGAAAATCAGGGTTGCAAAACTTGAGGAGCCAATAGAGCTTGTCGAGGGCAAACTTGTTCAACTTCGTCACGCGGCTGAATATAAAGATAATATTATTCCTGTTGATTATGAGGGTATTGCGCGTGATGTTAAGTCCGGCGACACGATTTATCTTGACGACGGAAAACTCGAGTTGCGCGTTAATAATACTGACGGTAACGTAATTACAGCGTCTGTAGTACGCGGTGGTTTGCTTAAGGCTAACAAAGGTTTAAACCTTCCCGGACGTACGGCGAGCTTGTCTGCGATTACCAAAAAAGATATTTCATATATTAAACTTGCTCTAGAATGGGGCGTTGATTATTTGGCGCTTTCTTTTGTGAGAACAGGGGAAGACGTGTTGAAAGCAAAACACTGTATGGAAATGTACGGCGGATATATTCCGTTGATTTCAAAGATTGAAAAGCCGGAGGCGCTTGATAACATTGACGAAATTATCAAAAATTCAGACGGAATAATGGTAGCGCGCGGCGATTTGGGTATTGAGATTTCAGCGGAAAAAGTTCCGGCAGTACAAAAAAGGTTAATCAAAGAGTGCAACGCGAAAAATAAGGTTGTAATCGTTGCGACTCAAATGCTTGAAACTATGATAGAACAGCCTATTCCGACGCGTGCAGAAACTTCTGACGTTGCAAATGCAATTCTTGACGGTGCGGATGCGATAATGCTTTCGGGCGAAACCGCAGTGGGTAAATACCCTGTTGAGGCTGTTAAGATGATGTCAAAAATTTCTAAAAATCTTGAAGAAAACAATGTTATCCGCCACAATTATTTCTCAAGAAAAATGGAAGAATTTGACAATCAAGAGGCGTTTGCGATGTGCCACGCAATGGTTACAATGCTTGAAACTTTGCCGATAAAAGCGATTGTTGCGTTTACGACAAACGGCTATACGCCTGCGCTTTTGAGTAAATCAAAACCAAGCGTTCCGATATATGCTCTTGCGAAGAGTGAAACGGTATGCCGTCAAATGAACCTTTGCCGTGACGTAGTTCCGTATAGATATGATTGGCAGCAGGAAATCAGTATGACGACATTGAAAGCCCTGAACGAGCTTTTGGTTGAGAAATTTGATATGAAGAAAGGCGACCAGGTAATCCTGACGGGCGTGGTTCCATACGTACCGGGTCAGACCACAAACTTTATAAAACTGAAAACTATAGAATAAATTAATACATCATGCACCCGCCGTGCAGTTTCAAGTTTTCGTTGACGTTTAGTTTGTCAAAATAAAGAACTCCTAAAACTCTGTTATAGATATCAAGTCCTTTGAATTCTATTGAGGTTTTGGAGTTTTTATTTTGCGCGTACAATTCTTCGAGGTAGCGTTTTGAATTTAAGCCCTTGTCAACGACTTCGTCGATTGATAAATTGTTTTGGTAAGCCTGCTTGTAGGCTCTGTTAATTTTGGCGGTTTCGTAGCAGTCGATGCCGATAAGTCTAATTTTGAACTCATTTTTGTCAATCCGTGCGACGACGGTGTCGCCGTCGGAAATCCTTACCAGCTCGACCGGTGTGCGAACATCTGCGAACGTCGCCTGCGAAAATACTAATAAAAATAAAGAAATTTTCAAGAAATTTTTCATACTTTAACCTCGCCAAAATTAATCTATTAAGAATTTATCCATAATCCATTATGAGATATTTATTACTATACGCTTATTCTAGTATGTACACAATAGTTCTTTTAAATGAGATTGGAGATAATTTTGAGAAAGAAATTGTGTGCACAGGGCAATACTTGGCAACTTTATATCAATAAGACTTTTGTAAAAATGTTGGGAATTACAAAAGAAGAATATACAGTTCACATTGAGGCAGACGAAGAGGGCTTGACAGTGAAGAAAGTCCCGAACGCTGAACTTGATAAGTACAAAGATTTGTTATGCAAAAAGTTAATCAAAAGAGGTTCTGCATACGGTTTGAACTTTGACGTTTCGTTACTTGAGTTGTTAGAAGTCAATCCTGAAACCGATGAAATTGATTTCAAAGTCATAGGTCAAACTATGTATATTAAAAAGGCGAAGTAGTAATTTATGATTAAAAATAATGTTTCATCATTAATCGGTACGAGAAAAATGACAGTTGCAGAAACCGCCAAATTAGCGGGTGTCGCTTACAATACAATTTATAAACTTTATCACGATGAAACGAAAGGCATTGATTTTAAGACTTTAAATCAATTATGTTATGTACTGGATTGCACGCCTAACGATTTGTTTAAGTATGTTCCGGATTAATCCATTGAAATTCAGTGCCCTTGAAAATTTTTTATAATATATTATAATTTGATAAGTAAAAAACATAGGTAACTTATGGATATTAAATTATATTTAGAAAAATTTACGGGCTTTATACACTCGCAATCCTTTGTTAAAGCCTTTTCATTCTTCGTTTTCACTATTATCTTAACAGCGCTTATTTCGTCTCAAAATTTCTTTTTTCAAAATACCGTCAAAAACGGTATCAGCCAAAAAGATATTTATGCACAAAAAACTCTTACCGTTATTGATACGCGCAGAACTGAACTTTTGAAAAAAGAAGCTGCAGGCAAAGTTGAACCGATTTTAACTCCAACAGAAGATAACTTCGTCAGAATTAATTTCAGCACGTTGCAAAATTCTATTGAAAATATCAGGCTTGAAGACATTCCTGACAGCCAAAAACGTGAAAAATTGGAAGTCTTTTTTGACCTGCCGAACTCAAGAAAAGATTTTGTACTTGATTTCCTCTTGAAGTCCGATAGTGAAAGTTTGAGTGAGGCTTTCGCTAAAGCTAACCAAACTTTGGAAAAGGTTTTGGAAGTCGGTATCACCGAAAACGATTTCGCTGAAAATGATGTTGCAAAAATTATTAAGAAAAATTTGGTAAAAGACATTTCTAAACGCCAAATTTCAATAATTACGGCACTTTTGGAGCAGGTAATCGTTCCGAACCTCGTTGTTGATGAGTTTGCGACAAATATTGCACGCCAGAACGCGCAAAGTACTGTTAAACCTTATGAAATGAAGTTCCAAAAGGGCGATTTAATCGTTTATAAAGGCGAACCCGTTACCAAACTTAAACGCGACGCTCTGCGTCAGGCGGGCTACAACGTTTATGAACTCAATTTCCCGGGGCTTGTTGCAATGTTTATTATCGTTGCGCTGGGTACAATGATTTACCTAGCTTATATGAAGTTCTTTGAAAAAGAATTTCTTGAACCTAGATATCTTTCGGTTTCCGCGTCGCTCTCAACTCTCGTCGTTGTTATCGCAATGCTCTTGCCGTCAGGCGCTTCACCTTACATTTTGCCTATTCCGGCGTATGTATTTATTCTCGCAATCTTTACTACCCCGAGAATTGCTTTCGTTGCAGGCACTGTACTTTTAACAATACTAACTATCGGTTTTCAATATAATTCACCGTTCTTGTGTACATTCATTTTATTAACAATGATTTCCACAATCGCGATTTCTAAAATTCGTTACTCAAAACGTATGGATCTTTTGAAAGTCGGATTTTTCGTATCCGTTGCCGGCGTTTTGATTGCTGTTAGTATTTTCTTACTCGAAAAATGTCTGATTGATGTAAGCAGCTATCTAATCTTAAAAAATATAGTTTGCCTGATGATTAACGGCGTTTTAAGCTCTATCATTGTTCTTGGAACTCTGCCGTTATTTGAAAGCACTTTCAAAATTATTACGCCGTACGGGCTTTCAGAATTGGGCGATGCGAACCAGCCGCTTTTAAGACGTCTTCAATTTGACGCTCCGGGAACATATCACCACAGCTTAATGGTAGCAAATCTTTGTGAAGCCGCAGCAGAGGCAATCGGCGCTAACCCGGTTCTTGCACGTGTAGGCTCACTTTATCACGATATCGGTAAGTTGAAACGTCCGCTGTTTTTCGTTGAAAACCAATCTTATTTCAAAATCGAAAACCCGCATAATAATTTCACGCCGCGTATCAGTAAAATGATTATTACGGCGCACCCGAAAGACGGTATTGAACTTGCAAAAGAATATTCTCTTCCACAGGCAATTCAAAACTTTATTACACAGCACCACGGTCAGGGTTTGGCAAGCTACTTCTATAATCAGGCGATAAAAGAAGAGGGCGCGGAAAACGTTAAGGAAGAACAATTCCGCTACACAGGTCCGAAACCAAACACGAAAGAAACCGCAATCCTTATGCTTGCAGACGCTGTGGAATCTGCTGTGCGTTCGCTTGATAATCCGACGCAAGAGGAAATGGAAGCTGTTATCGACAAAATTATCATGGATAGAATTACCGATGGTCAGCTTTCAGACAGTCCGCTTACTCTTCTTGATATCAAAACAATTGCGGCAACGTTCACAAGAATTTTGCGCGGTATGAAACACAACAGGATTAAATACCAGGACGACGAACTCGAAAAGAAAATTAAACAACTGGAAGAAAAAGAAAATAATAATGATAAACAAAATTGATTGCTTAATCGAAAACGCCAACGAAAATTATGAAATAGATGTTCAGACGTGGACTGAAACCGCGAAAAAACTTTTTCAAAACCTCATGAGTCACGAGGAAGTCGCTGCGGGCTGCGCTCTTGTCGGCAAGGATTTCGATGATGTCTATTTTGACATAACGTTTACGGACAGCACTGAAACACACGAACTTAATAAAACCTATCGTGGAAAAGATTATCCGGCGGATATCATAACTTTTGCGATTTTTGCGGATGACGAAGACAGTATGATAATTGAGCGCCGGGTTGTTTTGGGTGACATAATTATCGCGCTTGACAAAGTGGAAGAAATGGCAAAAGAAGAGGGTAAAACCTTTGAATGGGAGTTGAAGTTCCTCATCGCACATGGAATTTTGCACCTTTTGGGTTTTGACCACCAAACGGAAGACGAATATAATTTTGTCGTGAGACATCAAATAGAGGCTATAGAAGGGTAAATGAAAAAGATAATGGCTACCGGTAAGGGGGAAACGTTACAGGCATGACAAAATTTAAGGCACAAAGTTTCAAACAAAAAATCGAAAATGCTCGCCACGGGATTAATCTTGCGCTACGCGCCGAGAAAAATCTACGGGTTCATAGCGGGGTCGCCGGACTTGTTGTCATTGCGGGTTTAATTCTGCACGTCGGAAGTGTGAAACTTTGCATTTTACTGTTGACAATAGCACTTGTCGTGCTTGCTGAAATGCTTAATTCTGCCCTGGAGTTTTCAATCGACGCTTTATATAAAAATAAGTATTCCCGACTTGTGAAATTTGCAAAAGACATTTCAGCAGGAGCTGTTTTATTTGTGTCTTTCATATCCGTTGTCATAGGAATACTTATCTTCGTACCTGAATTATTGAAATTATTAGCCAACTAAAGCGTTAATTTCATCAACCATAGCGTCAGCGTCAAAACCGTGAACTTTTGCGCCTGCTTCAAGGTTTTCAAAATGTGCTGCTGCACAACCAATACAACCTAAACCGTATTTTCTGAATACTTCTACACTTTGAGGACATTGGTTTACGATGTCCATTATGTTCATATCTTTTGAAATTTTACCCATTTTTCGTACCTCCGTTCTTTGACTTTTAAGTCGTTTTCATTAAATATTATACACTAAACTTGGAGGTAGTATGGAATTTTTCAAAAATCTGTTTACAAATGATAACAGTATTATAGGTCTGTGCGGGTTTGAAGAAGATGACGATTTGAATATAATTTTTCCTGATTGTAATTACAAACCGCCCGTAAATTTGATGTACAAAAACCACGAACATTTGAAAAATATTTTTTGTATGTCCGAGGAAATCTCGCGATAAGGAACGTGAGCGAGATTTCGGAGTGGCGTATGAGACAGCGCAGCCACGGGTTGGCACACGTGAGTGTGGCAAGCAGGTGGCGGAGAACTGCTTTACTGTAGTTAATAAAACTTAAAATTTGCACATTAAAAAGGCAATTTCTCGAAAGAAAAATTCTTTATTATAATATAGGGAATTATTTTGGGATAAGTTACTATGGTCGAAAAAGCACAATTCAATCCATTTGCATATCAGACAGCGCCGTTGAATCAGGTGCAATATACTGGAACACCTCAGCCGGTTGCAGAACCTCAACCACAGGTTAAGAACTTTGGGTTTGCTGCCCGTCCGCAAAAACAAACTTATGCTCCTCAAAGTTCTGGTGATGTTGACCATAACTTTGTGAAAAATACATTTGCTTATGTGCCGTTTACAAATTCACCTGTAAGCAATACAGATTATGACGATAGCGATTATCGCGGACGCGGCGTTTATTGTTGTGCATAATCAGGCTATAAAGTCGAATTTTTGCGCGGTGTTTTCGTCTTTCACGTTCGGATGTGAAAGGTTAAACTCTTTGCCGTCAGCCGGTGCAAACGGATTGGCGGATTTTGTGCTGCTGCGTCCGTAAGTCAAAAGGCTGCCAAAAGTCTTGTCAACACGCGTGTCTGTTTTCTTCTGCAAATCCTGAAGAAATTCCGGCGGATAATCCCGTTGCGTTTGAAGATTTACAGCCCCGACACGTTCATAATACTGGTTTTTGTTGTTGTCTATTGCGGAAATCATCTTACTCTCTCCTTATAAATAATAAGGATTTTAAGAAAAAGAGATTTCAGGTTTTGAAAAAATCTTTACAAATTTAATAAATCGGTACGTAACCGGAGTATTTTAAAGAAGTAAATTTGTCGTAGTAACTGATTTGTGTTGCACTGCCGGTTTTAATGAAAAAGTTGAAAATTTTATCCTTTGGAAGATTTAGTGCGGAAACTATTGCTGCCTGAATTACGTCAGGATACGTCACTATTATAATTCTGTTTCCGATGTTTTTCTCAATAATCCCTTTGATTGTCTCGTCAACACGGGTTACAAATTCTGTTAGAGTTTCTGCGTTTTCGCACATCTTTTCGTCCGGCAGGTTCACAAATTTTTCAAGCGTATCAGGCTGCTTTTTTATAATTTGTGTAAGCGTCATATTATTCCAGTTGCCGCAAAGCAACGGTTTTAAATCCTCTATGACCTCAATATCTGTCTTGTATAATTTTGCGATAATCTCCGCACTTTCAACAGCACGCGTTCCGCAAGACGAATATATTTTATCGTTTTTTACGGAACGTTTTTTCAAAAATGTGCAAATCTTGTCGATTTCTTCATAGCCGGCTTCGTTTAGCGGAGGATAATTCTCACAGTTAGAAAACCGGTTCTCTTCTGAATAAATCGTTGCACCGTGTGCTATGAATGTTATTTTACATCTTCTTTGGAAAAACATACTTTTATTATAGCATGTTTTTCCTGAAAATTAAAGATGTGTTTTGTTAGTCCGAGAAAATCTCGCGAGCGAGATTTTTGAGTGACGTGTTAGACAGCGCAGCCGCTACGGCTCGCGGTTCAGCGGGGCGGTGCGGCGGAGAACTGCTTTATTGAAAGTTATTTCATCGTTGTCGACATCAATTACTATTTCGTCACCTTTGAGGAAGTTTTGTGATAATAGAAGTTTTGACAACGGGTTTTCGACAAGTTGACGAATTGTACGTTTGAGAGGTCTTGCACCGTAAATCGGGTTGAAACCGCGATGAGCAAGGAATTCTCTTGCGTCTTCTGTTATCATAAGGTCGATTTCTTGTTCCGCAAGAAGTTTACGCAGATATTCCATTTGAATGTCAACGATTTTTGACAATTGCGGAAGTGTAAGAGCTTTGAAGAAAATCGTTTCGTCAATTCTGTTCAGAAATTCCGGTTTGAAACGGGTTTTCAAAAGCTCTAAGATTTGTTCTTTTGTCTTGTCAAATTCGTCCGGTGAAAGCATTGAATTAATAGTGCTTTCAAGGATTATGTCGCTGCCGATGTTACTTGTCATGATGATTAGAGTGTTTTTGAAATCAACGGTTCTTCCTTTAGAATCGGTCAAACGTCCGTCATCAAAGATTTGGAGCATTATGTTGAACACATCCGGATGAGCTTTTTCGATTTCGTCGAAAAGCACAACGGAATAAGGTTTTCTGCGGACAGCTTCTGTTAATTGACCACCTTCTTCGTAGCCAACATATCCCGGAGGCGCTCCGACTAAACGCGCAACATTGTGTTTTTCCATGTATTCGGACATATCAATACGGATTAAAGCGTCTTCATCATTGAACATAAATTCCGCTAACGCTTTTGCAAGTTCGGTCTTACCAACACCGGTCGGACCTAAGAAAAGGAAGGTTCCAATCGGACGTTTCGGGTCTTTTAAACCGGAACGCGCACGACGAATTGCGTCCGCAACAGTTTCGACCGCCTCGTCCTGACCAATTAGACGCTTGTGCAGAATTTCTTCCATATTAATAAGTTTTTGTTTTTCGCTCTCAACAAGTTTATTGACCGGAATCCCAGTCCATTTGCTGACAACATTTGCTATATCTTCATCCGTAATTTCTTCTTTCAAAAGACGGTTGGAAACTTTTTCCTGACCTTGAATTGCATTTAATTGCTTTTGAAGTTCAAGAAGTTTGCCATACTTGAGCTCTGCCGCGGTTTGAAGGTCGGTGTTGCGTTCAGCCTCTTCAATCTTTTGTTTCGTTTTTTCAATTTCCTCTTTGATACCGGCTTCACCAGTAATTGACGCTTTTTCAGCCTCCCATTGCTTTTTCAAAACGTCAATCTTACCGCTTAATTCGTTAATTTCTGAAGAAATTTGATTGATTTTGGCGGTTGTTTCTTCGTTGTCGTCCTCTTTTTTCAGAGCTTCGCGTTCGATTTCAAGCTGAATTTTTTGACGTGAAAGCGTGTCGATTTCTTCAGGCATAGAGTCGATTTGAATACGCAAAGATGATGCGGCTTCATCGATTAAGTCGATTGCTTTATCCGGTAAAAATCTGTCTGTAATATAACGATCAGAAAGTTTAACCGCGTCGATTAGTGCGCTGTCCAAAATTCTGACGCCGTGGTGAACTTCATATTTTTCTTTTAAACCACGCAAAATACTGATTGTATCTTCAATTGACGGTTCGTTAACCATAATCGGCTGAAACCGGCGTTCAAGTGCAGGGTCTTTTTCAATATATTTTCTGTATTCGTTGACGGTTGTCGCACCAATTGTTCTCAAAACCCCACGCGCAAGCATTGGTTTTAAAAGGTTTCCGGCATCCATTGCACCCTCAGACGCACCGGCACCGACAACCATGTGAAGTTCATCAATAAACATTACGATCTCACCGTTTGAATTTTCGACTTCTTTTAAAACGGCTTTTAAACGTTCTTCAAATTCACCCTTATACTTCGCCCCTGCAATTAATGCACCAAGGTCGAGCGAAACAAGTTTTACATTTTTAAGGCTTTCAGGAACATCGCCGCGAACAATTCTTTGCGCTAAGCCCTCAATAATCGCTGTTTTACCAACCCCTGGCTCACCGATTAGAACAGGGTTGTTTTTGGTTCGTCTGTTCAAAACTTGTACAATACGACGAATTTCATCATCACGACCGATTACCGGATCAAGTTTTCCCTTGCGCGCAAGCGCTGTTAAATCGGTTGAATATTTTTCTAATGCTTTTAAATTTTCTTCTGCGTTTTTATTATCCACTTTTTTGTTACCTCTTATTTTTTTCATAGCGTTCAGAATAGTGCTTTCGCTGACCCTGTAACGTTTTAAAAGATTGTATACGTTAGTGCCCTCAAGTTTTGTCATAGCAAGCAAAATCATATCAAGCCCGACATATTCGTCTTTGAAATCCTGCGATAACTCTTGCGCTTTTTCAAGGATTTGGAAACTGTCTTTTGATAGAATTAACTGTGCAGTATTAACCATACTGACTGTCGGAAACGCTTTAATCGCACTGATTAAGTCGTTAATGAAATCCTGATTAAGGAGTTTAAGTTCATTCATATAATCTTTTGCCATACCGTCATCCTTGACGCAGGCAAGAAGAATGTGTTCTGGTTGAATTTCTGAATTTTTATATTGCGCTGAAAAGTTTAGCGCACTTGCAATAATTTCATTTGAAAGATTGGTAAATTTTTCTAAGTTTAACATAATTATCGTCCTCTGATATTATTTTAACGATAATTTTTGAAAAATCAGGAATAATTAATTATTATTTAACGATTGTGTGGTTAAATTTGGTGAGCTAAAATTATGTCGCGAATATTGGTGACTATACAAAAAAAGAAAATCTGTCATAATCAAACCTGATGAATTAAACTAAAAGGAGAAAAATATGACAGACAAATTAGTACATGTGAAAGCGTATGTAAAAGATGACGGAACAAAAGTCCGAGAGCATTATCGTGGGGGTGTTATGACAACATCCATAATGGAGGGCGGTTGTGAGGTAGATACAGACAATGGTTCGGGACCGTTGGGAGATTGTACGAATAGTGAAGAATTTATGCGACAACTGGAACTATGGCTCGAGTCTGACGGCTTGTTAAAAAATTTACCAAGAGTGGATAAAGAAATGTCAGCCAATGCGGTGTTAAAGGGCGGGGTATCTAAAACGGATATTGCAATAGGAGGCGGTGACATATTAGAAGCCTTGCAAGCTATAACGTTAATGGTGCGTATCGGGGGAAAGTTAGCTATAGAAGGAATAAAGATAGCATCTTCCATAAAGTATGCGATAAAGAATTTTGACAAAATTGGGGAAGCCCGACTGATACCGCAAATGGAAGGTGCAGTGCAGTTGATGCGTCAAAATCAGTCAAACTCTGTTCAGATAGAAACGCAAACTCTGGAACGTTTGACGAATTCACGAACTCAAAGAGAGTATAAGAAACTTTATGACACTTATGTGAAACAGAGGGAACTTAATAGAAAAACAGAAGATATTTTGAACCGTATAGAATATTCATTAAGCAATAAGGATTATGAGGGTTTAATCGTTGAGCTTCAGAATTATCAAACTATACAGCAAGAGTGTATGAAAGCAGTTAATGAGGAATATTTAGCGACTACCTTAGTTCCGATAATTCCTGATGAAACAGATATTGCGATGCCTCAACCGCTGACTGCAGCTAGTCCTTTTGATTGGAAAGAGTTAAGACGAACAGGCTTACATAATTATCCTGAAATACAAAAAGATTTGATAGATGCTGCTATGGAAAGGTTTATCCTTCCTCGCCATAACGCCTATGATGCAAATGAGTTATGGCAAGCCGCATCTCATAACTTTGACCAAATTAGTCAATATATAGAGTTGAATGCATATTTTGTAAGTAATATTTCTAAATTACCCGAAGAGTTTCAAGATATTGTTCAACAAAAAGTGCTGAAACAATTTGGATTGGCTGATGTGAAAGGTCTTTTATTTAAACCTAACAGTACATTATCTTCTAAAATAGCAGATAGTCCTGAATTTAAAAATTATATAATAACTAATAAACAAGATCTTTTACAAGGAAACACTGTAAATGGTAGTTTGCATTTTAAGAGTAGTAAAAATCTACAATATTCCTTGGGAAAGGCAGATATTTTGGATACATATATTAACACAAACGGCGATATCGTAGCTTATGTTCTTGATACCTATGATTTTAATGAAAACGATCCGGATTGGAAAGTTGAATGGGCGTATAATATACAGAAAAATAAATTATTGACACCTTTTTATACATTAAATGTAATCATAGTTCCTTTAGATGTTTGGTTTAGGTGGTTTTAATTATGAAAAAATATACTAATAACAAACAGTATAGAAAATCCTGTTATAACAATAGTTAATAGGCTGAAGGTAGTAAAAGGTTTATTTCTTAGAAGATTGATTGTTCCGATTAAGCTGTTGATAATTGAAAACAGAAAAAATACATATAAGCCTACTATAATTATATCAAATATAAAACCTAATGGGTCTTTTACTAATAGAGACATCAAATTAGAACTATCTTCCAATGAAAATGATAAAACAAATAATAATAGTAAAAGAATGAGACTTAGCCATATAATAAGGATAGCTATCTCAATGATTAACGCTAAAATTAGAAAGAATTTTTTCATAAGTTAATTATATGCACTTATAAAAAATAGTAAATAGCTATTGTAGCGGGGAAAGTTCACCGCTTTTAAATTTTTCTGCATGAAGTTTTCTGTAGTTCTCAAGTTCCATTATCCAGCCCTCTTTGAACCCCATGGTCTTTTGCACTACCTCTTTAGGAATGCCGGCATGATGAATACGCGGAAGTAAGTAATCCTCTCCATAAACAACTGGTGAGGTTTTGTCCATATCGCTGTTATAACACAAAAATTCAGTCTTTCCGTGTTTGCCGTTGCGCGCACTCGCAATTACTATTTCGTGACCTTTAAGTTTGCCTGATTTCGTTTTGTTCGTCAGACCTGCAATAATATTTTCTTTGCGTGAAAGTGTGTCCAGTAACTGTGACCTTATTGTCCCAAAATCAGCCTCATAACCGGCGATTTCACCCTTATTGTTGATTTTTTGATAATTTACCGAAATTATATTTTTATTTCGAACAACAGATTCCACAAAGGTCTTTTCGTATTCAATCAGCCCGCGTTCCCCTACGTTGAAATTCCCGTCACGACGGTCGGTTAGGGAATTATAACTCTGCTGCGAACCAACATTCATAAATGTCGATTGCATAAGTGTGTCAATCGTATTGCGTTGTTTTGAAATTTTTTCGCGTTTATTATCCAAACCGATTTTTAATAAAACCATATCATCAGGTTTCAGGGTTATCTTAGCTTTGTTGAAATCTCTTTCTTCGTGCGGGATTTCAAAAATATTTAAAAGCCAAATCGCATCAAGTGTTTTGTCTGCAAGATTATCTAAATCAATAATTTTTTCAACTTCGACCGCAGGTGACGTTAATCCCTCCACAAACCGTGTAAATTCTGCGGGTTCCTGGTTCGCAAGATCAAATTCTATACACGCAGCTGTGCAGGTGCTGGAATTTTCTTTCTCATAAAGCGGACTTTTAGGGCTGAAGACCGCCTCAAGATAGTTCGTTATACTGTTGTCTGATTTTTGGCTTATCAAATACGGGTTGTTCAAATGCCCGATAGTTTCCGCAAGCAAAGCCTTATTATCCAACCCTCGGGCGCGCTCGGTTGTTAGAATTTTATAGAGATTATCAAGTGTAGAGCTTTTATCGTTGGATTTTCTGTTAGTCAAAACCCCGCGTTTGCGCAAGTTCTCAAATTCTAAAACACTTTTTGCGGGCAATGAGTTTAAAATTTTATCGTATTTTTCCTGCTCTGCCCCTTCAAGCGGAGCGGTCACAAATTCGTCAGAACCTCCCGTAAGAGCCTGATAAGCAGACGGCGGAGCGCTGCTTTTGAAAAATACGGCGCTTGTGGTATAATTTCTTTGTGAGATGTTCGGTACCGATAATGTCATTTCTTAACTCCGTAGTCTTATAATATATAAAAATATTTTATTTTGCTATTAGATGAAAAAGATTAAACCTTTAACAAAAGAACAAATATTAATTTCACTTGACAGGCTGACACGGTTTAAGGAGCCGGAAAGACGCTATATGCGCGTCTTTGAAGAAATTATTACCGGCAACCTTATTGAACCTAAACTTAAAAAGAATGATATTGAAAATCTTGACTATGTCGAAATCACACGGCTTGCGCAGGAGATATTTAACTATTCGCTTGAGGCGTTGGGGCTGGAATTAAAAGAAGATTATTCAATAAATGCGCAGATTTATGATTATGAAAAAACTATTTTTCATATCACAGAACATCAGGAAATCTTTCTGAAAAATAAAATTAATTACGCAGCGGCAGTTGAATTGATTGAGGATGGCGCGGTTTTCAACCTGCGTTGGCTGAAATCTCTTGCAACACAGAAGTGTTCGGCTGAAAACCGCGCCGCTAATCTTTATCCTGTTGAAAAAGTTCTACTTGTAGAGGGAATTACCGAGGAAATCCTTTTGCCGGAGTTCGCGAAAATACTCGGGTTTGATTTTAAGAAAAACGGGATTTTTGTTATCTCTGCAGGCGGCAAAAATCAGGTTGTAAAATATTTTTATCGGTTTGCCGCGTGTTTAAAAATTCCTATTTACGTTCTGCTGGATAGCGATGCAAAAGAAAATTTTACACAAATTCAGCCGCGGCTGCGCGAGGGAGATTATGTGCATGTGATATCAAAGGGTGAATTTGAGGATATTTTGCCTAAATCGCTTGTGAAAAAGACGATTAATTATGAGACGGAATTTATTTCCATGGGCGATACCGGTTTACTTGAGAACGCTGCATCAACGGTCGAGTTTTTGGAAGAATTTTTCCGCACACGCGGTCATCACGAGTTTAAGAAAGCGGAATTTGCGCAATTTGTGAAAGAGAACATTTCCGGGCCGGCAGATATTTCACCGGAAATCAAAGAGATTATAACGGCTCTTCTATCTAACCTGCACGATGTTGCTTGTTAGTTCTTTTGTTGGTTCGTCTTTGGAATAAACTTTAAATTCGTATAAACCCTTTTCGTTAAAGACAAAGTAGTCTGTATAGTAATATTGTTGTTCATCTTTCAAATGTACGGTTTTGCCATAAATTAATTTATAACCGTAACGCATTTCGTCGTTATCGCGTTTAAAGACTTGTATATAAAGCTGCCTTGTAACAATAGGTTTCGGGAGCGTCACAAGGTAGTAAACTCTTTCACCCGGCTGAAAAACGTATGTACCGTCAAGAACATTTTCAGGCGTAATTGATTCGCGGTTGAAAACAATGTAAGATTTATCTTTGCAACCTGCCGCAAATGCGCTTATGAATAATAATAAAATTACAAAAAACTTTCTCATTGCAGTACATTCAATTTTTCGCGCACAAGACTCATTGTGTTGCTGTCGTCGCTATATTGCAGGAATGATTGGTAATTCTTGATTGCCTCTTGATTGTTTCCTTGTGACTCGTATGCGATACCAAGTGCAAAATAAGCGTATGAGTAAGCAGGGTCAATATCGACAACTTTTTTGAACGCTTTGATTGCCTCCGGTGTATTCTTTTCTTCCGCGTAAACAAGACCGAGGTTAAACCACGCGTCTGCATAGTTTATGTCTGTCAAAATTGCTTTTTTATAATATGAACTTGCGTTTTTGTTATCGTGTTGTGAACGGTAAACATTCCCGATTTTTAAAAGAGTTTTTTCATCAGTCGGGTTAAGCCCTAACGCCTCTTTGTATGTCAAAAGCGCAGCGTCAAACTCTTTATTTTTGTAGCTTTTATCGGCTGCGGTAAGAAGTTTTTGGTATTGTTTGTCAACTTCAGTTTTAGGTGCGTTTTCATCCTCAAAAGTTACGGTAACGAGCGAAATATTATCATCTGCGCTGCTTGTGGTTTCGATTGGCGCTGTAATTTCTTCGATTGGTTTTTCGTTGACTTCCTTGTTGTAAGCCTCTGTGATAAATTCGGCGTATTCATTGCTGTAGTCAAAGTTTGACGGGCTTAGAGAAATAGCTTTTTCATAGTATTCTCCGGCTTTTTGGGTGTCATCCTGTGCACGATAAATTCTCGCCATCATATATAAAGGATAACTGTTTTCTTTATCAATTGCAGACGCTTTTTCAAAATACGGCAAGGCTTTTGCCAAATCGTTTCCGTCATAATAAATTTTTGCCTGTGTCAAAAGCGCAGCAGTTAAATTTTTACTTACTTCTTCACTAGGTTTAATTTTTAACAATTCCATATACGCGTCAATTGCGGCAGGATATTTTCCCCAGGCGTGAAGCGCCAATGCTTTATTAAGTTTCAGGTCATAATTATTGGTTTCTGTAAGAAGAATTTCGTTGTAGCCCTGAATAGCTTTTTCATAATTTTTTTGAATATGATAGGATTCTGCGAGCGCTTTTTTCATTTCAGGGTCGCTCGTGTTTTTTGCAAGCGCAAGCTCAAAATTCTTGACCGCCTCATCAATTTGGTTTTCGCGTTTCAAAACCATACCGAGATTTTTGTACGCATAACCGTTATCAGGATATTTTTCAATATAAAGTTTATACTGTTTAATAGCCTCTTCGTTCTGCTGCATGTCTGCAAGAAGGTTTGCATAATCAAAACGGATTACGTTAAGCGCAGGCTCTTGTTCAAAGATTGCAACATATTGCGCAAGCGCCTTTTCGTTTTCTTCAAGTGCCTGATAACATAACGCCAAAGTTACACGGCAAGAAAGGTTTGTCGGGTTCTTTTCAAGCTCTTTTTGCAAAAAGTCGATAGATTTTTTATAATCTTTGGTTTTATAAAGCGCAATACCATAGTTTCCGTAGCTGTTGAAATCTTCAGGATTTTTCTTGTAAAGTGATGCAAATTCCGTAATCGCTTTGTTCACATCGTTTTCAAGCAGGTATGAATTTGCAAGGTTTTCCCGAGCCTCAAAGTGTTCCGGATAAATACTCAGGAAGTATTCGTAATTTTTTATTGCGGTTTTATAATCTTTACTCATGTATTGAGCGTTTGCGATATTTAAGTAGTTGAATTTGTAGTCAGGAAAGATTTTTTGCGCCTGTTGATAATAAAGGAGAGCCTCTTTGTAATCGCCTTTGTTTTCGTAAATTCCGCCTATACTTATATAAATAAAAGCGTCAGTAGGTTTAAGCTCCATAGCTTTTTTGTAGGCTTTGAGCGCGGTGTCATAATCTTGTGTATCCGCGTAAAGTCCGGCAAGTTTGGTATAAAGCATTGCCTCGTTAGGGTTGAGATAGATAGCTTGCAGCAAAGTTTGAATAGCATTGGAGTATTCCTCTTTGTATTCAAGCGCGCAGGCTTTCTGGTAAAGAGCATTGGCTTCCGGCGAAAGACTTGCGAAAGCGGAATTAGAACCTAATAGTCCTAAAAGAATAGCCGATATGAGTAAACGCTTTTTCGTAATAACCCTCCTTGTCCGAGAAAATCTCGTATCCCTAAGTAACAACATCTTATCAAAAAACATAAATTCTGTAAAGTAAAAAGGGTTGAAAATCGAGGGCAATAGGCATAAAATAAAATTGTTACAAAAATTTACACGCGGGGAGGCAAATATAGCGCAATTTTCATGATTGAGGGGTTTTATGACACTAGCCAAAGTTATATTTTCATGATATAATGGGCTCTGTGAAGGCGAAGTGGAAGGAGTTACATTATGGGGACTACTGAAACAATCGAAACTAAAAAAATCAAGAAATCAAAATTCAACGATGAATTTGAGAATTACTTGAAAAACCAATGCCTCAAAACAACATTCAATGGGTCTGAATTAGAAACATTCTCATGGTATCGTAAGGTGTTAGGTTTGGCTTAAATGCCCGAGAAAGACTCGCGATAAGAAACGTGAGCGAGTCTTTAGAGTGGCGTATGAGACAGCGAAGCCACGGGTTGGCACACGTGAGTGTGGCAAGCAGGTGGCGAAGAACTGCTTTATCCTTAGGTCTTTTAGTAAAAAGGTATAATGAAGGCACTATAATTTATAGTGTCTTTATTTATAATTCAAACATCCGCCGGAATTTTTAAGGTTTTCGTTGACGTTGAGTGTGTCAAAATACAAAATCCCCAATGCTCTTCCATAAATATCAATACCTTTAAATTCTAAATAAGTTCCATTAGATTTATTATTATCATAAAGGTTTTGAAGATATTTTTTAGAGTCAAGCCCTGCGGCAATAACGTCATCAATAGATTTGTGGTTGCAGTAAGCCTGTTTGTAAGCTCTGTGAATTTTAGATGTTTCGTAACAGTCAATGTCTATTAGTCTGATTTTAAATGGTTTATTTTTATCAATTTTAGCTTCTACGGTGTCGCCGTCGTAGATTTTAGTAATTTCTATAGGGATTCGTGTGTCCGCCAAAGAGCCTCCGCCGGCGGCTAGAAACATTAATAATAGTGCTGTTAAAGAACTTTTTCGTTTTTTCATACAAATTATCCATTCTAAAAAGTACAACAATAAGCCTATCAATTAGACATATTAAATACTATAAATCAGACATAAAATAAGTCAATGGTAAGACGACAGGAAAAAGAAATGAAGAAATCTCTAACACAAAGAGGTAATGGTTGGGCTTTAATCGTTCCAAAAGATATAATCAAATTATTAGCAATAGACCCGCAAACTGCAAAGTTGAAATTTGAGTTTAAAGATAAGGTTTTGCATATTTCAGAGATTTCTCCGGATAATCCTGATTTCGAAAAATGTCTTGTTAGAAAATTTAGTAAAAAGGATTCAAGTTGGACATTGTACATGTCTAATCCGATAATTGGATTGCTCAAGATTGACCCTGCAATAGATGAATTAGAAATTGATGTTGACGGTCAGGTGCTTATAATCAAGAAAGCTGATTAGCTTTATGCAACAGGCAAACGATAACAATTTAAAATTTAGAAAAGTTGTTGGAGAGATTTTCAAAGAGGTTAGAGAAAACCATGTTGATAGCTCTCTTAATAATTTTGCCCGTTCGTATGGTCTTGACCGTGGAAATTTAAGTAAAATTGAACGCGGAATTATTGGTTGTCAACTTGCCACAGCTTGGAAAATTTCCGAAGCCTGCGGTATAAAATTATCCGAAGTAATAAAATTAGCAGAAGATAGACTTGGAGAAACCTTTAAACTTATTGACGAATAAGTCTTGTAAATTTATGTAACGATTTCCCCTTTTCTTTAAAGTTTCTTTTTTTGTCTGCCGATATTTAGCACAGGTAAATAAGGAGTGTTTGATATGACAGACAAAAAAGTTTTAGACATGGAAGATTTGATGTTAGATTACGGGGAAATGACAAGTTTTGATTTTGATTCAGCTACTTATAAAGAGGTGAAAGCAATTCAGGATTTGGAAGACGAGGCTTACACAAAAGCTCCTGTAGCTTTTAAATATGGTAAGTTTGATTTGGTGGATATGTTTCACGCTTTCATTTCCGAAAAACAGTGTGATTAAGCTATACTGTCTATTTTAGATTAGGAGGTAAATGTGAACGAGAAGGAATTGTTCGAAAATCTTTGTCTCTCACCTTCCTGGCAAGAAAAGGAACCGGAAGTTCCGTTTGTCAGACAGAACAAAGATATGGCAACATTGTTGTCTGAACTTGAAGAAATCAAAGATTATATTCAAGAGGTCAAAGAAAAACAATGGCATCTTGCGAATTTAATGAGATTTCATCAAGAGGGGTTTAGTAAATAAGTATAGCCTGCGGGAAATCCCGCAGGCTTTTATTTTTTAATCATGCCCTTTGTTGTGTGCGGGTTTCACAAAATATGCTTTTATGTCAATCATGAAAACCCTGATTTTTTACGTTATTTAATTAAGTTTTCTTCATTAAAATTGTAAATATTTTTTTTGCTCTCTTGTTTCAAAGGGCATGGGCAATTGTAACAAATTTTCGCGCTTTTGTTACTTGATAATCTCAATCGATAGATTTAGATTTAATACTGTGAGGAGCAGGATTTAAAAACACGAAAGAAATAGAGGTGATGGCATAATTTAAACTTGGGAGAAGCAAAATAGGCTCAAGGAGTTTGGAAAAGAAAAAAAAGACGTAGTTTAGGTGAAAGAGATTGATTAGGGAATTTTTTTAAAGATTTATGTGTGAACTGGAAACTAAAAAGATTATAGGTTTAATGTCGGGGACTTCCTGTGATAGTATTGATGCGGGTTTATGTTTGGTACATCCTGATTTGAGTTGCGAATTGGTCGCAGGGATAAATTATAAGTATCCGGTGCACATTAGAGAAAAGATTTTTCAGATGTTTAGGGGAGAAAGTTCTATCAAGGACATTTGTCAGATGAACTTTGCGATTGGGGAATGTTTCGCAAATGCTTGCGATATTTTAATTTCAGAACATGGGAAACCTGACTTGATAGCAAGTCATGGACAGACTGTATTTCACAGTCCGAAAGAGGAGAAGTTGGATGGTGTATCCTTAAAAAGTACGCTGCAAATCGGTGAAAGTTCTGTCATCTCTGAAAAAACGGGATGTATGGTCGTTTCAAATTTTAGAGAGGCAGACATTGCAGCGGGCGGGGAGGGCGCACCTTTGGTGTGTTTTGCTGATGAAAAGTGGTTTAAACCTTTAAGGAAAAATGTATTAGTACAGAATATCGGCGGGATTTCCAATGTTACTGTGGTGACACGCGAAAACGATACTTTCGGGTTTGACACGGGACTTGGAAACATAATGATTGATTACTGTATGAATAAGTTTTTCAATAAGCCTTACGATGAGGATGGCAAAGTCGCGCACGAAGGGGTGATTGACGACGGCTGGCTGAATTTATTATTACAGGACGACTACTACTTAAAAGAGCCGCCTAAAACAACCGGGAGAGAATACTTTTCAAACTTTTATATTGAAAACGCTCTTCGTTATGCGCCAACTGATAAAAAAGATATTATTGCTACGGCAACTGCTTTAACGGCAAGAACAATTGTCGACGCTTACGAAAGATTTATTTTCCCTCAAATCGCGGTTGATGAAGTAATCATCGGCGGCGGCGGGGCTTATAACCCTGAATTAATGCGCTTAATTAGAAAATATTTACCCGCTGAAATTGAGCTTAAAACGCATGAGGATTACAAGATTTCGAATAATTTTAAGGAAGTTATGGCATTTGCGCTTTTGGGGTATTGCAAATATTACGGAATCCCGTCAAATCTTCCGAGCTGCACGGGGGCAAAAAAGAGGGTTGTCCTCGGTAAAATAAGTTAATATTATTAGCTCCTGACAAATTCTATGCAATTGTAATCAACAATTGCAGAATTTGAAACGTCGCTGACGTAGTGTTTCGCGCCCTGCCCGTAGTGCTCACGCACCACGGCACTGGCGCTGCACCGGCTGACGCATATTAAGGATTGTAACGAATATAAAAAACGCTGAAATCCGTTGATTTCAAAACTCTTTATATATTAGAGAGCAAAAAAACGGAGAGCTTATAACATGAGTATGTTCAGCGTGGATATTAATTCGGCAAACGGCGCGAATTATATACGTCCTAAGAAAGGCGCAAACAAAAAAGTTGCGACTCAGCAAGCTCCTGTTGACATGACAAAAAACGGCTCCGTTTTTAACGACCCTAATATTTTTTCTGCAGAACCTACCACTCAAACTTCAACAACTGTAAGAACCTCAAGACGCACATCACAAGGTGCTCAACGTGGTGGAAACAGTATTTTTAACGGTCAAATGAACTTTGTATCAGGCGGTAACAGTGGTTCCGGTTCTTCTTCCGGTATTAATTCACTTACAGCCGGTCTTGATCCTTCAATTATGGGTGGTCATGACGTTGGCGGCGGTGACGATTTGGGAATCGGAAGAGACGCAGGCAAAGGTCGTGAAGCTGCAAAAGAATTGAAAGAACAAACTTCTGATTTAAAAGGTGGAATTCATGATGTTGAAAGCCGCGAAGATCAGGCTGCATCTATCAGTAAGAAAAGTAAAAAATTACAAGCATCAATAAAGAAAACAGATGATAAGTTTAAAGAAAAAGACGCAAAACAAAAGGCGGAATTCAAAAAATTGGAAGATGAACGCCGTTCTGTTATGCGTGAAATGGATGATGCAAATAAATCAATAGAAGAATACTCAAATGAATTAGAAGCTGAAATCGAATCAGGTTCAGGAAATTTCGAAAAAATTGCTTCATTAAGAAGTGCTATCCGTGAAAAAAGCTCTACAATCACAATTGGAAATTCCAGAATTAACGTTATTGGCCGCTCTTCCAAAGCGTTAGTTAATGAAATGGCAAGAACTTCCAAAACTTATGTAAAAACAAACAAAGCTCACCAAAAAGATTTAGACAAAAACCAAACAAAACTTGAAAAGACTCTTGAAGTCGCAGCTGATATTCAGGAAATTTCACAAATTGTTGAAACAACCGGTGCGATTATTGAAAACTTAGGACGTGTCTTTAAGGCTTGTGCCGGTATTCCGTTTGTTGGTGCGGCGTTAGCAGCAGCCGGAGCTGTAATGGAACCTATTGGTACAACCGGTAAAACTGTAGGTCAATGGGGTAAAACAGCAGCACAAATTACTCAAACGGTAGCTTATGCATCAGCCGGCATGGTTCAACAAGCATTTATGTCAGCAGCGAGTGCATTACAATCCGGAATGTCAGCGGTTGCATCTACAAAAGAAATGACTTCTGAATGGAAAAACTTAGATCAGGAATTAAAACAGGTTCAAGTTGACGCTGCTCAGGCTAAAGCTGACAGAGCCGCGGCTAAGGCTGATAAGGCTATAGATAATATGAAAGAAAAAACCGGTGTTGACTTAAGAAGTACAGATGAAACTAAGGTTGGTGAAAATATTGAGAAAGCTATGGCTGAAGATAAGAGTTCTTTTGTTGAAGAATGGAATGATACAGGAAAGAAAATAGACAAGGCGGCAGATGCAGAGGCTAAACTAGAACAAAAACAAGCTGAACTTGATAAAATAAAACAAGAAAAAGCCGACAAAGCTCAAGCGAAAGCCGATGCTAAAGCCGCTAAAAAAGCTGATAAAAAGGGTGAAACAAAAACAAATGCTGATAAAAAAGCAGACGCTGCAGCAGATAAGAAAGCTGAAACTAAAGCCAAATCAAAAATCAAACAAATTCTTGCAAAAGACGGAATGGCAATGGTTGGACAGGCTTTAACCCTTGCCGGTTCAATCTGCGCAATGACTCAATCAAACAAGTCTGAGGGTACTACTCATAAACATAGTGATTTCCAAGTTTCTGCAAGAGCTCAAAAAATCGTTGCCCAAACAATGAAAAGAATGGGATATACTCGACCGGGTATGTTTAAAGTTAGTACCAGATAATAAAGCAGTTCTCCGCTGCGCCGCCTCGCTGAACCGCGAGCCGTAGCAGCTGCGCTGTCTAAAACGCCACTCAAAATTTTCGCTCATGTTTTTTATCGCGAAAATTTTTCGGACAAATTTATTTGTGTTAAAATATCCTCATAATATGAGGGTATTTTTATGAGATTATTTAATTCATTCACAAATCAGATTGAAGAGTTTAAACCTATTGAAGAAAATAAAGTTAAGATGTATGTTTGCGGTCCGACCGTATATGATTTTGCGCACCTTGGACATGCGCGCTGTTATATTACTTGGGACGTGCTTTACAGATATTTGAAGTTCAAGGGTTATGATGTTACATATTGCCGTAACGTTACGGATGTGGATGATAAAATCCTTAAAAAAGCTGAAAAAGAGGGTAAGACACCGGAAGAGGTTTCTACGTACTGGTACAAGGCTTTTGCCGAAAGTATGAACAAATTGAATAACCTTAAACCTGACGTTGAACCGTTCGCTACAAAGACTTTGGGCGAAATGATTTCGATTGTGAAAGATTTGATTAATAAAGGGTATGCGTACGAGGTTAACGGTGATGTTTATTTCCGTGTTAAGAAGTTTCCTCAATACGGAATGCTTTCAAAACAGCCGATTGACCAGTTGGAAAGCGGTGCTAGGGTAGAAGTCGGTGATGTTAAAGAAGACGCGCTTGACTTTGCGCTGTGGAAAAAGGACGAAAAATTCGGCTATAAATCTCCTTGGGGTGTCGGACGTCCGGGCTGGCACATTGAATGCTCTGCGATGAGCAGAAAGTATTTGGGCAAAACCATTGATATTCACGCAGGCGGGGCGGATTTAATTTTCCCTCACCACGAGAACGAAATCGCTCAATCCGAATGCGCTAACGGCTGCAAGTTCGTAAATTACTGGTTACACAATGGTTTTGTTACTATTAATAAAGAAAAAATGTCAAAATCTTTGGGCAACTTCCTCACTATTGACGATATGCTCAAAAATTATGATGCGAACACGATTAGATTTTTCATTTTGACAAACCACTACCGTATGCCCGTAGAGTTCTCTGATGAGGCTTTAACAGCGGCACAAAGCGGTGTGAAAAGAATGCTTAACGCTAAACAAACCAAAATCAACGAAGATTTGAAATTAGAGGAAACCCCTGAATACAAAGCGTTTGTTGAGGCAATGGATGAAGATTTGAACACATCAAAAGCGCTGGCAATTCTTTTTGACCTTGCAAACCGTGCTAATAAAGATGAAGAAAACGCGTTTACAATTCTGTTTAAACTTGCAAGTGTCTTAGGTTTCAGCTTTGAGAAAGCAAAATTGAGTGACGAAGAACTTGCAGCGGCGTTGAAAGTTGTCGGCGAAAAGCTCGGTAAAGAGTTTGGTTCAATGGAAGAACTCATTGCATACCGTAAAGAGGCTCGTGACGCGAAAAACTGGGCGGTAGCCGATGCAATCCGTTTGGCGCTGGATGAGGTAAATATTGTGTTAAAAGATTCCAAGGACGGTACGGTTTGGGAAGTAAAATAAGTAAAATCCTGATGGCGTCTTTGCTCGTCGGGCTTTTGAGTTTGAGTGCAAACGCTTATCAAATTCCTGAAAAAACCTTGCAAATTGCGCGGCAGAGAATGGTTGAGGCGGTTGAAAAAAAAGGTCCGGAATCGGAAGTTATACGCGTTGGAATTGGCAACCAGGCGTTCAATTCGTATAATTACAAAGAAATTTCGGTTTACGGAACGAGTGCGGTCGGAATTTATGACGGAAACAAATTTATTACGACCGTCGGCGCAAACTCTTTAATAAACGTCAAATTGACTCAAAAGGGGATGTTTGAAATTTATTCCGGTTCAAAGTTGCTGGAAGAGATTTCAGGTCCTGTACATTTTGTGTGTGATAACGGACTTTTGGGTGTTTCAGGGCTGAAACGTGCCGGTAAACCGGCGCTTTATCACGGGGCGTTTGAAATTGTGAAGAGCGCGACAACAGGATTTTTCAACCTTGTGAATATGGTTGAGGTTGAAGAGTATTTGAAAGGCGTTGTTCCGAACGAAATGCCAGTGCGTTTCGGGCTTGAAGCCTTGAAAGCACAAAGCGTTACAGCAAGAAACTACGTTCTTTCACCGCGTGTTAAGGCGTCGCCTAATTATGATGTTGTGGATTCTGTTGCAAGCCAGGTTTACTATGGCGCGAATACCGAAAAGGACATTGCAACCCGGGCGGTTCAGGAAACCGAGGGCGTTGTTGCGCTTTACGGATGGGATTTAATTTTGGCGCAATATAGTTCAACAGCCGGCGGCTACACCGAAGACTTTGCGTACGTTTTTTCTGACCCGAAAACAAAAGCGTTTCCGTCAATTGTCAAACCGTATTTGGTTGCAAAACCCGATATACCTGAACAAGGTTCGCTTGAAAACGAAGAAGATGCACTGAAATTTTACAGCACGGTTCCTGATTCATTTGATTTGAAATCTCCGTATTACCGCTGGACGCGCGAATGGACAGCAGACGAACTTAGGGCAAATCTTGAATCAACTCTGCCGGCGCAAAGTTTGACCGGTTTTGTAACACCTGAATTTGTTAAAGGCGAGACGCTTGGCGAAATACAAAAACTTGAGGTTAAACGCCGCGGAAAATCAGGAAAAATTATTGAACTTGTGATTTATACGAATAAAAAACACATTCATTTGTTCAAGGAACTTGTTATCCGCCGTGCGTTTATAAAAGACGGAAAAGCATTGCCGTCAGCGAACGTAGTTTTTGTGCCGACGCTTGACGATAGCGGAAAACTTGTTTCTGTCAAGGCGTTTGGAGGGGGCTACGGTCACGGCGTTGGTATGAGTCAGTTTGGCGCAGGCTTTATGGCGCAGGAACTCGGAAAATCTTACAAAGACATCCTTTTCCACTACTACACGGACATCGTTCTTGCAACCAAGCCAATTACGCTGACAAAGGATAATGATTTCGTGACGCAAAGTTTTTATGCTGATAAAGACAAGGTTTTCTTGGTTGTCGATAACAAAGACAAAGTTCCGAGTATTATCCTTAACATAAACGGAAAAGACAGAATTTTCCCGCTGGAAAGCCATGTTTTCGGTGATGCGCAGAACAGAATTGATATTTCTAAATACGTGAAAGAGGGCAGAAATAGAGTAATTTATGTTTATTCCGATGCGGAAAGTAAGATTAAAGGCAAGGAATTAAGAGTGTATATTGAGGTAGGTCGCGGTAATGGAAACAACTAAGAAAGATTTTTCGACCGGAGTATTGAAAGCGGCGTGGCTGATAGCGCTTGTGACAATTTTTAGTAAACTTATCGGGTTTATCCGCGATATCGTAATCGCAAACCACTACGGAACTTCGCTTGTGTCAGACGCTTATTTTTACGCGTATCAAATCCCGGCGCTTGCCATAATCCTTCTTGGCGGTGTTGGCGGACCGTTCCATAGCGCGACTGTTGCTGTTTTTTCAAAAATTATTCCTGATTTGAACGCAAAACCCTCCGAGGACGTGAATAAATTATACAGTACATTTATAACCGCAAGTCTGCTTGTCTTTACCATTTTGGGCGTGCTGTTTTTTGTTTTTGCCGATAAAATTATGGCGCTGATTGTTTCCGAGGGCAATCCCGAATTAATCGCACTTGCGTCCGAACACCTGCGGATTATGACGCCTGTTTTTATCATCGGCGGGATAATCGGGATTTATTACGGAATTTTGATTACTTATAAAAAGTTTATGCTGCCGAATTTTTCACCTATCTTGATGAGTTTGGCGATAATCATAATGATTACGCTTGTAAAAAATGATTCGTCAGGAATTGTTCTTGCGTGGGCAACTACAATCGGTGCGGTCGCACAGTTTTTACTCCAGTTTCCGCAAATTAGGAAATTAGGCTTTAAGTTTAAGCCTAATTTGGAGATTAAGGGCAATACCGAGTTCAAAAACCTTATGGAACTTCTTTTTCCTGCAGCTTTGAGTTCTACTGTCGGACAATTGCACGTTTATGTGGACATGTTTTTTGCCTCTTGCCTTATGGCTGGGGCGTGGACGGCGATTGGCTACGCAAACAGAATTTTCCAGTTCCCTGTCGGGATTTTGGTAACGGCGTTTCTTGTGCCGCTTTTCCCGATTTTCTCAAGGCTCGTTGCGGAGAAAGATTTTGACGGAATAAGAAACTATTTCAATAAAGGCGTTGGCGTGCTGTTCTTTTGTTCAATTCCTATAATCATCGGAATTTTGACTGTCGGCGAGGACTGCATAAGACTCGTTTTTGAGCGCGGAACTTTCGACGCTGACTCTACAAAAATGGTTACGGAAGCCTTGATTTTCTTGTCACTCGTAATCGTACCGTACGTTTTCAGGGATTCCATTACGCGTGTTTATTACGCGTTCAATGACTCAAAAACCCCGTTTGTTGTGGCGTTTTCGTCAATTGTGCTGAAGTATGCCGCAAACTTCTTGTTTATAAATATTCTCGGAATGCAAATCAGCGGGATTACACTTTCGCACGCGGTTGTAACCTGTTTTAACGCCGTGCTTTTGGGCTGGTTGATTAAAGATAAAATTGACCTGCAATTCGGACGCCTTTGGAAAAATTCGTGGAAAATGATTCTTGCCGGCGTAATTTCGTTCGCGTTCTGCGCAGGCGTTGTAATGCTTTTCAAAGGAGATACAAAACTCATTCTTGCGCTGAAAGTCGCGGCGGTTTCGGTTGTATGCCTTGTGACTTACGTTGGCGCAAATCTGATATTAAAAATGGAATACTGCGAAATTTTATTCGACCGCTTGAAAGGAAAACTATATGCTAAGAAATAAAGACGAAATCGTTGAAGTTTTAAAAAATGACGGCGTAATAGCGTTTGTGACGGACACTGTTTGGGGTCTCGGGTGCCTGCCGGAGAGCGAAAAAGCGGTTAAAAAGATTTATGAGATAAAAAAACGCGAGGCGCAAAAGCCTTTGATTTTGATGTCGAACGAGGTTTATCATCTTTTGCGCTATGTCGAAGTTGTGCCGAAAATCGGGCAAAAACTCATTAAAAAATATTTCCCTGGTGCGTTGACTGTTGTTACGAAAAAACATAGTTCTTCAACGCCTGATTACATCACTTCCGGCATGGAAACTGTCGGTATAAGGGTTCCGAATAACGAGGTTTTCCGTGAAATTTGTGAGATAGTGCCGGGGCATGTTCTTGCGACGACGAGTGCGAATTTGTCACACCAGCCGAGTGCAAAGAGTTATGAACAGGCGCTTGAGAATATGTCCGGATTAGCGGATTTGGTAATCGAGGATTACGGATGCGAATGCGCCGGTCTTGAATCCACGGTCGTCGGAATTATGGATGATGAAAACTACAAAATCTTCCGCCAAGGGGCGATTGTTATTATTTCCAGTGAACTTTAAAATTGTTGATTTGTTCGCGCGTTTTTTCAAAATCGCCGTTAAAAAGTATACATCTATCATCAATATATAAATACGCCGGTTCTTTTACATTTGTAACGTCGCTGACAATTTCCTCCAAACCGTTGTCTATTAACCATTTAGATGTAAGCAGCCTGTTGCGTGTGGTGAAAATCTTTATTTCATAGTTTTCTTTAGGCAACTTTTCTAAAAATTCCTTCGCGCCGGTTTTGAGTGGTGGAATGAAATTTTCATCATAATTGCCTCTGTACTCGTTGAGTACGCCATCAAGGTCTATTAATAATTTCTTTCTATACCTGTTTTATTCTCCATTTTGTCCGTGTGACGGTTTGTGACTTTGTCATTATAGCGGACAATTAAAATATGGACAAGGTATTGTTAAGAAAACTTGCAAAGAGAATAAAAGAACTGAGAAAAGAAAGAGGTTTTACTCAGGATGAATTGTCTTATCGTTCTAACATAGCTCGTTCGACATTAGGCAATATTGAGACTGCCAAAAATGATGTAGTTTTTACTAAAGTTAAACAACTTGCCGATGCATTTGAACTTCCGTTGTCAGAGTTTTTAAATTTTTAATAAAAAAGCCCCGTTTTTCAACGAGGCTTTTTTTATATAATGGTTTTTAAACCTACGCTACTTAGCTCCTGACAAATTTGTCCCAACGGCTTTGCCGTTGTCAAATTTGAAACGTCGCTGACGTAGTGTTTCGTGCCCTGCCAGTCTTGCCCGCGCAAGTCTGCACCGGCACTACACACCGAGCTACGCTACTTCAATTGCGCCAACTGGGCATGCTTCTGCTGCTTCTTTTACGCAATCCATGTTTGCTGATACTTCTGATTCTTTTACAGACGCTACGCCGTCTACTGAAAATACTGCTTCGCAAATTGATTCGCAAGCGCCGCAGCCTATGCAATTTTCGTTAATTTTTACTGACATGTTTTTTCTCCTTTTTCTTATTACGGTTTCTCACCGCAAAAATATTATATAATAAAAAATTTTTCTTGTCATGTGTGTGGGGGCGTGGAGGGGTATGCTAATTTATCCATTCTTTTATAATTTTAGCCACGTTGTCAAAACCTACAAGCATTCCGAGGTCTTTAGGTTCAATTCCTTTTCTGTAAACCAGCAGCGGAACATATTCCCGGGTGTGGTCGGTGCCGGCTACGCACGGGTCGCAGCCGTGGTCGGCTGTAATTATCAGCAAATCTTTCTCACTCATTGCGTCCATTATCGGAGTAAGGTAAGTGTCGATTTCTTCGATTGCTTTGCCGTAACCCTTTGCGTCGTTGCGGTGACCGTATAGCATATCTGTATCTACAAGGTTTGTGAATATCAGACTTGCATAAGGTGTTTCGCTTTTGTAGTCCGCGTAGGCAAGAGGTTCAAGTGGAAGTTCGCCTTTGACCGCCTGAAGTGTCAGGTCAAGCCCTTCCTTATTAGAACCGGTGTGGATTGCGTGAGTGATACCGGCTTTGGCGAAAATATCTTCGATTTTGCCGATTCCGATAACCTGTCCGCCTTTTTCTTTGATTTCGTCCAAAATCGTGTTTTTCGGAATCATTGAGTAATCACGGCGGTCTTTAGAAATTCTTGTCGGTTTGCCGTCTATGATTTTGTATGGTCTTGCGATTACGCGCGAAACATTCCAGTTGCCCTCGTCAAGAATTTTTCTTGCCGTATCACACCACGAATAAAGGGTTTCAAGCGGAATAAAATCTGTGTCAACTGCGATTTGGAAAACGCTGTCTGCGCTTGTGTAAACAATCGGGAAACCTGTTTTATGATGTTCATCATTCAATTCTTCAATAATTGCGGTTCCGCTTGCCGGACGGTTTGCTAAAATTCCGCCGCAGTTGGTTTTTTCGACAAATTCTTCAACAAGTTCAGCCGGAAATCCGTTCGGGAAAGTCGCAAATGGTGCAGGAATTGTATAGCCTGCAATTTCCCAGTGACCGGTTGTTGTGTCTTTGCCTTTAGCATTTTCTTTCATTGTGCCGTATTGCGCAATCGGGTTTGCGACACGCGCAACCCCTTTAAAATCCTGAATGTTGCCCAGCCCCATTTTTTCAAGGTTTGGTACATTCAAGCCGTTGTTAAATTCACAAACGTGTTTAAGCGTATTGCATTCCGGCACATCTTTAAAATCGCGGCAATCAGGCATTGCGCCTATTCCCATTGAATCTATTACGATAACAACAGCTCTTTTCATTTTTTCTCCTCAATATAATTCTTCAATGCAGAAATCGCGAACTTATAACCGTCAAATCCAAGCCCCGAAATCTGACCGATTGCAACCGGTGCGATGTAGGAATGGTGGCGGAATTCTTCGCGTTTATAGATGTTTGTAAGGTGAACCTCAACGGTTGGCACCTTTACGCCGGCAATTGCGTCGCGGATTGCTACGCTTGTATGCGTGTATGCACCTGCGTTGATAACTATTCCGTCAAAAGCATTCAGGGCAGAATGAATTTTTTCAACAATCTCACCCTCAAAGTTACTTTGGAATAGTTCCAAATCTACACCCAATTCAAATGAATATGCGTACAAACATTTTTCTAAGTCTTTAAGTGTACCGGTACCGTATTTCTCTGGTTCTCTGGTACCGAGTAAGTTTAAATTAACCCCGTTTATTACTAATAGTTTCATTAAAAATCCTCATATTAGATTTACAACGAAATATTAGCACGAACAAACATTATTTTGCAAATTCGTCTAAAAAAGCCTTTTCAACGTTAAGCGCTTTTAAAGGAGCTTCAGCATCACCTTGTGCCTGATATTTACTTTCAGCTAAATCGCCGATTTCCATAGCCTGTTCACAAAGTTGCGGGTTGTTCATAAATTGCTGCACATCTGCGTTGATGTTTCCTGCAAAATGAACTTGTGATTGACCTATACGTGCTTGCGGCATATTCGCAAGGCTGTATTCGTTCATCTGATTTTCTGAAACTTTTACATCAGTTTCAGGCGGATTTGGCGCCGGTTCAGATGCAGGCATAACATTATTCTGTTGTACCGGATTTAAGTTTGGATTGATTTCTGTCATCGTTCTATCCTCATCCTCTACTACTCGCCCACAAAAATTCTTATTTTCGTGAGCACCATTCATATAAAACCCAAAACAAATTTTTTTTGCTACTTTGTTAAGAAAAAATTACAAAAATTTATAATCTCATTCTTATTTCTCGTTTTCATGATATGATTTGCATGTCATAATACAGTAAACAAGAAAGTAATGCAACCTTATGAACAATTTTAATTTACTGGCTAAACTTAATCCGAATGTTATTTTAAAACACTTGCCAAATGCCGTTATTGTTACTGATTTAAGCGGTAATATTCTGTGGCTGAACGAAAATACCGCTGCGCTTTTTGAGGGGACTAAAAGCGCTGTTAAAAAACATACTCTTGATGAACTAATTATTAACGGACTTGATTCTGTAAAGAGTTCTATTGCAAAAGATGCTCCTGTTGCCACGGCTGCTATTTCTTTAGCGGATGAGGAATTTTTCGTTGAAGTAAGCGCACTTGAAAACGATGAAAAATATTATATTTCCGTAAGCGATACGACTGCAATTACTAATTTCCTTTCAACTGCCGAAAAATCAGGCAAGCTGAATAAAGATAAAAACCAGATGATTTATAAGATTGCGACTGAATTGAAATCGCCTATACAGTCAATCCAAGGCTTTTCAAAAGCGCTCCTTGACGGACTTGGCGGCGAGTTAACGGAAAAACAGGCAAAATATGCCAGAATTATAAGCAAAAACGCGGTTGATTATCTGTATTTCCTTGATAAATTTATTGAATTTGCACAGACCGAATCAATGTGTGTTCCGTTGAATTTACAGATTTTTGACGTCGTAAATTCTATACAAAATATTATTAAAGCTAACGATGATCTCTTTGATATGAAAAATATTAAGGTTAATTTTGACGCTGAAGAGATTACAAAACGCGCGATTTATTCTGACGAAAACCTCTTAAAAATTATTTTACAGAATATTATTGAGGCGTCTGTTAAACTTACTGATTTGGGCTTGATTGATATTAAGTTGTCATATCCTGACCTTGTTGAGGTTAGAAAAAGCGGTATTAACGTAAAAGAGGGTCAGAGTGAAAATTCATATCTCAAGATTTCTGTAATCGACACAGGCGTAGGCTATACTGAATCTGATTTAGACGATTTGACAGAGCCTTACGTTCACATGCTGCGTTCTAACAGAAAAAATTTGGTAAGAACTTTTGGCTTAGGTTCTGCACTTAACGCGGTTAAGGCTTTGAATGGCTCTTGGAATGTTCGTTCTGAAGTTATGCAGGGCTGCGTTATAACCATAATTTTACCTATAGAGAAGGAATAAAATGGGAAATGTCGTTTTAGACAATATCGTTAAAATTTACGACAAAAAACGTGTTATTGATGAGGTGAGCTTAGAGGTCAAAGACCGCGAATTTGTCGTACTTGTTGGCGCATCCGGCTGCGGAAAATCTACAATCTTACGTATGATTGCCGGGCTTGAAGACATTACTGCCGGCGAAATTTCGATTGACGGCAGGGTTGTAAACGATATTTCGCCAAAAGACCGCGATATCGCGTTTGTTTTCCAAAGTTACGCGCTTTATCCGCACATGACCGTGCGTGAAAATATAGCGTTTGGTTTGAAAATGCGCGGCGTTAAAAAAGATGTTATTGAACAAAAAGTCAAAGAGGCAGCGGAAATTCTTGATTTGACCGAATACCTTGACCGCAGACCGAAAGAACTTTCCGGCGGGCAGCGCCAGCGTGTTGCGCTTGGACGTGCAATTGTTCGCAACCCGAAAGTTTTCTTAATGGATGAGCCTTTGTCAAACCTTGATGCAAAATTACGTGTTCAAATGCGTTCTGAAATTAAAAAATTGCACGAAAAATTGCAGGCAACTTTTATTTACGTAACGCACGACCAAACCGAGGCATTGACAATGGGTGACAGAATTTGTGTACTTGATAAAGGTAAAATTCAGCAATTTGATACACCCGAAAATGTTTATAATAAACCTGCAAACACTTTTGTTGCGGGATTTATAGGCTCTTTGCCTATGAACTTTATTGACGGTAGTGTAATCGGTCGTGAGGATGTGATTTTGGGTGTGCGTCCTGAAAAAATGTTCTGCGGGAATGATATAAAATTAAACGTGACGGTTGACTCTGTTGAACTTTTGGGTTCTGAAAAAATAATTTATTTTTCAATCGGCGAACGCAGGTGCTGCGCAAAAATTGAGGCATCACGCGAAGTCGGAAATACCGTCGAACTCGGCATAGACAAAGCTGATTTGCATTATTTTGATAAAGAAACGTTAAAAAGATTGTAATAGCTGCGCAATTTTTGCTTTGGAAAAGCGTTATTAATAATGTGGTAGTGTGTAATGAATAATTTAACGTTAAATTCAAATGCTTTTAACCGTGATTATCGGTTTGTTCCGACGCAAAGCGCGCCGCAGCATGCTATGCGTGTTCAATTAGACCTGCCGCAAGATGAGGAGTTTTCTACAACCGCAAAGGCAGTAGGTGTTGCAGGTTTATTGCGTCTCGCGCAGTATGGATTGGAAAAACTTTCCGGTGTTTGTTCTGCTGCACTTATGGCAGGTAAAGAATTTGCTCCGCGCGAGGATGTGGAAAAAGTTGCTAACACAATGAAAAAAGAAAAAGGTTTGAGTGCATATATTCATTATATTGACCACAAAAATAAAGTTGGGTTGCAAAATATGTTCCCGAACCTGTCTAAAAGTTTGGATGTTGTTGCTGATGGACGAAATGCATTTTATACAAATCAGGGAAACTTTGTTGTAGCCCCGAAATCTAAACCTTCCTTGATTTTGCACGAACTCGGACACGCCATTAATTTTGAAAAAAGTTCGGTTATGAGAGGTTTGCAAAAATTGCGTGTTGTCGGAATGTTTGCGCCTATGGCTATTGCGGCATTAAATAACGCTTCCGGTGCTAAGCGTGACGGCAAAAAGAATTTCTGGGAGCGTAACGCAGGTACAATAGGTTTTTGTGCGTTCTTGCCGACAATTATTGAAGAAGCGGCGGCGTCAATCCGCGGAATTAATGCCGCGAAGAAAACTTTGGGCTCAAGTGCAAATCTTAAAGTGTTGAAGAAAAATTATTTCTTAGCGTGGATGACTTACCTCCTTGCCGGAATAGGTACCGGTATCGCTGCAAAACTCGCAATAACCGATGTGCCGGATGTCAAAATTAATATTTAAAAGGTTGCGTGATATTATTTTTTCGCTATCATAGAGGTATGGAAATTAAGCAGTTATTAAATGATATAAATAAGCGTTTTGTTGCAATAAAGGAGTGTCTTTGACCCTGAAAAGCTGCGTGCTGATTTAGCAAAACTTGAAGAGGAAATGCAATCACCTGATGTTTGGTCTGACAAAAATAAATCCTCTGAACTTGGTGCCAAAATTAAGGATTTGAAAGAGGTTTTGGGTCTTTTGGACTCTTGGGCTGCCGTGATTGATGATGCTAATGTCGCTCTTGAAATCGAAGACGGTGAACTTCTTTCAGAAAGCGAAAATGCACTTTTAAAAACGCAGGGCGAAATAGAAAAATTTGAAATCCGACAAATGCTTAATGGCGAATATGATGATGCGGACGCGATTATTACGGTAATTGCGGGTGCTGGCGGTACAGACGCGCAGGATTGGGCGAGTATGCTTTTGAGAATGTATCTTCGCTGGGCAGAGCAAAGGGGTTGGAAAACCGAACTTCTTGATAAACTTGACGGTGAAGAGGCAGGAATAAAATCTGCAACGGTTAAGATTTCGGGGAAATTTGCGTTCGGGTATGCCAAAGCTGAACGCGGGGTTCACCGTTTGGTAAGAATTTCGCCGTTCAATGCAAACGGTAAACGCCAAACGAGTTTCGCATCGCTTGAGGTTTCGCCTATTATCGAGAACTTTGAAAAAAATATTGTAATCCCGCCTGAAGATCTTGAAATCGACACAATGCGCTCCGGCGGTGCGGGCGGTCAAAACGTTAATAAAGTCGAAACCGCGGTGAGGATTCTCCACAAACCGACAGGCATTGTGGTTAAATGCCAACAGGAACGCTCGCAGCTCCAAAACCGCGAAAATGCTATGCAAATGCTTGTGTCAAAACTTCTTGCAATGCGTCAGGCAGAGCACGAAAAGAAACTTGCAGAACTCAAAGGGCAAAACGTTGATGTTAACTTTGGGTCACAAATTCGCTCGTACGTGTTCCACCCTTACAAAATGGTAAAAGACCACCGGACAGGATATGAAGTTGGGAACGTAGATGCCGTTATGGACGGTGATTTAGACGGGTTTGTTGAGGCATATTTAAGAAGCGGCGGGTTTAACTAAACCCGCCGCCCTGAATTATTTTTCTTGATTTGACTTTTCAAGTTCTTTTTTAGTTTCTTCCTGTGTTTTTATAACATCCAGTTCCTGATCAATAAGTCCGATTTCAGTATCAAGCCGGTTAATTGATGAAAGAATAAGACTTGCCATTATATGTGCTTCGGCTTCGCGACCGGGTTCGTGCGGAATCTTACTTTCTAAATAAGCAAGTTTTTCCTCTTGACCCATTTTGGCAAAATCTTCACGAGCATCTTCCGGTACGTACTGTGAGTGAATTTTGTCGAGCTTGATTTCAGCAAGTGCTTTCTTGTCACTTAAACCCTGTTTGTATTCCTCCGGTGTTAGACCAGGTGTTCCGTCTGTGTCCATTGAGGCAACGTAGTTGTAAATCTTTTCAGCCATAAACGGGTTACCTTTGTACTCGGCTTGCCATTGTTTGACAAACTCTGCCTGATTACCCCTGACTTTGTTGTACAAATCCTTGGCGCCGATTCCGCCGCCAGCTCCGATACCATCCATCTTATACTCCTTTCATCTCTCAAGGCACAATCCTTTATAGACATGTAAAGTAATTTTGTAATACGGAATTGCGTATATATAAAATATATACTTTACATTTTGTTACAAGTGACACTGACGCACGGGAAAAATGCTAGAATTACTATATGCAGGAGTTGGCTCAATATTTAGAATATTTGGAACTTGAAAAGGGCTTGGCGCGGAACACTATTGAGGCGTACGAACGCGATATAGGCGCTTTGTTGGAACATTTTGGCGGTGAGGTGAGTGCTCTTACCAGGCAGAATATTAATTCGTATATTTATTATCTAAAGGAGAATAAGTATATGGCGACAAGCATTGCGCGTAAAATTGCCTCAATTAGAGGATTTTTTCGTTGGGCGTGTGCAAACGGGTGTTTTAAAAGCAATCCTACAGAGTTTTTGGAACAGCAAAAGTTACCGAAAAAATTGCCAAAAGTTCTGACGGTTGAGGAAATTAACAAAATTCTTGATGAGGAGTTGACGGATGTTCAGCGGGTAATTATGGAACTTCTTTACGGCTGCGGGCTTAGGGTTTCGGAGCTTGCCGGGCTTAATGTAACGGATATAGACCTGCGTGGGAAGTATTTGCGTTGTTTTGGTAAGGGCTCAAAAGAGCGGCTTGTGCCATTGAACAAAAATGCTATCAAAGCATTGAATAATTTTTATCCTGAAAGAGAATATTTGATTAATAAGTATAATTTGGATACTAAGAAAGTGTTAATTCACGAGAGCGGAAAACCCTTTACACGACAGGATATTTACAATTTTATTCACGCGCAGGGGCAGAAATTACATAAGTCAATTTCACCACACACCTTGCGGCATAGTTTTGCGACGCATCTGCTCGAAAACGGTGCGGATTTGCGGGTTGTACAGGAACTTCTCGGACATAGTGATGTCGCAACAACACAGCTTTATACGCATATAAGCAAAAAGCGTCTGAAAGAAGTTTATTTTGCTATAAATGGCAAATTGTGATAATATGGATATGCTATGCTAGAGTTGTATGTAACGGAAACAGAGAAGAATACAGGCAAAATAGTTTTTTCTGCAGGGCTTGCGGGTACTATGCAGGCGCTCGGGTATTATACAACGCTTTATAAACCTATTCAGACAGGCGCAGCCGTTACTAAAGATAACCTTTTAAAATCACGGGATTTGGAGTTTATGAAGTATGTTGATTCCTATATGGAAACTTTTTCAACATATCTTTTTAAGTCTGATTCCAGTCCTGTTATTGCTGCGGCGCTTGAGGGTGTAGAAATTGATGTTGACTTGATTTATCAAGATTATATGGCTTTTTCGAAAAATTTCGAATGCATAGTGACTGACGGAACTTTAGGGCTTTCCACGCCTATTACGAGAAAATTTCTTGAGGCAGATTTGGTAAAAAACCTTTCGTTGCCGGTTGTTTTGGTTGCGCCGGCGGAAAGCGTTTCTATAAATAATACTATTATGGCAATTCAGCAGGCGCAAAACAGCGGTGTTGCTTTGCGGGGCGTTGTTCTGTCAACTTCCGCCGGGCTTGTGGATGAGGAATCTATGACAATCAGGCTTATTCAAGAGTACACCGGCGTTAAGGTTAAGGGGATTTTTAACAAACTGAAAGACGAATTTGAGGTTAATCCGAACGATATTATTGCAAATATTATTACTGACGTTGATATTCAGGATTTGTTTGGCGTTCCGATTGCAAAGTTAAAATTTTAGGAGTATAATCGGGATATGTTAATTTATGAGATAGCTGTTACAATATTATTTTTCGCAGCATTGCCGTTTATTTACGTTGTGCGTGCCGCTAAAGGCAAATTTATGTACGGGTGGCGCGAAAAATTCGGGATTTTGAACCCGCCTGAAATGAGCGATAAAAGGATTATGTTCCACGGGGTTTCCGTCGGGGAGGTTATTGCGCTCGAAAACCTTATCAAGAAAACAAAAGAAACTTTCCCTGATTACGAGATAATCGTGACAACAGGTACCAAAACAGGGCAGGACATTGCGCAGAAAAAATACGCGGATGTCGCAAGTTATATAACTTACTTTCCGTATGATGTGCCGGTTTTTGTGAGAAAGTTTTTGCGCACGGTAAGACCATCAATGGTCTTTATCGCTGAAACCGAGTTGTGGCCGGCGTTTTCATATTACTGTAAAAAAAGAAATATTCCGCTTTTTATCATCAACGGCAGAATTTCTGATGCGACTTACAATTCGTATAAAATGTTTAAGTTTTTCTTTGCAGGCATGTTGAAGAATTATACCGGCGTTTACACGCAGAGCCAAATTGACAACGATAAGATGATTAGTATAGGTGCAAACCCTGAAACCACAAAGGTTATGAAGAATTTGAAGTTTGATGTTAAAAGAAAAGAATGCGATATTCAAATCGGTCAGGAGTTTGGACGCGTAATCATCGCGGGCAGCACGCACGCGGGCGAAGACGAGATTGTATTAAAAGCGTTCTCTGCTGTGAAAAAAGATTTTACAGACGCAAAACTTTTACTTGCGCCGCGTCATCCGCAAAGAGTTCCGCAGGTGACAGAACTTGTTAAAGAAACCGGCTTGAAGTTTGGTTTCCGTTCTAAAAATGACACGTTCAAGGACAACGAAATCATAATTCTTGATACGCTTGGCGAACTGGGTAAAATGTATGCGCTTTGTGATTTTGCGTTTATCGGCGGAAGTTTTAACAAAACCGGCGGTCACAATCCGTTAGAGGCAGTTGTTTACGACAAGCCTGCTATTACGGGACCGTCAATCCATAATTTCCGCGATATTTACTGGCTTTTGAGCCAAACAGCGGCAGGAAAAATCGTTCAGGACGGCGAAGAACTGACCGTTTATATGAAAAAACTTTTAGGAGACGAAGCGTTTTATGCCAAAGCCTGTGAGGATTGCAAAACTGTTTTTGCACAGCAGCAAGGTGCGCTGGATTTCGTTATAGATAGAATTAAAGAAGAAATAGGAGTATAAAAGATGATATCAGCCATAGTTCAAACCCTGATAACCGTTGTAATTGCGTATATTATTGGCTCAATTCCGACAGGATATTTGATTGTAAAACATTTTAAGGGCGAGGACATCCGCAAAATCGGTTCCGGCTCAACCGGCGCGACTAACGTAAAACGCGTTATGGGTAAAAAATGGTTCTTTATTACACTTTTCCTTGATATGTTTAAAGGCATGCTCCCTGTGCTGTTGGCTGCATATTTTATGACCGCGTTTGCCGATTTGGGCTTGCTGCCTGTTCTTGCTGCGGTTGCAGTTTTAATCGGACACAGCAAATCAATTTTTCTCGGGTTTACCGGCGGAAAATCTGTTGCATCAGGTGTGGGTACAATTTTAGCGCTTAACTGGATTGCTGCAGTTGTTTTCGGGCTTGTATGGGTTGTGATTACCAAAACAAGCAAGTATGTTTCACTCGGTTCAATAATTGCAATTTGGTCAACTCCGATAACAATGTTTTTAACCGGTTCGCCGATTGCATACGTTGTTTACGCCGTTGTTGGTGCAATCTATATTACCTACCTCCATCGCGAAAATGTTCAACGTTTGGTTAAAGGCGTTGAAAACAAAACGGAATTTTAGGCAAAAGAAAAGTCCTATGTCTAACATTAGGACTCATACATAAAATCTTGGGAGGAGATTTTGGAATAGTTGTACATGCATGATACTACAATTTTTTAAATCATGACACAAATTGGCAAATATGTTACAAAATTGTTACAAATATGAGAAAAACCGAGAGCAACTTCTATTTTTTAAAGGAAATAAACAGGAATATTTTCAAGCTGGCGCGTGAGGCGGAGGCGCTTTATCGTGACGAGTATTTTCAACAGTGTATGACACAGACCAGGTGTTTTGCGGAGAATGTTTGCCGCGAACTTCTTAATGGCAACCATCAGCCGAATGACACTTTTGATACTATGCTTGCAAATCTTGACGATTATTTGATTAATTGTACTGAAAAACGTGAAATTATAAGCGATTTGTATTTCCTCAAAAAAGCCGGAAACCAGTCAGTGCATACGCGTGCGGTTGATAAGGACGGGATTAAGGCGTTGGAATGTCTGCAAAGAGCGTTTGAAGTTGCGGTAATGTTTTATTCAGCCAAAAACGGGCAGGATGCCTCGGTTGCGCGGCTGCTTTTTGACGAAGAACTTCTTGTGACGGGCAAGCGCAGCAAAGACAAAAACACTTTGAAAGAAAAATATCTTCAAATGCAGGCAAAGGAAGAAGAAATGAACCGCCGCAAGAATGTTCGTAAGTCGAAATCTAAGTTTGACAGATATCCGACAGTGTCCAAAGCCAAACCTACGCTGTTTTTTACGCCTAGCCGCAAGGTAAAAATCGGAATTTGGGGTGCGTTGGCTGCGATTAGTCTCTTGACGCTTGGTGTGATTAAACTTCTTCTTGTAATCTAAGTTTACAATCCGGGTCTTTGGACGCAATTTTTATTCTGCGCACCCGTTATAAATATTATAAAGGTAGTGTTATATAATGTTGCGAATAAATAGTATTAATTTAACTCCGAATAATCAGATTAAATACGTTACGACTCCTGCGTTTTGCGCAGAGCCAAATGAAGTTCAAAAGCCGTCTGTAAAGAATGCAGCACCGGCTCCGGATTTTAATGTTAAAAAACCGATGGCGTACAGCAAACTTTATGAAGTAGAGCTTCCGTTTGACCTGAAAGCGCATTATTATAAGCTGGCAAACGGTCAGAAAGTTGTAATTGTTCCGAAAGAGGGCGCAACGGTTCTGAAAACTTATGTCAACACGGGTTCTATGAACGAAACCGACGACATTCGCGGAATTTCGCACTATCTTGAACACAACTTCTTTAACGGTTCCGAGGGTTTGGAAAAGGGTGAATTTTTCAAAACTGTAGACAAAATGGGTGCTTATACCAACGCCGCAACGGGCATGGCTGAAACAAACTACTTTATTAAATCCAATTTGTTAAAAGATACCGATTTTGAAGAGCAGATGAGGATTCACGCATCAATGCTTCAAACACCGAAATTTGCGCTCGAAATGCTTGAAAAAGAAAAAGGCATTGTAAATTCCGAAATCAATATGATTACGTCTGACCCTGTCAATATCGGGCTGAACAAAATGCTTAAAAACCTTTATAACATCAAGACAAATTCTGTAGATTTAATTGGCGGAACAACAGATAATATTAATAAGATTACGCGCGATGATGTTGTGAACTATTTCAATCAAAACTATTATCCAGCTAACATGACAACGGTAATCACAGGCGATGTCAAACCTGAAGAGGCAATCGAACTGGTTTCAAAATATTTCACATCAGACAAACAACCGCCTAAAGAACGCCATTTTGAAGAGCTTAAACCGATTGATAAACCAATTCGTGAAGATATAATTTCCGATAAAGCCAAAGGTACAACACTTTTGGTAGGTTTTAACGGACCTGAAAGCAATAATATTGAGGACAAAATTAAAATTACGGCGCTGAATATGATTCTCTCAAACCTTAGCAGTTCTCGCCTTGAACATAAATTAAAAGACCTTAACACTTCTATATTTATAGAAGATGAAAAAATTTCCAGCCAAAAAGGTTCACCGCGTGCGATGATTGCTGGCGGTCAGACAACAGAAGAAAATTCCGAAAAAGTTTTGAAAATGCTTTATCAGGAAATAGAAAATATTAAGGTTAACCCGCCGACAGATGAGGAAATGGGGATTGCGAAAAAGCAATTATCCAAACTTTTCTCCTCAATTTTTGAAACCTCTGCCGGTGCAAACAGTATTATTGGCGAAGTCCTTTTAGACAGCGGATTTGATGAGATTACAAGGTTTGAAAAAATCGTTGACGGTTTGACCTCACAAGACCTTGCCGAAACCGCAAAAAAATATTATGACCTGAACAAAGCGTCAATTACGGTTGTTCACCCGGCAACGGCTGATGAAGAAAAGATTAAGCACAACCACGATGCTGCGAAAAATATATCATTCGGTTCCGCAAAAACAGTTCTAAACGAAGAAGATATCAAATCATACGTGCTTCCGAACAATATGCAGGTCGTGACGAATAATATCAAAACCAACCAATCCAACCTTGTTGCTGAATTTTATATTCCGCAACACGATAAACTTTCCAAAAACCTCGGTGCAAGCCTGATTTTGGACTATATGCTTAATCAGGGCTCTGCCGGCAAAGATAAACAAACTTTTGCCAGAGAATTTGAGAAAAACGGTATTAGCGGCAACTTTAGCGCCTCACTTAGAACAATCGGCGCTAATATGGAATTTGCCTCTGAAGATACCGCAAAAGCGTTGGATTTGATGAAAGAAGTAATTGAAAACCCTCGCTTTACCATAGAAGAGTTTAAACACGCAAAAGCGTTTGTAACCGATGCCATAATGATTTCCAACAAATCTGCGACAGATAAACTCAATGAAGAACTTTTCAAAGACGAGCCTACCGGCATGAATAAAGAACAAGTCCTTCAATCTATTGATGAAGCGACCTTTGACGATGTGAAAGAATTATACAAACAGATTATGACAAATGCACAGGCAAGCATTGTAATGTCTGCCCCGTTTGAAAAAAATTCAAAACTTCAAAATACTCTTTTTGAAAAAATGAATACTTTTGATAATTTCCAAAAGTTTAACATGTCCTTGCGCAATAACTTCAAACCTATTGAAAAAACAAAGGTTTTGACGGACGATGACGCGACCAATCAGGCAAAAATTATTGAAGCGTTCACTTATAAATATTCCGGCAACATGCAGGATGCCCTGACGCTTAAACTTATGAACACAATTCTTGGTGACGGTGCGACTTCAAGACTGTTCCAGGATTTGAGAGAACAGCGTAAACTCGCATACTCTGTGCGTTCCAGCCTTGACCACGTTGGAAATACCGGCATGGTAAAACTTTCTATTGGAACAACCACAGAAAACGTTGATACCGGCGAAATTAGTTACGATAATGTTCAAAAAGCGATTGACGGGTTCAATGAAAATGTTGAGCGCATGAAGAATGAAAAAGTTAGCGAAGAAGAACTTGAAAGTGCAAAACTTTCATTGAAAAACGATATGCTCAACGCTGCCGAACATCCGATTGGCAGAAGTGAACTTTTGAACGACGGTTTGTACAGCTTTTACGGGCTGACAAATATTAACCAAAAATTTGCTATGATAGACAAAATTACGGCAGACGATATCCAAAACGTTGCGAAGAATGTTTTTGGCGGCAAACCGGTTTACTCAATCCTTGCAACCCAAAATACCCTTGATAATAACAAGGAATATTTCAAGTCACTTGAAGCCTAAGAGAAAGCAGTAAACGAACGCTCCGTATTTTTATCCATAACGCCTTTAATGGATTCAAGTTCTTTTTCAAGAGCGCTGTGTTCGGTATCTAATTTTTTCATTTTAATATCGAATTGCTTATCTTCCGCTTGAATTTCTGCGAGAGTCATTTTGTATTCCGCTTCTGCTTTAGCGATTTTCGTGTCGTCTTGCGATTCATAGATGTCGCTGGTGCTGGAGGATTCAACTCTTTCCCAGGTAATGTCGGAACCGTTAGTGTTGTTTCTAAGAGCGGCTTGAGATAGTGTAACAAGTCCGTTGTTGATAGCGAATTGAAGCCATTCTGCGTTACCGGCTTGATCATTTGGCATGACAATGTAATTGTTATTATCTTTAGTAGATGATTTAGGTTTGTTGCCTACGGTGAAGTAGTCGAAATCCGCTTGGTCGTCATAGATGGAGTAGATTTCGTCAGAAACAGTGTTACCGTCCATAAGGTTCCAAAGGTTAGTGTACCATTGGGCGAGCGGTTTGTCGTAAATTTTGTCAGTATATTCAGGCATTTCCGGTTTTTGCGGCGCTGCAATATCAAGTGTAGGCATTTCCATATCAAATGCATCCGGTGGGGTCGGTTCCTCTGGTGGGTCAAGTGTAAGGTTTCTTAGGTCGCCATCAGTAAAGTTTATCAAAATATCGACCATCATGTCCGGACTTAACATTGAACTCGGAAATTCGGCTGACATACCGTCCTGATAACCCCAGTTTTGAGATAAATACATCATATCAATGGCTTTTTGTTTAAGACTTTTGCGTGAATAAGAGCCGTCAGGTTCTTGAACGAAGTCGCTTATCAAACGCCACATTTTTAATTCGGTTTCATTAATATTTCCTGCAGCGTAATCTTTCAATGCTTTATCCAAAGCATTTGTTACGCCTGTTATTCCGCGGTAATCGTCTGTGCCGTCGCAAAGACGTTTGTAATTACCTTCATCATCAAGTTCGTTAATACCATCTGAAACTTGTCCCATTTCAGAGTTACAGGTATTATCCATATAACCATTTGAATATCCGCTACAATTTACGTTATCACCCGCGGAGGTTATGTAAGGACCGTTGGTACCACCTTGGTCAGTAGTCGCATTATAGTCTATTAAGTGTCCCAAAACGTGAGTGTAACAAGATGCACGGTTGGAAGTTCCGTCCGGGTGTAATGCAGACCAATAGCAGCCCATGCTTTGTGGCAAGCCGTCAGGTAAACCGCTACTGGTTGAAGGAATTGCTAATAAATCTTCACTCTTACCCACGGCACCACTGAAAATTCCGTATAAATCAGGAGAGTTTAATGCATCTTCGTAGGCTTCTTTATCTTTTTCATATTGTTCTTGTTTTTGAGCATATTCTTCAAGTTTTTTATTGTATTCTTCAAGCGCAGCAGAGTAGTCGTCAAATTGTTTGTTGAATTCCGCAAGAGCTTTGTCGTATTCATCTTGTTTTTTGTCAAACTCTTCCATTTGTTTATTGTAAGCATCCAATTGCGCTTGGAATTCGTTTCTGCCTTCGTCAAAAAGTCCGTATTTGTCTAAGAATTCATAAAGGTT
>MOYE01000005.1 GCA_001899335.1 Candidatus Gastranaerophilus phascolarcticola
TGGCTAAATCTCGCATAAAGTGCTTTTCTTTGAGTGTTCCAGGTTCGTTCGTTAATGTTGCCCGTCAAACTTGGTAACGTTATCGCGGCAACAACACCGATAATTGTTAGGGACAACAGGATTTCCGCCATAGTAAATGCGGTTAAGCGGCTCCCCCCCCCCCCGNNCCCCCCCCTGTCAAAATGTTTACAGTTCGTTTTTTCATAGTCTCTATCCTTTCTTTTCATAGTTTAAACCATGTTCGTCTATCCGTCAAGGTGGGTGAGTAGCATTTTTTCATGTCCGTGTTATTATAAACTTAACAGACACAATTTGGAGAGGAAAAATGATAGGCTTACTATTAAAATTATTAGGCGATCCTAACGAACGCAAAGTTAAAAATATAATGGGGATAATCGAACATATCAACGCACTTGAGCCACAATTTGCCGAAATGTCAGACGATGAACTCCGTGCTAAGACGCAGGAATTTAAAAATATTTTAGCAAACCGCAAGACATCTGACGATTTTATGACTGACAGAAAGTTAGAAAAAGAGGCTTTGGATAAGATTTTGCCGGAAGCCTTTGCGACAGTAAGAGAGGCTGGGAAACGTGTTTTGAATATGCGTCACTTTGACGTTCAGTTAATCGGCGGATACTTCTTACATAATGGTCACATCACAGAGATGAGGACCGGTGAGGGTAAAACTCTCGTTGCGACTCTTCCTGCATACCTCAACGCGTTAACCGGAAAAGGTGTTCACGTTGTAACGGTTAACGATTACCTTGCGAAACGTGACAGCGAGTGGATGGGTAAGATTTATGAATTTTTGGGTTTGACGGTAGGCGTTGTTCTTTCGGGCACACGCGGTGCAAATGAATACGAAGAAAAACGTCACGCTTATAATTGCGATATTACTTACGGTACAAACAACGAATTTGGTTTTGACTATCTCCGTGACAATATGGCGCAGGATAAAAATATGCTTGTGCAGCGTCCTTACAACTACGCGATTATCGACGAAGTCGACAGTATTTTGATTGACGAGGCGAGAACCCCGTTAATTATCAGCGGACGTTTGGAAAAATCTGCAGAAACTTATCTTTTAATGGCAGAAATCGCGCCGAAACTTGAAAAAACAAAAGACTATGAAGTTGATGAAAAAAACAAAAACGTAATCCTGACCGAAGACGGTATTGACCACGCACAGGAACTTTTGAACGTAACAGACCTGTTTGATGTTTCAACCCAATACGCACACCACCTTTTGCAAGCGTTAAAGGCAAAAGAACTTTATATTCGTGATACTGACTATGTTGTTAAAAACGGCGAAGTTCAGATTGTAGACGAATTTACAGGTCGTATTATGGAGGGTCGCCGTTGGTCTGAAGGCTTACACCAAGCATTGGAAGCAAAAGAGGGTGTTAAAATTCAGGATGAAACCCAAACTCTTGCAAGCATTACATACCAAAACTTATTCAGACTATATCCTAAACTTTCAGGTATGACAGGTACTGCAATGACAGAAGAGGCTGAATTTGGCAAAATTTACAACCTTGAAGTTACGGTAATACCGACAAACAAGCCTGATATCAGAATAAATTATCCTGATAAAATTTATAAAACAGAACTTCAAAAATACCTTGCCGCGGTAGAAGATATTGTTAAAATGCACGAACAAGGAAGACCGGTTTTGGTCGGTACAATCAGTATTGAGAAGTCTGAATTTGTATCAGAACTCTTGAAACGCCGCGGGATTAAGCACAACGTTTTGAACGCGAAACAGCACGAACGTGAGGCTTATATTATTGCGCAAGCCGGCAGAAAAGGAGCGGTTACGATTGCGACCAATATGGCAGGCCGCGGAACAGATATTCTGTTAGGTGGTAACGCTGAATTTATGGCAAAAGAAAATTTAGACAGCAAAGGGATTACACCGGAGCATCCTGACTATGAAAACTTTAAAAATGTAGCACTTGATGAGGCAAGAAAGATTACCGAGGCAGAACACGCGGAAGTTATTGAACTTGGCGGTCTTCACGTAATCGGTACCGAACGCCACGAGTCACGCCGTATAGACAACCAGTTACGCGGTCGTGCCGCACGTCAGGGCGACCCTGGTTCAACACGCTTCTTCCTGTCACTGGAAGACAATTTAATGAGAATATTTGGCGGCGATAAAATCACAGCTGTGATGAATATGCTCAACATAGACGAAACAATGGAAATTGAATCTCCATTAATTACCAAACAAATCGAATCAGCGCAGAAGAAAGTTGAAACTTATCACTTTGACATAAGAAAACACGTTTTGGAATACGACGATGTTATGAACATTCAACGTGAAAAATTCTACGCCCAACGCCGCAAAGTTCTTTTCGGTAAAGACTTATCAGGCGATATCGCGTATATGATTGAACGAGAAGTCGACAGAATTTTACGCAGCTACATCGCGCCGGGAATGACTCCTGATGAATACATTTATGACGATTTAGTCACAATGGTAAAAGAAATTCACTCAACAATCCCGCAGCTTTCACAGCTTGATGTCCACGATATTCAAGGTATGAAATTTGACGCAGTTTACGAAAAAGTAAAAGAATTAGCAATTGATGCTTACAAAACACATGAGGCCTCACTCATTAATTTCTATAACAGCGTTCTTGAAAAATACGATCCGAACTTCGTTCCTCAAGAACCGTTTAGCGAAAACAATATGGTTCGCGGTTTGGAACGTGATATTTTATTAAAAACAATTGATGCAAAATGGATTGACCACTTGCACAATATTGATATGGTTCGCGAAAGCATAGGGCTTCGCGCATACGGTCAAAAAGACCCACTAATTGAATACAAAAAAGAAGCGTACAATTTATTTAACAAAATGATGTACGAAATTCAGGGTGAAACAGTAAAATACTTATTCCGTATGAAGTTCGGGATACAGATTATGAATAACCCTGTAGAGAATATGGAAGAATAAAGGAAAAAGATTAAATGTTAAGAACAGGTATAGTAGGACTTCCGAACGTCGGAAAATCAACATTATTCAACGCGCTGACCAGTGCCAAGAATGCGCAGAGTGCAAACTATCCGTTTTGCACAATTGAACCAAACGTTGGTGTAGTAAATGTTCCGGATGAAAGACTTGAAGTATTGAAAAAACTTTGCAACGCACAGGAAATTATTCCGACAGCAGTTGAATTTGTTGACATTGCAGGGCTTGTAAAAGGCGCAAGCAAAGGTGAAGGTTTGGGCAACCAATTCCTACACAACATCCGTGAAGTTGACGCAATTATCCAAGTTGTAAGATGTTTTGACGATGAAAACACAATTCACGTAGCAGGAAAAGTTAATCCGCTTGATGACATTGAGACTATTAACACAGAACTTGCACTTGCCGACCTTGCGTCAGTTGAAAAACGTCTTGCACGTATCGCGAAACAGGCAAAAAGCGGCGATAAAGATGCTATTTTAGAAGAAAAAGTTTTGAAAAAACTTTCAGAACTATTGAACGAAAGCACATTTATCAACCTGAATGACCACTTTGAAGAGGATGAAATTCCGGTTGCAAAAATGTTGAACCTTATGTCAACAAAACCGGTTATTTATGTTGCTAATGTGGCTGAAACCGATATCAAAGACGGCAATAATTATACAAAACAGGTTGCCGAATATGCTAAATCACACGGAGCCGAAACAGTAATAATTTCCGCAAGAATTGAAGAAGAGCTTGCAGAACTGGGACCGGAAGAAGCAAAAGAATACCTTGCCGAACTTGGCGTAGAAGATAGCGGTATTAATAAAATGATTAAATCCGTCTACACTTTATTGAACCTGCGTACATTTATTACGGCTGGCGAAAAAGAGGTTCACGCGTGGACAATTCCTGCAGGTGCGAAAGCTCCTCAGGCAGCAGGTGTCATCCACACTGACTTTGAAAAAGGCTTTATCCGCGCAGAAATTACGCCATATAAGGATTTTGCCGAACTCGGTTCGTATGTTGCGTGCAAAGAAAAAGGCGTAACCCGCTTGGAGGGAAAAGATTACGTTGTACAGGATGGCGACATAGTTCACTTCAGATTTGCAGTTTAGTTATGTGCCTGTCGGTTATTCAAATGATTGCAAACAATGGAAAAATATGCTAGAATATTTTCCAAAGAGAGGTTTTTGTATGAAAAATATCGTAATTTATGCACCAAGAAAAGAATCACAAATTGCGTCTTTCCTGGAACAGGAGCTTGATGACGCTAATATAAGAGTCGAAGAAGATTATACGCTAAAAGAGTATGAAACTTTAAACCCTAGCCTTATCATTACTGAAAACGTTACTGATTTGGCAGATACTTTAGCGCTTGTAAAATTCAAAACACCGATTTTATTCATCGGGGAAGAATTTAAAAAAGCGTCAGTAGTTAGAGCTTTTGCATACGATTTTATCAGAACTCCGGTTGATAACAACGAACTTTTAATCAGAGTTAAATCAATGCTCAGAATCCGCGAACTTATGACAAAAATCCGTCAGGTTTCAACAACTGATGAATTAACCGGTTTGCACAACAGAAAATATATGCACGAACGCCTTGACCAGGAAATTTCACGTTCAAAACGTTACGGTTTAAAACTTTCCTGCCTGCTGTTTGACCTGGATTTCTTCAAAGTTGTAAACGACATTTACGGATACAGCTGGGGCGATGTGCTTTTAAAATCAGTTGCGGAAAAACTTAAACAATTAATCAGAAAAGAAGATATTTTGACACGCTACGGTGATGAAGAATTTTTGGTAATTCTTCCAAACACATCAGAAGAGCAAGCATTCTTGTTTGCCGAACGTTTCAGACGCGACATTGAACGTATGGAATTTATCCCTGCCGGCGAAGAAGAACGTCACCCGATTACGATTTCAGGCGGTATTTCAACATATCCTTGCATGGAAAATGTTGATGAAGACGCAAATACGATTATTCGTTACGCAGAACACGCGCTTTACAACGCTAAAAAACGCGGTAAAAACAAAATCGTTCAGTTCTCACAATTGAACTTAGGTGAGTAATGAAAAGACTTGCGATTATTGCTGATGTCGATTGTCCGATAGCCAAAGCAATTACAGAGTATTTTCAGAATAAAAACGTAGAATTAGAACTTCTGACATCTGTCGGAAGTTCTAATAATTACGACCTTGTGGCGTGCGTACATAGACACACGGATTTCCCAAACGCCATCAATATTCACGCCTCACTTTTACCAGCATTTGACACCGAAAATCCTATTTTAGACGCGTTTATGCACGGTGTGAAAGTTACGGGCGTAACCGTCCACCACGCAGACGGGAAAATTATTATCCAATACCCTCTTTTAATCGGGAATTTAACGCATTTTGACGAATTAGAGGGAAAAATTACTGAAATAGAAAAGAAGATTTACCCTATTGTTATAGAAAAAGTTTTGAATGACGAAGTTTTTGATTTTGACGACCTTTTTGGCGGCACCGGCTGCGGCGGTTGCGGCGGATGCAAGGGCTGTCACTAAACTATTGTCAAAAATATTTTTGTGCTATAATCTAGCTATGAAAGATATGTTAGAAAAAATAGAACAAATAGAGAAAAAGTACATTGAGCTGGGAGAAACCCTCTCTGACCCTGCTGTAATTCAGGATTATAACCGTTTCCGCGACCTTTCAAAACAGCGAAAAGCAATGGAAGAAACCGTTGAAACATACTATGCCTGGAAAAAAGCAAATGACACTATAGCCGAAACAAAAGAATTATTACACGGAGAAACTGATGAAGAAATGAAAGCGTTTCTGAAATCAGAACTGGAAGAAAATGAAGCAAAAATTCCTGAATACGAAGAAAAGATGAAAGTTCTTCTTCTACCGCGCGACCCTATGGATGATAAAGATATTATGCTTGAAATCCGTGGTTCAGCAGGTGGCGACGAGGCAAACATTTTTGCAGGTGATTTGCTTAGAATGTATTTACGTTTTGCAGATAAACAAGGCTGGCAAACACAAATTCTGTCAAAAACAGAATGCGAAGCCGGCGGATTTTCAGAAGTTATCGTTTCAATCAAAGGCGACAGCGTATATTCAAAACTTAAATACGAATCAGGCGTCCACCGTGTTCAAAGGGTTCCTGCAACAGAATCACAAGGCAGAGTTCACACTTCAACCGCAACCGTTGCGGTTATGCCGGAAGTCGATGACGTTGAAGTCGAACTTAATATGAATGATATTGAAATCACAACAGCACGTTCAGGCGGTGCCGGCGGTCAAAACGTTAACAAAGTTGAAACCGCAGCGCGTGTATTCCACAAACCTACAGGAATTATGATTTTCTGTACAGAAGAACGCTCACAGCTCCAAAACAAAGAACGTGCACTCCAAATCCTTAAAGCAAAACTTTATGATATGGAAGTTCAAAAACAGATGAAAGAAATCACTGACCTTCGCCGCTCCCAAGTAGGTTCCGGCGACAGAAGCGAACGCATCCGCACATACAACTTCCCACAAGGACGTCTCACAGACCACCGCGTTAACCAAAACCTTAACGTTTGGACTGTTATCGACGGGGATTTGGATGACCTGTTGAAACTCCTCATTGAGTACGACCAAAAATTAAAGCTGGAAAAACTTGCAGAGGTAAATTAATGACAGAAAGAAAATGCGTTGCCTGCGGGGAAATTAAAGATACAAAAGATTTAATAAAAATCACGAAACAATCCTCCAACGGCGCCGTCATTCTCAACCACGATACAAAAATATTTGGCAGATCTGCATATCTTTGCTATAATATTTCTTGTATTGAATCCGCATTTAAAAAAAATAAACTCCAAAAGGCACTGCGCACAGCTCTCCCAGAGGATTTGAAAGGAAAAATAATTAATGAGTTTTGAAACACCTATCAGAATAAATGAGTTAGCAAAAGAGCTTGGTATTCCTAGTAAAGAAATTGTAGAAAAATATACACAAATGGGAATAACCGGCAAAACTCATTCAAGCACAGTTACACCTGATCAAATCAGACGTCTGAAAGAATTTATCAGCCAGGGGTCACAAGTTGTTGCGAAGAAACCAAAAGCCTTTGTTGTAAAAAAAGCGAAAGCAGAGGTAGAGGAAAAACCTGAAGAGAAGGTTGAAAAGGCTCCTGAACCGGAATCTGCAGCGCCTCGCGTAGAAGTTGTCAAACCGAAACCGGTTGTTAACAGATTAGAAATTGTACGCCGTGCCGTACCTAAAGAAACCGCACGTCCTGAACGTACAGAAAAACCGGAACGCGGAGAACGCCGTCCGTATCCTAACAAGCCAATGACAGAGGGAAGAAGATATCCGCAACGTGACGGTGCTCAAAATAAATTCCCGCCACGCACTGACAGACCTCAACGTCCGTTTGACAAGCGTTCTAACCAAACAAGAGAACAGCGTCCGGAAAACCGCGAACAAGGTGACAAAAAACCTATCGAAAGACGTATTATACCGCAAGAAATGTACGATAACAAATCAAATACAAGAAAACGTACAGATGCGGGCGCAAATAAAAAGAAAACTAAAGATTTTAACTCTAAAAAAGAAGAACAAGAAAGAATTTCATTAGAAAAGGCGGCAGCACAACACCATAAAAAACGTTCTCAACGAGAAGAAAGTGTTGAAGCGGTTACTCAATTAGTCGTTACGCAAGCTATGACAATCAGCGAGCTTTCAGACAAAATCCAACGCACGCCGGCAGAAATCGTTAAATTCTTAATGCTTAACGGTATTATGGCGACATTGAACCAGCTTATTGACGTTGAAGTTATCAAAAAAATCTGTGCGGAATTTGAAATTGAAGTTCTGGAAGAAGACCTTGAAGCCTTCATCGAAGAAGAACTTGAAAAAGAACAAAAATCAAAAGCGCTTGAAGAAGTTGATAAAAAATTACTCAAAAAACGTGCACCGGTTGTATCAATTATGGGTCACGTTGACCACGGTAAAACAACACTTCTTGACAGTATTCGCGCCTCAAAACACAAAATCGTTGCGACCGAAGTCGGCGGTATCACTCAATCTATCGGTGCATATACGGTTTACGTTGAAGATAAAAAAGTTGTCTTCCTCGATACTCCGGGTCATGAAGCGTTTACCGAAATGCGTGCCCGCGGTGCAAAAGCAACAGATATCGCAATCCTTGTTGTTGCAGCAGACGACGGCATAATGCCGCAAACTATTGAGGCGATTAACCACGCTAAAGCAGCTGAAATTCCAATCATCGTTGCGGTAAACAAAATCGACAAACCGGGTGCAAACCCTGACAAAATTTTACAACAATTGACAGAACACGGACTTGTTCCTGAAGAATGGGGCGGAGATACTATTACAGTTAAAGTTTCTGCACTTCAGGGCGTTGGTATCGACGAACTTCTTGAATACATTCTGCTCGTTGCAGATATGGAAGAACTTAAAGCTAACCCTAAAGCAGAGGCGTCAGGTGTCGTAATTGAAGCAAACCTCGACAAAGGTAAAGGTCCTGTTGCAACACTTCTTGTACAAAACGGAACCCTGCGTGTCGGCAACTGTATCGTCGTAGGTACAGCCTGCGGACGTGTTCGTGCATTGCTTTCAGACAGCGGCGAACGTATTCAAAAAGCAGAGCCGTCAACTCCTGTCGAAATCTTAGGTTTAACAGAAGTTCCGCAAGCAGGCGACTATTTTGAAGTTGTTCAAAACGAAAAAGAAATGAAATCAATTATCGACAAACGCAAAGAACGTGAACGCGATAAACGTATTGAAGCAACACTTCCTGCTCACATCCGCCGCGAGGCTGTTGCAGGGGACAACGATATCCCGCAATTGAACTTAATCATCAAAGCAAACACCCACGGTTCTGCGGAAGCTGTCTCACAAGCAATCGCGCAGCTTGAATCACAATTGATTAAAACAAAAATCATTCACGTTGGTGTCGGCGACATTTCAGAAGCTGACGTAATGTTAGCATCTGCATCAGGCGCGTTAATTTTAGGTTTCACCGTTAAAGAAGACTCTAACGCTCTTGCAGCGGCTGAAAAAGAAGGCGTTGTCATTAAAAAATACGATATCATCTACCAAATCCTTGAAGATATCGAAAAAACAATGCTTTCACTTCTTCAACCTGAAACAAAAGAAGTTCAACTTGGTAAAGCCGAAATTCGTCAAATCTTCACTATCGGTAAAACGACAAAAATTGCCGGCTGCTACGTTACTGAAGGTAAGATTATCAGAAGCAAAAATGCTGTCCTTATCCGTGACGGAAAAGAAATATTCACAGGGGTAATTGACCAGCTTAAGCGTTTCAAAGATGATGTTAAAGAAGTTGCCCAAGGTTTTGAATGCGGTATATCATTTGCGAAATTCAACGACCTTCAAATCGGTGACATCATCCAGGTTTCAACTACCGAAGAAGTTGAAAGAACTAGTTTATAAGAGGAAATAATCATGACTCTAAGAAATGAACGTGTAAGAAAAGAATTAATGCGCGATATCTCTGAAATCCTACAGCGCGAAATCAGAGGACTTTGCGGTGTGGTTTCCATTGTAGATATCGAAGTTGCACACGATAATTCTTTTGCAAAAGTTATCTACAGCGTTTTGGGTTCTGAAGAACAAATTGAAAAAACAAAAGAAACAATCGAAAAAAGTACCCCTAAAATCCGTTATGAAGTAGGCAAACGTATTCGTTTACGTCTTACACCGGAATTGAGATTTGTCTACACTGACTCTCTTGAAAAAGGTTCACGCGTAACAGACATCATAAACAAAATTTCCAGAGGAGAGCTGTAAAAATTGTTCGGGTTCGTAAACATCAATAAGCCCAAAGGCATGACATCTCATGATGTTGTTGCAAATGTCCGCCGTCTGACAGGAATTAGACAAATCGGGCACACCGGAACCCTGGATCCTTTTGCAGAAGGTGTTTTACCAATATGTATCGGCAGGGCTACACGCCTTATAGAGTATCTTGATGATGACAAAGCCTATCTTGCAACAGTTCAATTTGGCTCAAATACTGATACCTACGATATCGACGGTCAGGTAACGCAAACCTTTGATAAAAAAGTTACACGCGAAGAAGTTGAAGCAATACTAGATGATTTCCGCGGTGAAATCGAACAAATGCCGCCGATTTATTCTGCAATCAAAGTTAATGGTAAGAAACTTTACGAATACGCACGCAAGGGCGAAGAAGTCGAAATAAAACCACGCCGTGTCATAATAGAAAAACTTGAACTTGTTGATTTTGACGCTGCAACACAAACCGCACAGCTTGAGGTTAAATGTTCAAAAGGCACCTACATTCGTTCACTTGCATTTGATATCGGGCAGAAACTTGCTGCAGGCGCGCATTTAAGCGCACTCACACGCACACAAGCCGGACGTTTCAAACTTGAAAATTCAATCACACTACAAAAACTCGTTTTTGAAGAGGTTAAAAACTACCTGATAAACCCAATTGACGTTCTGCCGCAAAAACAGCTTGAAGTAACCCAAGCCGACCTTGAAAAAATCAAAAACGGGGTTTCGCTGCGAAAAGATAACTGCCCGGATAGTGAATTTCTTCTTTTGACATACGAAAATAATATTTGCGCGATAGGATTTAGCGAAGATAATATAATTAGTCTAAAGAAAGTGTTTTTATGAGGAAGTTTTTATTATTATTGCTGGTAGTATGCGCAGGGCAGATGAGCCTAGCGACGGACTTGTGCCCCAACGGTTATGACCTTACGTCAGGCTGGAACCGTTTTGCAAGCCGTGTTTCAGGCAGCAACTTCGTTCATAAAACAATCCTTGAACAGTATTTGGAAAAACAAATTTCCGCCTACGCACAGGGTAAATTTGACATAAAAATCGATTCTTTCAGCACATCAGACCTTAAAGACGGTAAATTCAAGAGTTTGGCAGCGACCGGCGAAAACGTTGTATTTGGTGACGTCAGCGCCTCAAAAATTACGCTAAATTCACTGTGCACTTTCAACCAGCTTGAAAAAACTGAAAACGGCAACTACCGTTTTGTGACAGATTTTCCGGCAGATGTAAGAATTGAATTCAGCGCTGCAGACCTCAACAGAATTTCAAATACAACGGATTTCAAAAAAACTATCAGACAAATTAACCAAAATCTCTTGGGCTTTCTACGCATTGAAGACGTAAAATTTGATATTTCCGATAACAAATTATGGTACAATTTCACCGTAAGCACACCGTTTTCACCGAAAAAACAAACCGCCCGCATAGGAACCGGACTTAATCTTCTAAATGAAGACATCAAAGTTGCAAATACCGAAACTTCAGGCAAACCGACAATTTTAAGCCTTTTAAACATGACGGATGCGTTAAATTATGTTAACCCCCTTGATTTTTCTGTTAAAATCTTAGAAAATAATATAATAAATGCCGACATAAACGAAATATTTATTGACAATGATAAAATAGTTTTGAAAGCATTTATAAACATCAGGAAGTGAGGACCTATGGACAAAAAGAGCTTAAATATCATTCTAATAATTTTAACAATATTAGTAGCAACAGCTTTTGTTTTCTCTGTAAAAAGTATGAGACCGGCACCGCTTCCGCCTGATGTAGTAACGCCACCGGATGAAATTGAAAACCCTGACGAAAATCAGGAAAGCCAGTTTGTGAATATATTCTTTATTGGTCAGAACAAAAATAAAGAAGAAGTTTATAAAGCCGTAAAACGCAAATACGACCCTACAGTCGACGGCACCCCTATTAAATTTGCTATAACAGCGTTAATAGACGGTCCAAAACCGGAAGAAGTTAAACTCGGGGTTTATTCAGAAATCCCTGTTGGCACAAGACTTTTAGCCGTAATTGATGCCTCTGACGGAGTTTATATAAATTTATCCAAACACTTTGAAATGGGCGGCGGTTCTGACAGTATATACAAACGAATTTTCCAACTTATAAAAACCGCGAAATATAACACCAACAAACCGATTTATCTTTTAATCGAAAACCAAAAAGTTGACGTAATCGGCGGTGACGGAATTATGATTACACAGCCATTGACAGAGAACTCTCTGTAAGGATAGATTATGAGCGAGAAGAAAGATTTAGATTATTATTTAAACCTTAATTGGACGCTGATTGAGGGCACAGATATCGACTTTGAGGGAAACCCTTATCATTATATAGAGATAAAGGAAATTCCGAGTTTTACGTTTTGTGCCAAAACAATAGAAAAAGCACGCGAAAACTACAAGGTACAGCTTCGCGTGATTTTACAGGTTATGCTTGAATACGGAGATGAAATCCCAATTCCGCCATCTAACGTTTAATACAAAAAACAGCTCTTTGTAAGGTTCTTGGAATTGAATACTTCATACCGTTATTGAAGCCAAAGTACCAGGCATTTTGAGAATCTACTACTGATGATGACCACGAATCAGCAGTAGTACCCGTTAAATTCGCATTATAGTATATTGACAATAACTCCTCAATATTTGCAAGCCGAAATTCCTTATCCGCATCAGAACATGCCCGACCCGCAAGAGTTTGTTCGTATGTACCCGTCAATTTTTTAGCCACAACAGGCATTACGACAGCCGTATCCGAAGGATAAATTGCAGAGATAAAACCAATATCTTTACCTACGGTATTTGGACCCTTAGAACCATTTAAATCATAGACAAAATTAGCACAGACATGCTGTTTAACAATAAAACCTGGTGTCCCCGCCACATCAGTGGATTGATACATAACATTCCCTTGCGTACAAGTCGGATTGTAAAAAGCTAAAATTGATTCACCATTGACCGTTTCAAACGCCGCGGCTTTTGTATCACTCATACCCCCGTGATAAAGTAAACCACTGTTTAAGTCTGTTAATTTATTTGGCAATGCAAGACTAGTAGCATTTAAAGTTGTCAACTTTTCATTTAAACCACAATCGGTCAAATGTTCACTGTCGCAGATATTATTGATTTTAAGGACTTTTGACAAACCGGCTGTAACAAAAGTTTCGGCTGCGGTATCAGGATTATCAGTTCCATATCCGTTTAATGCCGGCATTAAAGCTATTGCCTGACTAAATCTCGCATAAAGCGCTTTTCTTTGCGTGTTCCAGGTGCGCTCGTTAATGTTTCCAGTGAGCGACGGCAGCGTTATCGCCGCAACTACGCCAATAATTGTTAACGATAACAGAATTTCTGCCATAGTAAAGGCACTGAGTGCCATCCATACACTGGCTTGCGGGCTCACGGNNCCCCCCCCTGTGCATGTTAATACGTTTTTCTTGTTCATATGTTCTATCCTTTCTTTTCATAGTTTAAACCATGTTTTATATAAAGTCAATAACCACAATTTCAGGTTTACAATTAAACCTTATAGGCAAAATACTTGTACCAATTCCCTTTGTAACTATAATTCTATTCCCGTTTTCTTCAACCATTCCGTGTGCAAACTTTTTAGGATAATCCGTAGGAATTAAAATAGGTCCCCATAGCGGCAAGACAACCTGTCCACCGTGCGTATGTCCGGCAAGCATCAAATCTACCTGCTCGTCAACCTCATAAAATACATCGGGATGATGGGTCAAAAGTATTCGCGGAAACGATGTATTTTTAAGCGCGGCTTTTGGTTTTACCTCACGGGTATCTCTATCCCCTAGCCCCGCAATGTACAAATATTTCCCGTCGCCGGTGTGTACAGAGGCAGAAGAATTCTCCAGTACGTTTATACCGAATTTCTCCAAACTTCTACGCAGCGACTCACCGTTTGTCCACCAGTCATGATTACCAAGAACAGTATAAAACCCGTATGGCGCTTTAATTTTACTAAGTTCATAACCTAAAATCTCAATATCCAGAGTAGATTTTATGCTATGCCCGTTTGCGAAATCCCCGCCGCCTAAAACGATATCCGGATTTTGTGCGTTAACGAGCTTTACAATTCTTCTTACTCGTGCTACATCATTCTTTTTGATATGCAAATCGCTTATAAAAACCGCGTGCAAACCGCTCAACGCCTTACACGGAACATTATAATGTCTTATAGTAATCCAGTTCGGCTCAACGAAAAAACTCCAGCAGAGCAAAATAATTCCTATAATTACTATAAATTTCAATACATTCATAGAATTTAGAGCCTAGAATTGTTTTAGGAAACGTTCATCATTATTGAAGAACAGACGAATATCGTCAATCGCATATTTCAGCATAGCGAGACGTTCAACGCCCATACCGAACGCAAAGCCTGAATATACATCCGGATCAATTCCAACGCCGCGAAGTACATTCGGATCAACCATACCGGAACCAAGGATTTCCAACCAGCCGGTACCGGAACACGTACGGCAGCCTTTGCCCTGACACATAATGCATTGAACATCAACTTCCGCAGAAGGTTCTGTGAACGGGAAGAAACTATTTCTGAAACGTGTTGGTCTGCTTTCGCCAAAATAAATTCTGATAAATTCGTTCAAAACGCCTTTTAAATCACCGAAAGTTATGTCTTTATCAACATAAAGCCCTTCAATTTGGTGGAAGAAGTTATTTTTACGGGCATTGATATTTTCGTTTCTGTAAACCCTACCCGGCGCAATCACACGGATTGGCGGATTTTTGCCTTCCATTGCGTGAATTTGTGCACCTGAAGTTTGGCTTCTTAACACAACATTTTTACCTACTGTTGAATAGAAAGTGTCCTGAACATCACGCGCAGGGTGATCTTTCGGAACGTTCAACATGTCGAAGTTGTAGTATTCTGTTTCGACTTCCGGAGACAGCGAACTTGGAATAACTGAAAATCCAAGGGTTTGGAAAATTGTAGTAATTTCGTTAATAGTAGATGTAATCGGGTGAATACGACCTTGCGGAACATATTTACCTGTAAGTGTTACATCAATTCTTTCTTTCGCAAGTTTTTCATCTAATTCTTTTTTATAGAACAATTCGTATTTTGAGCGCAAAGCCTCTTCAAGTTTTTGTGAAATTTGGTTTGCAAGCGAACCTACAACTTTTTTGTCCTCGTCAGAAAGGTCTTTCAAACCTTTTTTGATTTCGTTCAACTGACCTTTACGGCTCAAATAAGTATCACGAATTTGTGCAACATCATTGATTGAAGACGCATTTTCAAGTTCTTTCACAGCACTTTCATATATTTTTTCTAATTGTTCTTTCATTTTTACCTCGATTAATAATTTATTATATCATTAAACTTTTTTTCGTACCCTATTGTGGACGACCCTGAATGTCCGGGATAAACTTTTATGTTGTCGTCAAGCGCGAAAAGAATATCTTTCACACTGTGCTTAATCTGTTGAAAACTTCCCTGCGGCAAATCAGTCCTGCCAATTGTACCTTGGAAAAGAGTATCGCCTGAAAACAAATTCTCACCGATAAGATAGCAAACACCGCCCGGCGTATGTCCAGGGGTTTCGATAACTTGAATTTTTTGCCCTCCAAGAGCCAAATCGTCAGGCAAGGTTCCGTCAATCACAGGGTTTTCAACCCCGTCTGTAGGAAGCCCAAACATAGTCATAACCTCACGGGTATGCAAAACTTGTTCTTTGTCACCCTCATGTACATAAACTTTTGTATTGAGAGCTTTTTTCATTCTATTTATACCTAAAACATGGTCAAAATGCCCGTGTGTCAACAGAATATATTTTACTTTCAATGCATTTTCTTTGACATAATCAACGATTTCTTGAATGTAGTCAGAACAATCAATAAGAATTGCCTCTTTAGCATTCTCATCAATAACAAGATAATTATTAGCCTGAACCGGTCCTGCCACGTAGGTTTTTATCTGCATCGCTACTCCTTAACAAGCTCATAAATGTCTTTGCATTTTTTGAAAAGTGCTTCAGCATCTTTGAGCGCAACCATATTCGGACCGTCACAAAGTGCTTTATCAGGGTCAGGATGGACTTCAAAGAATAAAACATTTGCCCCGACCGCCATTGCAGCTTTTGCGAGAACCGGAACAAATCTTCTGTCACCGCCTGAACTTAGACCATTTGCGCCCGGCAGCTGAACACTGTGGGTAGCGTCAAAAACAACAGGATAGCCAAAAGATTGCATAATAGGAATCCCGCGAAAATCAACGACAAGGTTGTTATAACCAAAACTGGTACCGCGGTCGGTCACAAGAATATTAGTATTTCCTGCATCCTCAACCTTTTTAATTAAAGGTTTCATCTGTTCCGGAGCAAGGAACTGACCTTTTTTGATGTTAACGATTTTACCGGTTTTCGCAGCAGCGACGAGCAAATCAGTCTGGCGGCAAAGGAACGCCGGGATTTGTAAAATATCAGCGACTTCAGCTGTCGGGTCTGCCTGATCCGGAGTGTGAATATCCGTTACGATAGGCAAATTGAATTTTTCTTTAATTTCGGCAAGAGTTTTAAGTCCGTCTACCAAGCCAGGACCTCTGTAAGAGGTTATTGAAGAACGGTTAGCCTTGTCAAAAGAGGACTTAAAAACGTAGTTAATATCAAGTTTTTGACAAATTTCTTTTAATCCTGCGGCGACTTCTTCCGCCATAGATTTCGATTCAAGCGCACAAGGACCTGCCAAAATTGTTAGCTTATCCCCGCCGATTTCAAAATTTCCTAATTTAATTCTCTTCATATCCATAGGTTAATTGTAATTGAAAAACAAAAATTGTGCAACGATTATTCACGGAAATTACATTCTTTTCGGGTTTCATTCCAGCGTCCTTTATTTTCAATACAAGATTGTTTATTGACGGTAATCATTCTACCATTGGCATTAATCGTTAGCCCTTCGACGCAAATATAATCTTCTATACAATCATCTTTAAGCATTTGAATTCTATGCTCCTCAAGTCTTTGTTTTCGCAGTTGTTTAAATTCTGTTGGAAAATCAAAGAACAAAATAAGAATAAAAATTAAAAGACTCACCCTTAACAATAAATTTTTATTTGAATTAATTACCTTAATAGTCAACAGTATCGTCAAAATAAGAACCAAAAATATAAGAAGTGAAACATAATGCTTCCCAAATAATATTATATAATACATTGAATACAATAGAAATATCGTACTAAGCACACAACAAAGTAAAGTTTTCACAGCAAGTTTTAGCATATATTTGCAGTATATCATAAACTATTCCTTTTGAAAAATTTCTCTAACAGCATCTAAATTTTTCTCTTGATTAATTTGCCGTTTTGCTTGCAATATACCTAAATAGTCAGCTCTTAAATCTTCTAAACAATCTTTTAAAATAAACATAAAATCTTGTTTCTTTATAATAACTTTTTGGTACATATCCATTATCTCTTTTCCTATGCTAAACAAGTAAGCAGCCAATTCTCCAAATGCACCTAATTTAACACAATCATAATTCGCATTAGCATGAAACCATTTATCTTTGCAACCAACACAAATAGAGTCATCTTGTCCTAAAGCCTTCATTTGGTGCTTATAGTCGCTAAATATGTTATAAGATGTATAAAGTTCTGCAGGTACAAAAATACCAGCAAAATCGACCTCTAAAATATATTTTATTTGATGCCCAGCGCTTAAACTTACAGGTTCATTTACAGGACCATATATTTCCTGCATTTCTTCTATATCAGCAATAAAACTATCCCACTCGTCTTTTACTTGATCATAATAGTATTTTATTACAATAACTAAATTCTCCACGTCTTCCTTTATTGTCTCAAAGTCTGACATTAAGGAATCTATTTCTCCATAAAGAAACTCTATTTCAAAAAATTTTGCATCAATAATGCTTTTATAGTGGCAAACCGGATTATTCTTATCATCATCTTTCTGTAAAGGCTCTATTTTACATTTACAATTTGGGTGCGGTCGAGGTGGAACTTCATCAAGAGTTTCAAATTCCTGCCCATCTAACGCTTGACATTTATCACAAGCTCCAGGCTCTGTACGCCACACATACTTAGTATTACTTATCCATCCTTTTAACATTAATGTACCATCAGGACTTTGCGAAAGACTAACAAAATCTTTTCCTGCTTGTACAGCCTCATCTTTCAATCCTGCACGTAAAAATTCATTATAACGGTATAACGAATGTTCCAGTTTTCCTAAGTTATCATAAATCTGAAGATTTTTATTTATTCAAGTCGCCAAAATCGCGTACCCGAATTTTGTGACACGAACTTGAGTTTCAGCCTTGCAAGGGGGCTTTTTTTCTGGTATAATCCTCTCAGGGAGAGAAAAAGAGAATGTTACAAGAAGCCACAAAAGCAATTAATTCTGCGTTCAATAACAGTTTTATAAAAAAATTAAGCCAATATCTTCACGACTGCGTGCGAGAAGAAGTTAAAAGTTCAACTTTCAGAAACCTCAAGGGTGACAAAGATAACAAATGGATTTTCCTAAAAGGTGAAGAACAACTTTTCACCAATTTTCAGGAATACATTCCACTTGACGGCGCCGACCCGAAACTTACAGAGCTTATGCTTCAATCCGAACACGGTTCACGCGACAAATACCTTATTTACGGCTACCTTTTTTTAGTGGGAAAAAGTTCAAAATCCAAAAAAGCAAACGAATTTCTTACCCCGCTGCTTTATATGCCTTGCCGCCTGGAGCGCAACGGAGTTAATATCAATTGTTTTCCGATGGACGAAGTTCTTTCTCTCAACACCGGTGCACTCGCGGCATTAATGCGCAAAAATGACGACGAGGACGAAGTCGATATTCTTTTAGAGGGAATTTTAAATGAAGTTCCTGACCTGCCGATTACTCAGGAAAAACTCGACATTTTCCTAACCACATTAAAATCGCTCATCCCTGAAATCGAAATCACCTCAAACAGCGCGGACTACGTTGAAGAAGACAACATCACAAAAGCTGCTAAAGAGTTTTACGCGGAAGAAAAAATCACCGCAGAAAACGTCGACGACGTAATAGAAGAGGAAGAGAATAACCAAAAAGCCGCCGTAAAACTTGAAAAGGTTTCCGTAACCTATCAAAGTGCGATAATCTTAACAAAACGTCCGTCAGTCACGGCAGGTGTTCTGCACGAGCTTACACAAATCGCAGAAAAGCCTAGCGGAATTTACCGCGAAACAGCCCTAAGTATTATCAACGAAGAATACGCGCAATCAAAAGAAAAATCAGTTCCGCTGCAGGATTTGAAAAACATAACGGATTTCTACCCGGTAACACCTTTATCATTAAGTGATTCGCAAGAACAGGTTATAAAAAACATTGATAACAGCAAATTCGTTGCCGTTCAGGGGCCGCCGGGGACAGGTAAATCCCAAACGATTGTAAACCTTGTATCACACCTTGTTGCAAACGGCAAAACAGTCCTTGTCGCGTCACGTATGGATAAAGCAGTTGACGTTGTTGCCGACCGTCTTAACAGTCTGGGCGCAAAATACATGGCACTTCGTGCAGGACGCCTGAACTACCAACGAATGCTAAGTGATGAGTTAAACAACCTGCTTTCTGACGATTCAATCCTCGATGAGGATTTGGAAGACAGCATTTTCGCAACCGTTGACGATATGAAAGACCACCTTGATTACATCAAAGAAATTGAGGGCAAATGCGAAAAAATCATCAAACTTGAGCGAGAATGGCACGACCAAAACTTAATTGTTGAGGAAGAAGAAAGTGTTGTGGGGAAAATGCAATACATCAAGAGTTCACTTAGCAAACTCGACATTGAAACTCTCAAACTCATCTCCAAAACATTAGAGAAAAACCTTGAAAAAATGGGCATAATCGCCAAAATTCTAAACTTTTTCAGCGAACTGAAGTTGAAAAAGACGTTAAAAATGAAAAGTTTTGACGTCACGCTTGAAAACCTTTCACGTCTGAACGAAGAATTAGATTTTGAAACCCTTTTACACCAGTTGCGCAAAATTGAGGGAGAAATTCAGAAAACCGGAAACCTTCACCAATTAACCGCGCACATCAAAAAGAAAAAAGCAGAACAAAAAACACTTGCGATAAACATTTTGAAGAACGCGCGCCGCGAATCTTTAAAATCGCTGCTTTTTGATGAAAACAAAAAACGTCGTCTGAAAATTCACGCAAAAGCCCTCACCGCGAACAGAAAACGTATTCAGGACACAATTCTTGCGGAAGAAGATTTCAGACCGCTTTTGGACGCTTTCCCTTGCTGGTGCGTGACAACTTATTCAGTTTCGGATTCCCTGCCGCTAAAACCGGGAATGTTTGACGTTGCAATCATTGATGAAGCATCCCAATGCGACATTGCAAGTTGTTTCCCGATACTTTTCCGCGCTAAACGCGCCGTAATCGTTGGCGATGACAAACAGCTTCCGCACCTTTCATTCCTTGAAAAAGCAAAAGAACAATCGTTCCTAAGCCAGTACGGAATCCCTGAAAAATACCAGCTCATTTGGCGTTTCAGAACAAATTCAATGTTCGACCTCGCGGATTACTATTCAATGAATTCAGTAATGCTTGACGAACATTTCCGCTGCCTGCCGCCGATTATTGAATTTTCAAATCGGGAATTTTATAACAGCAAAATCAGAATTATGCGCAAAGATTTTGAAAACACCCCTGTTTTGGAACTCGTTCAGGTTCCGGACGGTAAAGTCGACTTTGACGCAACCCGAAACCTGCCGGAAGTTGAGGCGGTTGTAAAAAGACTTTATGATATAGTCGTAGAGGACGAACGCAACAATCCGGACAAACCTGTCACTATCGGCTTAATTTCGCCGTTCCGCGCACAGGTTGAGGCATTAAAAGTTGCGGTTTCAAAAGTGCTTTCTGATCACATGATTCAAAAACACCAAATTGAAATCGGTACCGCGCACACATTCCAAGGGGATGAACGCGACATAATGCTTATTTCGTGGGCGTTTGCTGATAACAGTTTCACACAAAGTATCACGTTCCTGCAAAAAGCAAACCTATTTAACGTTGCGATTACGCGAGGCAAAAACAAAGTTATCAACTTTGTTTCACGTGACCCTGCAGGGCTGCCGGACGGACATTTCAGACATTATATTTCGTTTATGCAGCAATATCAGGACCGTTTGAAACTTGCAAATTCCGACGATTTTGACGAAAACATCTATAAAAACGCGCTTGAAAAAGAAATCGCCTCCGAAATCCGCGCCCTCGGACACGAAGTTAAGGCTGGCGTTGAAATCGCAAGTTTGAGTGCGGATTTGGTTGTTGATAATAAATTGATTATAGAAGTCGACGGGGTTGAGGACAACGTTAAATCCCGAATGACAAATATGAAAAAACAAGCGATTTTGGAACGCTGCGGTTTCACTGTAAAACGGATAACTTACCGGGAATGGCAATATTCAAAAGACGCTTGTCTTGAAAGAGTTCTCAAATAGAAAGCGGCGGGATACCCGCCGCAGTTTTTACTTATGCAGAGAAACTTATATGTTCTTTTTGTTGTTTGTTTTGGTTATAAGCATAATAACCGTAGGCACCGGCGGCAAGTGCTGCAGCTCCGCCTAAAATCCAGCCCCATTTGCCTTTAGCTGCTTTCTTACCCGCTTTTGCGCCCTCTTCTGCAGCTTTTTCGGCAGCACTTGCCGCTGGTTTAGCGCTCGCTCCGCTCGCGCCTCCTGTCGGTTTTGTTGTAGTTACAACTTCCGTTTTTGCCTCTTCCAACGGCGCCAACCCGTTTTCTATAAATACTTGCATTGATTCTTCTGCGCTCTTCCAAGGTGCATCGGCTATAATTTCATGAGACTTAATTGACTCATAGAGTTTTCGTTCATTCGTTCTCATCAAACCATTTTCAGTCAAATATCTTGATTCACGCGCATATTTTGTATTTTGCATACGAACCTTTTTGTGTTCCGCTTGTGATGCGGCTTCTGCGGATTTCTTCGCAGCTTTTTTCTTCTTAGAACTTTGATATTCTGCGTTAGCTTCCTTTTTGCCGGCATTGTTTGATTGAACAGGTTTATTTTGCTCTTCCAGTCTCGCAATTTCACGTGCATACTCATCCGGATTGTTGCGTTTCAAAACCTCCAAATACTCTTCTGAACCAAACGCCGCTTTTGCATCACGCATACTACGTCCTTTTCTTCTGGCTAGCGCACCCTCACCCATTCTATCAAGTTCTTCATAATATCTATAAGCCTGGTTTCTATTAAATCTTTTTGCAGCTCGCCTTACAACCGGAGTTTCAACAGGTTGAAAATTTGCCCTTACCTGTTGTGCGTTTGCTGAACATACCTCACTTATGGTAGGAGTAATTTGTGACAAACCCTTACGGCTTATTTTTCCTTGGAAATGCTCTCTTGCTGCGACCTGAACATCAGCCTCTGTCGCCTTTGGATTCTTTTTTAAATACTCGAGGGCAAAACTTCTAACTACGCCCGGATCCATTGATACTGCACACATATTTTTTACCTTTCTAAGTTTTTCATGCTTCCTTACCTACATGAAAACATAGAAACAGGAATTTTTTGCGCAGCTCACCACCCATCCTATCCTATCCTATCCTATCAGCAGTATACCTGAATTTCAGGCATTTTAAATTCATTTTTACAAAAATTTACATAGCAAATTTACATAGTAAACTACACGCTGGTAGAAAGTGACGGAGCGATTGCAATAAAATGTCTAACCAAGTCGCTATCCCAATGTTTACCTGCGCCGTCTTTTAAAATTGCACACGCTTTTTCAAGCGGCATACCTTTACGATATGGCCTGTCGCTTACCAGTGCGTGGAACGCATCGGCAACAGAGATAATCCGCGCTTCTAACGGGATTTCATCACCCTTTAATCCCATTGGATAACCTGTACCGTCAATCTTTTCGTGGTGATATTTTACCATTGGTATCAAATCTCTTAAACCCGGATTTGGAGCAAGAACCTTTTCCGCACCAATCGTAGGGTGTTGTTTCATAATTTCCCATTCTTCGTCAGAAAGTTTATCTGTTTTTCTCAAAACATTTTCAGGAATACCGATTTTACCCACATCGTGAAGTTGTGCACCCAGTGCAATTCTTTGAACTTCCTCTTCCGGCAGGTTTATAGCGCGCGCAAGCGCCTCTGAATACCTTGAAACAGAAGTTGAGTGACCTTTTGTGTACGGGTCTTTTGCATCAATTGCGCCGGTCAACGATGTAACCATTTCTATCAAGTGGTTTTGAGACTTAATTTCAGAGGTGTTAAATTTCTGAACCAGTTCTTCTTCGTAATTAATACCCAATTGAGAGTGGCGTTTTGACAGAACCTGTGCAAATGAGTTTAGCGCCTCATCATCCCAGAAATTGAAGTCAGAAGAGCTGATAATCGCAGACATGCCCTCTTTGTAACCTTTTGCCTGTGAAATAATCATTGCTTGTTCTGCAAGAATTAAGAGTTTTTCCTGATTTTCCGAGCAATCAGGATATGTTGAAATTCCGACTGAAACCTTAACCGGTCCGACATCGTCAATAAAGCAGCAAGACAGACAGTAGGTTATGTATTCTGCAAGATATTTTGCATCTGCCGTGTTTGTGTTAGGTAAAATCAAGGCGATTTCATCGCCGCCATAGCGCCCTGCGATATCTGAATTTCTTGCACTTTGTTTAATTTTTTCCGCCAAAACCTTAATAACTTCATCACCCTTAGCGTGACCCAGTTCACGGTTAATCTTAGAAATATTATTAACGTCAAACATAACAATAGAAAGCGGTGTTTTATTAGATTTTGCTTTCTCAAGTTCAGAAGATAAAACTTCCTGGAACCCGCGGTGTGTATACATGCCGGTTAAGTTATCCGTATTAGCGTATTTTGCCGTCTGTTCAATCAGTTCAAAGTTATGAATAAACAAACCGCAATATTTAGCAATAAAACCAAGCAGCTCAATGTTGCTCTCTAAATCATTTCTGCCCAAAAGCATTATGCCTAAGCATTTATCAATTGACATTAATGGGAGCACAACGGTTTCGCAGTTTTTCAAATACGGTATATTCAAAAACTTGTTATCTTTCAATAAAACCGGCTTTTGTGTGGTAAAGCATTCCATAATCGGATTTTCAGCATCTGATTGGAATATCTTAGATGAATATGTTCCGCCGACTTTTGAAAAAAGTTTGAAATCAACACATTTTGATGTTTCGTGATAAAGCCCGAAACCTGTATAAATACTATTCAATTTCTCGCTGCAAGTGTTATGAATTGCAACAAAAAGCTCGGAAACATCTGTTCTATTCTTCAAAGCAGAACAAACAGCATTCGCAAGCTCATTACCATTAACTACATTCTTATTTGTGATAGGGTTGTTTGCGTAACCGCTGTATAAACGATTATGCGTTTTATTGGCGTTAAAATTATTAATAGTAGCGACAAGATTTGGCGCTTCTTGCGAGGCAGGTTTTTCAACAGCCTTTAATTTCGGCATCTTTGGAGAACCTGAAATCGGATTAGTTGCCTGCTTGGCAGCACTTTTCTTCACCTTATTCAGTTTTTGCGTTTCAACTGTTTCTTTACTCAATATTCACCTACCACACTTTTCACTAAAAACACTCAAGCATTTTTATTGCTTAATTTTCATACTAATTTAACATTACTTAAAACTATTTTATTAAAATCTGCGTCACAAAACAATACTCTATTTGAATGGAACACAGCACAATCACTTAAACCCTTTTACATATTACATTTGTAGTATAAATCTTTTTTTACTCCTCCGCAAGCCTTATTATATAAAAAGTTAACAATACTTAAAGTTTTTTGTGATATCATTGTCTTGACATATATAAAAATGGAGAGATATTTTATGTTACAAGAATTTATTTCAAGTCATGGAATGGTTATTTCCGGATTGATTCTGATTATCGCGTATGTGTTCATCGCGTCAGAAAAAATTCAGAAATCAGTCGTTGCACTAGTTGGCGCTTCCCTGACGTTATTACTCGGACTTTTACCTTTCCACGGTCACCTAGACAGTGAATTGGGTAAATATGTTCACGGCGTTTTTGATTATATCGAATTTGAAGTAATTTTCCTTCTTATCGGTATGATGATTTTAGTCCACATCGCAAGCAGAAGCGGCGTGTTCAAATGGATGGCTTTAGAACTTCTCAAAATGACAAAAGGACATCCAAAATTGGTTCTGTTTACACTCGCTGCATTTACCGCGGTCGCATCTGCATTTTTGGATAACGTTACAACCGTTGTTCTTATGATGCCTATCACTTTTGTTATCGCAAAAGAATTTGACATTGACCCGGTTCCGTTCTTGATTACAGAAGTTTTAGCATCTAACATCGGCGGTACAGCTACACTCATCGGTGACCCGCCTAACATCATTATAGGTGCAAGAGCTGGTTTGAGCTTTATGGACTTCGTAAACGAGCTTACACCTATCGTTGCAATAATTTTCATCGTATCAGTTTCAGTTTTGACATTCCTTTTCAGAAAACAACTCAAAGCTACTCCTGAAAGAATGGAACACGTTGCCAACATCGACAACTCAAAAACAATCACTGACAAATGGTGCATGATTCGTTCAGTAGTAACCCTGTTACTTGTAATTTTGGGCTTTGTAACCCACGATTTGACAGGGATTCCAGCTTATGTGTTCGCAGTAGCAGGCGCATCATTCCTATTGTTATTTGAAAAACCAAAAGAAATTTATCAGGACGTTGAATGGTTAACCATTTTCTTCTTCATCGGCTTATTCATAATTATCGGTGGTTTTGAAGCAAATGGCGGTATCAGTTTCCTTGCAAACAAACTCATTGAAGTTACACAGGGCAGCCTCAACGTTGCAACAATGTTAATCCTATGGGGTTCAGGAATTTTGTCCGGTATCATCGACAACATTCCATATACCGCAACAATGGCACCGTTGATTTCCGAACTCATCAACCCTGCAAACCCTAACGCATTAATTTATGAAGGCGGACATTCTCCACTTTGGTGGGCATTGTCATTAGGTGCGTGCCTCGGCGGGAACCTTACGATTATCGGCGCAGCTGCAAACGTAATCGTTTCAGAAACCGCGACATCAAAAGGTCATCCGATTTCATTTATGAGATTTATGAAATACGGCGCGCTCGTAACATTCATTTCATTAGCGTTATCGTCAATATACTTATTCGTAAGATATTTACACTAATTAAGAGGGCGGCTCTATGAGCCGCCCTTCATTATTTATAATACTCCATTAAAATCTTATCAGATAAATCTTCGCACAAATCACTTAACTGTTCAGTTTTCTCGTCCATAAGCTCGGCAACCGATATCAGGTGATAACAAGGTTCAGATTTTCCCAAACTGTAATTCATTGACTCTGAAATAGTTTTCGCTAAGTTATTTACTTCAGCGCTTAATGCTGTCAAATTTTCAGACTGTTTGTAGATATCTTTCATTTTTTCGTTCATAAACACCTCTCATGTTATTATATATGTTATAACATAAGTTATAACCAAATGTCAATTATATACGTTATAATTTTTGTTATAATAAAGGATTAAACATATGATTAAAAAGAAAATGGTTCAAATTGGAAATAGTTGGGGGATTATTATCCCCAAAGCTCTCATTGACGGTTTGCGCATAAATCCATTAATTGACAAACTACATGTGTACGTTGAAGATAACGAAATCCGCATAAGAAAGCATATTAAAAGCACCCAAGAAAAAGATTAATCATTTATAAATTTTACCTCCCAAACGAACTACCCGATTGAATAGTAAGTTTCGGCAATGTTAAACCCCTGCATGCCAGTACATAATCTAGTATCGGTTTTTTAAGACTTGAACTTTTACTAAATGCACAAAAGTTCAAACTTACACAAGGAGGTAAAAATGACTATTAAAAAACTTACTGTGGCAGCTGCAATTGCCGTTGGAATAGTAACGGGTTCCTTGAATCAAGCAATGGCTACCTGCCCATGCACACAAAGCGCTCAACCGATTGCGCCATGTGCAGAACCTTTACCGGTAGTAACCGGCGGAGCTTGTCCGTGTAACGAAGTTCCAAAAACTAATTGCAACAAATGCAAAAAATCTTTTGACGAATGCAACTGCAAGGAAGAACCAGCACCTTGCGCAACACCATGTGAGGATCCTTGCCATCCAAAAAAGCACGACAAGGATTGTGGATGTGGTGGAGACGCTGATTTAAGCTGTGCACCTGCGCCGGAACCGGCTTGTGCTGCATGCGCTCAAACCGGCAAACCATCTAGACAAGATATGAAACAAGTCTATGGTTATCCCAACGCTGTTTACGGAACAAACAACTACGTGGGTCAACCTGCAAACTCAATCCTTTCTACAGAAACAGCATTAGGTACTCCTGTTAACCGTCTTTCATCAGGCGTTAACGGCGTTACAGTTGCATCTGACGGTCAAATCACCGGCGCTGCAACTCAAATCCCTTGCTTAAATGAAGCTCCGGATAGATACAACGGTATCCCTGTTCTTAGAAACGAAAGAACTATGGACGGCAAAAATTGCCCTATCGATTTGCAAACTTCAAATTCTATGGAGGCAATCAAAAAGAATTTCGTCCCTTTCGACATTAATGCTGCATTATCTGATATGGGCGTAAACAACATTACAGGTGCAGCTGCAAACTTAGGCTACAACGCAGGATGCGCATTCCCTGACGTTCCAAACGGCTACTGGGCTGCGTGTGACATCGACAAACTCGCTATGAACGATGTTGTTGTAGGCTACCCTGACGGCTTATTCAAGCCAAACAAAAACATCTCTCGTGCAGAGTTCGCAACTATGTTAGTTAAAGGTTTCAACCTTGATTGCGACATGAACAGAACAACTATGTTTAAAGATGTTCCTGCTTCAAACTGGGCTAACCCTGCAATTGCAAAAGCAGTTGACGAAAACTTAATGAAAGGTTACCCTAACGGAACATTTGAACCTGGCAAAAACGTAACAAGAGCAGAAGCATTAACTACAATTGCTAAAGGTATGACTTGTGACATCGACCAATGCAAGGCAGACGAAATTTTAAGCAAATACACAGACGGTGCATCAGTTCCAAGCTGGGCAAGAATTCCTGTTGCAAAATCTTTGTCAAACGGTGCATTGAAAGATTCACCTAACCCTAACATGATTATGCCAAACAAAGATGCATCTCGTGCAGACGTAGCGTCAATGATGCAAACTGTACGTGTAGCATTAGGCTATGATACAAACCCTAAAACAGCAAATGACATCTGCCCGGTTTGCCCAACAAACAAAAAGGCATTTGTTGAAGAAGAAGAAATCGTTAAAATCCCTACATTGAAGGTTAAGATGATTGACCAAATCACAGCAAAATCTTCACACGTAGGTCAATACTTCAGAGCAAAAACTCTTGAAGATATGACAATTAACGGTCAATCTTTCCCTTGCGGTTCAGTAGTAACCGGTCAGGTTGTTGAAGTAATCCGTCCATCCGGCTGCGACAAGGGTGCTATCAAATTGTCATTCACAAGCATCAAAAACGGCAAATGTACAGCAAACTTACCAAAACAAATCTTAACCGCACAAGTTAACAAATCAAAACAAGTTAACCCGGTAGCAAGACTTGTAGAAGCACCATTTACCCTGGTTGGTTCAATGGTAGGTATTGTAGGTCGTACAGCAGGCGGCATCCTGACAAACGTAGGTAACGCTGCAGAAAACGTAACAAATGATGCAGGTTATATGTTAGGTCACGGATTCCAAGGTCAATTCGGCGCTGCCGCAAGAAACTTGGGTGACGGTATCTGGGAAACAGTTAAAGCACCTATTGATGTAACAAGAACAGCATTATCAGGTACAATGGGCTTATTCCAAACTACCGGCGACGAAATTGCTTACCTTGTTGACCCAAGCGGATACAGAATTTCCGCAGTAAATCCAAGAGAACACGTTACTATTGCTTTCGGATGTACAGGAGACTAGTGCAGACGCAGGTATAAGTTAAATAGTTCGTTGCCAAAAACGGGTTAGAAGTTCCTTCTAGCCCGTTTTCGTTACGTTACGCCTTGAACAAAATATTTTGTATGGCAGAGTTGTTAGCTCGTTTAGTCGCATCTACCATGTGTTCGCCCGCAAGTTGCATCGCAAAGAACAAATCATCCGCTTTTTCTTTATTTTCAACGCTATCATCTGACCTGACCACCGCCATTTGTGCGTAATAGGCTTTACGTGCCTCTTCCCAGACGTTAGTCTTTTCTGCCTTTTTCGCATCCAATGAGGCTTGACGCTCATCCATACTGTTTTTAATAGGATTTGTCGTTGTACCAACTACAGCCTTGAGACGCGTCAACAAAACCATTGCTTCTTTTTCTGATAACGTCATTATATTTACTTTTGACAAATCAATATATTTTTCAACAGCCGCGCGCTGTGCTGGCGTCAACTGTCCTAATATCGCACTAATTTGTTGTATAGCTGTACTCATAGTTATCCTCTTATTTATATAAAGTTTATATATTGCCAAAAATTGCGTTTTTCGTACCAAATCAGTTAAGTTTTGTAAATATTGACATATAAATTAAAATGGTAAATAATAAATTATAGGCACAAAAGGGAGTTTTATCCAAATGAAAAGATTTCAAGCATTCTCACTGGCAGAAGTTATGATAGCAATGACGGTTATCGGCGTTGTTGCAGCGCTGGTTGTTCCGACACATTTTTCCGGCGCAACAACAAAGGCTTATAAAAGTCTATTTAAAACAACATTTGCCCAAATTCAACAAGGTCTTGTTACAGCCACAAACGTCAACAAACATCCTTTTGTAAACGCATCGTCAGCCAACACGCTTCCAAATGATGCAAAATATACGGTTGAAAGGTTTATGCAGCACCATTTCGGCGCAAAACTCGTCACTAGAAACGCTCCAAAAGATGAAATCCCGGAAGCACAGGTTACGAACGGCAAAACTTTTGTTATGAAAAACGGCGCGCACATAGTCTTTACAAAAGACAGCCTCGCTAATATGGATGCTACGGGATGTACAAATTTAAATCCTTGCATTGCCTACATTGACGTAAACGGCAACAAGGGTCCAAATTCAATTATAACCTGCACAACCGGCACCGTTAGCACTACCATAACCGATCCTTGCACGATTACCAGCGATGCGGTGAAAGATATTTTCCCTGTAGTAATCAAAATGGATAGAATTTACCCGCAAACTAACGCCGCTAATTTCATACTTAGTAATTAACTTGCAAGTTTCGCCATAATATGCTATATTACTCTTGAGAAGAGTAATATTTATTATTTTGGTGAAATATATGGAAAAAGACATTAATAAGCAAATAGAACAAGCTATTTTAGAAATGGCAAAAAATCCGCAGGATGCTGAATGCTACCATAAACTTTCAGAACTTTATTTGGCACAGCAAAATTATGATAAAGTAATGTCAGTACTTGAAAGTTTATTGACAGTTCATCCTAACGATGAAAGAGCTTTAATCGGTATGGGTACAATGTGGTTTTATGAAAAAGATTTCAGAAAATCACTCCAATACTTCAACAAGGCTCTTGAGTTGAACCCTAAAAACTATTTGACTTATTACAATATGGGAAATGTTTTTGCAGAATGGAAAAACTTCCAAAAAGCTCTTTTCTACTATAACCGTGCAATCGACTTAAACTCTACAAACCCTGAAATCTATAACGCAATTGCGCTTTTATATCAGGATTTTGAAGAATACGTTGAATCAAAAGCATATTATGAAAAAGCGCTTTCACTTGACCCTGAAAACATTACAGCTCTCATTGATATGGGTAATGTTTGCTTTAAACTGTATGATTACCAAACAGCTTTAGAGCTTTACAAAAGAGTTTTCGCGCTCAATTCTGATAATAAAATCGTCGCTATCTGTGTTGCAAACACATTAACGCTTATGAAAGACCGTGAACAGGCTTACGTATGGTTCGAAAAAGCGCTTGCAATGGAAGGAGATAACTACAAAGCATACATTTGCTACGCAATTGCACTTTCAGAATTTGAAGAATACGATGTTGCTGTCGGAATGTACAACAAAGCAATTGAACTTCAACCAAAAGAAACAACCGCTTACGTACTTCTTGCAAACCTTTACACAAACTTTAACCACCTAGATGAGGCGATGACTTTATACAAAAAAGTTCTCACACTTAAACCAAATGATTCAGAAGTTTATATGTTACTCGGCAACGCCCACTACCTGAAAGGCGAAATTGAACTTGCACTTGGCGCTTACAAATCAGCAATGACAATTGCACCTGAAAACGATGAATATAAACTGATTTACGTTCAGGTGTTGGATGAATACGTAGACCAAAACAACAAGGGAGAAGCCGCGTGAAATTTGGAGAACGATCCCCTTACCTGATTGAACGCATTGTTGTTTCTCTCAGTTACTTAACCATGGGCTTTATCGGATTTATTTGGCTTATTCTGGGCGCATTCACAAAATCTCAATCCAGCGATTTTGTAAGATATCATATTTTTCAATCAATATTTATATCAATTTTGCTGTTTATTTTAAACGTATTATTCGGAATTATCAATGACGTTTTGTCTGTAATCCCGTTCATAAAAGTTCTCACACAGCAAATATATTACCTGTTTAACGCCCCGATGTTTATGAATTATTCAATAATTCAAATGGTAATGTACCTGTTCATTGCGTATTTGATGATAACATCAGCACTGGGGATTTACACATACGTACCGTTCGTTTCGGACATAATTTCACAAAACGTTAGGAGATAATATGATAAAAGTAGCAGTATGCGGCGCATTAGGCAAAATGGGAAAAGAAGTTGTAGATGCCGTAAATAACGCAGAGGATATGGAATTAACCGCTCAAATTGATTTAATGGGCGAAAACACATATAAATCTATCGAAGAGGCGTACAACGCCGCTAAATTTGATGTTGTAATTGATTTTACACAACCAAAATCAATCTACGAAAACGCAAAATATTGTTTAAACAACGGTATCAAAATCGTAGTTGGAACAACAGGTTTGAAAGACGAACAGATTGAAGAACTTCGTGCGCTAAGTGCGGCGAAAAACACAGGCTGCCTTATTGCACCGAATTTTTCAACCGGAGCTGTGTTGATGATGATGTTTGCAAAACAAGCGGCTAAGTACTTTGATAACGCAGAAATTATTGAGCTTCACCATAACCAAAAGAAAGACGCACCGTCCGGAACAGCTATTAAGACGGCAAAATTAATGTCAGAAGAAAAAGCAAGTTTTATGAAAGGCAATTGCGCGGAAGTAGAAACAATTGAGGGCGCTCGCGGCGGAACTTCATATTCTGATATCAAAATCCACTCTGTCCGGATGCCCGGCTATATTGCGTCACAAGAAGTAATATTTGGTTCAAGCGGTCAGATTATGACAATCCGACACGACTCAATGGATAGAAAATGTTACATGCAGGGCGTTTTGCTTGCAACACGCCACGTGGTTGAGAAAAACGACTTCATTTACGGTTTAGAAAATATCTTATAAAAAAAGGGCTTTTTAAAAGCCCTTTTTAATTATTGATCGTTTTCGAAGTGCCCGCCGTTGTCTTTGAGCATTTTTTCAAAGTCAGACGGTTTAATACTTTGTACAAATTGTTTAAATTCTTGCGCTTCTTCTTCGTCTTTTGCTGAATCCGTTGATACGGAACCGTTAGAAAGGACGTTTGCGGTAACGTAAATTGGCGCATCAACGCGAATTGCAACCGCAATAGCGTCAGATGGACGAGAATCAATTTCTATAACTTCATCTCCTTTTTTGAGGAAAAGAGTAGCGTAATAAGTTTCTTGTTCAACATCGTTAATTTCAATGCGGTCGAGTTCATAACCTGTTTTTTGAATAATATCAGGGATTAAGTCGTGTGTCATGGGACGAACGACGTTAAGATTTTCAATTTTTCTGATGATAGCGCTGGCTTCTGCGGAACCAATCCAAATTGGGAGCGCACGTCGGTTTTGTTTATCGTGAAGAACGACGATAGGGGAACCAGTGCGAGTATCGAGGGCAATGCCCATAACTTTCATTTCAATCATAATAAATAACCTCTAAGAAAATTATAACACAAATATTTGCAAAAAAAGATTTTTATGCTAGTATAGGAATATAAAAGAAGGAGACGTGGCCGAGTAGGCTGAAGGCGGCACCCTGCTAAGGTGTTATATGGAGCAATCTGTATCGTGGGTTCGAATCCCACCGTCTCCGAATTAAAAATACCCGTTGCGTTTATAGCAACGGGTATTTAATTAAACAGGAGATATGTAATGTATTTAAAAACCGCAATTTTTATAAACCGCGCACCTTTTGAAGAATTAAGACTGGATTTTGAGAATGAAACAATCTCAATTTTATCCGGAATAAATGGTGCGGGTAAAACAACCATTTTGTCACATATTGTTGATGCAATGTACGAAATCGCGAAAAGACATTTCGTAAGCGAGTTTGAAAATATAAATAATAAATACTACAGAATTTCCTCATCATTATTTTCTATCAATCAAAATAAAACATCTATTGTTTATCTAAGATTTGTTGAAAATAACAGAAATATTGATTATGTTGATATTAGAGAATTACCTACACAAGAAGAATACAATAAACATATACAAATAGAGGGTGCAATTCCGTACTCAACAATCAAAAATGAGTTTAATGTCAATAAGCGAAATATAAAATATTCAACAATACAGGAAAACAAAGTTCAGGATATATTTTTTAATAATATCATGACCTACTTCCCTGCATACAGATATGAACAGCCATCCTATTTAAACGACCCCTACAATATTTCATTAAAATTCCAAATGGATACTGGTTTTGCCGGGTATTTACCAAACCCGATTGAAGTAACTTCGGATTTAGAAAATATTTCTAACTGGATAATGGATATCGTACTGGATGCATTAATTTATAAAGGGAATGAACAAAAACCTTATGAAAAAATACACCATATTTTTGCAACGATTCTTAGTTTGAAAACAAACTCAAATGTTCGTATTGGTATTGGCCCACGGCATAAAGGTGCAGCGCGTATCCAGGTCATTGATACAGATCACAGCGCTTGCGTTTATCCGTCCATATTCAATATGTCTTCAGGGGAGCTTTCATTGCTCTGCATTTTTGGAGAATTATTAAAACAATCAGATAAACTGAATAAAACTTTTACAGATATCACAGGTATTGTACTTATTGATGAAGTCGACAAACATTTACATATTAAAATGCAAGTAGAGGTTTTACCCAAACTAATGGCGATTTTTCCAAAGCTTCAATTTATAGTGACATCTCATACCCCATTTCTTCATATAGGGCTTTGTCATGATACAGAACGCAAGACAAAAGTCTACGATATAGACAATAACGGATTAATATGCGACCTGGCTTGTAACCCAATGTTTAAAGAGGCTTTTGATTCAGTAGTTGATGAAAAAGAGAATTTTCTGCATAAATATCAAGCTTTAACGGAACAAATAAAAACGACTCAAAAACCTTTGATAATAACAGAGGGTAAAACCGATTGGAAACATTTACAGAAAGCGCTAACCGTTCTGGGGATTCCGGATTTAGATATTGAATTTCACAACGTAACTGATAGTTGGGGAAATTCAAGCTTATGGAACGCTCTAGAGAACCTTGCATTGATAAAACAACCTCGAAAAATCATTGGTATTTTTGATCGTGATGATGAATGCTACCTGAAAAAACTAGATTCTGAAAATTCTGAATATAAAGAGTTCGGTAACAATGTTTTTGCGTTTGCAATACCTATTGTAAATGAAGATATTTACGGTAAATATATCTCAATTGAACATTATTATTCTCGAGCACATTTAACAAAAATGGACGCTCAACAAAGACGCATATTCCTAGGCGATGAATTTTATGAATCCGGTAACAGCAAAGACGGAAATTATCAAACAAAAATCGACGGTATAAAAAATAGGGTCGAAAAAAATAGTATTATTGATAAAAAAGTCTTTGAAAAATCGGATCTGGAACAAAGAACATCAATTGCACTCTCAAAAAATGATTTTGCAGAATATGTGTTAAATGACGATATGTTTACAGAAGATTTTAACTTTGAAACCTTCCACAACATTTTTGAAATTATAAAAAATATTATTTCAATATAACAATAGGCAAGCCTTTATTTTGCGCATATTGCAAATAGTCATCCGTTAGTTCAAATAAAGTCTTTTCGGATTTTACAAAAATCCCAACAGGTACAGTATTACTTGCCAGAACCTCGTTATGATATTCCGTTCTCATTAATCCGTCATTGCCACGGTGTTCTGTATTAATATACGATAAGACTCTATCGTATGCCGCCCCTAATTCTGCGTCATTTTCACGGATAAACTGAATATCTATGGTTTGACCGTTTGCTTTTTTAATCAAATTATCAAGTTTTTGAGCGTAAATATCATCTATATTACGCATTTGAGCATTAACCTCTTGGAGTTCAACTTGTAATTCATTATTACCGTTTCGAATGTCTTCTTCAAGCGAAAGTTTTTTATCTAACAACGCTCTATAACCAGGCTGCATTTCTTCTTTAATCATTGAGGCAAAATACTGTCTGTCATAGTCTTTCGTACGTTTTGACTGGAATCCTCTTTGATCTATTGACGCACGTCTTGAAATATATTCGGAAACCATTGTAGGGATGTCTTTTGCGATTGAAGAAATGTCAGTACCACGCGCCAAATATTGTGAAGTATTATCAGTTCGGATTAGAAGTCCTGTTGTACCAACAACCGCAGTTTTTCCGGTTGCACTGTAGCTTAAACAAACTGTTTTATTATCAAACAGCATTGCAAAGGCTTCAAAATTGCTTATGTTAGTTGTTGCATCTGCTTTTCCGGTTATGGCAAATGCTTGTGTTGTGTGTGACAAGTGGAAGAAATCCGGGATTTCGTCTGAACTTAAAACCAGAACATCTCTACCGTTTACAGTTTTTGTATGTTCTTTAATCCATTCCGGAGATTGATTTTTGATGAAACTTTGTATATCAGTTTGCGGAAGAAGAACATCTGAGGCTTTCATATAACGAATTTCATCCTCCAGCATTTTACTCAAATATCGGCTTGGTGCATATTTGTCAGCGGCTTTGAGTTTAATTTCTTCAATGCGGTCGGAATGTGCAGGATTTTTGCTTAGAATTTCCAAGGCTTCTCTAGCTGTTGAAACTGTTTTTCTGATACTTAGAAATTCTTGATACAAGTCCGGCGCATATTCTTTAAGCATATCTGATGAAAGATGGTTTTCGTATGCGGTATAAAGCATTTTTGCCATTGGGAAGTTGTTGTAATTCTTCAATTCAAGTGCTGCAGTTTCAAAGATTTCGTCTAATTGCGTGCTTATGATAGTTGCGTAACTTCTGGAGTTATTAACTTTTACTTTTCTTTCTTGAGACATAAAGGTATCGACGAGATGTGAGTTTTTGATAATCACATAAACTTTCATCGCATCAGTATCGTTCATTCCCATTCGTTTTGCATAAACACTGGCTTCTATTGCAGAGTCAAGCGGATTTGCTTTAGTGTTTGAGAAAAGTGTAGCAAAAGCAAGAATTGATTTATCTTTGTCTGATAGGTTTTGAAATTCTGGTGATTTCGCTACTCTTTGCAGGATTTGGGTATCAATTTTAAGTTCAGGTAGTATGCTGTTAATATCTTGTTTGATACGTTCGACATTGCTATCGAGTGCGACCTCTGACGGGTTAAGGGTTTGTAGTCTTTCAACAAGTGTTGAAACATTTTTGTTAATATGGTCTACCTGTGCGCTTGGATATGGAGCTTTATCATAGCCGAATGAGTGTGCGAAATCTGTCATCATTTGCGCATAACCCTCTGATGAAGTTGGCAGCAGCGGAATTTTTTCTGAAACATTGTTATTTTCAAATGCTGTTTTATTAATCATCATAAGAGTCATAAGATTCATTCTTTCGGAAGGAGAAAGTTCTTCTATTGATTTAACATCTTTGTATTTCCAGAAATTAGCGACAAGAGTTGCATCAGCCTGTGTTTTTATGTATGACAAATCAGGCTCTGATTTGAGTGTTTCATAAAGTTCAGGTGTTGCGGTAAGGTCTTTAAGAGTTCCGATATTTACGCCTTTTTGGTAATATGCAAGTGCCTGATTGTATTTTTGTTGATTAGTATAACGGAACGGCGCCATATAATCACTCATGTTTGAGATTTTATGAAGATTACCAAAACAGTCAGAATCAACCATTTTTGCGCTTTCTTCAGGGGTTAATTCAACGACATCCATAAAACTTTCAGCAAGTGAACCAAATAATCTGTCGGTAGAACCCCATGGGATATTGTCAAAACCGATTTCTTTGAAGAAATTCACCATAGCTTCGACCTGCGCTTTTGAGAAACGACCGTTTTCTAAAATTTTATCAGGTGCAGCTTTTTCTGCGTGGAAATTAGAAGAACCGCTTTGATATATAATTGAATCCAGCTGTTCTGATTTTATACCGGTATCAAGCATACGAATTATAAAATCGTAATTTTCATTATTCAATCTCCACGATGTGCTGTTGTCGCCGTCAAATAGCTGCCTTGTTATCCATTCACTGCCGACATGCATTCCGTTGACACCTCGTCTGACAAGTTCTGCGATTTTATCCTGAACTTCCGGCGGATGAACAATTTTACCGTCAACTATTTCGTATGTATTAATAATCAGGCTCAATGGTTCACCCTCAAAGCCTTGTTTTGCAAACTTGATTGCGCTTTCATATTTCTCATTTTTCGTAACGCTTTCAAGAACCCGATTTGGATCGTATTTGTTTGCTCCGTCTTTAAATTTTCTGTCAAAAAGAGACCAAAGGAAACTTTTGTTTTTTACCCCAAGTTGGTTAAATTCTTTTACGGCTTGGAGAAATTCCGGAACTAAAACCCAGCCGCTTTCCGGAGTTGCGCTATCGAAGCATAAATGAGCATCACGGATTGCGTTATCCAGCGGTTCCTCTTTTGCGAGTTCTAAGATTGTATCCATAACCTGTCTGTTAAATTCAGAATTATCATTTTGGTTGTCTCTAAAACGCCCTCTATGGTCTTTAATTGAGAAAGAGTTAAATATAATTTTATTAATTTGTTCCGGTGTATATTTTTTTGTCCGGAAAAGTTCAACCATAGCGTCATAGGCTTCCTGGTTAAAGAAAGTTCCTTTCTGATATTCTTCAACAAAAAGACTGCGGCTAAGGCGTTTTTGCATGTTCTCGTCTTTAATACCAAATTCTTTGAAAATCTTCGCAACATTTTCTTGTTGTTTTACCAAATCAATTTTAGTACGCATTGCATCTGCATTTCTGTAGTCACTGAATCTAATATCATGAGATTCAATAAACGTCCTGTTTTCCAAATATGTTTGGATGAAATCCATGGTCGCTTGAGCATCAAAATTGCTATTACTATCGTATTTAAGCATGCTTTCAAGTTTGCGGACGGCTTCTTTTGGTTTAAAACCTGCATCAATAAGCATTTGTCGTGTCTGAATACAAAATTCATAATCACTTTTGTGTACGCCGTATGAATTGTTTAGATTGCGTTTTACTCTATCAAAGAAACTTGTATATCCGAATAATTCGTTACTGGTTTTCAATAATTCTGACGGATAAACAAGTTCATCATCAATTTTTCCGTCTTTGTATTGAGAAAGCTCTTTTTCAATATAAGAGAAACTTTCATCAATATATTCACGAAATTCTGCATCAGAATGTGTGCGGGTTGCCAGCTGTGCAAAGCCTTGATACTCAACATCCTCACGGGTTCTTGTTTTATTATTCCATTCGTCTTGGACAAATTTTTGTTCAGGGTTAACAGATTTCAAGTCAGCGTATGTCAACAATTTTGCCAAAGTAAGGTCTTGAAGATTAACAAATCTTCCGGCTGTATACTGAACCTGTCTGTCAAAATTGTCTTTGTAAGAGGTTTCAGGTTTATAAGACCAACCGTACTGTTCAAAATCGCGTTGTCTTTGTGCGTTCTGTTCTTGTTCAGCTAGGAATGGTTGGTATGCACTGTTATACTGTTTATAAAATTCATGGTTTTCAATTAATTTAACTACCCGCTGCTTAATTTCAGACGGAAGATTAAATCTGTCGAGCAAACTTATTGCCTGAGAATAACCGTGGTCAGCATGATTTTCGTCAGGCGTTTTTTCGTCAACATAACGTTTCCCGATATCATGCAAAAGAATTGCGGTATTAAGAACCATTTTGTCTTCGGATGATAGATTTTGATATTCAGGATGTTCAATTGCGTTTTGTAAAACCTTTAGGGTATGAACATCCAAAGTATAAGCGTGTGTTCCGTGCTGTTTTTTACCAACTGTAAACAGAAATTCCGGTGCCATTTTAATAAAATCATCTAAGAAAACTTTCATTTCAGGATTGTCAATGGCAAACTCATTTTCTTGAGTAAACCGTTCTATTTCAGCTTTAACAGCGCGATCAAGAGGGGTTTTTAATTCGCTGTCACAAGGAATTTTAGGGATATCTTTAAGTTCAAAGCCTTCACCTGTATAAATTAATTGGATATTAAACTTTTCAAGAATTGCTCTTTGGTCTTCAATCTTCATATCATTAACAAGATTTTTTAAATTTTGAGTAAATTCCTGACGGGAATATTTCAAAGGCAAACCTGTTGTTTCGTAGCGTGACAGGTCAAAATTGCCACTATTGGCACGCGTATCAAGGTTATCCGTGATAATTTGTATAGGATCTGTTACTTCATACGGGCTTAAATGTCTTGCAAAAGGTGCAACTTCAGTAAGCTCATCCGGACGGATTCCGCCTTCCAATTCTCGTTTTGGTTCAGATTTGCGTGTTGGTTGTTGTACAGGAACAGCGCTGCCATACTTTGAAGTAACTCTCTCCAACATCGCGGTTACAAGTTGGTTTGCATCTTCAAACCTTATAGGCGGCAAGCCCTCTTCAACTTGCACTTCGTAAACTGTCTTATTAGGATTTTTTACTTCTTTAATATTCCAATTTTTTACACCGGATTTTTCAATCGCGGCATCCATTCTAGCCTTAGACATGCCGGCGTGAACTCTTCCACCGAGCATATACTCAATAAAATGGTTCATTATTTTTAATTTACCAAGCATTTCGGCTTGTTCTTTACCAGCGGTCACAGGATCCATACCCTCTGTCGCGACCTCTAACACAGAAAATGCCGCAACATCTGTCAGGAACGCTCCGCCCGTTGTCAGAACTTTATTCCCGCCTCTCATAATATTTTGAACTAATTTGTCACCCGCAATGCTTGTTGTTTGAATTGCGCCGCTTGTGGATTTTACGCCGCCCTCAAACATTCTTGCGGTTGCACCGATTTTACCCAATTGTTTTGAAACCGCCTGTGCAAGCGGAGCTCCAATATATGAACCAAAATAAATATATTTCGCAGAACCTATAGCGCTTTGCATTAGCTCTTCGCCATCAACGCCGCGTTCACTTGTTACCTGGTTTAACAATGTTAAACCGACATCTGTTGCCAGTGTTCCGCTCGTCATCGCGAATTTAATACCCTGCTGTACAGCCGTCGGACCATATTTCGTAACAAGCGCTCTTATCATACTTACAGTTGCACCTGTAAGGTGAGCCCCCCCCCCCCCNNCCCCCGCAACTGCGGAGATATTTGCCATTATAGGACTCTTGGTTACCAATATTGAAATAATGGTAATCGCAGCAAGTTTTACCATACCACCCGTCGCTTTGGCATCAATTATTTTATCGGTTAATTCATCAGGAACAAAATCAGTTCCGTAAATTTCTTTGTATTTGGTTTGGTAATCGTTCTTTATTTCGTCAAAAGTTTTACCGGCGCATTCTGCCTCAAACATTTTTTGAGTATCTTGCGCAATCCCTCTTATTGTATTTATAGTAGCCTGCGCATTGCCAATTGTGCCCTGCAGCAACATATCTACGGCGTCTTGGTCGTTATCAAAATATTGCAAAAGTAATTTGTTTGCATTCAGAATATGTGAGGCAGGATTCAACCCCTCACTTTGAGCCGGCGCGTACATTAAAGCATTTTGTTCACTTTCGTACATACTGATTTCACGCATAGCATCATTTAAAATGTTTATTCTTGTTTTCAGAATTTGTACCGTTTGATATTGCTCTGTGGTTTGTTGAAATTCTAAACCTTTTTCTGTATCAATTTTCGCCGCATCACCAGTAAAATATCCTACAGGATGTTTTCTCATTCCCTCAAGTTTACTTTCAGCAAGAATAGCTTTATCATAGTTGGGCTCGAACTTTTCAACTAATTCATAGAAATTTTGATAATCCTTATCTTTAATCCAATTCCAAACTTCGCCTGCACCTGCATTAATTGCTGCGCCGATATCATCTAAAATACCCATTGTATCAAGTGCTTCTTGAGTACTTTTGTGGGTGTCAATGAAATGGCTCAACACAAAATCCCTTACTTCAGCCTCGGCTTTTGCTCTGTCTGACATATCAGTATTATCAATATGGATTTCGACTCTATTTGTGTGAGGAATAGCGTTCGGAGCATTCATAAAGGTTACGCTATAACCATCTGTTAATTTCGGTTTTACCTTTTGCTTCGGATACACATACGTTGTTGTTTCGGTAACAGAATCCTGTTTTTGGGTTTTGAGTTTAAATTCTCCGTCCGGATAGTAATAAATTGTTTCGACAAGTCCGTTTTTATATGTAGTTCTGATGACATTTCCACCGTCATCACCTTTGAAGGTTTCATTTGAAAGGATTTCTTCTGAAGCGTTAGAAACAGATTTTACAAATCCCATAAAATCCGCATCTTTAATATTAAATTGTTCGTCAAACAAACCGGCAATTTGCTTGTTTTCGGTTGCATCAAGGGTTTTATCGGCACCTGAATATTTTGTTAAACCTTTAAAAACAATATCTAATTCGCTATCCTCAAGGGTTCCGTCCTGATTGGTATCAAAAGCATCAAAAACATTGTGGAATTTTTCATCCACTTGGTCTCTGCGCACACCGTGTTTGGCGTTACTCAACTGTTCTTTTTTGCCGTTGTTATTAATAAAAAAATCGTCAAAACCCATTTCTTTACCTTCTAATTCAGATATCGGAATTTTGGGCAAAAACTTAAGGAAAATTTACAATTCTTTATAACTTTTGTTCGGCACGCAGACGTTTTATTTCCTGCTTTATTTCTGCTTGCTTTGCATTTCGCGCCTGACGGTACTTCGATTTCTGCTGTGACGTCAAAACTGTTTTAAAGTTTTTAGCATACTTCTTATAAATACAATTCATGTCCTTTTCAACAGTTTTAAACTCTTTTTTTACCGCAAAAACAGCCTCTTTTGTACAATTATCGCTATTCGCAATATCTTCTAATTTCTGCGTCATACCGGCAATTTTCTTTATTTCAGGCTCAAGTTCCGCGTATAATGCACTGTCGAGTTCATCAATTTGCACAACTTGTTCAGGCGTTAAATCAAGTGAAACATAAATATCATTACGCAACCCTTTTATAGTTTGCAGCATTTCTGCAGCTTTCGCATCGACTACATCAGACTCCGCCATTACGAAATTACCCAAAAACATAAATATACCAACTAATAATATTTTCTTTAACATTAAAATCCCCTTCCATTACTACTATAACACAAAACTTTGTGTTAAAATATTTTTATGAAAAAGACTTTAATTGCGTTCTTATCATTAACAGTAATTTCAGGTTGTGCATTCGCGGCAAAATACAAGGTAAACACGGGCGGAAAAGTTGTTGCACCAAACGGAAATGTTCAGCAAAATTCTACAATAATTTTGCCGCAGAATAATATTTATAACAACTATTATTCACAAAATTATGTTTCAAACCGCCAGGTTTTAGCAAATCCGGCAGGTACGATTGATATCGTAATGGATTATTCCGGAAGTATGTCCTATTGGATTGAAGCTGCGAAAAACTCTATGGCTGCTATTATCGCCCAACTTCCGGCGTCTACAAAAGTCGGATTTAGAGTTTTCGGGCACGACGGCGGGAACAATCCGTACAGCCCGATTTTGAACAAAGTAAAAAGTGTTTCAAAAAACAAAAACGGCAAATATAAAGTTAAAACCCAAACCGCATCATATTTGGGTTCAATTTCCGGTTCTTGTTCGGCGACAACACAGGTTGCCCCGGTTGCAGCCCATAGTGCATCCACGCTTATTAACGGAATGAATTCCGTCCAAATCGGGGGTTCGACGCCTCTGACACTGGCACTTGAACAGGCGGTGGCAACAGATTTTGGAGCAATGCCGACGACACAAGCAAAAAAAATAATTTTAATCACTGACGGCGGCGAAAACTGCGGCGGAGACCCGTGCGCATTCGCACGTGCGCTTGTTGCACAAAGAAAAGATATAACCATTGACGTTGTTTTAGTTTCATCAAACTCAAAAGAACTTCTTTGCCTTGCCCAAACAACAGGCGGTAAATTCTATACTACAGACGATGTTTACAGCTTTACAAACGTACTGATTGAATCAATGCAAGATACATCGAAAACTTCCGACCCTGAACCAACGCAAAATTATGAGTTTATCGGAGATTAAGTCAAGACAGTTTGTCCGGGAACCATTAAGAGAGTGCCTTGACCGGCACTATCGGAGATTAACTTCAAATTGTCCGCCATAAATTTGAACGGAAAGGGTCAAGGTTTCGCCTTTGTAACCTTCCGGCGGTGCTTTAAATGTAGGGTTTTGCATCATTGCCGCATAAACAGCATCATTCAGACTGTCGTTGGTTGACTGAATTGAAAACGCACGGTTAATCAAATTGCCGGAGTTATCAACCTTAAACGTAATTGCGCACTTACCGTCCCCGATGACAGCTGCAAAATTGATATTCCCGCCCAGTTTGTTCCTCAATGCTGTTTTGTATGCGCTTAATTCCCGTTTTTGCGCAGCATAATCAACCTTTGGCGGTTCCGGTTGTTTTACTTCCTGTACCGGTTTTGGTTCCTCGACTTTTTTTGCCGGTGCAGGAGATTTAGATGTGGTTAATTTTTTAATTATTTCCTGCTTTTGCTCCTCTGTCATAGACGGAGAGCTGGTTTTGGTCACAACCGGCTGCGGTGTAACAACAGGCGCCGGCTGCACTACTGGTTTCGAAGTAGTTTTCTTTGTTACCATTTTGGTCGGAACCGGCACAGGCTGAACCTCCACAGTTTTTTGCGGCAATTCAGACTCTTTCCAAAGTTTGTCAATTGACGGAATATTTACAACTTTTTGCGAAGTCGCCGGTGTTGCCGGCATTTCAGGATTAGAACTGTCACGTCCTATAAAAATCCAAGACAAAATTGAAAGGATAATACAGGTAAAAAATATCATTAATGACGGAAAATCTACGGGTTTCCGTGTTGCCTGCACACGCGGCGTAAATGACGGCGCAGGCTGGGGCAAAGGCTTAGTCTCGATTTCTTCGAACAAATCGTTTCCACAGTCGCAATAATCCGGTTTTATTTCAAATTCTTGTCCGCATTCCGTGCATTTAAACATTTTTAATCCTTATTAATGATTTTCTCAAAATCCTTGTAGTCATCAGGGGTACTGAATTTTGCGGTTTGTGAAATCTTCCAGCCGCCCTCAACGGTTGTACTTACACGGTTGGAACCCGCCGGGAACCTCAAAATTTCGCGTCCCTGGTAGCCGCGGATTACCGGTGCAATATATTGAATTGCGTACGGGGTGCAGCTTGGTGTCAGCGACCATGTTTGTACATTACTTATTTTACCATACTTGTCAACATCAAACGAAAACTTAAAAATTGTTCCCTCCGGCATTATCGGAAGTTTTACGTCTGACATAATTTTATTCTGCAAATTTGAACGCCACTGATTCCAAAGGATAAGTTCTTCACGGGCTTTTTCTTCCTCACTTACGGTTTTGGTTTCTACAGTCTTTGCAGGTGTAACGGTTTGAACCGGTTCCGTCGTTGTAGTTTCTTTCAGCATAGTCAAAAGAGGGTTTGGCGCAGGAATCTGGGCCGTTTTAACTTCCTCTGTCTGAATAGGTTTCTTTGCGGTTTTTGTCACGGCTTGCGGAACTTTTTTCTCAACTTTTTTAACAGCTTTTTGTACCGGCGGCGGATTAATTTGTGCCGGAAGATTTTTGACAGTTTCAACCTTGGCGGTTTCGACAATCTTATAGTCAGAATTGTAGACAAAAAGCGTCTTGTGCATTTGGGGCTGCGAAATCCCTATGCACACTGTGGCAAACGTCAAAATTCCTATTATCAACGACAACAACAGTTTATACACAATTAGTCTCTATCCATTTTTGCAATCAATTCATCACACGCGTGTATATCGAATTTTGTTTGGCTAAGCATATAAGTTTCCGCGATTAACAATGCTGTCGGAACCATTGCGGCAACGGAGCTTAAGAACATTCCGCCTAAATCTCCGCCCATTTCCTGCATAAAGTAGGAAATGTTCATTGAAAATTCGATAAATATAATGCAAAGCCCGATTATAAAAGAGCGCTGCATATCAAGGTTAAGTTTTCTCATACCCTCAAGCCCGTAGATTTCAACGCCGTGTTTAAAATAGCTGCTAAATCCATCGTTTTTCAGAACGTTTGAGGCTTGGATTTTCTTATTGCAAAGGAACGCGTTAACAAAAGCGAAGAACGCAAAGATTATCATAAATGTTGCAAGAACGAGGAACACCGGTGAAAATCTCAAACCGGAAATTCTAACCCAGCCTGCCGCTTCCGGAAAACACATTGCAAGAGTATTTGAAACCCCATACGCCAAAAACGGTGCGGTTAAAATACCGAGGCAAATTTCGCCGACAGATTTTATTTGGAGCATAAATACTTTGTCTTTAACGTTTCTGATTTTTGCAGGGCTAAGGTTATTTATAAAGCGCTCAATCCATTGTTGGTATTCTTTCACGAGGATTTCAAAATCCTCGCGGTATTCGTATTTGCTAAGCTCTTTGGAAAGTTCTACTTTGCTGCTTTTGAAGTAGCCGCAAGCAAACGCGAGAGCCGCACAGGTTCCTGTGAAGAACAGTGACATAAATATTGCAAAGAATACCATTGAACCGGGAGCCATATAATAAAGCAGGTTTATCAAATAAATTGCGCCATAGAAAAGCACACCAAGTACAAGCATAAATTTTTCAGCCACAGAATTACTAAGCGAAAGTTCTTCTGATTTATTCTGGAAGAAAAGATAAACACCCTGTTTTAGCACTAACCCAACGCCGTAAATAATCAGCGAATAGACAAGAACGAGTTTCATATTAACAGGCATTTGGATAATGCTTCCGGCATCTTTCAGAGGAAGACCGGTTAAGTAATTCGCAACACCGAACGCCAGCACAAGCGATGCGACAAAAAGCCCGATATGAAGTAAAATCCCGGCTTTGGAATTCATCGAAATCTTACTTTTCAAATCGTTTATGTGGAATGCAACCTGTTTGACAATTGAAACGCGAGCCTCTTCAAGTTCGGCTTTGCGTTTTTCGATTTTAAGCCGTGCAGACGCGCTCACATCGTCGCCATAAACCTCTTTAATATCCTGTTCCGTAAGTTCTTCGTGCGAAACACGTGTATTTCCGGCTGCGGCAAGAACTTTAATACTAATAAATTCATCGCTGTCTTTTACCATAAGTTTACACATTTTATCAATTTCAAGCCTTTGCGGCAGAGGTTGCCCTTTAAACAAGAAGTTTTGACAATTAAACGGGTTCAAAAGCGAATATTTGCCTGTACTTTTATTGAACTCAACCGTCAACATATAATCAAAACCAAAGTTTATGCGGCAATCCACCCCCTCTTTTGAGGAAATATTCACCAATTCTTTATCCGCGAAAGTTTTTTCACCGTGTTTAGTAATTATCGTAAAAGTCATTTATGTCTCCTATCTTCCGATTGCATCAAGCAATTTACGCTGTGATTTCTGCGCGGTTTGCTCGTTCACAACAATTAATTTCTTTTCGCCAAGAACAGGCGTTAATTTTGTTTTTACCAAATCCAGTTTTTCAGGATGCGCGTAAGCAAACATCATTGAAAGCTCCGGAATATATTGTTTAATATTTTCAACGTTTTGCGGTAAAGTTTCCCAGTCGATTTGTTTTGAGATTTCGCCCTCATTTTCAAGGTCGCCGATAACAACAATCGCCGGAATATAACCCTCTTTTTTCATAGTAAGCGCGTGCTCGAACGCTTTTTTAAGCGCCTCGCCATAGGCAGTTCCGTAATCTTTTGCATCAAACTTTGTAAACTCCTGTAAAGTATCGTTAATTGCGGAGCCGTCAGTCGGCGCACCTTCATAGATAAGATATGATTTTTCCGAAACCCTCAAAATCTTAATCGCATCTTCCGGGTCCAAAATTGTACAAAGTGAGCGCAAATATTTGATTTCAGTCTGCAGCATTGCCTGATTTGAGGCGGAAGAATCAATAACAAAAATTACTGACGCAGGGTGAAACTCGTCTACCTTAATATGTTTGAGCGCTGTAAAAAGCAATTTGCCGACAACCGACAACGCTAAAATCAAAAGTCCTACAATTATCAATCTTTTATTCATACAAGTTTCCTTTAATAATTAAATATAACGTTAATATTCTGTTCTACAACGACTTCAAGTTCGGTATAAGATGGAATTTCCGCATCAACACCTTTTTCAGCAACAGATGAGATTAGGGATATTCCGCTTGCAACCCCTGCACCGATAGCCGCGCCGGAGCCAATATTATCACCGCCGCCCAAAAGCGCAAAAGCTAAGCCAGCAAGTGCGCCAACCGCACTTGCTACCGCGACTTTCGATGCTGTAGATTTTAATTTTCCATCGTTCGTAACATCAAAATCTATCGGCTGCGTTACCAAATCATAAGTTTTACCGTCCGGCGTTACAATTTTGTTAAAGTCAATAACGACACCACCATTTCTTGAGCCGTAGCGTGCAGAAACAGCTTTTGTAAGGTTCCCGTAAAGAACACTTCCCTGCGGGGCGACAATATGCAAACCGTCAACAACCCAATCGCTTTTCAAAACTCCGACAACACTGTCACCGATATTTGCAGTCGCCGTATTTATTGCATTTTGCAAATACACATCCAAAACAGAACCCGCGCCGACACTTGCAACAAAACCTTTCAGAGCATTGTCCGGGACCTGTGTCTTTTGGACCTGTTGTGGCTGAGGTTGCTGCGGCGAATCAAATGAATACGTTTTTTGCGTACCGGTCATAGCCTTCTGCGCCATTTGAGCAAAATGGTTCATATACAAATCACCGTAATACTCCTGATAAAAAATATTCTGCTCTTTCAATGACTTCAAAAAAGCTTTATTAAAACTTGTGCCCTTTTTATTGGTTTCAATATAATAAAAAAGGTTTTGCCCGGTAGGTTCAAGGATTACAACCGCATAGTTTTCGGGATTTTTATTAGAAACCGCCCAAAAAGGATTTTTCTTCTTTATAGTGTAATCTTTTTCTGTTAGAAGAGCTTCGACTTGCGGTGCAAGAGTTTCACGATTTACATTACTCAAATAATAAAGCTCACTAAGCGCCAACGCAGCGTTTGCGGAGAAAAGATACACGAATGAAATCAGCAAAGCTAAAAACTTCTTCATTTACCTTCCTCCTCTTTAATTACTGTAGTCGTAACGCTTTTAGTGGTTGTAACGCTTCCGTCTGTATTAATTTTCAGGATATATTCAATAATATTAAGCTGGAAAGGCTTGTGCATTTTAGGATTCATCACACAAAAACCCGCCGTTAACCCTAACAAAACAATTAAAAACGTAATTGAAAATAATTTAAAACGCATACATCCCCGCTTTTTTGAAATTATACTATAAAAAAGCAAATTAGGAAAGGGTCTTATGCCTTATTTGTGAAAGAATAATCGCCGCAATCATTACCACACAGCCGATGATTTCTCTGCCGCTCAAAGTTTCGCCCAAAATAAACATCCCGCCAAGAACAGCGAACACAGCTTCACTACTTAAAATTAATGTTGCCACAACAGGTCTCATCGCCTTTTGACCGAAGATTTGCAGAGTATACGCAACGCCCGTCACAATTACACCGATAAAAAGTATCGGTTTTGCCCCGGCAACTATTGAACTAACCTGCGGGTTTTCCATAATCATCAACGGCAAAGAAAGGATTCCCGCAATCATAAATTGCAGACAGGAAAGTTTTACCGGCGACACTTTTTTAGAAAAATGGCTTACAATCAAAATATGCACTGCAAAGAAAAAAGCGCTTATAATTAAGAAAATATCCCAAACAGCAAAAGAAAATCCACCCTTTGCGCACAACAAATAAACCCCAATAAGAGCGAAAATCAACCCGATAACGACATTACCGGAAATCTTCTGCCTTAGAAAAACCGCAAGAAGAGGAACAAAAACAATATACAGTGACGTAAGAAACCCCGCTTTTCCTGCGTCTTCATACATTATACTGTACTGGTTAATAGAAAACGCAAAGAAAAGCACAATTCCCGCCGAAATCCCGGCTTTCACAAGAACTTTGTTTGAATACGTTTTGGGTTCTAACCTGTTCATAAATAGCATCACCGGAATCAAACAAAAACTACCTATAAAAAATCGCAGAGTATTAAACGTAAACGGACCTACAAATTCCATGCCGGCTTTCTGCGCAACAAACGAAAGACCTAAAATCATTGCTGCAACAATAAGTGCAAGATTACACCAAAAATATAATTGTTTTACTTCCTTTTTTGTCATAACGACAGTTTACTTTATGTTTTTCTGCGCGTCAACAATATCTCTATGCCAAATATACAAGAAATAAAACGTTAAAATAAGATAAGTTCCCCACATAAAAACAGTTGCCAAGCAATTAGAACCGTTAAGATATGCCTCAATCCACATCACAGTAGAAAGAGCGTTAACTACCAGCCAAAAATACCACTGTTCAATACAGCGTTTAACAGTTAAAAGCAGACCGCCGATTGAAAACACCGTTGTCACAGAATCCATTAGCGGCGCAGCATCACCCGTTAGTTTCAGGACAAAAAACATTAATACTGAAAAAATAACGGCACATCCGCCGTAAACCCAACGGTCACGCACAGAAAGCGTAGTTTTAACGATTTCACCTGACTCTTTTTTCAAATGCTTTTTCCAGCGAAAAATCCCCAAAACCTGCATCGGGAAATAATACAAGGCATAAAGCAATACATTTCCGTAAATATGGTTTTGAAAAGCTATATAAACATAACACATAGTCCCCGCAAGCCCGAAAAGAAAACAGGAAATTTTTCCTTTACCCGCAAGGATTGTATATGAAATTCCACACACAGCAGAGATGAGCGCAATTTTACTATCACCGATATAAAGCGAAATAAAGATAATAAGCAGGATTTCGAGCGGGAAAACTATTCTTTCCACTTTTCCCCAGCCGCTTAATTCAGATTTGACAAACTCCGCAATTCCCATAAATTTATTATATAGCAATACCGTCACAACCGCAAGACGCTCACGCCGCCGGCTTTACATTTTAGTTTGATTGTTGTCTACTATATGTATGCAAGTAAACAAACTCTCTGGCGTTCTAAACAATAAATACCTACTGAAAGGCTTAGAAAAGGTCTCCGAACACGGAATGTCCGTTGGAGCCGGAACTTCACTTATTATGTCGCTTGCGGTAAGACCACTTGCTATTTCTGTCACCCCCGATGTTGAAAAAGAAAACAAACAATACGCTATAACAAACTCAGTTTGTTCAGGAATAATTAAGTTCGGCATGGTTGAAGCCTTAGCGCTTCCGGTAGAAAATGCGGTTAAAAAAATCGACCAACGCCCGCATAAATATTTACAAAATGCCTCTGATGATTTCATCAAATCACGTGGCTACAAGCTCGGAACCCAAATTATGAAACTCGGAACAGGTATTGTAACAGCAATTCCGAAATCAATGCTTACAATTGCCTTAATTCCGATTATTATGGACAAACTTTTCAACATCCGTCCTTTTCCTACCGCAAAAGAAACGCCTGCGCCAACGGATAAAAATTTGTCGTTCAAGGGAAAACCTACCGAGGGACTGGCAAAGGGAATAGCCAAAATACTTGATAATAAAACTGTCCAAAAATATTTGCGGAAAAATGAAACAAAAGACAAGGACATTGCCAAACACCTTTCAGCAGGCACAGACATTCTTTTAACCACTTCATTTGCCTGGCAGACAAACAAGAGCGATAAAATTAAAGAGAACCGTAAAAAAGCTCTGATTTATAACAACGTAATTGCGACCGGAATAACCCTTGCAGGAGGCTATGGTATTGACAGACTTGCGAAAGAAAAAAGTACGAAATTCATCGAACGGTTCTCTCAAATTAACAAAGGCGACCCAAAACTTGCCAAATACATTGAGGGAATAAACATTGTACGTCCTGCGCTGATTTTCGCAGCGATTTACTATGGAATTTTACCGATTTTCTCAACATATATGGCTGAAAAGGTTGATAAATTTATAAACAAGGAGGCTTGATGAAAAAAGTTTTATGTTTTGGCGATAGCAATACATTTGGATTTATACCCGAAAACGGCGGTCGTTACGACAAAAGCACACGCTGGACAGGAATTTTATCAAACCTTGGCGCCGGAAATTTTAAAATAATTGAAGCCGGCTGTAACAACCGCACCGCGTTCAGCGATAACCCTGCAGGGGCTCAACAAACGGGATACAAAATACTACCGACACTTCTGACAGAGGACCTGGCTTACGTAATCCTTGCTATTGGCATCAACGATTTGCAAATATTTTACAAGCCAACACTTCAAGAGATAAAAAACGGTATGCAGCATTTGATAAATATTGTACATGAAAACTGTCCTGATGCGAAAATCATACTGGTTTCACCGCCAAGGCTTGATGAAAATATTTTTAACGGATATTTTTCAACGATGTTTGATAAAGACGGAATTGAGAAATCCCGATTTTTGCCAGGCATTTATGAAACCCTTGCCGCTGAAAATAATTGCCGGTTTGTGGACTTAGATAAAATTGTAAAAGTCTCCGCACTGGACGGTTTGCACTTTTCTCCCCAAACGCATAAAACAATAGCAAATACAATGCTGGAAGTTTTAACACTACTATGATATAATTAACGTCAGGAGTGTGAAAATGGCAATAAAAACGATTTGCCCGAACGCGGGTCAGCAGGAATGTATTAAAACTTTAAACGGACCGGTTATGGTTTTGGCAGGTCCGGGGACCGGCAAAACTTTTACGATAATCCAACGGATTAAATATATGCTTGAGACCGGTATTATGCCGGATTCTATCCTGTGCCTTACCTATTCCGAAGCCGCTGCAAACGAGATGAAAGCACGGCTTGTCAAAGAAATCGGTACAATCGCCTCTTCTGTAACTATCCACACTTACCACGCGTTCTGCAACGAAATCATACGCCAAAACCCTATGGAATTTGAACTTCTTGACGGCGTCGGGCTTGTTGACGACATCACGAAACGAACTTTCATGGGCGAGGTAATCGATGAGGTAAAACCGCAGCATTATAAAACCAAATGGGGCGACAGCAAATATTTTATCCCCGAGCTTTTAAGTGCCGTTGACGAAATAAAGAAAAATCAAATTGTCAAAGAAGATTATTTCGACACGCTTGCGAACCACCCGCAATGGGGCGGCAAGATGAAAGAGCTTGAAGAAGAGTACAAAACACGCGAAGAAAAAGGAAAACTTGTCAAAACTTTCCTGAACAGCTTTGAAATGCATAAGAAGAAACTCGGCAAAGCACGCGAGGCGTGGGAAATATTTGAAAAATATGATACTAAACTAAAACAAAACAATTTCATAGATTTCAACGATATGATTAATATGGTTTTGGAAAATTTTGACACTAACGAAGATTTTCTAAAACGCGTCAGCGCAAAGTTTCAATATTTTCTTGTAGATGAATACCAGGACACAAACTACGCGCAGAACAAAATCGTTTTCAAACTTGCCGAAGGCGCCGGCACACAAAATATCTTTGTTGTTGGCGATGACGACCAGATAATTTATGAATTTCAAGGCGCTAAAACCGACACGCTTGCTAAATTTCTCGCTCTTTATCCTGCGACAAAAGTTATATGCCTTAACGAAAACAACCGTTCCAGCCAAAATATTTTGGATTTCAGCTATGACGTAATCGCACAGGATGAAACGCGGCTTGAGTTTAACCCGAAATTCGCATCCTACGGGATAAATAAAAAACTTACCGCAAAAAATACATCTCTTGCGAACAATAAAATTCAACTTCACGGATTTGCAGATATAAAACAGGAAAACAATTTTATCGTTGAAGAAATCGAAAAGCTGGCAAAAACCATGCCGGACGATTTATCACAAATCGCAATTCTAACGAGAGAAAACGGGGAATTAATGAATTTTGCAGAACTTCTTGCCGCAAAAAATATTCCGTTCCAAATCAAATCCAGCAAAAGTATTTTTGCGCTCAAACCGTCACTTTTGATTTATTTCTACCTGAAAGCGCTTGAAAATCACGAGCTTTATGCTGATAAACTTTTCGGACTTTTGATATCAAAACCGTTTGATTTTGAACTTGCGGACTATAATTTTCTTTTAGAGCAAAACCGTCTTAACCATTTGGATTTTATCGCGAACCTGCGCCTAAACCGCGAACGAGATTGGACAAACAAAGAAAAAGTTGAGAATTTCCTCGCGACTTTTGAAGCCCTCAAGGATTTCAAGGCTGTCGAAACCCTCAAAAACCTGATAGTAGGTATTATTAATCAGACCGGAATTTTAAAATATTTTATGGAGAATGAGGTCAATCGTATTGAGAATGTTTTTGCAATAAAACGCGTCGTTGATGAGGCTGAAGCGTTTATGAATCTTCACGAGGGAGCATCTCTCGGTGAATTTATCGCACATCTTGATATGGCTTTTGACAGCGGCATTCCGATTACTATAGACAAAGACGAATACACACAAAACGCCGTCCAGCTTGTAACACTGCACGGGGCAAAAGGACGGGAATTTGAATACGTTTTTATGCCAAACTTAATTGCAAAAAAATGGGAGGGCAAACGGATTTCAAGTTCAACTTCACTCCCTATTGAACACGAAGAAATTGACGAGGAAGCACGCAAAAAATCCGAACAGCTCCGCCTGCTTTTTGTAGGCATTACACGGGCAAAACACACTCTGGCACTTTCGTTTTCAAACACAATAGACGGAAAGCCGCAGGAATTAACCGCACATCTTTCACGCGTAATCCAAAATTCTGCGCTAATAGAAGAGTTTACGCACGAACTTTCACGCGAAGATTACACCTTTGAAATTCTAAAAAGCCTTACACAAAACGGTTTTAACTACAAAGTCGCATTCAGGGATGAACTTGAAGCACGGATTAAGGACTTTGTACTAAGCCCGAGTGCCTTAAACACCTATCAGGCTTGTCCGCGAAACTTCCTTTATTCTTACATCCTGCAAATTCCAATCTACAGCGGCGAATGGGACAGCGCGAACTACGGTAACGCGGTTCATAAAACCCTTGAAATTACGATGCAAAAGGCAAAAGAAACCGGTGATTATCCTGCAAAAGAGGAATTTTTGGAAATTTTCAGAAAAAATCTTGCAACGCAAAAGTTTTCTGACGCGGCGAAACGCAAACAATTTGAAGAACGCGGCGAGAAAAAGCTCACAGAATTTTATCCGCACTTCGTTCAAATTTCGCCAGACAGAGTTTTTGCGACAGAACACTACCTAAAATTCGTACCGGTAGAGAACTACTTTATAAAAGGTTTTATTGACCGTATCGAAAAAAATGCAGACGGAACCTACGCGCTTTATGATTATAAAACGGGTTCTGCAAAACGCAAGACCCAAATCGTTGACGGCGGAGACTATGAAAACTACTTAAATCAATTGCGGTTCTACAAATTTGCGTTTGAGACCCAAAACGAGGGCGCACTTGTAACTGATGTAGGTTTAATATTTGTAGAAGAGCCAGCCGACAATTTTTACACAAAACTCACAGAGACAGATAACGCGCTAATTAAAGAAAAAATCTTAGACACATATAAAAATATCCACGCACTAAATTTTGATCCGGTAGAGGAAAACGATAAAACTTGTGCAAACTGCGAGTACCGCCAGTTATGCAAGCTGGTATTGTAATAAAATCTTGAGTGTTATATAATAGAGTTATGTCTGGGTGGCGGAATTGGTAGACGCGCACGATTCAGGTTCGTGTGGAGAAATCCTTGAGGGTTCAAACCCCTTCCCGGACATTATTTTTTGTAACAAAAAATTAGTGTATTATTGACATTCTTTACTCTTAATATTATCGTTGTAGTACTAAAAGGAGAAATGAGAATGATTTTACCAATAATGCCCCGTTTAAACAATTTCAGCATAGCCCCGGTGAGTCCCCCCCCCCCCCNNACCCCCCCGTCACAGATTAACTAACCCCGGACTTTTACAAGATACTGTTTCTTTTAAGGGTAGTATTAATGAAAAACACGTAAACTTTTTTACAGAGTTATTAACTCAAAGTTTGGAAACTCCCGGCTTTTTTGAAAGAAATCGGGTTATTATTGGCGAAACTTTAGAAAAAATCATGCCTGACATCAACGCCGGAATACGCAATAATGAAAGCGGAATGAGGGGTTTTGTTTCACGTCTTGACGATGATTTTGTAGTTAAAGTGCCGCACTGGTTTCGAAACGCGACACCTAAATGTATTAAAGAAAACTGTTCTAAAGGTATTCTTCACCCAAATAAATTTGCAAGTGTAGAAGATTACTATGGTCATCACATAATGACTTTCGACAACATTGCGATTATGAAAAACGCTACAGCTCCCGGAACTTATACCCGTGTAGGCAGACCTTTTGAAATCCCGTATGCGTCCGGAGGTTTTCGTTATTACACAGGACATTATCTCCCGACCTGCGCAAATCTTCCACAGGAAAGTTTTGACCGTCTTGCAAAAAACTTTAAAGAATTAAATCAAATTCATTCCGGAAGATATTACTACGAGCCGGACACAGAAAACCCGAATAATTTCCTTATTTTCAACGGACAGTTCAGAATAGTAGACGACCTTGATCCTATTCCGATTGAAGAACCGAACAACCTAAGCACGATGGTTAAACCGCTTTTGATAAAGATAGCGACAGAAGAAGAGGCTGAATTTATGCCTGAACTCGTGCCAATGCGCAAAGAAATTCTTAGGAAATCAATAATCGCAGCAACCCGCAATGACTTGCCGCAACCGCAATCATACAGTGAAGAAGCGTTTATCGACAGGGCAATTGAGCTTGCCGGGCTGGAAAAAGATGCTTTAGAAATTAAAAATGCTATGAACGAAAAAAGTATTGGAAAAATTGAAGAAATCTTCAGATAGAATTCAATAAATTCTTTGCGTTCTGCAAAATTCGTGCCATAGGTTTCAGTTTTGCACACTGCGGATCAACAAGATAAAATTTGTTTTCACCGGCGACAAAACCCGCTTGTTTTGGTTCAAAATCTACCAAATCATATCCCTGTGAAAGTATAGAGCGTTTCAATGCTTCATATTGTTCCTGCATATTTTCAGGAATACTCTGCATTACATCCGCTTTCTTCTCAACATAATAAAAATAATCTCCTGAATGACCATGAAGCATTACCGGAATATCAAAATCAGCAATCGGACGGTTATTAGGGAAATGATTTTTATACGAAAGTTTCATGATTTTGTTGTTGAAGGTTTCAAAAGCCATAGCACTTGAACCAAATCCATTTAACCCGATAACTTTATAATCCAAAATCGCCGGGAAATTTCGGGAAAATTTTTCCATAAAGCCCTGAACTTTTTGTTTATCAGCAATAATACCGAACAACTCTTTACCGAAATTCTTATCAGGTGTCAAAAAACCGCTAAGCGCATCGCCTAAAGAAATTTCATTCGTATATTGAATACGGTTTAAATAGCCATAACGATGAAACATTACCGGAGAGGTCGCTGTTTTGGGTAGAATTTTGTTTAACATATAAACTTTAAACCCAAACAAAAAAAATTTTGCTTTGCGCTTTAATCAGATGTAACAAACTTTTCGTCAGGCAAAATCAACGCGGTCAAACGCGCATTAGGATACTTGCCACATCCCGTATCTATGCAGATTTTATCCGCCTGAACCTGTGGTTCTTTAAAATCAGTATGTCCGAAAATAATTTTTTGCGGCAACGAATGCCTGTGATTAATAAACTGGTGGCGAATATAATAAAAATCACGTTCATCCTGTTCGGTAAATGGCACTCCGGGTCTTATCCCAGCATGAATAAACAGGTAATCCTCTGTCATATAATAAGGTTTTAAATTATCCAAAAATTCACCGTGAACCTTATAAATATTATCAAAACCACCATAACTTTCAGCAGTCTGCACGCCGCCATAAGTCCAGAAAAGATGATTATAATATTCATCCCCTTTTCGCGCCTGTAAATAAGCATATTCGTGAGAACCTTTCAGATAAATGCACTTACAAACATCGCCCATTGCAATAACTTTATCAATAACGCCCTTGGAATCAGGTCCGCGGTCAATATAATCACCCATAAACACAATTGTATCGTCAGGGCAAACTTCTAATTTATTAATAACGCTGTTTAATTTATCAATTTCGCCGTGTATATCTGTTATTGCTATTATTTTGTGGTCTCTCATACCAGTATTATATCGCAAAATCAGATTTGTAAAACATCAAACATAGTTTCAACAATATCTTTGGCGATACCAAGAACTTTTTGAGGAACGTTTGGTGAAGTTTTCAGTCTGTTATAGTCAAACTGAACATCTGAAAGATACTGAAGTTTACCTTCCGCATCCAACTTCGGCAAATCCTCCGTTGCATAAATTACATGACGCAAATCCTCATACAATACTTCCGATTTACCGGAATCACAAGCATCAAAAGAAATATCATTCATTATTTTGACAAAACGTTTTTGTTGTTCCGGTGTAGCTTTAGCTAACGCCCCTAAAGGTTCTGTTGCACCGTTGCATAGTTCATGCTGCGTAAAACCTATAAGCCCGAGGCGTTCATCTTCACTGCAATTCTTCGCAACTTTCAAATAATTTTTTACGAATTTCGCATCAGGAACCGGATGCGCCAATTCAGCTCCAAACTCTTCATGACAAATTTTATATGTCATAAAAAGTTCATTAACAATACCGTCAACCTTGTTCTCCGGTGGTACAGAACTTAATTCTTTCATAAAATCAATAATTTCAGGTTCAGTATACTTACGGCAACGGTGTTCACGAACCTTTCGAAACATTTTTATGCAAGCCTCTTCCGCCTCATTAGCACCCTTAGCCCAAACCCCAAACGGAATAGTAACACCTTTTTGTTTGTAAATTGAAGTTTGCGGCGCAGATGAAACTTGCCCGTCCCCAATAGTTTTAACTTGCGGGGCAGGAGATTGATTGAAATTTCTATTCTGAATTAAAGATATATTTTCTACACGCATACTTCACCAGTTGCTTTTACAAACCCTTCTGAACGATTAAAATTGCCTTTTTAACCGGCTATATTAAGAAATGTTTCTAAGTTAAATCCTTATAAGCATTATAAGCGCGAATGAGTTTTGAATTATTTTGAATTTGATAAATTCTAACAAGAGCCCATTGTGCAACAGAAGAGGCATCCTCTTTTGAAAATTCTCCTGCCTCACAGGCAAGATTAATACGTTTGTCGATTGTATTATAAAGTTTGGCTAACGTTTTGTTATCCATTCTGTGGATTGGTCTTGAAAAATATCCCGCAAGCCCGCCGGAATTATCATCAAGTGTCTTGTAAAGCCTTGAAAGTGTTGTTTTGACATTTGACAACTCATAATCCAAAAAGCGTACAACATCATCTTTTTTACCGTGTCGATAAACATAGGTTCTGACTTTTTCAATGTTTTCAGGAGAGGAGTCTTCCAAACGTATATTTTGGATATAATCATCCACTTCCGCGTCGGTTATCCCTAAGGATTTGGCTAAAAGAATTTTATCACCTTTTTTGGTAAAGGAGTTTTTAAGCGGTCTAAAGCGAATAAGCGGTCGGTTTTTCATAAGATATGCAAACTCTTCTTTTGTAATTTTAGTTTGCATAACCTGTTTAATTTCAACAGCATTGTTGTGAATAAATTCCGCCTTTTGGGCATCAGTAAGTTGAGAAGAGCCAAGAACTCTCTGAATATTAACCGCATTTATTGATTTAATTTTAAAATCTTCCATAAGCAATCCAAAAAACAAGCCGTTGACGGGACTTGAACCCGTGACCTGCTGATTACGAATCAGCTGCTCTACCACCTGAGCCACAACGGCATTGCGATTTCATATTATCACAGAATTTCAAGAGTTGCAAGAAGAAAACATCTCCTCTTGTTTTTTATGGTGAACCCTGTTCCACCATTTACCATAACGGAAACGAAATATAAATAAAATGCCGCGCAAAATTTCATCACAAGTCATTGCTATCCAAATTCCGACTAGTCCAAGCCCGAAATGCACACCCAAAAGATAACCGCCGCCAACACCTATTGTCCACGCCGAAATCACACATATTACCGCCGGGAACTTTGGATCCTCAACGGCAATCAGACACCGCGTCATCACAATATTTATCGCACGCCCTATCTCAAGGAAAATTTCTACAAATAAAATCTGTTTTCCAAGTTTCAAAATTTCAGGATTTTTTGTAAAAATTCCAAACACAAAATCACTATTCAAATACAACAATGTTGAAATCCCGACCGAAATTCCTATCGAAATCGCAACAGTAATCCAAACCTTTGCATTAACTTTTTTAAGAAAATTCCCGCCAATCAGATAGCTTACAAAAATTTGTGTTGCCTGTGAAAGTGCCATTGAATAAATAAACGCCACATTGGCAAACATACTGCAAAAAACTTTTGTTGTAATAACCATTGTGCCGAAAAGGTTTGTAAACTTCATAATAAAAATTTGTGAAATATGATATGACAACTGTTCTGCACCGGACGGAACACTTATATGCAAAATATTCTTTGTAGTCTGCCACGGAAATGGTTGAAGGTATTGAAATGAGAGTTCAGAATTAACCTTTTTCTTAAAAAGCCAAAACATCATCCCTAACCCCAATATTCTGCTAAAGTTTGTAGAAATCGCAGACCCTAATATTCCAAACTGCGGAAACCCTAAAAGCCCGTTAATTAAAATTGCGTTGCCGATGATATTCAAAATATTCATAATCACAGCGACATACATAACTTCTTTCATCAGTGTATAACTTCTAAGCACAGCCGCGAATGTCATATACAAGCCTTGCAATACAACAAGAGTGCCGACAACAAGCATATAAGACGCCGTTTCGCCAAAAATAGTTTCCGGAACTTTCATCCACGTCAAAATCGGATTGCAAAAAATAAACAATGCTGCCGTGATAACAATACAAATCACAGTCATTAGAAACAACGAAGTATTGACCACTTCTGCAATCCTGCGTTCATCTTTTGCTCCCAGATAACGTGAAATCAAAACGGTTGTTGCAATACTCATAACGCTTAAAACAATAATAACAATATTTAAAATTTGGTTAGCGTTGCCGATTGCGCCGACGCCGTCCTGTGAAAAATGCGAAACCATTATTTGGTCAACGTTTCCGACGAGCATTTGGAGCAAAAGTTCAATAAATATTGGAATTGACATCTTAAAAATCAGGCTATTTGAATCTTTTTGTTTTGCAATATCCATAAGGGTAACCTATATATTTTGCCGCACCCAAAATTATAAACCAAAGAAAAAATTTGTCTAATAAAATTTTTTATGTAAAATTCGGGTATGAAGTATGCGTTTAACAATGCCAGAAATTGTCTTAGAATTTTTCTGCGCGAGGCAGGTGTAAAGGAACTTTGGGTTCCTTATAAGATTTGTTCGGTTGTTTTTAAGGCTGCAAGAGCAGAGGGAGTAAAACTAAAATTTTACCATATTGACGATAAGTTTAAACCGATTGAGCATTTTGACACTAAGGATTATATTCTTTATCCCAATTATTTCGGAATCTGTGATCTTGTTGCGCTGGAGCTTGCAGCAAAATACCCCAATCTTGTATACGACGCAGCGCATAGCTTCTTTTCAGAGCCTTTGGGCGTTGCAACAATTTATTCAGCGCGAAAATTCTTTCCGGTTACGGACGGCGGATTTTTGGTTACTGAAAAAATTATCAGGACAGATTTTCCACACGAAAACGATATCGAAGATTTTTCAACTGACCCGTTTAATTTTGACTACGAAAAATTTTTAAGAAACGAATTAAGATTTGACCGCGACAGTGATATAAAACTCATTTCGGACAAAAGCCTAACTCGTCTTGCCGAAATTGATTTTGAGGCGGAAAAAGATGAACGTACAGAAAACTTTTGGAGACTTCACGAAAAATTTGCACACATCAACGAGTTAAAAATCCCATCCAAGGTAACCGCGCCTATGGTTTATCCATTAAAAATTCAAAACCCGCAAATAAACGACAACGGGATTTTTATTCTTCAATACAAATACATGAAAAATATAATCCCGTTACCGTTAAAAGGTTATTTACAAATATAATTTAATAACGCTCTGACACCGGAGCCGGTTGAGCCTTTAATAAACTCGTTCAACGGAGCATCCAGGAACGCAACGCCGGCGATATCAATATGCGCCCATTTTACATTGCTTACAAATTCTTTCAGGAAAAGTCCTGCAGAAGATGCGCCGCCGGAACGTCCGCCAGTGTTTCTCATATCCGCAACTTCAGACTTCAAGCCGTTTGCGTATTCTTCGTATGTAGGAAGTTCCCAATATTTTTCGCCGATTTCAAACGCCGCGTCTTTAACGTTTCTGACCAATTCGTCACAGTTACCTAAAATTCCGGCACAAACCGCACCGAACGCAACAGAGCAGGCGCCAGTAAGTGTCGCGATGTCGATAACTTCATCCACACCAAGTTCGGAAGCGTAGCAAAGAGCATCAGCTAACGTTAAACGTCCCTCTGCATCAGTATTGTCAACTTCAATAGTTTTGCCGTTTTTAGCGGTCAAAATGTCACCCGGTTTGTAAGCGCTTCCGCTCGGCATATTTTCACACGCCGCAATAATACCGTGAACTTCAACTTCAGGATGTAAGCGGCTTATAACGCTCATAATACCCAAAACGCACGCTGCGCCAGCCATATCGTCTTTCATTGTAAGCATTGATGCCGCAGGCTTAATATCCAAACCGCCACTGTCAAAACAAATGCCTTTACCGATAATCGCAATACGTTTTTTAGGGTTCTCTACAGAATATTTCATGTGAATAAATTTTGGCGGATTAACACTTCCTTGACCAACCGCAAGGTAAGCACCCATTTTCATTTCACGTATTTCAGGTTCTTCATAAACTCTTGTTTCAACACCTTCAAGTCCTAAAGCGATGTCAGCAAGTTTTTGCGGTGTCGCGTACGCAGCCGGTTCGTTCGCCAAATCTCTTGTAAAAGTCATTGCCTGTGCGATTAATTCACCTTTTTCAATTTCAGCCGGACAAACCTTGGTGAAATAAACTTCATCCACACGTTCAGTTTTCTTGTTTTTGTATTTATCAAAAGAGTAGTTTCCGATATAAGCACCGATTGTACCGAATTTTCCGTAATCGAACCCGAAATCCACATCAAATGCAACGCGTCTTAATTTTAACGGTGCAACAGTTTTAATAGCTTTTGCGATTAAAACTCTTGCTTTATTTTGATTAAATTCAGCTCTTTTACCACAGCCGAGAACCAAAATTTTCGGTGCAGGGAACTGACCTAAAGTCGGGATTAAATAAGTTGTATTATATTTACCCTCAAAATCTTTTGTTTCTACAACGAATTTATTAACGAAGTCCACATGAGTTGCCTCGCCCTCAAAAAGGCTTACAACAAGGACGTCAGGGTTAATTTTTTCAAAATTATCAATTGATTGAACTAACATATAACACCTCTTCTTCTTATATAATAATTAACGATTAACGCAGCGTAAATCCATTTCGGTAGATCTATCAAGCGGTTCTCTAAGGATTAAACCTGTCGTGCCCCATAAGTACCAAGCATAGTCGGGTGAATAAAGGCTTGATGACCAGTAGAAACCCTCGTGTAACCCCAGCAATTTAGAGTTGACAAACATCGCTGCTAACTCATAATCCGTAGGTGCTCTTAACTTACCGCTTTGCAGAGAACAAGCCTTTCCGGATGCCTCGGACTGGGTTTTAGACGGAATATCTTCATAATAAGGGTTAGGACCTACAATAGTACTATCAACAGGTTTGAAGATAGTAATAAATCCGATATCTTTACCAACCGTATTAGGCGGGTTTGCACCGTTTAAGTCATAAATCATATTTATACATACAGATGATGCGGAGAAGTAACTAGGGTTTTCTCTCTGGTCAAAAACCGTACAAACCGGGTTAAAGAACAGGTTTATACTTTCCCCGTTATCTGTAAAAAATGCAACACTGTCGAAATCTTCCTGGTGATATGAGTAAATTTTACCCGTTTCGGCATCCTCATAAAACATATCAACGAGTTTAGGATTCAGTTGGCTCCAGGATTTAGGCATTCTAAACATATTGCCGTTTGTCGCGGTAATAACCTGCGGCAAACCGCAGCCAAAGAACTTCTCACCGTCACATATCATATGAACTTTTACCAAATCCCGATATTTATCAAGAAAATCTTCTGCTGAATGGAAATCTTTAAGAGTATCTAAAAGCGGGATAGCTTGCGATACACGAGCAAGCAATACTTTTTTTCTAACTCTAAAAATCATATCCTGAACGCTTACCTGCAATGTCGGCAGGGTTAAAACTGTTACAATACCGACGACAGTAAGGGCGATAACCACTTCTACCAACGTAAAGGCTTTCTTCATTTTATTTAAACCGAATAACATAAGTTTAGTATAGAATATTCAATCATTTTTGTAAAGCAAATTATTCAATAAAGTCAGACAGGATAACGTTACTAACCAAAATACCAGCGTCAGAAAGTCGATAGAACCCGTTTTTATTTATTAAGTGTCCTGTTAACATATATTTACTTAGAACTTTTTCATACTTGGTTTCAAAATCAATACCGAATTTGTTATTAATATTTTCAACATTTATACCTTTTGTGAGGCGCAGCCCGAGAAATATTTCTTCTTCAAGTTTTTCCTGTAGGCTCAATGCTTGAGAAAACTCTTTACGCAATGGCTTCTCTAAATATTCATCCAAATTCGCCGGATTGGAATACCTAACCCCGTTTACATATCCGTGCGCTGCCAGCCCAAACCCGTAATACTCCTGATTTTTCCAATAAGAAGTGTTATGACGTGAAAACTTTCCATCACGTGCGAAATTACTTATTTCGTAATGTTCAAACCCGTATTTTTGCAAGGTTTCTATAGCCGCCAAATACATTTGAGCCTGTAAGTCTTCATCTGCAATATTTTCAGGCGGATGCAGTGCAAAAAAACATCCCTCGTCGATTTTTAAACCATAAAGAGAAATATGTTCAACGCCAAAATTTGCCGCCTGCTCCAAGTCCGAAATAAAACTTTCTAAACTCTGCCCCGGAAGCCCGTAAATAAAATCCAAACTTAAATTTTCAAACCCGGCAGCACGCGCCTCCTCCACCACACGCAAGACATCAGAAGTCTTGTGCCTGCGTCCGATACGTCTTAAAATTTCATCATCAAAGCTCTGCGAGCCAATACTCAAACGATTTACACGTGTTTGCGCAAGCCTCTGAAAAAATTCCGCATTAACAGATTCAGGGTTCAACTCAAGCGTTATTTCTGCATCGTCCTCAAGATTTAATAACCCCAAAAACTGTTCAATTTCTTTTATTGTAAGCAATGACGGTGTTCCGCCGCCAAAGTACAGTGTTTGTAAGGATTCGCCTTTGTACTCCGCCAAAATTTGCTTTTTTAACGCGCTAAGATAAGCCCCCTTGCGTTCTAATATTGGAAACGAAACAAACGAGCAATAGTGACATTTACTTTTACAAAACGGGATATGAATATAGGCACTTTTTAACATAGGTGAATTATAACACAAAAGCGGGCTTTTCACCCGCTTAGGTCATCTTTTAACACACCATACATTATTTTCAGTTTCACGAGACCAACGACCTTTACGCCCGGTTACATCCGCCATTGCCAAGGCATAACCCGACGACACCTGATTAGAAGACCAGTACCAGCCTGCTCCGCCTCCGTGCGCCCCTAAATTAAACAACAAACTATTATAATATATCCCTGCAAGCTCTTCTATATTTGGAAGCCTGTAATCGCCATTTAACGACGTACAAACTTTAGCCGCAAGATTATGTTTCATAACACCTTCAGCTTTATGATTGGGCATTGGAGCAACAACAATGGAATCAACCGGATAAAGAGCTGCTATTGCACCAATATCCTTGCCGACAGTATTTGGTTCCTTGGAACCGTTAAGGTCATATATAAAATTCACACAAACATTTGGTTGAATGCGCCATTCATCATAGGTGTCTCCAGCCAAAGAACCATAAGTATCCACAGTACAGGCAGGATTATAAAATGCAAGAACAGATTCTCCGTTTGCCGTTTCAAATGCAGCGGCAGAAGTATCATATATAGATATAGGCGTATCAGCAATAATACCAGAATTCAAATCCGACAATTTTTTAGGTAAATTAACTTTGCTCGTCGCTAAATTAGTGAGATTATCACTAAATCCACAGTCCGACAAATGCTCATCATCGCAAATATTGTTAATTTTGAGAACCTTTGAAAGTCCGGCGGTAACAAAAGTTTCTGCTGCGGTATCCAAATTATCGACACCATAGCCGTTCAATGACGGCATAAGCGAAATGGCTTGTGAAAATCTAGAGTAAAGCGCTTTTCGCTGCGTGTTCCAAGTTCGCTCGTTAATGTTTCCAGTTAAACTTGGCAAAGTAATGGCTGCAACTACACCAATAATTGTTAACGATAACAGAATTTCTGCCATAGTAAATGCGGTTAAGAGGCGCCCCCCCCCCCTGTGCATGTTAATACATTTTTCTTGTTC
>MOYE01000006.1:0-125 GCA_001899335.1 Candidatus Gastranaerophilus phascolarcticola
AAAGCACTTTATGCGAGATTTAGCCAGGCAATGCCGCTTATGGATGCTTTGAATGGTTATGGAACCTTTACGGAGGAAACTTCTTCCGGAGCTGGTGACGCGGTTGATACCGCGGCAGAAACTTT
>MOYE01000006.1:180-2452 GCA_001899335.1 Candidatus Gastranaerophilus phascolarcticola
CATTTGAGTGATTGCGGAATTACCTCTAAAATTACAACTCTGGCTGGAAGCCAAATTGACACGCCTAAGACCTTAGAAGAACTCAACGCAAGTATGGTTGGCAGAGCCGGTACCACACATAATTCTTATTCAATCTACAAGACCAAAGCTGCTGCGTTTGAAACACAAAATGGCGAAAGCATTATTGTTTATTACAATCCGACTTGCATAGGTTCGTTGAACGAAGTTACATTCACCGCTGACTCAACCGGCGGTGGAATGTATATCCAGCAGCGAATTTGTGCAAACTTCATCTACGACTTGAACGGAAACAAAGGTCCGAATACTGTTGGTAAGGATATTGGTTTTATGACGGCAATGTATCCATTTGATGTTCAACTTTACGCACCTTATCCGGCACCAAGACCTTTATCTGGAACGTATGCGGCAAAACCGTCCTCTGGACTTTCCGCCTCTAAAGCCTGCACAAACTACGACAGCGAATATAGGCTACCAAGAGCGGATGAACTTGCATCTATGTTTGTTAATCAAAAGTTAATTAATGCTGAAGATTATGAAGAAGAACAATGTATTTCTTCTGACTATTGGAGCAGTGGTTGGGTTGTAGGTCAATATATACTAAGTGGTATGCGCGATGACTGGAATACTAATAAATTAGTAACCGCTTGGTGCGTAAAACGTTAAACGCTAAAAAAGACGGGCATTGCCCGTCTTTTTTATATAAAAGATATTTTTTGCCTAACCGCATAACTGTTCAGAGATTACGAACGGTTGTTCTGAAACTTTCATAGTATTTTTGTTCAAAATACCTCTTTTTAATTCAGTGAAAGTTGCGTTTTGGCAATGGAATTTCTTTTTCAAGAACTCATAAGAAATTTTTGGATCGCATTTGTCACCGCAAGTGAACAAATCAACGGCAGCGTATCCCAGCTCCGGCCAAGTGTGTATTGCTAAATGGCTTTCCGAAATGATAACTACGCCGGATACTCCGTACGGGTTAAACATATGGAAACATTTTTGTACAATGGTTGCTCCGCATTCTAATGCTGCATCTACCATATATTTTTCTACTTTGTCAATGCTATTTAAAATATTAGGATCACATTCAAAAAATTCTGCTAGTACGTGTTGTCCTAGATTAACTTCTTCTACGCCGTCTTGTTCAAACGCTTGCAATGGTTGTCTTACGTCCAATTCATGAGCCTCCTATAAAAATGTTTTATACTACACAGTGCGCGAAATTTTTCACGCTCTAATATATTACTATAAAAATCTAAAAAATGTAATTTTTACACGTTAAAAAGTATTTTTTTGTAAAAATTTTTTAAGAACCTCCTAAACGCCGAAGTGACGGGCTTTTTCCTGGTGCTCTTTATTAAGAATTGTAAAATTTAGTCTTTAAAAATAGCCGTGTTAGGGTTAAAATTCGGATATGAATAATAAGATTTTGGTGATAGATGATGATTTAGCTATTAATGAGTTAATCAAAGTCAACCTGGAACTTGCGGGATATAAGGTAATACAGGCGTTTGACGGGATTAAGGGGTTTGCTCTCGTAAAACAGGAACTTCCATGCCTTGTCGTGCTTGATGTTATGATGCCGGAAGTTGACGGGTTCACCGTTGCGCAAAGAATTCGTAAGAATCCACAAACCGCTGAAGTCCCGATTTTGATGCTTACGGCGCTATCACAGATTAACGACAAAGTTAAAGGTTTTGATATAGGCGTTGACGATTATCTCGTGAAACCTTTTGAAATGGATGAACTTTTGGTGCGCGTACGTGCACTCTTGAAACGTACAGCTCAAATCCCGAAATCTGCAGCAACGAGAGATTTGCTTTCTGTTGGCGAAATTACTCTCCTGCCTGAAACTTACAGCGTTGAAATTAATGGTAAAATAGCAAAATTAACACCTATTGAATTTGATATTTTTAATCTTTTGTTCCAAAATCACGGCGCAATGGTTTCGTCTGCACAGTTGTTGAAAGAAATTTGGGGTTACGCACCTGATGATGATGTGGAAACAATTCGTGTTCACATCCGCCACCTGCGTTCAAAACTTGATAAAATTTCCGGCGGCAAAAAGTACATAGAAACAATCTACGGCGGCGGATATAAGTTGAATGTGTAACGCTTGACCGCCGGTCAAGGCGGTTTTCCTAAATGCAATCCGTGCGTGTGTACAACGGTTGACATAATCAAAAACATGTTACATAATGAGACTAGAAAGGAAGGGTAAATATATGAATGAGCTTAAAAAAGTATCGATATT
>MOYE01000007.1 GCA_001899335.1 Candidatus Gastranaerophilus phascolarcticola
AATGCCGGCAAAGGGTTAAGCATAACCGGTACAATAGATAATGCAAAAGATTTGGTAGTAACTAACAACGGAACAGTAGGTTTGACTACATCTGAAGATAGCATAATTACTAACGGTGGTAAACTAAACATTGTTAATAACAAAGGCTCAATGGATTTAGCTGGAACAATTACTAACAATGGTATTAGAACAGAAATTATCAATACCGGCGTAGATGCTTTAGTTGGAGGCACTATTAATAACGCTCAAGACTTGTATATAACAAATACAGGCAGCGGCTCATTAACAGTAAATTCAGCTATTACAAACGGTAATGATTTACAAATTGACAATAGAGGTACTGATTTAACAGTTGGCGGCTCTATTGATAACGAACATAACTTAATCGTAACAAACCGCGGTACAGGTTCATTAACAATGGATGCCATTGTTGATAACGAAGGTATTGCAAATATCATCAATAATGAAACAGGCAAAGATCTAACTCTTGGCGGAAAACTTGATAATGCAGGTAATTTGGTAATCAGAAATCACGGAACAGGTGATTTGAACCTAAATGGTGAAATCCTTGCTGGTGCTGATACTGAAATTACGAACGACGGTAATGCATTGAATATTGCAGGTATTATCAATAACGCTAACAACTTAGAAATCGAAAATAACGGATTAGGTGGATTAACAACTACCGAAACCAGCGAAATCACAGCTGACGGCTTGTTAGTTGTGAACAACAAAGCCGGTGATTTATTGATGAACGGAGCGTTGACTAACACTGGAGTTCAAACTCAAATCTTGAACAGTGGTAACAATGCAACCGTAAACGGCACAATAAACAATGCAGACTCTTTACACGTAATTAATAATGGTAAAGGTGCATTAAGTGTTGGTGCTGACATTACCAACGGCGGACAAACTGAAATTACAAATGCTGGTACTGACTTAACAGTTGGTGGCGCAATTGATAATAAAGGTAACTTATTAGTTAAAAATAACGGTACAGGTTCATTGTTAATGAACGGTACAGTTGAAAACGGTGCAATTATCAATGTAATTAACGCAGCAACAGCAAAAGATTTAACACTTAGCGGTGTAATCAACAATGCTGGAGAAATGCTTGTACGAAATAACGGCACTGGCGCAATGCTTGTTGGTGGTGAAATTACTAACGGTGCAAACTCTGAATTTGAAAATAACGGTTCAGGCTTAACAATGGACGGTATTATCAATAATTCAGGTAATATGATGGTTACTAATAATGGTGCTGACGGCTTAATCTTCACAGAAGCAAGCAATATTACTAACCAAGGCGGATTGAAAGTTACAAACAATGCTGGTGACTTATTGATGTCAGGCTCAATTGATAATAAAGATTGGACAAACATTGTAAACAATTCCGGCAATGCTATTGTAAACGGTTCAATCACTAACGCAAATTCATTACAAATTACCAATAACGGAACCGGCGAATTGGCAGTTGGCGCAGACATTGTAAATGGTGGTAACACTACTATTACAAATGAAGGTACTGACTTGACACTTAGCGGTACAATAGATAACGAAGGCAATTTAATTGCAACAAACAACGGTACAGGTGCTTTAACCGTTAGCGGAACAATAGATAATGAACTTAAAACAAACATTATCAATAGCAAAAACGGAACAGACTTGACGTTTAGCGGAACACTTAATAATACAGGTAACTTTGTAATCAGAAACCACGGAACCGGAGCAACCCTTGTTTCAGGTGATATTAAAGGTGGCGCAGACGGCGAAGTAAGAAACGATGGTTCCGGCTTGACAATCGCAGATACATCAACTATTGATAATGAAGGAATGCTTTATATCAATAACTCTCAAGGTGATGTATTGATTGACGGTCAAGTAACATCAGGTGATGTAAGCATCGAAAATATTGGCAAAGGTATTGTAATCAGCGATAATGCAAATGTTACAGCTGACAAAGGCAATGTAACAGTTGTAAGCCACGGTACTGAAGACTTCCAAGCAAAAGGACACGTGACAGCTGAAAACGATATTATCGTCAATGCTAAAAATAACAATATTGTCATCGGTACAACAACCACTGACAGTTCAAATAACCTTACTGCAGGAAGAAATATTGACTTATACGTAAACGAAGGCAGCATTCTTAATGCAGGAACAACAAACACAATTGTTAAAGCTGGCGGCGATTTGACAGCTAAAGCAATCAACGGTACAATCGGTGAATACGTTGAATCAGGAGTTCTTCCTACTTCAAGAGATTTATCTAAATCTATTAACGTAGAAATCGACGGTGCGGTAACAGCTAATACTGTAAAAGCTGGTGGCAATAAGGATAACTTGGTTATCAATATTGCAAGCAAAGAAGCTGATTTGAATATCAATCAGGTTCACGCAAGAGGTGATGTGCTCTTACTTGCAGGTGAAACAACTGATACAAGTGCATCAATTTTCAACGTAGCACAAGACGATACTGTAGCGAACGTTCAAGGTGAAGCAATTTCCTTAATCGCAAGCAACACTATCGGTACTTCAGATAAATCCGTAACATTTAACCAAACAAATACAGATAAAGAAGTAGATTTCTTATCTATCAAAGATATGTATTTGAAAGGCTTAGATGATGCATACGATACAAATGCAGGAACCATAATCTCCAGAGAAGGTTCAGCAAACATTGAATTCTCAGGTAACACTATCATTGATGAAATTACAGCAGCTAAAGACATCAATGTAGTAACCCGCGGTGCAGCACTTCAAATTCATAAATTGGGTTCTGTTCCAGAAACTCCTGTAGATTACTACGGACCAAACGCGGACATTACACCTGAAAATGCAACAATAAAAGCTCTTGATATCAACACAAGAACAAGATTAGATAACACTATGATTGACGGTGTAAACCACTGGGCAGATTCAAGAGTTGTAATTAACGAAGGTCGTTTACAAAAAGGCGGTACATTGAATGTCGTTGCTGATAGAGTTTACGCAAACGGTGTACAATCAAAAATCAATAAAGACGGTTTCTCTAAAATCGAAAACGATGCAACAAAACCATTTGAAGGTGAAGACCTTACATTAACTCATAAGGCAGTAAGACCTGATGATGTAACAGATATCGGTCACGACAAGGATGAAAGAAACTACTATTATCCGGAAGGTGACGGTGACTTTACTGACGGTTCAACAAATGTTGACCCTGATGACGGCGTAGTTGATGCAACACCGTTAGAGATTGAAGATAAAGACCCAGGTCCGGATCAACCAGACCCACCTGGTCCAGACCAACCAGATCCTCCGGGACCGGATGAACCAGATCCACCAGGACCAGTAGACCCAGATGATCCTGATAGACCAAATCCACCGGTAGATCCAGACGATCCGGATGATCCAAACAGACCTATTGATCCAAATCCGGATGACCCAAGCCCGCTTGGTTACCAGTACCTTTACAAACAAAGAACAATGGAACACAACATTGAAGCAATGGATAAACGTCAAACAATGCGTTTCAATGTTAGCAGTAACAACATTCCTTTGAGTTTGGCACCAAATGATCAAGTTGAATCAGTTGTTGACATCTCAAGAGGCGGTGTAGCTGTAACTCACAACGATACATTAAAAGTCGGTGATATCGTTCCGGTTCAAATCACATACGGCGATGTACAAATTAATACAGATATTAAAGTTGTATCAGCCACTAAGAACCGCGCAGGAGCTGAGTTTGTAAATATTGACGAAGCAACAGCAAACAATATTCTTTATATGAATATCTTGATTGAAGACTCAATAGCACAAGCGAAACTCCAAAAACAACAACAAATGGAAATGCAATCTGTACAAGAACTTGAACAACAAATTGATTCAGTAGCAAGACCATTTGATATCGAAAACGATAACTTATCATTAATTAAATAATGAATAGAAATCAGAAAAGACCCAACCAATCGGTTGGGTCTTTTTTCATGTAACGAAATGTAACGAGAATTAATAAAAAAATTAAAGAAAAATAAAAAATATGCCGACATAAATAATAAGGAAACAACTCAAGGAAAGGGACATACGTTATGGGTATGGCGGCATCTCAAGCTCGGTTTTTAGGACTGAC
>MOYE01000008.1:0-18859 GCA_001899335.1 Candidatus Gastranaerophilus phascolarcticola
GCCGCCAGCGTTCGTCCTGAGCCAGGATCAAACTCTCCATTGTCAGAAAGTTTATGTCCTTCAATTAGTCGCGGCTAGCAACTAATCTGCTCGACTTCATTTTTTTCGTCTGTCTGAATCATTTCGTTTCGAATTAACAAGTTTATTCGTCTTCAGCTATTCTCTTGTCAATGTACTAGCGCTTCCGATTTCCCGCAAAACTTGCACCAGTTTGTGATACTCGTTTTCTTTAGGGTAATGGTTTATTTTTGTCTCTTAAAATAAATCTTAATCTTCGGCTCGTTGACCTCATTGCTGCCAACTCCCTTATTATTGCATGGACAAAATTTAAAGTCAACAGTCTTTTTATTATTTTGTTAAATATTGTTTACAATTACCTGAAACTATTGCAGCACAATAGTTTTACACCATTTTTATACCCCCTGAATTTCAAAAGTTGTTAAAGTTTTTTTTTGTCATGCCGATATTCTAAGTAACTAGAATTAATAAAGTTGTTACTAAGATAAGGAAAGGCACTGAACTATGGGCTTAGCAGCTTCACAAGCCAGATTTTTAGGGATTACCGCAAGAAAAAACTCTTGCGAGCTTCGCTCTATGCAGATTGCACAGGAGAAACTTTCCATTACTAATCAGCTTACATCTATTAGTGAAGACTATCAAAAGAGCTTAGATGCAACCAAATTGGTTTGGGATTCCGAATACATCACGGACGGTTCTATTTACGATGTAAGTTACGACTTGTTAATGACCCCGTCAGATTTAAATAATTTTTCTCCACAACTTTTGACTAATAATAAAAACCAAATTGTTTTAGATAATCAATATGCAAATGCTATCAAAGATATTGTCGTTGGTGAAAAAACAGATGCTAACGGTAACACTGTTTATCTTTCATTTGCAGATATGAATACAGGTGGTGCTAGCAGAACTCAAACTAACTTTATAAAATTCCTGAATGGTTTGAATAAAGGTGGTATTTTAAGTAAAGCAAACCTTGATAATATGCTTACTGCATTGAACGCTAACAGTAAATATTACAACCCGAATAACGGTCTTGGCGGAACGGTTCAGGAAAAATTCACAACCAATTCTATGAACCTCCAAACAATGAAAAACTATATTAATACTATCACCGACCCTAATTCAGATTATGTCAATTCTCTAAGACAAGAATATGGCGTTGATGAAACAGGTACAGCTCCGACTCGCTATGACCAAATCGTAAAACTTGGAGATTTACTCAACTTTAAAAACCTTAATGGTGCTTATGATTACACCGATAAATCAGGTGCCGCTAAAAATGGAGATGATATTTCATTTGGTGAATATTGCTCACAAAAGAAAGATAATAAATTAACTATTTCAGATACAAACTTCAACTTTGCAGATTTGTTAGAAAAAGAAATTACGTTATCTTCAGATGACTCAGGACAATTAGGCGATGCGTTGTCCAAATTCATCAATAACATGTACGGAATTATGCAAGAGTTCTTTGCAATCAATCCGGATTCTGTTGACCAACAGTACCTTGATTTTGCAATGAGCCAAATCTGTACTTTGAACGGGCTTACTTGGGATAGTTTAAACCATACCTCCAGCAATACGATTAATACCGCTGCTGCTTACAGCACGGGCGATCCTGCAAGCAAACATACCGGTTTAATCAAGAATGGCAATAATTATCAGGTTTCATTATCTAACCTTACAAAAGGTATTTTGACTTACTTTGAAAAAGCCGTTGAAGGTTTTGATTCCGGTTACAAGGTTGAATCAAGCGGCGACAAAAAAGTAGAAAATTCTTACTATATCACGCAAGATCCTGAATACTATTACTTTGTTAAAAACCCTGAAGCGTTAGATATAGATGATAACACTCAATTATTACTTGATTACTATTCACAAATGTTTAACCAACTATGTATGAACGGTTGGACTGAAAACAGTCTTGTCAGCGAACCGGACAGTTTGAAAAACATGTTGAAGAACGGTACATTATTTACTACGACATTGGCGGATGACGGTAACTACTATCAAGGACCATACACAAGCAATAACTTTATTGCGGAAGTAGCGGACGAAGATGCGATTACCAGAGCGGAAGCTGAATATAAAACGCAGCAATTAAAATTAAGCGCAAAAGAAGAAGAACTAAACATTGATTTACAACAGGTTGATGCAGAACTTTCAGCATTAACAACAGAATACGATACGGTTAAAAGTATGATTAGCAAAGCTGTTGAAAAAGGTTTCTCAACACTTGGCGGATAGATAAAATAGCTCAAATATACAATAGACTTAACTCCTTTCTTTATCTTACTATATGTGCTATAAGGAAAGGAGTTTCGTATGAACGAAAACAATGAATATTATGAAGAACACGATTTGAAACACCACGATCATTATGAATGCTTTCATCACAAACATCCGTGGCTTTCTCACCTTTTAACAGCATTGGCAGTACTTTTGGGTGCATTTCTTGCATTCTATGTTGTGACCGACTGGCACTACAAAAATCTTCTTGACCCGGTTCATCAAATGAGAAAAATGGAAAGAATGATGATGAAAGAAGATCGTGCTATGCACAAAATGATGCAAAGAGATTTCAGAACGGAAAGAAATCTCGAAAGCTACATCCAGCTTGACGAAACAGCAGACGCTTACGTCATCACGGTTAATCTTAGACCATTCAACAATGATGAAGAAAATGTAAGTATTTCTACTGATGATAATACTTTGACAGTTCACGCAACAAACGAAAAGAACAAAAAGAACAGTTCTAAAGTTTTAGCGGTAAGCCAAAGCTATGCTTTCCCGGGTAATGTTAATTTCAATAAAATTACCAAAGAACGCAAAGGCGACAAATATATTATAACTATACCTATGAACTAAACTATTTCAAACGTATAGTCCGGAGTTTGTTTTAATTTTTCTTCAATTTGCTCAAACGTAAGCAGCCCTTGCGTAGCTCCAAATTCAGAAACAACTCCCGCAGAGTTTACAGAGGCGTACATAAGCGATTTTCCTAAATCGTGATGTGTACGCTTTAAACTTGCGCATAATGTTGAAGCAAAAGCGTCGCCGGCACCGAGCGTTGAAACCACTGGACCTTCAAACGGCGGGCAAAGATAAAAATCTTCGCCGTTATATGCATAAGCGCCTTTATTTCCGTCTGTGATAACTATAACCTGATAGTCGCGGACTTTTAATTTTTTGAGCATTGCCTTAACGTCAGGGTGAATTTTTTCGTGCGAATATTTAACCTCTTTTGTATCAGGGCGTACCTGAATTTGTGTTGCAAGAGAGGCTTCTTCTTTGTTCATAACGACGATATGTGCAAAGTTCAAAATCTTTTCAAGATACTTGAAACCTTTCTTAATACTGGTTGAACCGGCATTAAAGCAAACATATACATGATGCTCTGCCGCAAATTTTACAATATCATCAAGGACTTTATTGCTTTCTCCGTTAATCGGTGCGATGTAAAGAAGTTTGGCGTGTTTAATCGCGTCAAAGTTAATATCGTGTTTTTTAATCATAGCATTAGCACCGCGGTGTGCAAGAACGGTTCTATCGCCCTGAAAACTTACAAGGATTATAGAAAAACCGGTACTAACTTTTTTATCCTGAATAATATTTGATAAATCAACATTTTTGTCTTTGAAATAGTGTAAAATACCCTTTGAGTAAATATCATCTCCTATTTTGAAAATAGCAGACGTATTGAACCCGAGATTAGCAAAGTTCATGGCAGTGTTAACCCCGCCGCCGCCAACCTGCGAATCGAAATCGGAAATCTCAACTTTCGCCCCGTACGGGTAACTCATAAACTCTGATTTTTTATCTTTACTCTGAACAGAAACAATATTTGCGTCCTCACACTGAACAAAAACGTCCATTGTTGCACTTCCGATAGTTATAACATCACACATTTGCCAATCTCCTTATATCTAAAGCCTTGAAAAGTATTGCGCGCCAATAGTTCGCGATCAATCTGGTTAAGGCAGTCGAGTTTTTTGCCAAGCCAGCGCGGAGCGATTAAATTCTTCTTCAAACCGTTTCCGGCAAGCCTGTGTATTGTGGTTTCCGGCGGTAAATATTCCAAGAAATCACACACAGTTTCAATATACTCCCTCTCGCTCATAAAATCAATAGCTTTTTCTTCATAAATTTTTGCTAATTTTGTATTCTCAAGCGCACAGAGCATGTGAATTTTAACCCCGTCAACCTTTAATTCAGCAAGTTTTTGGGCAGTTTGAAGAATTTCCTCGCGGGTTTCCCACAAACCAAAAATTACGTGAACGCAAACATTAATTCCGCGTTCTTTTGTTTTTTCATACGCTTTAAGAAAACAATCGAAATCATGCCCGCGGTTAATCCGGCGTAAAGTTTTGTCGTGTATGGATTGCAACCCATATTCAACCCAGGTGTAATAATCGTCTTTATACCCTGCGATTAGGTCTAATTTTTCATCATCAACACAATCCGGACGGGTTCCGATTGAAAGCCCTACGATTTTATCATTATTAAGCGCTGAATTATAAATTTTTTCTAACTCTCCAACCGGTTTGTAAGTATTGGTGTACGCTTGAAAATAAGACATAAATTTTTGTGCCTTAAAGCGTTCGGAGAGATTTTTTATACCGGTTTCAACCTGTTCTTCAATAGAAAGCAGGTTTGAGTGAGCTTGCGAGAAACTTCCGCCCTCGTCACAAAATATGCAGCCACCGGAGGAAATCGTTCCATCGCGGTTAGGGCATGAAAAACCGGCATCAAGAGTTATTTTATAAACCTTGACGCCGAATTTTTGTTTCAAATATGCACTAAACTGATTATATCGCTTTTTCTCATCCACTGCACTGACCCGATTAACCCTTTATCGTCCCGAATGTAGGTTATTTTCTGTCATTTTCTTCATTATTATCATAGATTGGGTAAACATAATGTTCGCCGCAGTTAGGGCAAACAACTTCCTGTTGTTTTCCGTTTTCTAATTGCGCAACTTCAAATAAAGTTTTGCATCCTGATTGAACGCATCTGATTGCCCAAGTTGGTCTTATTAATCTTGCCATAAATTCCTCCTATAATATCCTAAGAATAGCATACCTTTAAAATTATGTCAAAGGTAAAGCAAATATAAATTCAGAGCCCTTGCCGAGTTCACTTTCGCACCAAATCATACCATTGTGCTTTTCAAGAAGTTGTTTTGCAATCGGAAGCCCCAAACCGGTTCCGCCAACTTTACGTGAAAGCGAATTTTCAATTTGAGCAAATTTATCGAATGCACGTAAAATATCGTTTTCCGCAATACCAATCCCCTCGTCCTTGACAGAGACAAGCACATAGTCGCCCGAAAGTTTTTCAAGCTCTTCGCCAAACCGATTATTTTTATTAATATCAGCGGCATTGCAAACTCTTGAACAAATCGTAATAGCTTTGCCGTTTTCGGTAAATTTAATCGCGTTAGAAACAAGGTTTGTCAAAACCTGCTCAAGACGTTTTGAATCCCCGTTAATTTTTGGCAATTCCGGTGCACAATCACATACAAGCGACAAATCTTTTTCTTTCGCAAGCCCTGTGAGTGATGCGCGAACGTTTTCGATTACAGAATTTACATCCAAAGCCTCAAAGTTGAAGTCCATTTTTCCTGCCTCAATTTTGGAAATATCCAGCAGGTCGTTAATAATTTCAGAAAGCCGCGAAATATTACGTTTTGACATGGAAAGGAATTTATCAACATTCGGAGCTAACACACCGGCTTTTCCGCTTAGAACGATGTCAACAGAGTTTTTTATAGAAGTAAGCGGGGTTCTCAATTCGTGTGAGACGATAGAAATAAAATCTGATTTAATTTTTTCAAGCCGTTCGAGTTTAACGTTAGTTTCTTTAATTTCCTGATAAAGCGCCGCGCTTTTGAGCGGGATTGCGACCTGACGGGCAAGGGTTTGAAAACAGGTTGAGTCGTCAGTGCTGAACTGAACTTCTTTAAAAATTTCCACGCAGCCGTAAAATTCGTCACCCTGACTTATGGAGGCAAGCATGTTATCGTATTGGAAAAGCATAAAATTAAACCTGCTTGACGGATTTTTAACTTTTTTTATAACCCTTAGGGTGTCGGCGTCAATTTGATACGGGAGGTTTTTACCGTCAAAAAGTGTTTTGTAGTTAAGTACTGTCCGAAGTTTTATTGCGCTCAAGAGTTCATCAGAGATTTCATAGAGGGAATTAAGAATTAATACAGGTTCCTGCGGGTTGCAAAACGAAAGCGTGCAGGTAAGCGAAAAACTTAACGCTTTATCCATACCCTCAATCATAATATCAATAAGTTTTTCGTTGTCTAATGTCCCTGCGAATTTTGAACTTGTATCATAAAGAACTTTTTCGCGGTAGAGGCTTGACGCTAGATTTTTGTTGGTATGGTAAAGAGTTTCCTGTGATTTCTTGTTGCGCAAAGAGATTTCTATTGTTGAGGCGATTACATCATCAGAAAAATCCATAGTAATAATACCGTTTGAGTATTTCAAAAGTTCCTTGTCGGTTTTATCGGTCAGGAAAGCAACAACAAAAGTGTTTTCAAAGAGAGATTTTATGTTTTTAACAAATTTTTTTGTATCGGCGAAATCCGCGTCGGCGATAATGATATCCGGCGGTTCAACGTTAAGCAGGTCGATAACGTAAGAAGGGTCAGAATATGTCAGGACTTCCGCGGTTTGAAAAATAGTTTCCAGCCGTGCCTGTTTATTAAAATCCTGCCCGAAATATAAAATCTTACTCTTCATAAGATAATGTTATCAGGGGTAAGAGAACAAATCAAATTGTTTACAATTCGAGATATGCACGCCGGAGGCGGGGAGCGAAGCTCCCCGCCTCCGGGACTTGAAAACGTATTTATCTCCTAAGGCGCCTAGCGTCGAACGCAACGGACGTAGTTCGTATTAGACTTGTCATTTGAGTTCCGATTGCCGTTGTTCGTATTGACATTCCATGCTCTGTCTGAACTGTAGACCGAGCCAGACCAAAAGTTAGCGGACGCGTGGTGACAGACGAAAATCGGTATTGCAAAAGCCCATTGTCAAATCAACTAGCGATTCGCGATATCGACCCCATTGCCGGCGGAGCTGATTGTCCTTCCGGCGGGCTTTTGTAGGGCGGGCGTGCGGTGCACGCCCGCCCTACCGCTGTCGACGAGATAAAAAAGGCACTCTCCGACCTCTTAATAAAGGTCGGACTCTCACCCGATTATCACGTTTTCTAAAAAAAGACTTCATGTGCCTTTGGCACATGAAGTAATGTTAAGATAAACCGTCCCAAACCCTTGCCATTTCTGCATTTTCGTGGTATAATTTAGGGGTAAGAAATGAGAGATTTGGGAGAGAATTTTATAGAATTAGTATAGGTTTTTCAAAGAACTTTAAATATTGTTAACAGCCGTGGTTGATTTGATTTAGCTTCGCCGGCTCCGGTTTTCGAAATCGGCGAAATAACTAAATCGATAATCTCCTAAGGCGCCTAGCGTCGAACGCAACGGACGTAGTGCGTACNNAGCGGACGCGGTTAAGTTGACAATATCTTTGTTGATGAGCATTGCAGAGAGTTCATCGATGTTTGGTATGCGCGTTTCACTGTCAGCGCTTGTGCACATCTTCGCTGCGTTGTACCAGGTTGCAGTGCCTGCATTATTTGCTGATGACGGCATTGGTGATACAACAGACGAGTCTGTAGCGTTGAATACTGTCATAATACCTATATCTTTACCAACAGTATTTGGACCTTTGTTACCGTTAAGGTCATAAATGAAATTCACACACATGTTTGATTGCGGGAAACCAAAGACGTTTCCGTATTGTGTAAGACTTTCTTGATTTAAGTATTCGGTGCGACAAGACTGATTATAAAACGCAACAATACTTTCTCCGTTTTGGGTTTCAAATGCGGCTGCTTTTGTGTCCATAGTTGAATATGAACTTCCTGAATAAGCAACGCTTCTAAACCAGCTGCTAAGCTGATATAATGTTGTTGGCATTGAAGTTTGTGAGCCTGCCATATTAGTAAACGATGTGACGACACCACAGTCTTCAAGATGAGTATTGTCACAAATATTATTAATTTTTAAAACTTTAGCAAGACCATCTGTTAAAAATGTTTCAGTCGCAGTGTCTTGGGCAGAAGTGGAATCATTGCCCTCAACAAGTGTTCCATAACCGTTTAAAGCCGGCATAAGGGCTATTGCTTGCGACATACGGGCATAAAGTGCTTTTCTTTGTGTGTTCCAGGTGCGTTCATTAATATTACCGGTTAAACTTGGTAATGTAATCGCTGCAACAACGCCGATAATCGTTAATGACAGCAGTATCTCTGCCATGGTGAATGCATGGCTGCAAATGCAGGAACGGCGGTTAAGAGGACTCCCCCCCCCCATAATAGCTTACTAGGTTTCTTTGCATAAAATTTTCAATCCTTTCTCGGGACTTCCTGCCCGTTTATAGATGTAGGACAGGCACAGCCTGCCAGCCTTTCTTAAATACATTATCATTATGCAGCATATTTTTAAAATTGTCAAGCTATACCGCAAGCTCGGTTCTAATTAGAAGAGCGCGTTGACCCGCGCCGCGGTTTTGGCGGGTTCTTCTTCTGACCCGGCTGTGATTGGTGCGATGACTGGATACGTTTTACGCTGAATACATCCGGTATTGATTGCAACGCCGTTATAACGCGTTTATATGTATCCAAATTATCCAATTCCAAACCAAGTTCAATAATACCCACTTTGCCCGGTTTTGATGTGACGTTTGCGTATATAATATTCGCATTATTATCCGAAACCGCCGCAATAATATCTTTTAAAAGTCCGATTTTTTCGGCTGTTTCAATACGAATAGTGGTGTTGTAAACACGATTAGGGTTTTCACCTGACCAATGAATATCCAACAAGCGTTCCGGTTCAATTGTTTCAAGGGTTTTGCAATCAACACGGTGAACGGAAACCCCTTTAGAACGGGTTACTACACCCACAATAGGCTCTCCCGGAATTGGGGAGCAGCATTTTGCAATCGAATACATCAAGCCCTCAAGCCCGACAATATCCTTTTCGGATTTCTTTCTTGAAACATAGTGAAATTTACTTGTATCATCAACTTTTTTCTCTGGCTTTTTGATTTTGTTAATAACTTTATTAATCGTGGTTTCGCCATAACCAAGAGCAGCAAACAAATCATCTTCTGACTGATAATTCATTATTTTTGCGATACGAGCAAACTCACCCTGTTTTAAATATTCATCAAAAACAGCTTTTGTAAGTTCGTGTTCTAAGTTTGAACGACCGACTTCAACGTGTTCCTCACGGTTATTCTTTTTAAACCACTGTTTAATCTTAGAAGCTGCCTGCTTAGTAACAACAAAGTTCAGCCAGTCAAGACGCGGTGACGGGGTTTTAGAAGTCAAAATTTCTACGATATCACCGTTTTTAAGTTTAGTATCGAGCTGCGCAATACGACCGTTAATAAGTGCGCCTACCGTACGGTTTCCGACATCAGAGTGAATACGATACGCGAAGTCAACAGGCGTAGCGTTCGCAGGGAAATCCAATACATCACCGTTTGGCGTGCAGGCAAATACCTGATCGGAAAAAATATCCATTTTAACGGTTTTAACATAATCTTCAGCGTTTGTAACTTCCTTGTCGTATTCAACAAGTTTTCTAAGCCATGAAAACTGTTTATCATCCTGATTATCAGCTTTTTGCGAACCCTTTTCCTTATATCTCCAGTGTGCTGCGACCCCAAATTCTGCGACCTCGTGCATTTTGTATGTACGAATTTGAACCTCTAACGGTTTCTGACGCGGACCGATAACTGAAGTGTGCAAAGATTGATACATATTGCCTTTCGGCATTGCAATATAATCCTTAAATCTTCCCGGAATAGGTTTAAATCTTGAGTGAATTAACCCTAAAACCGCATAACATTCGCTTTCTGTGTTAACGATTACGCGAACCGCCGTAATATCGTAAAGCTCGTGAAACGCGATATTTAAACGTTTCATTTTACTGTAAATACTGTAATAATGTTTTGCCCGTCCGGTAATCTTCGCCTTTATCCCGGCCTTTTTAACATCATCTGAAATATCATCAATAAGAAGTTTTACTGTAGCCTCGCGGTCACGTTTGGTTTGCGAAACCAATTGCGAAATCTCATAATACTTATCCGGCTCAAGATAACGCAATGACAAATCTTCCAATTCAGCCTTAATTTTACCAATCCCCAAACGGTTTGCAAGCGGCGCAAAAATATCAAGGGTTTCACGTGCGATTTTTTGCTGTTTCGCCGCCGACATGAAATTCAACGTCCGCATATTGTGCAATCTGTCTGCAAGTTTCAGGAAAATAATCCGCATATCGTTAGCCATCGCAATGAACAAACGGCGGAAATTCTCTGCCTGACGCTCCTCGCTTGACTTAAACTGCAATTTACCGAGTTTCGTAACCCCCTGAACGAGGTTCAAAACATCCTCGCCAAACTTTTCTTTTATAGTTTCCGGCGTGGTTTCCGTATCCTCAAGAATATCATGCAAAAATCCCGCAATAAGCGTGTTTTGGTCCATGTGCAAGCCAACCAGAATTTTCACGACCTCAACAGGGTGAATTATATATGGCTCCTCCGAAACCCGAAACTGCCCGTCGTGAAGTTTTTGCGCAAATAAAAACGCCTCTTCAATTTTAGCGATTTCCTCTTCCGGACGCTTTTGCTCGATTAATTCTGCTTTTATATCCTTGAATAAATCTTCCATGATATAATCATCATACTAGTTATAACGAAATTTTCAAGAGTTAGTAGAAAATATCATTCATAAGGATTATCGAAAATGCTTAAAGAAACAGACGCAGGAATACTTATAAGTTTCAAAATTTCTCCCAACGCCTCAAAAAACGAAATTATTAAAACTGAAGACGGCATCAAAATAAAGATTACCGCCCAGCCGGTCGACGGCAAGGCAAATAAAGCTCTTGTGGAATTTCTCTCCAAACAGTTCAAAATCCCCAAAACCTCAATCGAAATCGTAAAAGGTCATACTTCAAAAGAAAAAACATTATTAATAAAAACCACTGACAGCGTGAAAAAGGATCAGCTTAAGTCAGAATTTGACCTAAGCTGATTGGCTACAGAAAGGAGTGGAAACGAACAATTATCCCGCTATAGCCTTCCCCTACGAGGGAGAAACAGAAACCCTTCATAATAAATATTAATCCAAAATATTATAACTCATATTTTAATTATGACTTATCATACTATGAATATCATATATCCTATCAATTGTCAAGTATGTCAGATTATAGACTATAATTTTATTATGATTATTTTTAAACTTGATGATTTGATATGGGAACACAGAACCACAGCCGAGGATATTTTCCAAAAAACTGGTATTGGTAAATCTACGCTGTCTACGATTAGAAACGGCAAAAATTTGAATGTCAGCCTTAGGACATTGGACCGTTTGTGCAAGTATTTTAATTGTAAAATTTCTGATATTATTGAATACGTCGAGGATTAACCAATATTTCCGAAATGTTCGATTTTTAATTCGGGCTTTAGCGTAATAGCAATTACGTCAATTTGAAAACTATTTCTTCCGTTTTCTTGCTGATAAAGTGTTGCCCCCTGACGGATGTGCGCAAGTTTCCTTTTGTCAACAGCATCGCCCGGGAGCCCGAAAGCATCGGTTTTGCGGGTCTTAACCTCTACAAAATGAAGTTTGTTTTTACGTTTGGCAATTATGTCAATTTCGCAAACTTTCGGATAAGATTTGTTACGTTCAAAGATTTCAAAACCGTTACGTTCAAGATACCTGCACGCCAAATCTTCACCCGCCGCGCCTTTTTGTTTATTATTCATTTATTAATCCCTCGCAAAGTTTGAAACGCCCTAGTTTTACGACTTCGCAATAGTTTTCAAGCGACTTAACCAAGCATTCATTCTCACAAAAACCGCCCGACAAATAAATTTTCTCGGGACGTTTGGCAAAATTCCACGCGTTATACGCAATTCCGTGAATAAACTTTGCAACCGCCTCCGCAGGCGCCGCGCCGTTTGAAATATCATCCATAATCTTCTCAAACCCGAAAATTCCGCAAGTTACCGTGTATTTTTCCACGTTAAAAGCAAGGTCAGACGGCTGCAAATCATAAAACTTCAAAAGCATTTCAACCGTTGCTCCCGTCGAACTCGCACAAGAAGTGTTCCAGTCCATATCATTAAACTTCCCGTCCTTAAAACGTATCCATTTAGCATCACGGCTTCCCAAATCCAAAATCGTTGCGTTCGGCTCAATTTCGCCCCTGCAGCCGTTTGCAAGCGCTATAATTTCGTTTTCGTGCGTGTTCGTTCCCGTCATATGACCGCAAGACTTCGCAAAGGATAAATTTAAGGTTTTAATAAGTTTAGATGGCAAAATGTAATATATTCTGTCAGCAACAGTCTGCACCGGCGTAAAATCCAACGTTTCGCCAAGCGCAATAATCTTTGAATAAGTCGTTCCCGCATCCAAATATAACGTCATTATCTTAACCTCAAAAACGCTTCAATCTTAGCTTTTATAGAATTGTTGGCATAGTCGTCAATATCAATATAAAGCCCGTTATACTTATCCGCGAGATACTTTGCGAGCTGGCATTTCGCACAAAACGCCTGTGCATAAAAAACCGTCGGGACATCCGGGTCCACAAACATTTCCTCTTCAATATCCGCAGGCGTTCCTCGTTCAACACAACGCGTCCAGCCATAAACATGCGTCTCGTTCGGGAAAAGTTTTAAAATTTCCATATCGTTTGGCGGCACACCCCAAAAACCGAATTTCGGCGCACATTGCTCGGCATCAAGTTCCTTTTCGTCAATAACATTATTCATAATAATGTCAAACTTATCATACAAAGGCAAATTGCTCGTTGAAATCCTTAACGGACGTTTATGTGTAATGTTAGAATTGCAGCATTCAATAACATCAAAGCCCATATCCCTCAAAAGCTGCGCCGCAAACCAGCCACTATCGCACTTGTCTTTGCCAATCGGTGCAACAATTAATTCTAACTGTTCGCGCATTGCAAGCGAATTATTGATAATATTTTTAACGATTTTACAATAGGATTCGGGCAGAATGTGCCTATCCGGAGCGTTAAAATCTATATCAAGGTCAATCCATTCAATCTCCGCGTACTTGTCCTTTAGTTCACGCACAAGATTTTGGTTAGGATATCCCCAAAAACCTATTTTAACTTTTTTCGGCATTTCGTTCATAAAATAATTTTAGCATAAACAAAGAGCAGTCAAATGACTGCCCTTTTCTTTATCGTTTAATACACCGCGCTGCCATCGACATATGTTCATTCAAGTAGCTTACAGCACCGTTTGCCGTTCTGATATACCATGGATGATCCATATTCAGGTTGACAGAAGCCGACCAATATCTATCAGCATTTAAATTACCCAGAAATTTTTCATTAACCCACACAGATACCAACTCTTCTTTTGTAGGCAACCTGTATTCAGAGTCCTGTTGTTTACACACCTGACTAATATCAGCATTCCCAACTGAAGATGCCGCGTCCTGACTATGCGGGTAAGGCGCAACTACCATTGAATCCGTAGAATAAAATATTGTAATAAATCCAATATCTTTACCGATTGTGTTCGGTCCTTTTGTACCGTTTAAATCATAAATCAGATTCGCACAGACTGCTCCTTGAGGCATCATTGAAATAGCATTATTCACACTCTTCATTTGAGAAGTACAGCGGGGATTGTAATAAGCAGTAATACTTTCACCATTTTGTGTTTCAAAAGCCGCTGCCATAGTGTCAATCTGTGAATGTGATGCATCATTAGAGGTACTGACCAGAGTTGAATTCAATTCAGACATTTTTAAAGGCATAGTAACATTTGAACCGGCGAAAGTCCCAATTTTAGCAGGCATTCCGCAATCTGCAAGATGCTCACTGTCACAGATATTATTAATCTTAAGAACTTTCGCAAGTCCGTTTGCAATAAAAGTTTCTGTAGCAGTGTCGGCGGTTATACTTCCGCTTTCGTCCTCTGTGAGTGTTCCGTAGCCGTTTAGTGCCGGCATAAGGGCAATGGCTTGAGAAAATCTTGCATAAAGCGCTTTCCGTTGCGTGTTCCAGGTCCGCTCGTTAATGTTTCCAGTGAGCGACGGAAGCGTTATCGCGGCAACTACGCCAATAATTGTTAAAGAAAGCAGAATTTCTGCCATAGTAAATGCGGTTAAGAGGCGCCCCCCCCCCCCTGTGCAAGGTAATACGTTTCTTCGTTTCATAATTCCATCCTTTCTGTTATCAGTTTATACTATTTTTTTGCGTTAGTCAAGACCGAAGCACGGGGCTAGTTATGAGACCGCCTCGACCGGCGGAAAAGTAAAGCCCCCTTTCGGGAGCTTTTTTCTAAGAAATTTTTTCGTATGCTTGCGGATTGTTCAATAAATCATAATTTATTTCGTTTTCGTTATCCGCAATCGTCGCAACTACCACAGTATCAGATGCAACGTTCACAAGCGTTCTCATCATATCTGTTACACGTTCAATAGTAAACAGGAACGCAAAACCTGCAACCAATTGTTCAGGGCTTAATCCCATACCGTTCAAGATTAATGCTATCGTAATCAATCCCGCACCAGGGATTCCCGCACAAGTACTTGATGCAATTATCGCTAAAACAGCAATTTGAACAACCAAAAGCGGTGTAAGCGCAATTCCGTAAGCCTGTGTTAAATAAATTACCGCAACAGTTTGCAATAAGGCTGTTCCGTCAAAGTTCAATGTTGCACCCAACGGAAGAACAAAACTTGCAATTTTATGAGAGATACCTCTTTTTTCACAACACGCAATTGTCAACGGCAAAGTAGCGGAAGAGCTTGCCGTTCCGAAAGCAACCATTAAAGCCTCCGCAACAGCAGAGTAAAGCATTGCTGCAGAAACTTTTGAGAAAACTTTTAAGAAAATCGGGTAAACAACAAAAAGCATTATTGAAAATCCTAAAAGCAATACCAATAAGTATTTAGAAATGCTTGCAAAAATATCCAAACCAAATGATGCGACTACGCTTGCCGTAAGTGCGAACACACCCGGAGCCGCCAAAATCATAATCCAATCAGTAACTTTCATTGTCGCTGCAAAAACAGATTCAAAGAACGAAACGATAGGTCTGTTAATATCACCGACTTTCGCAAGAGCAATTGCAAAAAGTAATACAAATACGATAATAGAAACCATATTTCCGGTTGCAAAAGATGCAAACGGATTACGCGGGATAAAATCAAGTATAAGGTTTAAAATATTTCCCTGTTGCGCCATAGCATTTCTAACGAGTTCTTGCGCGCTCAACGCAGCGTTTTCGGTAATATAAGCTGCCGCACCGATACCCGGCTTAAAGATTAAAGCCAGAACCGCGCCTATTGTAACAGCAATGGAAGTAATAATTCCATAGTAAATAATCATTTTTTTACCAAACTTTCCAAGCTGTCTGTTATCACCAATACTTGTAACCCCGATAATAATAGCTGAAACAACCAGCGGAATTACAACCATTTGGATTAATCTTATAAACACCTGTCCAACAAACACAAGGCATTGCAGGATATGGTTGTTATACGGGGTTTCAAAAGTGTGCATTAAAATCCCGAAAACAATACCAAGAATAATGCCTGTAAAAATATGCCAGTTACGCTTAATACCAAGCCCCAGGGCTACAAAAATCTGCATTAGTAAATTAAAATTCATATAAAAAACCTCTTTTACCTGATTTATCGTCTGTCTAATTCTACATCATTTTTCAGAAAAACACAATGATTAGAACTAAAAAATTGATTAAATAATGTAAAGTTTTTAAAAATAACTAGCAAAATAATATATTTAGAGGATTTATAAAACTGGTTTGGTGTGATTAAATAGACATGTATGTAGAGGACTAACCAAACACAAGGGGATAAGAAAATGGTCGATAACAGATCAGCAGGATTCTACGGAATCGGTGGATCCTTTAACTTCAAAAGCGGCGATATTTCGGGGACAGCTGCCAGAACCCAGGACGATAAAATGGGTCAGGGCGGAGAATACTTCGCGCAGCAAAAAAGAAGTGAAGAGGAAGAGAACCAAAATCAAAACCCTTATATGGACCGAAGCGCAGCTCTTAGAGCAACACTTAATTCGCTTGCAATGATGAATGTTGCAAACGTTATTAATAACAAGAAAAAATCAATCCTTGATGATAAAGAAAAAAAGGCTGAAGAAGAAGAGAAAAAAGAAGCCTTAGAAAAACTTCTCGGTCACACCCAAGAACACAACGAAGATTTTCAAAATAATGAATATAACTAATAAAAAGGCGCCGATGAGGCGCTTTTTAAAATTTACTATTGTTCAGGAAAATTAATACAGTCTTTCGAAAATATTATCAACTTTTTGTTCATCTTTTTTATCAGTAGCAAGAAGTTCACCTCTGTACGGAGTTTGTGAACCGCTTTTGTCTTTATCAGTTGCAAAACTCAATATACCTTGAGTTAAAGTAGGATTTTCAGGAGCAACAACTTTTGTTGTGATTTCGTTGATGTCAGCAGTTAATCTGCCTTCTAAATTATTAGAATTGCGTTGTGCAGCTTGAGTATTCAAATACTTGATTGAATCCAAAACATTTTGATTTAATTGGATTTGTAAACCGGAATTATTCAGGGCAATTTGTCTTGCAGTGTTAGAATCAACGCTGCCGTTGTAAAGGTTTAAGCCTAATTCTTGTCTTGCTTGAGCTGCTGTTTTGAAAGAAGATTGAACGTTAAAATCAGAATTTTTAGCGTTTGCACGTTTCAAAATCTCCTGAGAAACTTCTTTCAGAACATTTCTATCAATACCATTAAGTTTTGCACTCACATCGAAAGACATAACTTTAAATCCCTTTTTGTTTCCTGATAAGTTTTATATCGGTAAGGGTAAATAATTTCTTTAGCGATTGTAACGAAACTGTTACAATGTTCGTAAAAAAGTCAACAATCTACTCCAACAATACTTTATATAAATAAGAGGAAATTTAATAAGGGATAATTGTAATGAGCAGTCACGATATATTAGCCGGACTAAGTTTTGTAAACGCAGGCTTACAAAATACAGTCCAACTCATAGAAGATAGGAAGGAAAAGGATCCAAATGCCTTTAATAAATTCTTTTTCAACCTAAGCGGTTCTGCCATGAGAATCGGGGCGGCGGATCATATGGCACGCCACGGAAACTATTGGGGCTACACGCTTAATTCCCTTGTTCCATATACAGACACAAGGGCAAATGCTTTTGCGATGATGAGTGCACCGTTTATGATGGCTCCATTCGGAGGTTTCGGCTTTGGATGCGCACCAATAATACCATTTGGCGGATTTTGGGGTAGAGGACATCACCACCACGGGCATTTCGGATGCCACCACGGAAGCTCAACCGTTATCAATATCCGCTGCTAAATCGCTCAAAAGTTTTTCATTTTGCGCTAATTTTCTATAACTTTCATCTGAAAACGGATTAAAAACATCTTTCAACATAAGTTCTGCTTGTGTATTATTTAGAAACTCTTCAGTAACATCACCCTGAAGAACCAAATCCGTAAACTTTTTAATGTCAGTTTGTTTTTCGTAAAGCTCGACGGCTTTTTTAGTGAAAGCGTTTGGAAGTAAATCCGGCTCTGCAAGCGGATTAGTAACAAAAGGATTTGTTACAAGATTACTATTCTTAGGATTTTTCTTAGTAATTTTTTTCAACACACTCCACCCTAATTATATCATTATATAAACATTATAGCATATATTAACAAAGAGGGCAAGTTTTCTTGAGAAAACTTGCCCTTATGAATTTAGCGTTTTATACACCAAACACCATTTATGGATTCTCTATTATGTAACAATGATGCATACCCGACTTTTAACGAAATAAGATAAGCAGACACCCGGTTATTATATGTTTCAAGTGTTGAAGACCAATAAAATCCGTCCATGCTGCCAATTAAGAGTCTATTAAAAAATATCGCCGACAACTCATAAACATTTGGAACTCGACTATCATCGCCCAATTCTTTACATGCATCGCCAGCATTAATTTGGGATTTTGATTTTACCGAATTTCTAGGTAACGGTATAGGAGCAACAACTATTGAGTCTGAAGGGTGCAGAACCGTAATAAAGCCAATATCTTTTCCCATGGTATTCGGACCTTTGCTACCATTCAAATCATAAACAAAGTTCGCACATACTTTATTTTGTGCAAAATAATATCCTCCGCGATCCATGATTTCTTTTGGCATACAATGAGGATTGTAATAAAGTAATATACTTTCGCCGTTAACAGTCTCAAACCCGATAGCTTTGGTTGTAGTTGTTGAAACCGGATAAGAATGCGTCTCATCTTCAACGTTTGCGTCATTTAATGCGCTATTATATCCAACTAAATTATCCGGGAATGATTCTACTTTATTGCCGTCTAAATCAGTAAAATTACTGCTAATACCGCAATCGGCTAAGTGTTGGCTGTCACAAACATTATTAATTTTAAGAACTTTTGAAAGCCCTGCGGTGACAAAAGTTTCGGCGGCGGTATCAGTTGTATCGTCAAGTGTTCCATAGCCATTTAATGCCGGCATCAGAGAAATTGCCTGGCTCATACGCGCATAAAGCGCTTTTCGCTGCGTGTTCCAGGTTCGCTCGTTAATGTTGCCTGTGAGGCTCGGCAAAGTAATCGCCGCCACCACACCAATAATTGTTAAAGAAAGCAGAATTTCTGCCATAGTAAAGGCACTGAGTGCCATCCATACACTGGCTTGCGGGCTCACGG
>MOYE01000008.1:18882-21975 GCA_001899335.1 Candidatus Gastranaerophilus phascolarcticola
CCCCCCCCCCTGCATGTGGTAATACGTTTTTCTTGTTCATTGTCTCTATCCTTTCTTAAATCATTATGCACTATTTTTTAGTAAAAGTAAAGCCCCCTTTCGGGAGCTTTACTTAAATTTTTTGCTATAAACTATAAATTACAGTTTAGAAGCAACCATTTTTGTTGTTTCAGCTAAACGAGTTGAGTAACCCATTTCGTTGTCGTACCAAGAAACAACTTTAACCATATTGTCGCCCATTGTCATTGTCAATGCTGCGTCAACTGTTGAAGATTGTGATGAACCGATGTAGTCAGAAGATACCAATGGTTCTTCAGAGTAGCAAAGAACGTGTCCGTCAGCAGCTTCTTTCAATGCTGCGTTTACAGCTTCAACTGTAACAGGTTTTTCTGTTTCGAATACAACGTCAACAACTGATACGTCTGGAGTAGGAACTCTCATAGCGAAACCGTTCAATTTACCTTTCAATTCAGGAAGAACCAAAGCAACAGCTTTAGCAGCACCTGTAGTTGTAGGAACGATGTTCAAAGCACCAGCTCTAGCACGACGTGGATCTTTGTGACCAGCGTCTAAGATTCTTTGGTCGCCAGTGTATGAGTGAACTGTTGTCATCAAACCTTTAACAATACCGAATTTTTCAGAAATAACTTTAGCAACAGGAGCTAAGCAGTTAGTTGTGCAAGATGCCATTGAAATTACGTTATGTTTAGCTGGATCGTATTCTTTTTCGTTAACGCCTAAAACGATAGTTTTGTCTTCGTTTTTAGCAGGAGCAGAGATGATAACTTTTTTAGCACCAGCTTCAATGTGAGCAGCTGCTTTAGTTGCATCTGTGTAGAAACCAGTTGATTCAACAACAACTTCTACGCCCAATTCTCTCCAAGGAAGAGCTGCAGGGTCTTTTTCAGCAAAGAATTTGATTTTGTGGCCGTTGATTACAAGACCATCTTCAACAACTTCTACTGTACCGTCGAATTTACCCATAACTGAGTCATATTTAAAAACGTGAGCTGCGTTAGCAGGTGTCAAACCAGGGTCGTTGATAGCAACATAATCGATTTCTTCAAAGATACCTTCTCTGATTGCTGCTCTCAATGTGTTTCTACCGATTCTGCCGAATCCGTTAATAGCTACTTTTACTTTTGACATAATTTTTACTCCTTCTTATTATCAAAAATTTTAACATGTTTTTTATAGCACCAACAAAAAAAGTAATCAAGTTTTTTATGAGAATATTAATTAAATTTTAATGTTTGTGCTAATATGATTTCACAGAGGTTAAGAATATGATAGAAAATATAGGAACAGCGTTTTTACTGACGTTTTTAGCAGGTTTAGCAACATCAATCGGTGGTGCAATCGCATTTGTAGTTAAGCCTGATAATCTGAAAGCCTTATCAGTAGGTTTGGGGTTTTCTGCCGGTGTAATGATTTTTCTTTCCCTGACTGAAATTATTCCGACGGCGAGCGAAACCTTAGGCGCTTACTTCCCAAACTCTAAAGATTGGCTTGTTTATGCCAGTTTTATAATTGGTATTGTCGTTGCTGTTCTGATAGATTATTTCTTACCGGACCACATTGATCAGGAAGAAGTTTTACACCCTGACGATCCTTGTCAACACCACCATAAGATAAAAAAAGCCGGATTGTTTACAGCAATTGCGATATGCGTACACAACTTTCCGGAAGGTATGGCTACATTTTTATCAGCAACACAAAGCCTGCAGCTTGGCGTCTCTGTTGCGATAGCAATTGCTATTCACAATATTCCTGAAGGTATCGCTGTTGCAATGCCAATTTACCATATTACCGGCAAAAAACGTTATGCAATGCTTTACGCATCACTTTCGGGTTTAACCGAACCTTTGGGAGCTTTTATCGGGTTATTTTTATTGCAATTCCTGTTCCCGCAAATGTTTGTAGGATTTTTAATGGCTGCCGTTGCCGGAATTATGATTTATATCTCATTTGATACACTTTTGCCATTGGCAAAAGAATACGGTGACTGGCACCTGTCAATGATAGGTATAGTCACCGGTATGTTATTCATTTGGTTAAGTTTGTTATTGCTATAGCTAGGAAAAACTACCTAGCCTCACAAAACACAGACGCAATTCCCGTATCGGTCTCTGATGATACCCATAAAAAACCTCGTTCCCACGAGATTCTATATGGTCGCATTCCCATACCGGGAATTAAGACGGAAGTAGTTGCTATCAAAGAGCCATAAGATGAAGTCAAGCCAAAAATATCTCTATTAATCCAAGCTGAAGCAATTTCCCATTTAGTCAAGGCTCTGTATTCAGCACCGAATTTATCACTACATAAACTATTCAGCTGCGAATAATGTAGCCCGCCGTGTGACAATAATTCTCTACTACTAACAAGTTGTGGTGCAACTACAACGCTATCACTAGGGAAAAAAATTGTCATTACACCGATATCCTTTCCAACCGTATTAGGTCCTTTTAAACCATTCAAATCGTAAATCAAGTTAGCGCACATTTTTTCCTGTGCATAGTCCAACTGATACCACTCTTCAGCACTTAAATCAACACCTAATTGCGGATTTTCACCCGTACATCTCGGATTATAATAAAGAAGTATATTTTCTCCATTAACAGTTTCAAAAGCAGCAACACTTGAGTTATATGGGTGGTTTTTAGTATGAGGTGTAACAAGCATAGCAGAATTTAGTTCCTCCATATTTACGGGGACTGAAATTGTAGAACCAGCCATCGTTACCAGCTTTTTGCTAATCCCACAATCGGTGATACGGGCAGCATCACAAATATTATTAATTTTGAGAACTTTTGACAATCCACTGGTAATAAAGGTTTCCGCAAGCGTATCCACAGCATCCTCTGCGCCAGAAGAGGTTTCTTCGGAAAAGGTTCCATAGCCATTTAATGCCGGCATCAGAGAAATTGCCTGGCTCATACGCGCATAAAGCGCTTTACGCTGCGTGTTCCAGGTTCGCTCGTTAATGTTGCCTGTGAGAGATGGCAGCGTTATCGCGGCGACTACGCCGATAATTGTGAGGGATAAAAGTATCTCCGCCATTGTGAAGGCCTGTTGAGCACGCCCCCCCCC
>MOYE01000008.1:22002-269413 GCA_001899335.1 Candidatus Gastranaerophilus phascolarcticola
CTTAATTCATTATGCACTATTTTTAAGTAAAAGTAAAGCCCCCAAAAGGGGGCTTTACTTTTTATTCGGAATATTTAATTAACCTTTGATTTGGTTCATAACTTCGTCAGCAAAGTTTTCTTGACGTTTTTCCAAGCCTTCACCTAGAACAAATCTTGTGAAACCTTTGATTGTCATTTTACCTTCGATTAATTGTCCTACTGTTACGTCAGGATTTTTTACGAAAGGTTGTTCAAGAAGACATCTTTCTGCCATAAGTTTATTAACACGTCCTTCAACGATTTTTCCTCTGATAGCTTCAGGTTTCTTTTGAAGATCTTCTTTACCCATTTCAATTCTTGTTTCTTCGTCGATAACTTCTTGAGGAATATCTTCTCTTGAAACGAATTGAGGAGCAGATGAACAAATGTGTAAGCAAACATCTTTCATCAATTCTTCATCTTTTTTATCAGTTTCTAAAAGAACACCGATTTTACCGTTGTGGATGTATGATGCTGTTGAACCTTCAACTCTTACAAATCTTCTGAAAGTAATTTTTTCACCGATAGACGCAATTTTTTCTTTGATAATTTCAGCGATTTGTTTGCCGCATTTAGGGCAAGTTGCGTTTAAGAAAGAGTCAACATCTGCAGGATTCATTTCTGCAACTGCAGCTGCTAAGTTGTTAGCCAATTCTTTGAAGTCTTCGTTTTTAGCAACAAAGTCAGTTTCACAGTTCAATTCAATCATAGAACCAACTGAATCTGAAACGTAAGATGCAACGATACCTTCAGCAGCGATTCTGCCCATTTTTTTATCAGCAGAAGCCATACCTTTTTGGCGTAAAACTTCCATTGCTTTTTCCATATCACCATCGGTTTCAACAAGTGCTTTTTTAGCATCCATCATGCCTGCACCGGTCAAATCACGAAGTTCTTTTACCATTGTAGCTGTAATATTCATTAAAATTCTCTCCTATATTTTAAACTAAGACTCAACAACTCCAGCGTCTTCAGCTTTAATTTCTTCAATTTTAGCTGTAGTGTTTGCGTTGTTTTCTCTTAATTGTTTACCTTCTAATACAGCATCAGCCAATCTTGAAACGATTAATTTTACTGAACGGATTGCATCATCATTACCAGGGATAATGTAATCAATACCTTCAGGGTTAGCGTTTGTATCAGCCAAGCAGATTACAGGGATATTCAATTTGTTAGCTTCTTTAATAGCGATAAGTTCTTTTTGTTGGTCTACGATAAAGATAATGTCAGGAAGTCCTCTCATTTCTTTAATACCGCCTAAAGTTTTGCTCAATTTAGCAACTTGTCTGTTGATTTGTGCAACTTCTTTTTTAGGTAATTTTTCGATATGACCAGAGGCAATGAAATCTTCCAATTCTCTTAATTTGTTAACGCGAGAACGGATAGTTTCAAAGTTAGTAAGCATACCGCCTAACCATCTTCTGTTAATATAATAAGCGCCAGCTCTTTTAGCTTCTTCAGCAACAACGTCAGCTGCTTGTTTTTTTGTACCAACAAATAAAACATTTTTACCGCGAGCTGCGAAATCTCTTACTGCTGCATAAGCTGCATCAAGCAAATCAGTAGTTTTGCGCAAATCAATTACGTAAATACCATTTCTAGCACCGTAAATATACGGTTTCATTTTAGGGTTCCATCTTTGTGTTTGGTGACCGAAGTGTACACCAGCTTCTAAAAGTTCAATCATAGATGCTACCGGCATCGTTTTTCTCCTTATGTTTTTGTATTGTACTACGGGAAACACCGCTCCATTTTTATTATATAAAAACTAGGGTCATACCTATCAAGCTAGTGTATCCGAATTTATAGTAATATAAACATAAAAAATTTACAAATAACATTAAGAAGAGTTAAGGCGGAGATTTTATCTCCGCCTTATTTTAACGCTTAATACACCATACGTCACCCTGCCAATTAACGCTTAAATCATCTCTGAAACCTCTGGTCAAATCTTGAGACACTATGGATTTAGTACCGTTTGCCTTAACCCAAAAATCTGATGAGACATAGCCATAAGTCGATGAGGCCGGATGTGCCTCTATATCTAATAGCCTTGCATTAACAAACATTGAGGCGAGTTCATCTGCACGGGGCAGCCTGTATTCACTATCAAAATTCGTACATGCTTTTGAGGCTGAAACATCTGTTGACACGGCTGAATGTTTTGTTGACAAAGGACGTGTTGCCGGATATGGGGCAAATAATTGCGCGTCAAATGGATACATTACCGTCATAAATCCTATATCTTTACCGACAGTGTTTGGGCCTTTGGATCCATTCAAATCATAAATAAAATTAGCACATATTCTTTGTTGGACAAATATTCCACCCGCCACGGAATCATCGGTAAACGAAACTTCATTTAAAGAGCCTATGCAGGTTGGATTGTAATAAACAACAACGCTTTCACCATTTGCGGTTTCAAAAGCGGCGGCTTTTGTTTTATAGATGGAATAACCATTATGTCCTGCCCATGCGCTGCCAACCATTTTGGAATTGAGTTCTTCTAACGTTTTTGGTGTATCAATCGCGCTACCCCCACCAAGCGGATTTATTTTTGACGGCACACCGCAATCCTCAAGTTTATCTGAACATATATTGTTGATTTTAAGAACTTTTGAAAGCCCGGCGGTGACAAAAGTTTCGGCGGCGGTATCCACAGCATCACCGGCACCCGATGAACTTTCAGCTTTAAAAGTGCCATAACCGTTCAATGCGTCCATTAATGGTAACGCTTGCGACATTCGGGCATAAAGCGCTTTTCGCTGCGTGTTCCAGGTTCGCTCGTTAATGTTGCCTGTGAGCGATGGAAGCGTTATCGCGGCGACTACGCCTATTATTGTTAACGATAACAGAATTTCTGCCATAGTAAATGCGATTAAGAGGCNNTAAGAGGCGCCCCCCCCCCCCCTGCACATGTTAATACATTTTTCTTGTTCATAGTCTCTATCCTTTCTTTTCATAGTTTAAACCATGTTTTATAGTTAGTCAAGACTAAGAAGGCACTTCTTACGAAGTGCCTTCTTAAAATAGTGTAATCTTTTACGACTATGCTTTTTTACCGTAACGTTTGTTGAATCTTTCAACTCTACCTTCAGAGTCAAGAATTTTTTGTTGACCTGTGTAGAATGGGTGACAGTTTGAACAAATTTCAACTGTGATGTTGTCCATTACTGAACCGGTTTCGATTTCGTTACCGCAAACACATTTGATAGTCATTTTCTTATAATCAGGATGAATACCTTGTTTCATTTCGTTTACCTCATTTCTTTTCAAGATTCCAAACTTGAATGTTTATACTTCGACTTTAACATATTACTATATAAATATAAAAAGGCAAGCGACTTTTAATAAAAATTTACCTAACACTTTTTTAACCATTTTATGATAATATGTTTAATTATGAAAAAGAAACAAATTATTTTGCTGGCTATCACAATTATCTTTTTGGTTTTGGTTTTTAATAAAGTTGATTTTGCAACGTTACTCCAAACTATTAAAAACTTCGATTTAAGATATCTTGCATCAATAATCGGGATTTTCTTATTAAGCCTTTATGCCCGTGGAATAAGGTGGAAGTTTCTTTTAATGAACGACAAAAAGTACAGCTCTCTGAACCTTGCCGAAATTTTTACCGTTGGCAATATGCTGAACATTTTTATGCCGGCACGCGCAGGAGATATTTACCGGGCGTATTATTTGGGCGAAGAAAAAAATGAAAAAAAATTAAAAATTTTCGGCACAATAATTTTGGAACGACTTTTTGACGGAATAGCTATGTTTTGCATTTTGCTCGGCGCGATTTTATTATACAGCGACGCGCGGTGGATTTTAAATCTTACACTTGGAATTGGCGGGATTTTTGTAATCGGAACTTTGACTTTCTATTTAATTTTCAGATATAACAAAAGCCGTCAGGTATGTAAGGCAATAATTTCGCACATTAAATCCGAAAAACTTCAACGATTAATCCGTAAACTCACAACTTATATGAATATTTTCATAAAAGGGTTTTCCGCATTTAATCGTCCGGCTTATATGTTGTTAATTCTGGGAATGAGTTTTGTTGCCTGGGGGCTTGAGGGGGTTGTAGCCTGCCTCATCGTAAACAGTTTCGGCTTAAACCTCGGAATTTTAGCAGGGCTTTTTGTTTTAACCCTAACCTCTTTTTCAACGATGATTCCGTCAACCTCTGTTCTTGTCGGACCGTATCAAGCGGCGTATATTTTGGCACTTGGGCTTTTCGGAATAGAAAAATCACAGGCTCTTGCGATTTCTGCCGTACATCAAATTATATTAATTTTAATATTTACCCTTGTCGGCGGTGTTTGTATGTTAAAATTTAACATTAAGGCACAAAATTCTCGTCTACAAGAAGATTGTCGCCCGTAGCTGCGGCAACCGCGAGCTTATCACAACGCTCATTATATTCGTGTCCTGCGTGACCTTTTACCCATATAAATTCCACAAAATGCAGCTGTTTTGCCTTAATTAACCGTTTCCAAAGGTCTATATTTTTAACAGGATTTTTCGAATTTTGTTTCCAATTTTTGAACACCCAAGTATCAAGCCATTTTTCGTTAATCGCATCGACCAGGTATTTGCTGTCGGAATAAAGAATGACTTCTGAAGGGCGTTTGAGTGCCTCAAGCGCAACAATCGCAGCCATAAGCTCCATTCTGTTGTTTGTTGTAAGTTTATAACCCGCGCTAAGTTCTTTTTCGTGGTACTGTCCTTTTGAGTCCACAAAGGTTAAAATCGAACCGTAGCCGCCGTTACCGGGGTTTCCCTTACACGCACCGTCTGTATAAATTTTAATTTTATTTTCCTGTTCCGCCATTTTTTACCTCATAATCAATCAATTTTTCATAATGTTCCAGGTTATCTTTTGAGATATATGGTTTTATGTTTCTGACAAGTTCCTGCATACCATCTATGTGATAGTGCATTGCATTTTCTAAATCTATAAGTTTAATATTATAATCGTAAAGCGTTTCTACATAAAGGTTTTGGGCATCAAGATATGCGTTTCTGGCATCTTGGAGAAGATTATAGTCTTCAATACCCTTTTCGTAGCATTCATCCGCAATCGCGAAGTTCTCTAATGAACGCTGAACATTTTCTAACGCTACCGGCAATTGTTTTTCAACATTCAAGACGTTGATATAGCAGCGTTCCACATCAAAAAACAGATCTCGGCGGAATAAATCAATCGCGTTGTCAGCAAGTGAAATTTGTGCTTTCCCGACGTCAATTTCGTGTTTTAATTGTTTCATATTAACGGTACTTCTTAGGTTCATTGCCATAAAGAAGCCGTGATTAGAGTAGCGCTTGTAATTATTAAACCCGTAGCCTACATCTCCTGTCAAATCAGGATAATACTGACGTTTAATGTAAGATAAGGAGGCATTCATCGCATCTTTTGTAGCCTGAAGCGCCCAAATATCCGGACTGTTTTTTATAGCCAAGCCGTAGGCTTTTTCGGAATTAAACGGAAGCCCGTTTTTAGAATGGTTCACAAGAAATCTAATCTGTTTTTCTAAACTTTCCAGCATCTCTTTATTTTCTAAACACTCGTCTTCCGGGAAATCTCTAAGGCTGTCCGGCGTTGGAACTACGTAAGGCTTAAAATATTCATTGTTTTCTATCGAAATGTCAGTTGTATTTATATAAAGGCTGTTTGCAAGATTAATCAGCGCGTTTTTGTACTCGTTATGTGCGTCAATAACCCTGATTTTATGGCTCGTCAAAAGGCTTTGAGCGTTAATTTTATCAGATTTTTCAATCATGCCCAAATGCGCCTTAGAGGCGGAACGCGCGAGATTTCGCTCTAAAATTTTAAGGAAATCCTCCTCAATAGCGACACGCGCCTGCGCTTTTAAAACAGCATAATAATTTCTCTTAACATCAAAAACCGTGTTATAAATACTGTTTGTCAGATTATACTCTCCAACAAGCTGATAAAACTTTTCCATTTTTATAAGTGAATTAGATTTTCCAAAGTTCCACAACAACTGGCTCAAAACGACCTGTGCGGATGGAAGTTCACTATTTTGCGAGCTTAAATAATTACTGTTTGAATTATATTCCTGAAAAACGGCAGATTGTGCGCTCAATGTTGGGAAATAAACCGCTTTTGCAATACCGACGTTACCCTTTGCGATTTCAAGGTTATAAATGTTTTTCTTAATAACCGGACTGTTCTTAATCGCCAAATCAATACAAGAATTCAGCCCAAAAACCTGACCGACTTCCTCAATTGCTCCAGCCGGCAACGCCAATAATGCTAATAAACATATTCCCGTAAAAACTACTCTCATAAATCGTTAATTTTCATTTTAGTTTAAGCACAGCAATAAGTCAACGAAAAAATCATGTATATAGACGATTAATTTTAAGGGCAATTTAGTTGATTTTATTTAAAAATTAGGTTATACTTTTAATAAAGAGTACATAATTTATAGGTTTTAGATGTTTTTTTGGAATAAACAAGAAGTTCCCGTAACAAAGGAGCTAATAGAAGAGCTAAAATATAAGAAAGATTACAAAAAAATAATTAAACTGATTACGCCTGAATTAAAAAAAGGCAGGCAATCAGATTATTTTTACTGCGCTCTTGCTGAAGCTATCGAAGCAACAGAAAAGAAACCAAATATAAACAACTTAACCGAACTATATACAAACGCGTTAAAATTAAATAAAAGAAACGGATATGCATACTATAAACGAGCTCTGTTAAAAATTGACCAAAATCTTTTACAAGATGCGATAAAGGATTTAAACGCGGCAATTCAGATTAATCCAAAGGATGAAAGAAGCCACACCGAACTTGGTAATATTAAATGTAAATATGGCAAATTCAAAGAGGCTATCGAAAGCTATGATACCGCTATAGATAGCAATTCTGAATATGTTCCGGCTCTTGTTGCACGCGCGAAAGCAAATATCGAACTCGGTATGTTTGAGGCTGCAATCACAGATCTTTCTCAAGCCGTTGCACTAGATAGCGAAGATCTTTCAATTCTTATCCTGCGCGGCGAAACCCGCTTTAAAACAGATGACTTCAACGGAGCGATTAAGGATTACACCAAAGCGTTAGAATTTAACCCTAAAGATATTGAAACTTACAGCAAAAGAGCAAAAGCGTATGTCGCGAAAAAGAATTACAATCTCGCTATCCAAGACTATGAAATGATTTTGCAGATTGATAAAAACAATATTGCTGCGCATTTGGATAGTGCCAAAGTTCTTCACCAATATCTAAAAGGCACTAATGCCGCAATGACTTTAATTGAAAAAGCGGTCAAAATTAAGCCAACAAACCCTGATATCTATATGACAAGAGCTTATATAAAAGCCGATATCAACGACCTTCCGGGCTCTATGGCAGACTTTAATATTGCAATTAAATATAGCAGCAGGGATAACAAAAATATTGCTGAAATCTATAGTCTTCGCGGTGAGCTTTATTACAAACAAGGCTATTACGAAGAGGCAATTCAGGACTACAACAAAATGATAGAAAAACGTCCTAACGACGCCGAACTCTACAAAAAGAGAGCCAAAGCGCTGCAAGAAACCGAACACTATGCAGCTGCAGCCAAAGATTATTCTAAAATTTTGAAGTTAAAACCTGACGAAATTGATAATTACTATACTCTTGCGAATATTTATATTGAATACCTTGAATGCAAAGAGCTTGGTATTAAAGTTTTAGACAAAGCAATTGAAAAATTGAAAGACACTTCTCCTGATGTATACCAGTTAAAGGGCGAAGTACTCTTAAAGATGAAAAAAATACCAGAAGCGATTGCGGAATTTAATCATGCGCTTGATATTGATCCAAAAAGTGAAGACGCTTTATACTTCAAAGGCAACGCAGAATTGAAATTAGGCGAAATTGACTACGCAATTGAAGATTATACAAAAATAATTCAAAACAACCCTGAATACTACAAGGCTTATAACAAAAGAGCTTTCTGTTATACCCAGAAAAAGGATTATCAAGAGGCGATTAAAGATTATGACAGAACCCTCGCGCTAAATCCGGATTTGAGTTCTGCCTATATTAACAGAGCAAAATGCAAAGAAATTATCAAAGATTACCAGGGCGCGCTGATTGACTACAGCACAGCAATCTCGCTGAACCCTAAAGATTTAGATATTTACTACCTGCGCGGAAACATAAAACAAGCACTTGGCGATAACGCAGGGGCTCTTGATGATTTCAGTAAAGCCGTTAAAGATGAAAGTTTCTAATATAAAAAAACGCCCTCCGCGTGGAGGGCGTTTTTACTACACTTAGTAGATTATTGTTAACTCTTCATCCGGATTCAATGCTGAATCGTTTGTTGTTGATGGAAGAATAACATATCTGATTTCGTCACCGATTTCGTAAAGAACACCAAATGTGCCGCTTACAACCAATTTACCAAGGTCGTAAATACCTTTACCTACAGTGATAAATCCACTTCCAACAGATTTCAAACCTTTAAGCGGGTGAAGTGATAATGTATCCGCAAATGCATCTGAGAAGTTGTCACCTAAGTTTTCAACGCCATCAGCAATAACATTTACGCCTGTACCTGCTGTTCTGCCTGCAACACCTGCAACTCTGCCAGCTGCTGAGAATGGAGCAGCAAACAATCTTGATGCAATGTTAGGGTTTTTAGCACAGTCAACTTGAACTGCTGCTAAATCTCTTTCAAGATCCATAACAGTGTTTTCGTTAGAAATTTCTACAAATCTAACTTTAATATACGGTGTATTTTTATAACCAGGTCTGTTGACAGCATCTACAATACCTTTAACAGTTGAACCTGCCGGGAAACAAACGCCTTGGATAGTAACATCTTTTGTTGTTTTAGCTGTGAAAGTATCACCAACATTTGAAGTTCTAGCACTGATTCTTTCAGATAATTTAATACTGATTGCCGTTGGTTTGTAAGTGAAAGTACCAACTTTACCGTTAGCTGCATTCATCAAGTATGTATATCTCAATGTACCTACAAGATATGCAACTTGTTCTTTTGAAAGATATTCGTCATTTACTAACTTTTTAGTATTAGGAATATTTTTCAACAAGCTGGATTCAACAACTTCTTTTGTAGCCGGAACAGCCCAAGTAGGGATTTGTTGAATAACTTCGCCGTTATATTTAGCGAACAAACCATTTTGATCAAACGGAACATCAATAACTTTAGCGATAGTAGCAAAAACTTCTGCTTTAGTTACAGGTTGGTCAGGTCTGAAAGTTTTGTCAGGGTAACCAATCATAACATCCGCTGCTAAAGCTCTGTTAATCCAATCGCTTGCCCAATAGCCTGCATTGATATCTTTATAAGAATATTTAACAGCACCGGTAGGAAGTCCTAAACCTTCAGCCATTACGATAGCTAATTCAGAACGCAAGATAGGCATTTTAGGGTTGAATTCACCGTTAGCGCCACGCTGCATAACTGAAAGCATATTCGCTGCCCATGATTTAACAAAAACATTTTCTTTACCTGCTACAGGGGCAAGGCAAGGACATTTTTTAACTTTTCCTGCAACAACATAAGCTGAATGATCTTTAGTCATAACTTGAGCTTGTGAGCCGAATAATGACGGGTGAGCATAAGACTGAACCTGTGTTCCGGCTTGACAAGTTAAAGACAAAGAAGCTGCTAAACATAATGCACCAACAGATGCCAATAAACAACTTTTTCTCTTCATAAAAAATTTCTCCTTTTCATACATCGTTCAATAACGATAATGCAATAATTATCGCAATTTTTTACTTGTTTGTCAAGTCATAATTAATCTTTATAGAAAACAAATGCTTTGCTTTTGAATAAAGAAACGAATGCACCCATAGAAAACGCTAATTTACCATAACAATTACTAAAAGTCGTTAATCCGCCAAATATGCTAAACGCAAAAAGCAACAAAAAAATTAAAGCATTTAAGATAGTTCCAAAATAATGCTTAACCTGTAAACGGTCATTTTTCTTTTTATTAAAAATCCTTAAATATCCGTTATTGAAATTTCTTTTCCAAATATATTTAAAATTACAACGATTTGGGCTGACAACTTCATTAACGATTGCGTCTTTAACCCACAAAATCTTATAACCAAGCCTGTGGATTCTCTCAAAGAAATCAATATCCTCACCGGTCATCATCTGGTATCTTTCGTCAAACCAGTATTCCATTTTATCCAAAAGCGCAGTTTTAAAAAGAACATTATTAGTAGAAGCTGTCATACAAATATGCCCGTCAGGTCTTTTATATTTACCTTTAAAATAAGAATTATTTTTTATCCAATCAGGCACATTTAAAGGGTTGAGGTTAACATCAATAAAGTTGTAAACAACCGGACCTGTCACGACATCAGCATCAGAGTTTTCTATTCTGGAATAAAGTTTTACAAGCCAGTTTTCAGACGGAAATTCATCATCATCAATGAAAGCAATATAATCCGGCTGCAAGACTTTAGCTCTCCGTAAAACTTCATTTCTGACAGACGCAATACCTTTACCGTGAAACGAAAAGTAATGAAGTTTTAATGGATCTTCCCCCCCCCCGTTTGCAAGGACACGCGCTTTTTGTTCAACCAAATCTTTAGCCGCAGCTTCGGCAGAATTATCAACGACAATAACGTCTAAATGTACATCCTTAGGCAGTTGAACTGAATAAATCCTGTCTAAACAGAGATTTAACAAATCATTCCGATTATATGTACAGATACCTACTACGACTTTTTTCATAAACTAAACTCTTTTCCATTTATATATATCATAAACATTACAATTTGACCACAAACAGTTTTAATGTTTAAATAGGTAACATGAACTATATTTTTTATTTTTTAATAGTCATATCAATTATAGCGGGAGCAATAAACGGGAAACTTCCCGATGTTGTAAGCGCGATACTTACAGGAGCAAGTCTTTCGGTTAAAATCGCGTTATCACTTATCGGCATTATGGCATTTTGGCTCGGAATGATGAATATTGCGCAAAAAAGCGGGCTTATTGAAGTTATTGCGAAATTGATAAAACCAATCACAAAAAGACTCTTCAACGAAATCCCGGAGGATTCACCAGCGATAGGCGACATTGCAATGAGTTTTTCTGCAAACGCATTTGGGCTTACAAACGCTGCGACTCCTATCGGAATAAAGGCAATGGAAGAACTTCAAAAACATAATATTGATAAAACCTCTGCATCAAACGCAATGTGCCTGTTTTTGGCTATGAACACCGCTGGATTTCAGATAATTCCGGCAACAGTAATCGGAATTTTGGTAGGCGTAGGATATCCTAATCCGACACAAATTATTGCGCCGACACTTTTTGTCACAACACTGGCGTTTACGTTTGCGATAATTACGGCAAAGGTTTTCCAACGTTTCTGGAAACCGCAAAGTGAGGTACGCTAATGTTTCAACAGGTTATGGATGTTATTTCACTTTGGGCACTTCCCGCAATCTTAATCTTAATTTTAACCTACGGGTTAGTAAAAAAAGTTCCGTTGTACGAAGTTTTCACAGAGGGTGCAAAAGACGGGTTCAAAGTTGCGATTAACATAATACCCTATTTGGTTGCGATAATCGTTGGAATTTCAATGCTAAGAGCATCCGGCGTCTTTGAATGGATTGGCACAGCGCTTGCCCCTGTTTTGACGTTTTTCAATATTCCGACGGATATAATTCCTTTAATGTTGACGCGTTCACTCTCCGGCTCGGCGACAATCGGAGTCTTTTCAGACATTGCCGGCAACCCTGAAAGCGCATTCTACACTACAACTCTTGCAGCGGTAATGGTTGGCAGCAGCGAAACTACACTCTATGTACTCGCTGTTTATTTCGGCGCCGTTGGGATTTCTAAAATAAGATATGCGCTGCTGGCAGGGCTTTTGGCGGATTTGGCAGGGATTATCTTAGCAATCCTAATTTGCCGCGTAATGTTCCTGAATTAGTCACATCAACCCAGCTTTGAGTAAAATCAAAACTTTCTGTGTGAACAGCTTTTTTCATTAAAACAGCATAGTTAACATTGATAAAATTAACTTTCTCGAGCTTTTCAACGTTAAACTCTGCCATACCGCAATTAGTGCAGTGTTTTTCAACAGGAACGATTTTACCGTTTCTAATCATCGCCTTAACTTTTACCCCGCAGCACGCGCAGCGTAAAATAAACCATTGGTTTTCGACTAACTCTCCACAATCCGGGCAATACGCACAATCTACATCCAGAGGAATTTTACTATGTGAACACTCTTTTTTTGTATATAAGAAATCAAATAACATATCTTATATTTAATGAGCAATATTTAAAAGTCAAAAGGGGGCAAATGCCCCGTGTATTTTAACGTTTAATACAAAGAATATTTCGATTACCTGTTTTCCATTCAGTTTGCCGAACGCCATTAGATATATTATACTCCCATACCATTCGTGCATTGAATACACTACTGGTTCTATAAAATCCAGATACACCGGCAGTATCATTCAAACCCAAAATATTTTTTGAAAGCATTATAGCCGAACCTTCATCAATATTAGGCAACCTGCTTTCAGGATTTTCATTTGTACAGGTTTTTGCAGAATTTTCCCAAGATACATTTGGAGTAACCTTGCCTGTTGAAAGTACTGGAGCAACAACAATAGCATCAACAGAGTTGAACACCGTTATTATCCCCATATCTTTAGCAATAGTATTTGGTCCTTTATTACCGTTAAGATCATAGACAAAATTTACACACATATTTGATTGTGGGAAAGTATGTGTTGTTGCGGAGAGTTCCAAATTTTGTTCTTCATTAATAAATTCAGTTCTACAATTCGGATTATAAAATACAATAATACTCTCTCCATTTTGAGTTTCAAAAGCTACAGCTTTGGTATTTATAGTAGAAAATGTACGTTCAATATATTCAGCACTACGAAACCAACTATTAAAACTATAAAGTGTGTCCGGCATTATTTTGGTGGAACCGTACGCATCAGTATAATTTTTAACCATACCGCAATCTGCCAGATGTTCGCTATCGCAAATGTTGTTAATTTTCAAAACTTTAGCCAAACCGTCAGTAACGAAAGTTTCTGCAGCGGTATCTGCCGTGACACTTCCGTTTTCATCTTCCGTAAGCGTTCCGTAACCGTTCAACGCCGGCATTAAAGATATTGCCTGTGACATTCGGGCATAAAGCGCTTTTCGCTGCGTGTTCCAGGTTCGCTCGTTAATATTGCCCGTCAAACTTGGTAACGTTATCGCCGCCACCACGCCAATAATTGTTAGAGATAAAAGTATCTCCGCCATTGTAAAAGCGGTTGAGAGACGCCCNNCCCCCCCCCCCCTGCATAACTTAATACATTTCTTTGTTTCATAGATTCCATCCTTTCTTTAATCAGTTTAAACCATGTTTTAACATTAGTCAAGACGAAAAAGAGGGACGTTATGTCCCTCTTTTATTTATTAGTCTGACATATATGATGCGAACAACGGCATATAAAGTGCAAGTGCCAATACGCAGACAATCGCCCCGATTACCAAAAGCATTATCGGTTCAATCATCTTCGTCAACGTTGAAATAATATCATTTAATTTCTTATCAATATATGATGTACATTGACCTAACATATCGCCCAAACGACCTGATTGTTCACCGGTTGCAATCATAAACAAAATCATCTTCGGTACAATACCTGTCGCTCTTAACGCTACTGAAAGGTGCTGACCTTTTGATACGTTAACGATTGAAGATTCAAGCTGTTCTCTCATTACATCGTTTGTAATAGTTAAAATCGCGAGGTGCAAACATTCTACAATCGGAATACCTGCATCATACGCAACCTGCATTACGGCGATAAAGTTTGAGAAGTCTCCGAATAAAAGCATTGTACCCATAACAGGGATTTTCAAGCCTATACCGTGAACGACTCTTCTTGACGGAGCCCAACGCATAATGGCAGTAGTTCCGGCACCAAACGCAATAAATGCAATCGGAATACAAATCCAGTTGGCTTTCATAAACAAACCGGCTTCCATTAATACCGCTGTAATCCAAGGTAATTCTTGTCCCATATTATCAAACATGTCTTTAAATACAGGGAATACAAACAATAACATAACCAAAATAATCAATACAGACAAGATAAGTACGAATACCGGATACATCAAAGTACCGATAATTTGTCCTCTGATTGCCGCTTGTTTACTTAAAAGTTCCAACAAACGGTCAAGAGTTTTTTCAAGTTCCCCTGTATCTTCACCGGCTTTACACAAACCAATATAAATATGTCCAAATTGCAAAGGATATCTCGCAATAGTACCGGAGAAAGTTCCGCCGCCTATAATCTGTTTTCTTAATTCTTTTGCAACTTTTCTAAGTTTTGCCTTCGCGGCATCGTTCTCAATAAACATTAAGGATTCAATAATAGGAATACCCGCCTGAACGAGAATTTGCATTGTGGAAGTAAATTCAATTTTATCCTGCAAACCAAGGTTTGGCAGCGGCGCCAATGCCGCTTTTGCTTTATTTTTAAGATTAGTATCGCTCTGTTTTTCGTCGACAATACTAATTGGCGTGTAACCAAGATTTTTAATACCGGCTCTAGCCTCTGAAATATCGGACGCTTCAATCTTTCCGCTTATGACATCTTTATTATTTTTCAATGCTGTATAGTTAAATATTGGCATAATCTTCCTCTTTATTCAGTTGCTAAACCAAGTACACGAACGAATTCATCAATAGAAGTTTTACCCTCTTTGATGTGTCTTAAACAAGCTGTTTGTAAGACGGACATACCTTCCTTAACAGCTTCAACTTCAATATCCAAATCGTGTGCACCTTCTGCAATTAAACGCTTAATTTCTTTAGTGATAGGCATAATTTCATATACACCAAGACGACCTTTATAACCGCTAAAATCACATTCTTCGCAGCCAACAGGTCTGTAAATAGGGGTTCTCATAAATTCTTCAATATCAGCCTCGTCTTTAAGAACTTTTCTTGCCTCTTCATACGTTGGGAAGTATTGTTCTTTACATTTATCGCACAATTTTCTGACTAAACGTTGAGCAATAACGCCTGTCAGAGTAGAGGCAACAAGGTAATCTTTTGCACCCATTTCAATCAAACGTGTAACTGTTGCGGCTGCAGAGTTCGTGTGGACCGTACTTAACACAAGGTGACCTGTAAGTGCAGCTGAAACCGCAATTTCAAGCGTTTCGTAGTCACGAATTTCACCGATAAGGATAATGTCAGGGTCTTGTCTCAAAATAGATTTCATACAAGCCGCAAACGTAATACCCGCTTTAACGTTAACTTGTGATTGGTTGATACCGTCAAGACGAATTTCTATCGGGTCCTCAATTGTGGTAATGTTAACGGTTTCATCATTCAAACTTTTCAATACGGAATAAAGTGTCGTCGTTTTACCGGAACCGGTAGGGCCAGAGGTCAGAATAATTCCGTTTGGCGCGCTGCACATGTCCTTAACTCTGTTGATTTCCTCTTTGGACGCACCTGCAAGGTTAATAGTTTTATCCATAGCGTTCAAGCTGACGGCAGGCGCAAGGACACGGATTACGATTTTTTCTTTACCAGAAACCGGCAAGGTTGAAATACGGAAATCGTACGCTCCGCCTTTATAGTTCATAGAGAACGTACCGTCTTGCGGACGTCTGTGTTCTGCGATATTCAAACGCGCGATAACCTTAAAACGTGAAATAATTGAGTTTTCGACTTTATTCGGAATATCAAAAACTTTCTGTAACATACCGTCTTTACGATAACGGACGATATAAGAATTCAAACGCGGCTCAATGTGAATATCGGAAACCTTGTTATCAATTGCGTTGGTAACAATTTTGTTAACGAACATCGCAACAGAACCTGCAGAATCATTCAGGTCCTTATCAACCATTTCAGAAAGAGACTGTTCTTGCTTAAAGGAACTTGCTTCTTCAGATGCCATTTGCATCAATTTATCGGTTTCTTTTTTCTCTTCAGAGAAGTGTTTCGCAAGAGCATTTTCAAATTCAAATGCGGTAATAAGGAGTTGTTCAGGCTGCAAGCCGGTTATATATTGAATATTTTTCAGAATAGCTGGTTTTAATAGTGATACGGCACCGAGAACGATTTTTTTCTCGTCTGAATAAACCGGAATACATCTGTTAATACGAATAAATTCTTCTGAAAGCAGGTTAATATATTGTGACTGTTTCGCAATTTGTTCGGTAGTAACGAAGTCAACACCGGTTTGAACTTTCAAGTAGCGTTTTAATTGTTCTAGCGAAACATAGCCTAATTTACAAAGGACAGAACCAACAGGTGTTTTGGTCTTTTTGCTTTCAGCCATCGCTTCAAGGAGTTGGGCATCCGTAATGATACCGTCATCCAAAAGCATTTCACCGATTTTATGGCGGCTTTCTTTTACTCTTTCATTTGTAGCTGTAAGGTCAATGTTAATGTTTGACGCTTTAATCAATTCTATTAAATCATCATTTGATAACTGAATGAACTTAATAGTATAGTTAAAGGTTTCACGAAGGATATCACTGACTTCATCTTTGTTTGTATTGGAATTGATTGCAACGAATAAATAATTATCACGCACGTTAATAGGAACAAACAGGTGTTTTTCCATAGCCTCAACGCTAACCTGATTGTATATTTTTTTGTTTATGCTGTTTTTTAATTTTATTAATAATTCATTCATTGTTCAAAAAAAGCATTTCCATACCGGGTTTATAGGTCTTCGTCGTCGTAAATGATTTTCGGCGTAATCATGATAATCATTTCTTCTTTAGCTTTTTCAGTAGTTGATGATCTGAATAAAGCTCCAAGATAAGGGATATCACCTAAACCTGGGATTTTAGATACTGTTTTGGTATCTTCTTCTTTAATCATACCACCTATAACTAGGGTTTCGCCGTCTTTCAATCTTACGTTAGTAAGTTCAAGGTTACGTCTTTGAAGCAATGTTGCAGCGATATATTCACCGTAACCATCGTTAGCCATGATACGTTGAGCGATTGTCGCATAATCCGGTTTAATATCCATTGTTACGTAACCGTCAGGGCTTATAAACGGAGTAACTGAAACTTTAATACCGTTATCTGATGCGGTATTATAAGTTCTTGTAGCGAATGAACCTGTACCGCTTGCTGTCATTTCAGTTGTAGTATCTGAAATGTAATCTGAAGTCAAGTCGATTGTTGATTCTTCACCGTTAGTTACCAAAATTCTAGGGTTAGCAACTACACGACCTTTAGAGTTTCTCAAAGCATAGCTTACACTATATACAAGTGACGGCTTGCTGTATTGAGGGTTTGTATCTTTAGGAAATTCGGTAACACTACCTGAAGATGAGTCAAATGTAGGTAATTGTTGTCCGAAGAACCAAATAGGGAAGTTGGTTGAAGTTGTACCGTTCATAGCGTTGAATGAGAATACATCGCTATAGAACTGCCAAGTGTTAGACAGTGTTTTTGAACCGGATTCACTCAATTCAATGATAGAAACTTCCAGATATGCTTGCGGAATTTTTCTGTCGAATTTTTGAATAAATTCAGAAACCATAGCGATTTGTTCGTCAGAACCGCCAATCATATTAATCAAACCATTTTGTTCTTGATATGAGATTGAGAAGTTTTGGAGTTCAAAAGAAGTAAGGTTACCTGCAGAAGATGTAGGTTTAACAGTACAAGCGACTTCACCGGCACCGAGTTCAAGAGAAGAACCGGACGCACCCCCTGTGATGTATCCGTCGTGTGCGATTTTCAAACCTGTTGATAGCGGGAGCAGGCTGTCGCTGATAGAATCATTTTTAATAGTTGTTGGCAGCAACATATCACAAATCATTGTTGCCATTTCTTTAGGAGTTGTATAGTTCACTTTGAAAGCTGTAAATGTCGGTTTTTTATCGAATTTTTCAACAACTCTTTTTGCGATAGAAACATCATTATCGGTACCGAAAATTAAGAGTTCGTTAGTAACAGGGTTTGTAATAACGATATCAGAGCCGGCAAGCCCCGGTTTTTTCATACCGAAAATATTTTTGTTAAGGAAGTCTGCCATAGAGGCAGCATCAACGTATTTAACAGGGATAAAAGTAATTCCCTGTTTCATCATATTGATATCGGAACCGTTTTTAGCAATAACCAAAGTATTACCGTTGATAACGGAATAAGTTAATTGAGAAAGTTCCATTACCAAATCGAAAGCGGTATTAACCGGTTCATCAACAATATCTAATGTAATTTTTGAAGAGATTTTATCGTAGAAAATAATATTTAATCCGGCGATATCCGCGAACATTCTCAATACCTGTTCAACGTCAGAATCTCTTAAACTTAAAGAAACCTTTTCAGATTTATCTGTTAAAGAGACATCACCTTTCAATAAAATTGAATCTTCTTTGTGAGAAACGGCAAGTTTAACACCGTCCACATCTGCTTTCGCAAGAACAGCCGGCGCGCTACTCAAACAAAGAGTTGTTGCCAACATTGTTCCTAACATTATTTTGCTTAAAACCGAATTCTTCATGTTCGCTCCCAATTATCTTATTTTCTTCTACCTGCAAACTTAGTTTCTAAAGCAGGGGTTTTGGTTTTGTTGACATCATACAAGTCTTCGCTTGAAATAATATCTCCAACGCCTGCTTTGAATGTATTAGAGCCCAATTGGACAGTAATATCATTTTTATCAATAGCGGTTACAACATAACCGTTAATTTTATCACCAATTCTCGTCAAGTAATCTGCCCCGCCAATATTAACAATAGCAGATGAATTAACGTTATTTCTATCATAAATAATTCCGGCAACTCTTGCCTTAATTACATCAAGAGCATCATTATCCAAACCCGGAACTTCAGGCGGTGCCGCTAAATAATAGTCTGTATCTTCGTCATAACCGCCAAAAACAGGTTCAAACGGGTTATTACGACCGACTTCGGTAACGACCATAGACACCTGTTTACGTTCGTTTTTAATAGGTTGAATTTGCACTGCTGGGGTTTCATTCGCAGCGTTTGCCGGCGAAATAAGCCCGAAAGCGGCTATCGCGCAGCCAAATACTATACTTAAAATTTCAATACTCTCTCTATTCTTCATATTTTACTCTTCTTCTGATTATACAACCTTACATATAATCCACTATTAGAATGATACAACAATTTCTTGTTTTTCGATATCAATTATTTAGTGTATTTTTACTCTATAAAACAATAAGTCATTATTGAAAACTATTGGTTATAGTATAAAGATATTCCAAAATTTGTGAGAAATATCCAAGATCAGAATTGCCGTTAAGTATGAAATCAGCGGAATTTCTATGTGGTCTAACGTAGTGGCATCCGGCGCTTTCGAGATAATTCCATTGTTGGCGTGCATTTTCAAGCGTTTGATTTCTTTCTTCGCAGGCTCTTTGCATAAATCGTTTTTTACGGATTTCGTTGTCAGATTCAACATAAAGTTTGATATCAAAGACATCACGAACCGCATCAAACATAGTTGCCGTTCCCTCAACTATTACAAATTTTTCTGAAGACACCGGCAATGACGCAGGGATTGAAATTCCTGTACCGTTTGGCAAATAAGCCGGCGCTTTGATATCCAGCCCCTCCGCCAAATCAAGTAAATCACGCCTTAGCACGTCCAATTGGAAACTGCTTGGTGCATCTATATCATACCCGCTTTCTATCAATTTGTCAAAGCTGCCGTACTGTGAGATTAATTTTGATATATCGTTAAAATAATTATCGGTGCTTAAAATAGAAACAGGCATTGAAAGTTCGCTGATAACTGTTTTTATAGCCTTACAAATGGTGGATTTTCCTGACGCAGATTCGCCGGTAATGCCAATTAAAAAACGTTTAGTAGGGTTTGTAATGAGGCGTCTGGAAAAACTATTAGGAAAACTCGGGTTCATCTCAATTATCATAGGTTCAGCCTGACGCTTGTCATAGGCAATCAATTGCTTGAGTTTCGCGTGAAGATAGAACGCAAGAAATTCTCTGCCTGTTCGGGAATTAAAGTCAGGTTTAAGTAACTTGTCGCTTGAATTTGTTTCTTTATCCAATAATAATTGCATTATATTATCATTTTCCATACAGTTACCCAAATTTAGGTATGTATGATATAATAACCCAGAAATAAAAATTTTGCCAGTATCTTAACAATTAATAAGTTTTGTAAAGGAGAGAGAATAAATGAACAAATTAACAAAGAGTATTGTAGCAATAGTAGGTGTTATTGCTTTAGGTTATATTGTTTTAAAAACGCCGCTGCCAATGTCGCAGGAGCAAGCGGAATTTGACGAAGCTGTTTTCACGGCACAACGACTAAGGGCGAACGGCAAATGTGAAAACGCTTTGGATATTTTGAATACTCTTGAAGAAGAATTTCCAAGCACATCTATATATATAGAACTTGAAAAAGAAGGTTGCTATAAGGGTTTAAAACAATATGATAAAATATATGAATCCTGCCTGAACTCAAAACTAACAGAATATATGCCAGCCCGTGCGGCGCTTTGTTCAAAACAGCTTGCCGCAGCGGGGAAATTTGATGAAGCGCTTTCAATTTGGGATAAGGACATCCAGGACAGACCCGAAGAAATTTTCCCTTATTCAAATATCAGTTCATACGAGCAATGGCGGACAAAAACGAATATGAAAATTAAAAATTTCTTCAGTAAACTTATCTACCCTGAAGACCTTACGGCAGATATAAAAGCCCAAAGTCTTGCGAATATCGAGGCTTCAAAATCGGCTAAACGTAAGCATTAGATTTTTCAAAATCTAATACTTTTTTCTCACAAAAGCTGCGGAATCTAAACCGTTTAACAGCGCAATAGTTTTGAAATAAGACAACCCGTATTCTATAAAAAGCAGTTCTCCGCCGCCTGCCGTCCACACTCACGTGTGACCGCACCGCGGCTACGCTGTCTAATATGAGGTTGTTTTATTATGAAGAAAATCTTATTATCATTAATATTAATAAACTTACTGTTTGCCCCTTGCGTTTTTGCAGCGTCAAACATAGAAATTTTGAATAAAATCGAAAACTCTTTATTTGGTTTTGAATATAATAATGAAGATGAAGCCGCACGTGTAAGCAGAATTGAGGAAAATGTTTACGGTACAGCCTCAAGTGGAGCAATAAACCAACGGATTGCGAAATTAAACAAAGACCTAGGTGCGGAATTATACGGTCAGGAGATTGAGCCTTGCGAGGACACGCTGGCGAGGGAAGAGGAACAACGCGAAGTTCTTTCTTCACAAGACCCAAACATAGATTACCCTGTAATCAACGAGCTTGAAAAAAGTGTATTTAATAAAGAATACAAAAATTTAGGCGTAAAAGACCGTCTTGCACAGCTAGAGAAAAAAGTCTTTACAAAAGACTATGCAAACGACGACCTTTCAACCCGTGTAGACAGACTGCGGGAACAAGTTCGCCCTCAAGGCTTACAGCAAAACCTTGCCAATGCGGTTGATACTTTCCACACAGACGGTTACTATCCGCCTGCGATAGATTACGACGGAATGACAATTGGCGGGACCTCAAGTTCTTTCGGTTCTGACTCTTACGGCTACCCTCGTGCGAGCAAGAAAATTAATTTATCTACAGTTGAGAACGCGCTTTATCACCAAAACTTTAAAAATGATTCAATGTCCAACCGTCTTTCACGTGTGGAACAGAGTATGTTTGGCGAAAGTTTTGACGACCAGGATGAAGGAACGCGAATTGGCAGAATTTCAAGTGCATTCAACGCACAGAAAAGTGCAAGCAAATACGATTCAAACAAGTTCACTCAAAACATGTCGACCGCAATGCAAATCGGTACGATGATACTAATGATATTGGCATGTATTCTGTAAGAATTATTCCACACACATAAACTTATGCACTTGCGGGATTACGCGAACACGGTCGTAATGCGTTAAGTATTTATTGTGAACTTCCGTGATAAAATCACCCCCGACACTCATTTTTGCCCCGAGCATCATCGGAGATAAGACAAGTTCAAGCCCGTATTTCTTTGCTAACTCAGCCGTCATGGCGATTTCTTCATCCGAAATCGCACTGTCAAAAACGATTTTCGTATAAGCATCTTTACCCTTACAAGCCGCAAAAAATTCATCATGCCGGTTAGCCAAATCTTTTATTCCCGTTGCGCTTTCGAGTTTAATATCAGCAGAAACAATATCGACAAAATCTTTTACTTCTTCAAACTGTTTTGAAAGTGTTGCATTTGTTTCAAGATAAATTTTTCCTACCCCGCGCGCAAGCGGCAAAAATTCTTTTAAAAACTCTGTTTCCAAAAGCGGCTCTCCGCCGGTAAGAGAAATCGAGTGAATCCCAGTCAAATCAAGTTCAGATATCGCGTCAAACAAGCCTTGTGCGCAATACTCTTTTGCTCCAGTTGAGGCAAGAAACTCTGTATCACAGTATTTACAATTCAGATTACAACGGCAAAAGCGTATAAAAAGCTGTTTGTAACCCACATAAGGACCCTCGCCCTGAATAGAAACAAAAAATTCTTTTACAAAAGTTTTAGTCATTTATGAAATTCTCGCGTAAATTTGTATTGGACAATTTTTTCAGCTTATCGTAAAGCCTGATTTCATCATCCGATAAATACGCAGGAATTTCAATATGCACAGTCACAAAAATTTCGCAGACTTTCCCCTGAACTTCTTGTTGAACACGGAATTTCTGACCGGCCTTAGTTCTTGGCGGAATTTTTATGAGAATATTTCCCTCTAAAGTTTTGAGAGAAACGGTTGTACCAAGTACAGCCTCAAAAGGCTCAATCGGTACATTATAGTGAACATTTTGCCCGTCATAGCGGATATTTTTGTTGCCCTCAATTTTTATAACAAGGTACAAATCTCCGTTTTTGCCGCCATTTTTGCCGGCATTGCCCTCGTCTTTAATACGAAGTTTTGTTTCGTGCTTAATGTTTGGCGGAATTTTAACGGTCAATTTACGTTGACGAGTTTTTTCACCGGTACCGTTGCATTCGGTACAGTAGGAGCCGTTGATAAACTTTCTGCCTTTACATTTCGGGCATTGCTCGGTGTGGAGGATATTTACTACTTTTGAAGTGCCGTATTTTGCCTCACTCATTGTAATACTAACTTCTGCCGTCAAATCAGATCCGTTTTGCGGCGTAACTTTTTCTTTTTTAGGCGAAGTTTTCGGACGTTCCGGCTCTTTACGCGGCGGAGGGGTCTGCTGACGCGGCGCTTCTCCACGCGGCGGCGGGGTTTCCCTGCGCGGTGGCGGCGCCGAACGGTAAAAACCAAACAACATATTATACTGCATACGTTTGCGCTCGTTAGAAAGAGTTTCGTATGCCTCGTTTATTTCTTTGAATTTATTAATATTACCCTGCGCCATATCCGGGTGAAATTTGCGTGCTAAAGTTCGGTATGCGGATTTAATTTCGTGCATATCGCTGTCGGGAGTAACACCAAGAATTTCATAATAATTATTCTTCATACATAAATATATAATTATGTATCTGAAAAAATCAACGCATAACAGGAGAATACTCTATTAGCGTTTAATGCATCGTACGCGTCCTTTTTCGACGTCGGAATGCGTCCAGCCGTTAGAAAGTATCGTAACAGAACTTGAACCGTCACCAGTGCACACTTCACCTTCTATGCATTGATTTGCTTGCGACGACGACTCTGCCTTAATCACAGCTTCCAGTGTCATAGTTCCGCGTGATGAACCTGTCAGGACTGAACTTCCTGATACGTATGTTGCATTTTCTGCCAACCCGACAAAGCTATTATTATAATACATAGCGGATAATTCTTCGATATTGGGCAGTCTGCTTTCAGAATTTTGAGTGGTACAAAGCCTTGCTCCTTCCTGACGGGTATACGTTGAATTTCCTGCGTCCGAAGTTGAGGAAGGCAGCGGGGCTACGACAACAGAATCAGTCGGATATAGTGCGGTAATGAAACCAATGTCTTTACCAAAAGTGTTAGGTCCCTTGTTCCCATTCAGGTCATAGATAAAATTTGCACAAATTTTATAGCTGGCGCCATAAGACTTTTCATCCATTAAGCCAACACAGCTTGGGTTGTATGTAACCACAATGCTTTCCCCGTTAACGGTTTCAAATGCTGTTAAATTTGATGTGGAATGTTCAACACGCATTGCATACGCCGGCGCGCCAAATAGCCATTGAAGAAGAACGCCTCCGCCACCCTCGGAGCCATCTAGCAATCCTCCACTTGGTATAAGTGCATCCGGGATACCGCAATCAGCGAGGTGTTCAGAGTCGCAAATGTTATTCATTTTAAGAACTTTAGAAAGACCTGCAGTAACGAAAGTTCCGGAATCAGAATATCCATTCAGCGCCGGCATTAGGGCAATTGCCTGACTAAACCTTGCATAAAGAGCTTTTCTTTGCGTGTTCCAGGTTCGTTCGTTAATATTGCCGGTTAAACTTGGTAACGTTATTGCGGCTACTACGCCTATTATTGTTAATGACAGAAGTATCTCCGCCATTGTAAATGCCCGGTTCGTGGTCCAAGCGCCCAGCTCTAAGTTAGAGGTCCGGCTCAGCCGGCTCCCCCCCCCCCANNCCCCCCCTGCCAAAATGTTTACAGTTCGTTCTTTCATAATAACACCCTCCACAATCATTATGTATGATGTTCAAGGATTAGTCAAGCCCATGCAAATATTTATGGATATCCAAAACTTCATTATAAGTAATAGGTTCTGCGCCCTGCACAATTTCCAGAGGTTCGTGAGGCTGCCCGACATCCTCGTGAATTTTCAAAATTCCAAGCCCGAAATCCTTGCCGCATTTAGGACAAACCATTCGCACAACGCTTGAACCTTTCTCCTTACGCACAACAGAAAACGCCTCACGGTCTATATCGTTTTTACAATACGAACAGCATAAATTTGAAAATAGTTTCTTAAATTTCTTTCCCATAACAACATTTTACCCGAAAAGTAAATTTATTACACTTACCTCTTCCTTTTTTCCGTGGTTTTTAATATAATGTTATCAGTAAAAGGTAAGATGAGGGATAATAATGAATAAAAATCAATCAACAGGGATGTACATAATCTTAGGAATCCTCGTTATGGTATTTGTTTCGTCTATTTTAATGGCGGGACCTACAACCACGACAAAGGAACTTTCTTATTCTACATTCCTTGAAAAATTGTCAAATAAGGAATTCAAATCAATCGAGAAATCCAATGATTTTCTGATTGCGGTTCCGATTGAACAACCTCAGGTTAAAGAACCTGAACAACCTGCACAGGAAAACGAATTAGGTCTTCTTTTCCCGACAACAGAAAAACGTAATCCAATTTTAAGATACAAGGTTTTAACACCTGACGATCCGACTTTGACTCAAAAAATTGAGGATTCCGGCGTTGAATTTTCAGTTCTGAAACCTAGCGAATCAAGTCAATTTGTAAGCCTTTTAGGCTCACTTTTAATCCCTCTTTTATTCTTTATTTTTATCCTTATTATGATAAAAAGTATTCAGGCTGGCGGTTCGCAGGCTATGTCTTTCGGTAAAAGCAAGGCAAAAATGCTTTTAGACAGCAAAGTTAAAACCACATTTGCCAATGTTGCCGGAATTGACGAAGAGAAAAAAGAACTTGAAGAAATCGTTGACTTTTTGAAAAACGGTTCAAAATACATAAAATTAGGCGCTAAAATTCCGAAAGGTGTACTTCTTGTCGGACCTCCGGGAACAGGTAAAACCTTAATGGCTAAAGCTGTTGCAGGCGAAGCGGGTGTACCGTTCTTCTCAATCAGCGGTTCTGATTTCGTAGAAATGTTCGTTGGTGTCGGTGCAAGCCGTGTTCGTGACCTTTTTGAACAAGCGAAAAAGCATCAACCATGTATTATATTTATTGATGAAATTGATGCTGTAGGACGTCAGCGTGGTGCAGGCTTAGGCGGCGGACACGATGAACGTGAACAAACTCTTAACCAATTACTTGTTGAAATGGATGGTTTTGACGAAACAACAAACATTATCGTAATCGCGGCAACAAACAGACCTGACATCTTAGATAATGCTCTTTTAAGACCTGGTCGTTTTGACCGTCAAATCTATATCAACGCTCCGGACGTTAAAGGCAGAGAACAAATCCTTAATGTTCACGCTAAAAACAAACAGATTTCACCGGAAGTTGATTTAAAAATCCTTGCAAAACGTACTCCTGGTTTTACCGGTGCGGATTTGCAAAACCTCTTAAACGAGGCAGCGCTTCTTGCGGCAAGACACGACAAAACCCAAATCGAAATGGAAGATATTGACTCTTCAATCGACAGAGTTATTGCCGGTATCGAAAAGAAAAGCAAAGTAATGACAGAACAGGACAAAGAACTAACCTCTTACCACGAAGTCGGTCACGCTTTAATTGCAAAACTTGTAAAAGATTCAAACGAACTTCATAAAGTTTCAATTATTCCACGCGGATACGCTCTTGGTATCACTTGGACGCGTCCTAAAGACGAAAAGGTTCACACAAGCAAATCACAACTTCTTGCTCAAATCACCGTATCGCTGGGCGGACGTGCGGCAGAAGAAATTATCTACGGTAAAGACAACGTAAGCACAGGCGCTTCACAAGATCTTTCGACTGTTACAAACCTTGCCCGTAAAATGGTTACGGCGTGGGGTATGTCTGATAAATTAGGCAATATGACCTACGGCAAAAATCAGGAAAATGTCTTCATGGGCCGTGATTTCGGACACCAGAGAGATTACTCCGAACAAATTGCCTACGAAATCGACGAAGAAATCAAACATATTATTGATGAAAGATATGAATACGCAAAAAAACTTCTAACCGAAAACCGAGATATGCTGGAAGAAATTTCCAAAGAACTTCTTGAAAAAGAAACGATTGATGAAAAAGAGTTTGAAGAGATTATGAAACGAGTTGAAGAAGCGCGTTAGCCGGTGTAGCGCCGGTGCCGGTTCGCGAGAGCGAAACGAGCAGGGTGCGAAACACTACGTCAGCGACGTTTCAAATTCTGCAATTGTTGAATACAATTGCAAAGAATTTGTCAGGAGCTTAAACAGATAGAAAAAAAGGAGCCAACCAAGGCTCCTTTCTTATATATATTGTTTCCTTTATTTATCGCCATTCCATCCTTTACCGGTAATCCAATTCCAACAACCTTTAAAGAAGTTGCCGATTCCTTTGCCAACAGCTTTGACGCCGTTCCAAATTCCTTGTCCGACCGGTTTAAGAATTTTATCATAAGTTCAGGTCGCAGCCGGTTTAATAGCTTTATTCCAAGTCCAAGCTGCAGCTTTACCGATACCAATACCGGCATATTTAAAGCCCAGACCAATATATTTGAATCCTGTACCGATACCTTTCAAAATAGGACCGCCGAGCGGGCTTGCCAATAACCCAATTCCGGCACCGACACCCAACGCTGTCCAAGCACTTTTTTCGCTTATACCACCGCTGCCGCAACAGCCGCCGCCGTAGTAGCCACCCATATATGGTTGACCAAATATGCCACCGTCATAGCAGCCGCCATAATTATATTGTTTTATATTAATGCTGGTTCTGGAGCTATATCCGCCGCCGATTCCTGCCCAATAAGCCTTATTGCCGCAGTGCGAGCCTGAAACATAGCCGCTGCCAAACGGTGATCTTGCACCTGATGCACGGAATATAAAATTACCGCCCATAGCTTTTATACCTCTCTTGTTATACTCTTATATATATAAAGTATATAACGCAAGAAATATTGCTTTTTTCTTTTAAAGCGACTTTACATTTCGTTACAAAAGAGTCTTAAATGCTTGTGGCAAGTAGTTTATTTGGTCAGTCGGCAGAACACAGTATGCGGTTAAATCATCGCGCGCCAGGTCGCCGGCAAGCCCGTGAATATATACTCCCAGCGTTGCCGCGTCAAAAGATTCCATACCCTGCGCGAGAAAAGATGTTATAATTCCGGCCAAAACATCGCCGCTACCGGCTTTTGCCATTGCAGAATTGCCGGTGTCGTTAATATATACTTCACCATAAGGCGATGTAACCACAGTATTATGTTTTTTCAAAACCGTTACACAATTGTATTTTTGGGAAATTTCGCCTGCCCAATGAACGGTATCATCCAAAATTTTATCAACCTCGACACCGCCGAGAAGTCTTGATGCCTCAAGCGGGTGCGGCGTTAAAATAAGTTTTTCCGGCAGCCACTCTGAACCGTATTGCGAGAGGAGATTTAGTCCGTCCGCATCAATAACCGTCGGGATTTCAGCTTTTGTGTCAAATGTTCGTTTAAAAAGCTCTGCCGCGCGCAAATCTGTTCCCAAACCGCAGCCGATTAAAAGCGCCTGTGAAGTTTTCAGGTGTTCTGTAATTTGAGCGGTGTGCGTAAAAACGATTGGCGAAGTTTGCCACGAACCGATAACCTCATCCATTGCCAAAAACACGTATCCGCAACCGGATTTCAGTGCTGCCATTGACGAAATTAACGCCGCGCCGGGCATATATTTTGAGCCGGAAATATTCAAAACTTTACCAAAAGTGCCTTTATGAGAATTTTCCTCACGAGGCGGAAGTTTAAAGTCCATTTTGCCTAATAGCCTCATACGCAACAATTGCAACGGAATTTGAAAGGTTCAGACTTCTTTGCCCCTCTACCATAGGAATTGTAAGCGCGTTTTTATCAGTAACATATTCTGCGGGAAGTCCGCGGGATTCCGGACCAAAAACAATGAAATCGCCCTCTTGGAATTTAACATCCGTGTATTTGCGCTTTGTTTTGGTCGTCAGATAATAAAAGTTAGCACCCTTGTTTGCCGCGAACAATTCATCCATAGTATTAACCTTGTGGAGGTCAACGCTTTCCCAGTAGTCCATGCCGGCGCGTTTGGTGTATTTGTCAGTAAGCGCGAAACCTAACTTTCCTACAAGATAAAGACTTGAGCCGGTACACGCACAAAGCCGCGCGATATTTCCGGTATTTTGTGGAATTTCAGGCTCGTATAGAACAATATTTAACTTACTTGTCATTTCCTAATACAGCCTTTGCTTCAATCAACACAGGAAGTCCGCGAACAACACAGAACACAATTGCGATAACCGCCAGCCAGTAGCCGACTTCAAAAACGATATCAGCGTGCGGAAGCCCAGGAATTTTTGACGCAACGATTACAATAAACGCAACGACTTTTGCAACAGCATACGAAATTCTCATAAATCTTGAGCCGGTAATGAATTTGCAAATAGGGTTTTGCTGCATTCCGAACGGTGTAAAGCCTTTTTCCATAGCAGCGCTTCTAATTGTGTCCGTAATAAATCCTCTTGTAATCGCAATCAACGGGAACAAGATTGAAATCCATCCTTGAACGGCGAACAAAATCCAGTAAGTATTTTCGACTATTCTGTCGCTCATAATGTCTAACAGCGCACCGAGCTTAGATTCTTCGTGGAACTTTCTTGCGACCCAGCCGTCAACGCCGTCAAGTGCGAACGCCAAGACAGTCAAAACAAGCGCCCAGACATAAGCAGCAACGCTTTCCGGCAGTGCGATAATCAAATACACCGCGATAAACATTAAAAATACTCTGAAAATTGTAATAAAATTTGCCATAATTATCTACCTTTAGTTCTTGATAATGCAAAATCAACTTTATCAAGCTGTTCCACTTTATCTCCCATCATCATTCTTTCTGCTTCTTCCAAAATTGAAACTACATCGTAGCCGTTTTGTCCGTCAGAACGAGCTTTTCTGCCCTCTTCACAGCAGCTGATGAAGTGCTGACATTCGAGCTTCAACGGTTCAATTTCAAGATAATCCGAATGTATAATTTGTGAACTTGCAACAAAGTTATCGTAAATTGTCAACTTATCTTCTGCAAGGGTATCATCCAGGATAGCAGTAGCTTTTGTACCGCGAACGAGAAGAACAACATGTTTTTTCGGCGTAATCCAGCTGTCAGAGATTTGTCCAATCATACCGTCTTCAAACTCAATTCCGATATGAGTTATATCCATAATGTTATTTCTGTCAGAAGAGCAGCCAACAGCAGAAATAACACGAACAGGAGCCTTACCGGTGACGTAGCTTATCATCGAAACATCGTGAGGCGCCAAATCCCACATTACACTTCTGTCGTTTTTGAAATAGTTAACGTTCAGCCTGTCACTTTGCGCATAAACGATATCGCCCAAAACGCCTTCTTCAACAAGCATTTTCAAACGGTTAACCGCAGGGTGGTATAGGAGCAGGTGACCAACCATAAGAACTAAATTTTTAGAATCCGCAAGTTCCATTAAGTCTTTTGCTTCTTGCGCAACAGTTGAAATAGGTTTTTCAACATAAACATGCTTGCCTGCCTCAAGTAAAGATTTAACTAGTTTAAAATGGGTATGGCTTGGGGTTACAACGACAACACCTGTTACCACTTTACTGTTCAAAATATCATTAAAATCTTTGGTAACTTTAACGCCAGGATACTGTTCCTGAACTTTTTTCAAATTTTCATCATCTAAATCACAAACGACTTCTAACGCATTAAGATTGTAGAAATTACGAACAATGTTTCTACCCCAGCATCCGCAGCCGATAACAGCTATTCTTTGATTACACATATATTCTTCCTTTTACAAATATTCCTTGATTATATTATATTATAAACATTTAAAAATGGAAACCTGAATCATTTCCAAACCCGAAATTATTATCCGGCGGCGGGGTTTCTTCCGGCTGCGCCTCTGCCTGCATCGCCTCGCGTTCAGCCTCTGACGCTTTGACAGCCTCGGTTCTGATTAATTCAATCCGCTCCGCATAATCCATAAAATACTGTTTGTCTTGCGGCGGATAAAATTCAGCAAGTTTTTCCAGCAACGGTTTTGGAAAACGTGAATAATTAATCATCTCTTCCAAAACATCATCAGTCATTTTATAAAGATTTCTGTAGTTTTTAAAGAAAACACGCGCGATTTCCTCGTTAGTCTTTTCCGTAAGCGCATAAGTTTTCTCGCCAAACTTACAGGTAACAATATTTTTTTCAAAAATAACCGGCTTACAACGCGCCATCGTGAGACGAATTATCAAATCATAATCCGCCATGATTTTGAATTTTTCGTCAAAATAATTGGCTTTTGCAATAGCAGATTTTTTGAACATCATGCCTTGGCGCACACATGGCAAAACTTCAAAAATATTATAAGGAGCCGGCGGGAACTCGAAAACAAATCCGTCAGGATGTCTGCAATACGCCGTAGACATCAAGAAATCCGCCTCTTCAGCCTCCATAAGTTCTACACCTGTCTTGAGCGCCGTAATGTCATGCACAAAATCATCACAGCTTAAAAACATTACATATTTACCCTTAGCACGTAGAACACCCTTGTTAAATCCCTCAAACTTTGAAGTATCTTTTTCAGAATAGAAAGTAAAATAGCCCTTATTTTTATACTCTTTTAAAAGTTCAACGGTGCCGTCATTAGACTGATTATCAATTACAATTGTCTCCATTTCGTTGAGTGTTTGTAAATCCAAAAGCGACAACAATAAATTAAAATCGTCAACCTGATTTTTCTCTAACAAGTTATGAGTAGTAATAATAACAGTTAATAAAACCTCGGGCATGCGTATTTTCTCCTAAACCTGTGTAACATAAATTAATATTACCCTAAAAACCCTTTATAAACAAGATTGAAGTGTTAACATAAGAAAAACTATAATAAAGCCTGATATCAACGGGCATGGGATATGCAGAGATTTAAGATATTAAGAATTGTAAAATTTGATTAAAAAAAAGCGCAATTTTTAAAATTCAGGAATTTTAATATAGTTGTAGTAGAATAAAGTAAAAGGTTATTATCTTTTATTAGGTAGAAACTAACAAAATAGTGTATAGATAAAGGAGAATTACTTATGTCAGAACAAAATTCAATGGCGATCAGCCCCGTCACCGCAGGTTTAACCGGTGCTGCAATCGGTGGTATCGGCAACTATTTTATGGGTGTCGGTGCAAAACCTGAAAAAGGCTACAAAGATGTTAAAGAATTATTAACATTAGAAAATGACAAATTTGAAGCATTGAAAAAGAAAATTGAAGACAGCGACAATGCAGATGCAAAAGCAGAGTTCAAAAAATTAGAAGACGGACGTGTAACTGTATCTAAAGCAGGCGACACACTTGTAAAAGAACAAGCTGATGCAAGAAGAGACATGACTGCTGCTATTGAAGACGCTGTAAAAAACAAAAAAATCACAGCAGGTGCTGATGCAGAAAAGAAAGCTCTTGACGAAGCAACTGATAAAGTTGAAGATTTAAGAAAAAAGATGGGCGGTCTTGACATTGAAAAAGACGCATCCGGCAACATTACAGGCGTAAAACACGATGCAGGCGAAAATGCAGAAGTTAAAGCTAAACGTGATGAGTTAAAATCAGCTAGAGAAAAAGCAAGAAAAGCAATTACTGATAAAGAAGACGCTGGTTTAGGTAAAGAATTAAAAGAAGCCAAAGACGAACTTGCAAAAGCAACAACTGATGACGCTAGAAAAGCAGCACAAGCTAAAATTGATGCTACTAACGTAAAAATTGCAAAAGAAGTAACAGAAAACGCTGACGTTAAAAAAGCTAAAGAGGCTTTAAACGTAGAACGTAAAAAAGTTATGACTGACGATGCATTAAAACCATTTAAAGAAAGAAATGAACTTCGTCAAAAATACAGCGAAAAATTAGTTTCATCTGCTGACGACGCATTGAAAGATGTAAAAGCTGATGACAAAGCTAAAGAGGGTACACTTGAAAGATTAAAATCCCAAATCGAAGGCTGGAAGAAAAAATTAACTGAAAGCGTTGATGACCTTAAAAAGGCAAAAGCTGAAGAATTAGTTGGCGAAAAAGGTGCATTGAAAGATTTAGATACCGGTAAATTCAAAAAATTCTTACCAAAAGCTAAAATGATACCGGCTCTTATCGGTGCAGCAGTATTAGGTGCAGCTGGTGTAGCTCTTGCTTATATCGTTGGTCCTAAAAACGGAACTCCGGCAGATGTGGCATAGCCCGAGCAGAGGCAATTCTATACAATAGACAATAAGTAATTTTCAAATAAAAAAAGCCGTTCTTGTAAGAACGGCTTTTTATTATGTTTATTTAAGATTTACAAACGGTACTGAATTTCCCATCATATATTGTGGAAGAATTCCGTTCCATTTTTGAACCGCCTCATATTCAACGAGTGCTTTATTTTGTGTAAGTGCATTTGCTCTGATACTCATTGATTTTGCTTCCGCTTCCGCTGAAATAACCTTTTGTCTTGCTTCTTCCTGAATTTGAACAGTTTTATTTTTAGCTTTTAAAGCGTCTTGTTCCGCTGTTACTTTACTTTCAATTGCGCGTTCAAAAACTTCTGAATAGTTGATATCAACGATTTGGAAAGATGTTACGTTTACATATCTTGAGGTAAGCTGGTCATGAAGTTTCACCAAAATATCGCTTGTTGCCTCTTCACGGTTTGCAACGAGGTCTGACGCGTTCCATTTACCAATAACGTCTTTAATCGTACCTTCAAGAACCGGGTTAATTACTTTTGACACATAATCCATACCTACTTCCTGATACATTCTAAACGCGCTATCTGCAACAAGGTTGTAGTTTACTACGTATGAAATACGCGCTTGTTGAATATCTTTTGTGTAAACGTGAGTTTGTGTTGTATATTTTTGGGTTTTGACGTCCATCTTAGCAATTTTTTGAACGTAAGGCATAATAAAGTGCATACCTTCACCAAGGCTTTCAGGAGAAACCTTACCTAAAGTAACTTTCACCCCGCGTTCACCAACGCCGACAACCACAATTGGGTTGCACAATAATACGGCAATTACGAATAAAACAATAATCGTAACCACTCCTGCAATTCCATTTTTGTCCATGTTTTTAACCTCTTTTCTATTATTAAAACTTTGTGATAATTTATCAAAAAACTTGCCAATTTCAAAAGCATAATTCTTTTTTGGTTCTTCAAACCAACTTTCGGCGTCAATTGCATCATCATTTTTATCCAAAGTCTTTTTCGCGCGTGCAATCCTATCCATTTTTTGGAAATTAGCTTTCCTACGGTCTGTTTGCTTTGCCTCTTCAACCATAGAAGGAATTACAACCGCCGCTAAAATCACACCAAGAATTATCCAATCCCACGGAAGTTTTGATGTCAGCAGGGATGGCAATGTCATTGCTGCGACTACGCCGATAATCGCCAAAGTTATTAAAACTTCTGCGAGTGTAAATGCTGTATTTTTCATCATGCCAGCCCCAAAATTGCCATTACAATAAATGTTATAACCACTATTAGCGCAAACCCTGCATATCCAATCAGGATTTCTTTACCGAATTTTTGGTACATATTTACGCCAAAAATCAGACCGACAAGTGATATTACCAGGTTTGTAATCACTACGAATGCCAATAAAAAAATCAAAATTCTAACAGCCATAATGCCTCTCTATTTTTACATAGGGTCATTATATACTGTCGGAGCTAATTTGAAATCGTCTTAAAAGTGTACTATTTGAGGATAGATTTCGTTAATAAACATTTGTGCATCTTCCAACGCGAAAACACCGACCGAAAATTCTGCCGTATTTTTGCCAAGCTGCTGCGCCTCTTGGACTTCAATCGGCGGTCCTGCAGGTGTTGTACGGCAAGGATTTGCAGGATTAGAGATTACACCAACGCTGCGCAAGAGTGTAACTTTCAAAGAATTTCCCTCGATTTCGTATTCGGTCAAGCCTTTTGTAATAATACCCAAACCTTGCGCCCAGACAAAACGCTGCATCGGCGCGAAGTTAGTTTTCACTTCAAATCCGCGCTCATGCGGCAAGTGCTCACGAACATTCCATGCCGGGTCAAATTCGCGGCGAATGATAGTGTTCATATCTTCAGAAAAGGTTTCCGCAACAGGCTGTGGAAGATTAATTTTTGCCTGCCAAAGCGTATTTTTAAACTTATTGTCCCATTCGATTTTGAAATTCAACAGACGGGAATTTTTATTCAGCGTAATCAAAACATCAAAGAATGTAGTTTTAACTTTCAAACCGACACGCAAATCGCCCTCAAAAAGAATATCATAAGAAACAATAAAAGCCCTCTCCGGCTTGTCACCCGCAACAAGTCCGTGGTTATACGTATCGCCGAGGTCGCGAACCCGTGTAAATTCGATAAAATTCTCCCATTTTTGCCCGTTGACATAAAGATTAAATTCGCCTTGTTCGATTTTCATCAACAGATGTGAATTACCTATCTCGGTGTCAAGAATATGCAAAATGTCATTTGACGGTTCAATTTCGCACAAATTGGTATAAATGGTCGTGTAATCCTCTGTTACAGGAATCCGTTGTGTATCGTGAAGAAGTTTTGTTTCAAAACCGCGTCGTTGTGCGACGACCTGACTTTCAACCTCTGTAGAATCATATTCAATAACGCCTTTGAAATCAGAAAAATCCACCAAACCGCTACGAGTAAGACGCAATTCTTCAATAATTGTATTTACGATTTGCAAAACTTTTTTATAACGGATAATATTTTCTTCGTGCACATCATCTGTCGAACACCCGCAAATCCCGTCGTGCGCTTGGTTTTGCGAGAGTAATTTGTAAGCATATTCAATCAGTGACTCATATCCGCCACCAAGTTTTGCCGCAAGATGAAGTTTATTTGACGCCTCAACATTCATTTGTTTCAAACGCGTACGGGCAGAATAACTTCCAGGCAAAATAAATGTTTTAGAATTATCACGTAATTCATCATTCCATTCAAACTCGGGTTTCACATTTACGAAATAATCAAAAATTGAACCGAGTTGGATTTCATAATCTTCTAATTGTGCATTTGCAGCGTCAATTTTTTCAATAATATCCTCGTCAATTCCGCGATGATCCGCACCGATTGGCAAAAGAAGAACATCACCTGATTTTTCCGCGATTAAATCAAGATTTTTCTTCAAAAACTCTGGTTCCAAACAGTCCATAAAATAACCGCGCACAAGATTAACCGTATTCACACCGTTAAATTTGAAATCTGCCGGCACTTCATCGGGACACCCGCGCCAAACAACACATTTATCTATACCTTTCGCCGCAAGAATTTTTGGAACATTTTGGCTATGACCGAATGTATCTGCAAGATAGCCGATAAAATCCTCACACCCAAAATCACGAGCAATTTTCATCCCGATTTCAAGATTTTTCTCAAAACAAATACGGTCAGTCAAAAATTCATCAACAAGACAATAAAAAGGTCCGATAAAAAGTTTTTTTGCCCTCACCAACTGACGTATAAGAGGTTCTTTTTCAGGGCGGATTTCCAGATAATCCAAAAGCGCTGCGACCTGACCGTCAAAATAAAAACACGGGATTTTACCGGTTTCAAGCATATCAAGTACGCGATCAAAAACCCTGATAAGTCTCATTCTGAAAACTTCAAACTCTCTATACCACTCTCTATCCCAGTGAGTGTGCAAATACGCAATAACCTTTTTCTTCATATCTTATTATTATCATTAAAATGAAAATTATGCAATTTTGTAGCCTTTTGTCTAATATAAAAACCCTTCCGAGAATTTACAATAAACAAAAAGGAGTTGAGCGATGAAGAAAATATTAATTGTAGGGATATTATTACTTTGTGCCAGCCAGGCACATGCCGGAATTTTCTCAAAATTTCGTAACTGGGCAAATACCGGTTGGAACAACTACGGATATGGCTGTCCTTGCTACAACAACGGTTATAACAATGGATATCACAACGGTCATCACCACCACGGCAACGGATTTTTTAATAACGGCAGCGTAACAGGTTTTACACCACCTATCAACGGTAATATTTACCCTAGCATAGGAAATTATCACAGCCCTATGTATGGACGTTTTGACCACCTTCCAAACGGTCAGATTAACTCTCTAAACTCTGTGCCGCAATCAATGATTACAGATTTTAATTCAAATGTCGGTACACGCACTGGCATAACAATTTTAGACTAGTTGACTTTTCACGGCAAAATATGTTAAAACAATACTGTAGGAATTACAGGAGAGTTAGTATGTGGAAATTAATCGTAATCGTATTACTTGCAGTAGGTGCATACTTTGTTTATGAAAATCAGGACGAGCTTTTGACAAGCGCAAAAGAAATGTTCTTGAAAGAAAAAACTGTTATGAAAGTCAACAACGCGAGTGCTGAAAAGCAAAAAGCTATTGAAGACGCAACAAACAGAGCATTGGAGTACTAATGGCTACAGAAGTTTTTCAATATAAACCCCAAGGTGTTTGCTGCCAGTTAATGCAGATAGCAGTCAATGACGGACTCGTGGAAGATGTTCAATTTATGGGCGGCTGCCACGGAAACCTCCAAGGCATAGGTAAGCTCGTAAAAGGTATGAGAATTGATGAAGTTATAACAAGACTTCAGGATATAAAATGCGGTGCAAAGCCTACGAGTTGTCCGGACCAGTTGACAAAAGCATTAGTAGCTTATAAAAATCACAAAAACGCTCCTGTATAAGGAGCGTTTTTTATTTTGTTATTTCTTTGTTATTTTCGACCATTTTCCAGGCTTGACGCGGACAAAGCGCAGAACAAATTCCGCACCCGATACATTTTTCGTCGTCGACTACATAGTTTTCAGAAATAGCTTTTTGCGGACAGTTTTTAACGCAAATATCACATCCGATACAGAGTTCCTTGTTCCATTCAGGGAAACGACAACGCGCGTCACCGGTTCCTGCAAGTTCATAAACCGCATAATCGTCAGTTATAAAATCCCCAAAAATTCCGCCTGCAATCCATTCTTTTTCACGAAATTCCGCGATTGACATCCGCTCTTTTTTAGCCGCCGCAACGGTTTGAATTTTATGCCATTCTTTAAAGTTGGTCAATTCATTATAGAGTTCAGCGCGTCCGATTTTCTCAAGAAATCTTTTCATGCCGGAACGTAAAAATTCAATATCATTTGCATCAAGAGTTGATATTTCAACACAGGTTGCAATATTTTCGACTTTTCCGCGGACATAAATCGTTCCGCCAACCATACCGCCGCAAGAGCGTTCGCCAAGGACAGATTTTAAGCCGTCACAGTCATAACCACAAACAATTGCAATACCGCCGCCCATAAATTCAAAGCTGAATGAGCCGGTATTTTTCAAAACCCAAAATTCAGGAATTTTAAACTTCGGATCGTGTTTCATCAGGGCGCCGGAACGTGTTCCGACCCGTCCGCCAATATAAATTTCACCGGAAGCCGCACAGTGAGCTGTTGTATCACCGCTGTCGCCTTTTACAATAATTTCAGCACCGGAATTTAACCAGCCTGTATCAGCCGGAACAGAACCCTCAACGAGGATTGAAGTCCCTTTCATACCCATTGCACCAACACGCTGACCCGGATTGCGTAAAAGGAATTTCAAATCTTTATTTCTGTCTTTTGCCCAGCTTGAGCCGCCGATATTGTGCTGACCGCAAGCGTTTATTTCAAACTCGGTGCAGCCTGCATCAATTTTTGATTGAATTAACTGCAAAAGTTCTTGCGTTGACATTCTGTTTCCGTTGTTTAAAGTTTCAATTCTTTCCATAATTTACCTAAATAGAATACTGGATATCCAGTCTTTGTGCGATGTGACGGTCAACCGTAATCAGTGCGTCCGAACGTCCAACAGGAAGAGTTGAACAGCCAACCGGACCCATTAATTTTTTAAGTTCCATATCGGTCGCAACGATAAAGTTTACCAAATTTTCCGCAACTTTATCAATATCAAGACGTTTTGTAAGACACGCTTTTTGAGAAGTCAAGCCTGCCGGACAGTTACCGGTTGAACAAGCGTTGCATTTTTCAGTATCGTTACCGCAGCAGCCTGCAATTTGCAAAAGCAATCTTCCGGTGAAAACTCCGTTTGCGCCAAGACAAATAAGTTTAAACGCATCAGCCGCAAAACTTCCTGTTTGTCCTAAGCCGCCACCTGCAAAAAGCGGGATTTCCCCCTGACGTCCCTGGTGAACCGCCGCGAGATAACAGTCACGGACTTTTGATGTAATCGGATGTCCTGTGTGGTTCAGAGAAATTTCGTGTGCCGCACCTGTACCGCCGGCAAAACCGTCGATAAAGAAACCGCCTACGATGTTATACGGATCGCGCAAAAGATTGTTATAAACAGAAACGCTTGTGACAGACGCCGCAACTTTAATCGCAACCGGAACACGGAAGTTAAACGCCGCGTTCATTGATAAAAACATCTTTTGAACGCTTTCCTCAATAGAATAGAGACCTTGATGCGTTGGCGGGCTCATCAAGTCAGCTTTCGGAACCCCGCGGATTTCCTGAACGTACTGTGAAACCTTATTCGCCATTAAAAGTCCGCCGTCACCCGGCTTTGCGCCTTGACCGATTTTAATCAAAATTCCTGCAGGATCCTCAACCATTTCCGGCATTGTTTCAATAATCCTGTTCCAGCCAAAATGTCCGGAGGCAATCTGTAAAATCATATACTTCAAATATCTTGATTTTAAAAGGTTAACAGGGATGCCGCCCTCACCGGTACCCATTCTGATTGGAATACCCATTTTTTCATTAAGGTAAGCCGTTGCAATAGCAATTGCCTCCCACATTCTTGATGAAATCGCGCCAATTGACATATCACCGAAAATTATCGGATAAATCCAACGGTTTGGCGGCAAGGATTTCGTTTGAATAATTTGGTTTCCGCTGACATCAAACCCTAGTTTATCAGCAGAAAGCACACGTCCGAATGGTGCACGGATTTCAAATGTATGACGAACCGGATCAAGTGACGGGTCGGTCATTTGAGAAATTCTGCCAATCTTAATTTTATCAAGGGTTCTGCCTTCTGTGTTGAGGTTTGAACGCCCGCCGCGCTTTAAAGATTCACCTTTTTCTGCACGGTAACGTATTGCATAACGGTCATCAAGGTTTCTAACTGCCTTAATCGCACCGTTCGGACAAACATTTGCGCACATACCGCAGCCAACACAGTGGTTTTCAAAACCAACATTCTGTTTAACGACCAAAACCTTTTCATATTGGTTTTTCTCGTTTATATTCCCGGATTTTTTACGCATTTCAACACAAGGACTTATAGCGCCGAAAGAACATACAGCCGTACATTTTCCGCACTGAATACATTTGGATTCATCATACTCAATAATCCAAGGCAAATCCTCTTTATGCAATTCATTAACTTTTACTGCTGCCATCTTTCCACCGTCAAATCATTTTTTACAATAATAGTTTCATTTTCTGCCGGATAAATGTCTTTGCTTAAATCCCGCTCCGGCATTAATTCATTAATCCCCGTAACTTCTGACGTCATAACGACCATATCTTCGTTCTGACCGATAACCACAGGTCTTAATTTTTTGGAATCGCAAACGCACATCAAATCATAATCCGGCGTAACGCCTAAAATCGTGTTTGGTCCGTTAATCTCAAGGTGCGACAACGACGCCTTAATGCGCAAAAGGACATCTTTATCCGCACGTTTTTCAATATTTTCAATAGAAAGCGGCGTTATAACGTGTTTGTAATACTGAATAGGCCACTTCAAAACTTTATGGAGATAATGCAATGTATAAAGAAAACATTGCGAATCTGATTCAAAACCTCTATAAGCGCGGTTTAATTTCATTTGATAATATTTATTCTTTTCATAGAACGTATTTTCGCCGTTCGCAAGAACCGTGTATCCTTCAAGGAAAAACGGGTGTGCCGCATAGCGGACAATATCATAATTTGTATTCTGACGGCATTGCGCTGTGATAACTTTTGAACAAAGTTCGGAGTTTTCTTCCCAAAGATTAAAATATGTTCCGATATCTTTAGGGCTTCCGATTTCTTTCAACACAAGCGTATCCGGCCAAAACGCGTAAATATAACCGGAATTATCTTCCTCCAGCGCTTTTCTGATTTTCAACGCCGTATCTAAAAGAAGTTCTTCTTTTTCCTCTTGTGTAGCATATTTGTGGCTTTTCGGATATTGCAGCGCCTCAAAAACATAGTTCGGCAGCGGGTCAATTTTCAAACCTTTTTTATTAGTAATATGCGGCGTCCATTGCAAAACACGTTTGAACCCCAAATCCATAAGGATATCTTCGGCTTTACGCGCGCCCTCAACGGTTCCAGCCATAGAGAGTATCGGCAAATCCTTATGATGTTCAAAAATTCCGCCCAAATCCTGCATAACAAATGCAAACCCGGAATCATCATGACCTTTTTGCTGCGAGCGCATAAGTTTCAGGGCGATAGAGGGGTGTAAATATTTTTTTGATTTTATGGCGCCAATTCTACACATATAAGTTATTTTAAAGTCGAAAAATATGATTGTCAACAAAGGGTAAAGAAAAATAAAGCCCCGAATAATTCGGGGCTTTATAATTATTTTCGTTCAATTCTAATTGCGCTGTCAGGACAAGTTAATTCACAAGTTCCGCAAGCGATACAGATTGACGGATCCGGTTCCACCGCCGGGGTTTGGAACAAGCCCGTTTCTTTTGACCACTTTAAGCAATCTTTACCCATTTTGTTCATAGGGCATTTTGCCAAACAAAGACCGCAGCCTTTGCAAAGGTCGGTATATACGTAGTAATCAGCTTTTCCTTTGCCGACACCCTCGATTTTGTATCCTTTATATTCTTTTTGTTCTGTCATTTTAATTACCTCTCCTAAACCGCCGCGTTAACCATATCCATACCCATTTCAAGAGCTTTGTGGTTAAGTTCTCTCAATTCAGGTTTAACAGCGAATTTTTTGCCTAATGCAAGTTCCATTGCGTTTTTGATATCATCAAGTTTCAATACGTTAGTTGCCGCAAGAAGTACGCCAAGAATGATGATGTTGAAAACACGTGCGCTAAGTTTTTCGTTAGCAATTCTGTTTGCATCAACACCGATAATTCTTTTGCATTTGCATTCAGGTTTTTTAGTACAAACTGATGTATCATAAACTACGATTGAATTTTCATCAACGTAAGTATCGCATCTGTCGATTGCTCTATCTGAAAGCATAATTACGATATCGCCTTTAGCGAAACGTGGTTCGCCGATTTTTTCGTCAGCAATTTGACAGAATGCAATAGAAACCCCGCCGCGTTGTTCAACGCCGAAGTTTGGAATATATAAAACTTGTTTGCCAGCTTCGTAGCCTGCTTCAACAAGAATTTTAGCAATAGATTGAACGCCTTGTCCGCCTTCACCTGCTAATACCATCTTAGTTCTCGCCATTTTATGCCTCCAATCCTTCTCTTACGAGGAACTCATTAACTTCAAATACGCTTTCCATTTGTTCTAATCTGCCCCAAGTGTCAACGTTATTTGTTCTCCAGTTAAGCGGGCAGAGTGAAAGAACTTCAACGAATGAGAAACCGCCCATTTCAACGTTTTTAAGCGCTTTTTTGAAAGTTGCGCGAAGTTTTTTCAGGTTAGAAACAGAAGCTCTTGCAACGTAAGATTTTGCAGGGTCAGCGATAGCCGCAACCATTTCTGCACCTTTTGCAGGACGTCCTGTAACTTCGCAGTCACGACCGTAAGGTGTTGTTTCTGTTTTTTGACCAGGCATTGTAGTCGGTGACATTTGACCGCCAGTCATACCGTAGTTAGTATTGTTTGCAACGATAATCAACATTCTTTCTGAACGAACTGAAGCGTTAACAAGGTGTTGAGAACCGATTGCCAATCCGCCGCCGTCGCCCATATAAGCGATACCGATAGCCTCTTTGTTTGCTCTTGTGAAACCGTAAATAACAGGGTTAGTACGACCGTGGTGAGTTTGAACGGTGTCTAAATCCATATAGTTCCAAGAAAGCAATGAACAACCGATATCACAGCCGAAAACCGCTTTTTGTTTTAATCCTAATTCATCAATAGCCCAAGCTAAAGATTTTAATATCATACCGTGACCGCAGCCCGGGCAAAACTTAGAAGCGCCAACTTCCGCATTTTGAGCTTCAGGCAATTTTGGAGGCATTGTTAATAATTCTGTCATTTCTAAATTCTCCTTCTACTAAACTGCCGCCGCAACGCCAGCCATCTCTACAACTTTGTTAACAATATCATCGCCGGTAACACCAACACCCATCTTGAACAATGTTGAGTATGGGGTTGTTAAGCCGTAGATTTTTTCAAGTACCATTTGAGCCAGTTGACCGTTTGCAGATTCAGTAAACAGAACTTGTTTTGCTCTTGCTACCGCTGCTCTTAACGGTTTAACATCTAACGGTCTGATTGTGATAGGTCTGAATAAGCCCGCTTTAATTCCTTTTGCTCTCAATTCGTCAACAGCAGTCATTGCAGAACGTGCAACGATACCGTGGGCAATGATAAGAATTTCAGCATCATCTGCTTTATATTCAAATGATTCTGCAACTTCTTCAGCCATTTTGTCGTAATCAACCTGGTATTGGTCAAGAACTTCCATAAGTTCTTCTTCCATGTTGTATGTATTTCTCAAGTGAACTGATTTTCTATCTTTGCCGATTTCGCCTTCACCGAGTAAGTATGGAGTAACCGGTGTCATTTTAATTCCGCGTGATGCAGGATCGTATAATGTAACAGGTTCTCTCATTTTACCTTGATAGCCGTCAGCAAGTAAGTAAGTAGGGAACTTATAAGTCCAAGCTGTATTGAAAGCCTTAATCATATAATCGTAAAGATCTTGGTGTCCGGCAGTTGAATATACAATTCTAAAACCTTCGCCGTTCCCGCCAAAGCATGTTAAACGTGTTTCTTGCTGTGCATAAATAACTGTTGCTGTAGACGGACCGCCTCTTTGCATAACCGCACAAACAAACGGTATTCTCATCATTTCAGCCATAGATTGAGCATCCTGCATAATTACGTTACCAGGACCTGCTGTAGCAGTGAAAGCTCTTTTACCGGCTAAAATACCACCGATAGTAGAGAAACCTGCGGAGATTTCGTCTTCTGTTTGTAAAAATCCTGCTTCAGTTTTCGGAAGCAATTTACACCAAGTGTGCATAATTTCGTTTTGCGGAGTAATAGGATAACCGTACATAAAGTCAGCTTCAGCCGCGATAGCAGCGTAAGCCAAAACTTCATTCCCCGTCAAAAACATCTTTGTGTCTTCTGTGATTAATTTGTTTACCATAAGTTCTACCTTCTATATTTATTTAAATAAAATACATGTAATATAATATTATAAACAAATCATTTAGGCAAAAAGATTAAAGTAATGTTAAAAAACCGCCGGTTAGGCGGTTATTTTTATTTACGTTTAACACAATGATAATAAGCTCTGCCGGTTGATTTAGATAAATTTCCAACGAGGACTCCCGCCACAGCATAGATTCCAAACATATTGTCACCGGAACCCGTTGGGGTTGCAGACCATAATGTAGCGCCGAAACCTCCCGGGTATAAAAGCCGTTCATTATAATGCATTGCCTGTAATTCATCAATATTTGGCAATCTTCCGCCACCCTCATTTTCGTTGCAATATTTGGTAACATACTCAAAATCCTTTGATTGTTCGACCCAGTATTTATTATTATAAACATAAGGCGCAACAACTACGCTATCAGATGGGTAAAGAGCCGTAATATATCCCATATCTTTTCCAAGCGTATTCGGACCTTTGTTACCGTTTAAATCATAAACAAAATTAGCACATATATGCGAATACATTGTATAAGAACCATTATTTACGAAATTTGAAGCTCGGCATTGTGGATTATAATAAGCAACAATACTTTCTCCGTTAGCGGTTTCAAAAGCTGCAGCCTTAACATTTGCAATACTGGTACTAAATTTTGGTTGTAAGTCTGTTATTGTACCAGGTAACGGAGAAAACATTACAGAGCCGGAAATGCCAATAACTTTATCCGGCACACCACAATCAGCAAAATGCTCCGAGTCACAAATATTATTTATTTTCAGGACTTTTGAAAGCCCGGCTGTCAAAAAAGTTTCGGCAGCAGTATCTACAGCACTTTGTGTAATAGAACCGTTTTCATCGGTTTGTTCTGGACTAAATGTTCCGTAACCGTTCAATGCGGGCATTAAAGATATTGCTTGAGAAAATCTTGCATAAAGCGCTTTTCGTTGCGTGTTCCAGGTTCGCTCGTTAATGTTGCCTGTGAGCGACGGCAGCGTTATCGCGGCTACTACGCCTATTATTGTCAAGGACAATAATATTTCTGCCATAGTAAAGCCGGTTGAGAGACGCCCCCCCCCCCCNNGAGACCCCCCCCCCCCCCTGTGCAACTTAATACATTTTTCTTACTCATTGTTTCTATCCTTTCTTTTCTTATTATGTATCATGTTGCGACTTTAGTCAAGTCGTGTTATAAATTTAATATGTTCACAGGTATAATTGAAGAAATCGGAGAAATTAAAAATTTTCAGCACAATACGGTGCTGGAAGTTTCCTGTCACAAGATTTTAGAAGACGTAAAACTTGGCGATAGTATTGCAATTAACGGAGTTTGCCAAACTGTAATCGAATTTTCAAAAATTTCGTTCAAGGTAGAAGTAAGCCCCGAAACCCTTGCGGTCACAAACTTTTCGCAGCTTAAAGCCGGAATGAAAGTCAATCTTGAACGAGCACTTACACCTACCACCAGAATGGGCGGGCACATTGTTCAGGGACACGTTGACCAAACCGGCGAACTTTTAAAAGTCGAAAAACTTGATAATTTCTACAATATGTATTTTGAAACAGCCGACACAAAATACATTGTCAAAAAGGGTTCAATCACTGTCAACGGAATAAGTTTGACCGTTGCTGATGTCAACGAAACCTGTTTTAAAATCGCGGTAATTCCGCACACATTTGAAAACACAACGCTAAGCGGGTTGAAAATCGGTGAAACTGTTAACATTGAAACAGACATTCTTGGCAGGTATATTGAAAAATTTCTATCACCGCAGGATAATAAAAGCAAAATTAGTATGGAGTTTTTAAGGGAAAATGGATTTGTTTAATTTTAAATTTGATAATATTGAAGATGCGATAAAGGATTATAAAGCGGGCAAACCAATTATTGTTGCGGACGATGAAGACCGTGAGAACGAGGGGGATTTAATTTGTTCTGCGCAAACGGCGACACCTGAAATAATAAATTTTATGGCGCGTGAATGCCGTGGGCTTGTCTGTCTTGCGATTGACCACACAATCGCTGAACGCCTTGAGCTGCCTCAAATGGTTGAAAACAACACAGAGGGGATGAAAACAGCTTTTACGTTGAGTATTGACGGCGCAGAAAAATTCGGCGTTACAACAGGGATTTCAGCGTACGACCGTGCTAAAACCATCGAAATTGCAATCGCTCCTGACGCAGTTCCGTCAGATTTGAGACGTCCGGGACACATTTTCCCTTGTATGGCAAGAAAAGGCGGAGTTTTAACCCGCACCGGGCATACCGAGGCGGCTGTTGATTTGGCTAAAATTTGCGGTCACGCTCCGGCAGGTGTTATGTGCGAAATTATGATGGATGACGGTCAAATGGCACGCCGCGATGATTTAAGAAGATTTGCGAACCACCATGACATAAAATTTGTTTCTGTTGCCCAGTTGATTGCTTACCGCTTACAGTCTGAAAAATTCGTAACCCGCGATGCAGAAGCTAATCTTCCGACTCAATTTGGTGAATTTAAAATTTATGGCTATACAAACCACCTTAACGGTCAAGAGCACGTTGCGCTTGTAAAAGACGACGGGTCAGACAAAATGCCGTTAATTCGTGTTCACAGCGAATGCCTAACCGGCGACATTTTCCACAGCCTTAAATGCGATTGTAACCAACAGCTTCACGAGGCGCTCAAAATGATTAACGAACACGGTAAAGGTGCGCTTGTTTATATGAAAGGGCACGAGGGCAGAGGTATCGGAATTGTTAATAAAATTAAAGCATACGCATTGCAAGAAGCAGGGCAGGACACAGTTGAGGCTAACGAAACTCTCGGTTTCAAACCGGATTTACGTGAATACGGCGTAGGTGCACAAATTATCCGCGATATTGGTTTTATGGAGTTTGACCTGATAACAAACAATCCGAAAAAAATAGTCGGGTTGGATGGTTACGGATTGACAATTCATGATATAGTAAAGATAAAGCCTGAAATTAATCAGTACAATGAAAGATATATGAACACAAAAAAAGAAAAAATGTGTCATATGATATAAAAAAGGAAAATAAATGCAGGAATTATTCAGAGATGTAAAAGTTTTAACAAGAAATTACTACACGACCTTCAGACCGTTGTACGAAGATTTCTGCCGCAGCGCTGTTACTGAATACAAATTCGAACTTGAGCCGCTGGATTATGACAGTTTTATTGAATCTCTCGAAAACCGACTGATTAATTGCATTATTTATACCGAAAACGAAGAGCCGAAAGCGTTTCTTGTTTATACATTAGCGATTTCGGAATCAATAGAGTTGAACATTATCCACAGCCAAAACTTTGAAAATTTAGCGCAAAGAAGCTGTGCACTGATAAAATTTTTCCTTGAGGAAGTTAAATCCGAAAGAACAGAAAAAGTTGTATGCTACCCGATGCTTGGCAAACAAAAAAGTATTGTAGGTGAGATTTCACTTCTCGGGTTTAAGTTCGTAGGTATTGCGGTTTTAAGATTTTTGCTGCACGAAACAACTTCACGCCAAATCCTTAATATTGCAAAAATGGGCGAACTTCCGAAAGATTACAGTATTAAATCCTGGAACGATGATTATATGAATGACGCTGTGCGCGTTGTTCAAAACGCTTTTTCTACAAGTGCGGACGCGCTTTTTGACACAAGGTTTTCATCTCTTGACGGAACTTATGATATCCTGAATAAAATCGTTACTAATGTTTATGCAGACTTTATTCCGGTTGCCTCAAGCGTTCTGTTTTATAAAGGTAAACCTGTAGGATTTTGTTTTGCAAACGTTACAGGCGGCAAAATCGTTAATATTCCGATTTTCGCAATTGCCAAAGACCATCAGGCTAAAGGGTTGTCTAAATATCTTCTCGCAGAAACGCTTAATAAAATTCTGATACTTAGCGATGAAAATGAACTTCCTATTACCGAAATAAATACAAATACTGAAACAAACAATTTTCAGGCGCTGAAAATGTATAGAAACCTTGGTTTCAAAGAAGACTATAACTACCCGCAATCATACCTGCCTGTTCTCAGATAAAATTTTTATGCTATACTCAATAACATAAGATTATTAGGGAGATATGTATTATGTTAAGAGGACCTTTTTTAGATAGAAACTGGATGGGGCAGAATGAAGATTACAACAGCTCTGATATTGTAATGCTCGGCTTACCGTTTGACGGAACCGTTTCGTACCGTTCCGGTTCACGTTTTGCACCCGAACAGATTCGGCTTGCAAGCTGGGGATTGGAAGAATATTCCGCAAGATTTGATAAAGACCTTGCAGATGTTAATTTCCACGATGCAGGCGATTTAGAATTTCCTCTTGGCAACACTTACAAAACTCTTGATGTTATTCAACAAAACGTTGAAGATATTTACCGTGACGGCAAAAGAGTTTTCGGAATCGGCGGCGAACACCTCGTCACATTACCTGAAATCAAAGCGGTATCAAAGTTTTACGACAATCTTGCAATTATACACTTTGACGCGCACACCGACCTTAGAGAAGAGTATCTCGGGGAAGAAATGTCACATTCTGCCGTAATCCGTCACGCATCAAAAATTGTTGGGCCGAAAAATATTAAACAAATCGGCATACGTTCAGGCATGAAGGAGGAATGGGAGTTTATGAAAGAGCACAATACGCTTTGCCATAAATATTCTGACCTTGACGAATTACGCGGCAAAAACATTTTTGTAACAGTAGATTTGGATGTCCTTGACCCGTCAGTTATGCCCGGAACCGGAACCCCTGAATCAGGCGGAATGCAATTTAACGAACTTATGGGCTGGTTTGAATACCTTAAAAACTTTAACATTGTCGGCGCGGATGTCGTAGAACTTGCGCCGGATTATGATGCATCAGGCGTTTCAACCGCAGTAGCAACAAAAGTTATCAGAGAATTACTCATGGTGATATAAAATGAAACAAAAAATAGAAGAGCTAAAAGACTTATTAAACAAATACAGTTATCAGTATTATGTAGAAGAAAGTCCGGCAGTCAGCGACTTTGAATACGATACACTTTTTGCCGAGCTGCAAAAACTTGAGGAAGAGCATCCTGAATTTGTAACCCCGGACAGTCCGACGCAGCGTGTTGGGGCGATTGGCGAAAAGTTTGAAGAGTACAAGCACAAATATAGACTTTACAGTTTAGACAATACCTATACATACGAAGATATTGTCAAATGGTATGAAAAACTTACCGCCGAATACGGTGACAACGTAGAACTTGTCAGCGAACTGAAGATTGACGGGCTTGCGATTGCGCTCACGTATGAAAACGGAATTTTTACCCGCGGTGTAACCCGCGGCGATGGAATTACCGGCGAAGACATTACAGCAAACCTCAAAACAATTAAGGCAATTCCCTTAAAACTCTTCAAAAATGTTGACATAGAAGTCCGCGGCGAAATTTTTATGCCAAAAACTTCATTTGAAAAACTTAATGAAGAGAACATGAAAACCGGCGAAAAGATTTTTGCTAATCCGCGCAACGCTGCAAGCGGTTCGATAAGACAGCTTGACAGCCGAATAACAGCGAAACGCGATTTATCAATGTTTACTTATGCCGCAATCATTGAAAAAGGCAGCGAAAAACCCAAAACGCATTATGAAACACTTACGTATTTAAAAGAATTAGGTTTTAAAGTTAACCCTAACATCAAGCTATGCAAAAATGCACAAGAAGTCATAGACTATTGTAAATACTGGGAAACGGAACGTACGAAACTTAACTATGCTACCGATGGTGTTGTAATAAAAGTAAACCAATTAAATATTCAAGAAGATTTAGGCTACACCTCCCGCGCACCGAAATGGGCGACAGCGTTTAAGTTCCCGCCGGAAGAGGTTTCTACAAAACTTGAAAGCATTGAACTCGGCGTTGGAAAAACTGGAGCTATCACACCTGTTGCAATTCTTACGCCTGTACAGCTTGCGGGTTCAACGGTTTCACGCGCAAGTCTTCACAACTTTGACGAGATTAAAAGGCTTGATATCCGTATAGGCGACACAGTATTAATCAAAAAAGCCGCAGAAATTATACCGAAAGTAATCACTGTTTTGCAAGACAGAGGGCATAATCACCGCAAAGAAATCATAGCTCCTGAAGAATGTCCGTCCTGCCACGCAAAACTTTCCACCCGTCCGAAAGAAGTCGGACTATACTGTGAAAACCCTCAATGTCCGGAAAAGGTAAAAGCTATTTTAGAATACTGGATTTCTAAAGACGCAATGGATATTGAAAACATGGGACCGTCAGTAATATCGCAGCTTTACGACCTGGGAATGGTAAGAAACTTTGCAGATTTTTACAGATTAACAGTTGAAGACCTTTTAAAACTTGATTTAATCAAAGAGAAGAGCGCAAATAATATTTACGAGGCTATTCAAAAAAGCAAGAAATGCACATTACCTCGATTTATCACAGCGCTTTCAATAAGAAATGTCGGCAAGGAAAACGCAAGCATTTTAGCCGAGCAATACGGAAGTCTCGAAAAACTTATGGACGCCTCTGTGGCAAGCCTTGAAGAAGTCCGCGGTATCGCAACAAAAATGGCTACAGACATTTACGAATACTTTCACACGCCTGAAAATGTTGCAATTATTAAGGACTTATTGTCACTGGGTGTTGTTCCCGAACATACTTCTGTGGTAAAATCAAATAAACTGAAAGATTTAACTTTTGTACTGACCGGAACGCTTTCCACAATGACCCGTTCCGAGGCAGAGGCAAAAATCAAATCTTATGGCGGGAAAGCGTCTTCTTCAGTGACTTCGAAAACAACATATCTGGTCGCAGGAGAGAACGCCGGATCTAAATTTGACAAAGCCCAAAAATTAGGTGTTATAATATTAACAGAAGATGAATTTTTGGCATTGTTAAGAAAAAGGTAAGAGCATGAAAAAGAATAAATTGAGAGTTATACAAATATCAGGGATTAGGGGACTTCTTTCTGCGGCATTCGTAGTTGTATGCCTTATAGCAGGTTTTGTAGGGTTTCCGGCATTAGTTCTAAATAAGCTATGGAACCATATCGCGGACATAACCGGAGCAATCCCGTACATCAATATGTTTCAGGGTTTAATTCTTTGGGCAATCCTTGCGGTTTCATATTTGATACTGAACAAAAAACAACGTTATCTTGTTGCTTTTGAACCCCAAACAAACAGAAGAGAAATCAAAGATATCATCAATGAAATAAAATCACAATCAACTTCACTTCCAAAAGAAGCACCACAAGTTGAAAAAGAAGAAAAAAGTGAAAAAGAAAAAGAGGTAATATAAATGAAAAAGAAAAATCTGTTTGCGATATTTTTACTGTTACTTTTTGCGTTGAGCTTACCAGCACAGGCAAAACCTCAAGGTTCAATCTATGTTGATGCTTCATCAAACCTTGATTTACAACCTGATGTTGTAGAATTTAACGTAATAGTTACAACGAAAGACAGAAATTCTCTTGAAAACGCATCTATTGCAAACAAAGAGACTTCCGGAAAAGTTTATCAGGCGTTAAACACTATGATAGATAAAACAAACGGCGATTATATCAAAACAATAGATTACTCTGCAAGACCTACATATTACTATTCAAACGGCAAACAGATTTTTGATCGTTTTGAAGTCACTAACACAATCACCGTTCACACTAAAAAAATTACCGAAGTCGGAACATTTATAGACAAAGCTCTAAACCTCGGTGCAACAAATATCGGGAATATAGACTTCAAACTTGAAGACCAAAACACGTACTGCAACGAGCTTTTAAGCGTTGCAACACAAAAGGCGAAGGCAAAAGCAGAAACTGTAGCACAAGCATCAGGACAAAAAATTATCGGTATAAAAGAACTTCGTACTTCTTGTAATGTAAACTCTCTTAGCCCGTATCCAAGATATATGAACGCTAAGATGAGTATGTCAGCCGGTGCGGCTTACGACTCTGTTGCAGAAAGTGCATCAACCGTTGTTTCAGGCGGTTCTATGAAACTTTACGCAACTGTTAACGCAGAATTTTACGCTAAATAGGAACATAAAATGCAAATTGAAGCTCAAAATTTAATAAAAATATATGGTGACCGACGGGTTGTAAACGATGTTTCTTTCAACATTCAAAAAGGCGAAGTTGTATGTTTACTCGGACCGAACGGGGCAGGTAAGACTACTACATTTTATATGGTTGTAGGTTTGGTAAAACCAAATATGGGTAAAATTATCCTCAACGGTGAAGATATTTCTGCAGCGCCAATGAATATTCGTGCGAAATTAGGTATCGGCTATCTTCCGCAAGAAACATCAATTTTCAGAAAACTTTCCGTTGAAGACAATTTAAAACTCGTCCTCGAAATGAACGATAAACTAACCGTCAACGAAAAGAAAATGAAATTAGAAGAGCTTTTAAGCGAATTTGGCGTCCAAAAACTAAGGAAAGCACCGTCTGTAGCACTTTCAGGCGGAGAACGCCGACGTGTTGAAATTGCAAGAGCACTTGCGGCAAGCCCTGATTTTATGCTGCTTGACGAACCTTTTGCCGGCATTGACCCTATCGCAATCGGTGAAATTAAAGACAACATCAAAAAAATCTCCGAAGACAAAGGGTTAGGCGTGCTGATTACAGACCACAACCCAAAAGCAACTCTTTCTATCACTGACAGAGCCTACGTCATTTTCGACGGTAAAATTAAAATTCAAGGCAAAAGCAACGATGTTGCTAACGACCCTGTAGCAAAAGAATTTTATCTTGGAAAGGATTTCGCACTGTAATGTTGAAATTCCCCAAAATAACGATTTACGATAAATATATTTTTTCACAGGTTTTTATGACAACTTTTGTAGCAATCCTTTTATTTTCGGTAGTTTGGATTGCTCCAGAAATGCTTTTGAAAACCATTGAAAAAACACTGTCCGGAACCTATACACCTGTAGTGGCAGTGAAAGTTCTTGCCTATGAACTTCCTAAAATTCTCGGTAAGGCTTTCCCGGTAGGTTTGCTTTTAGGCAGCCTTTTCACTTTCGATAAATTAAGCAAAGACTCTGAACTTACAATTTTCAGAGCAGTTGGTCTTTCTTTCAAAAGAATTTTGGCACCCGTACTATTTTTCAGCGTAATAGTTACCGTACTTTGTTTTATAACCTATGACAAACTTATTCCAATGGCTGAAACAGGTTTAAATATAATCAAAGGCAAAAGAACAGTAACGCAATATATATATACAGAAAAAGATAAAAATAACGTGCCTAAAGATTATGTTGTCGTTTCTAAATACGATGACGGCGAAATGCAGGATATAATCTATCTTGATTTTGGCGAAAAAAGATATACAGATGTCCACGAATTAACAGATATTTATTATGCAAAAACCGGAACCCCGTCAAATGACAAATGGACTCTTTCAGATATAAGCCACTATGAAATATCTGACGACGGTATTTTTGAAGAAATAGAACATATTGCAGAAATGAATATATTAAACGGAGAAAGCGCAGCAAATGCACTGAAGTTAATGGTTTATTCTACCAAAAGAGATCGTGAAATCACAAACGCAGATTTAAAAAGTTACGTAAACCTTTTGAAAAAAGAAAACCTTGACGAAGAGTACCGCACAATGCTAAACAAATATTATCAAAGATTTTTCCACCCGTTTGTATGCATACTACTTGCAATTCTTGGGGTAATACTGGGATTTAGCAAACCGCGCGAACACAGAATGGTCGGCTTTGTAATCGCAATCGGATGTATTTTTGTGTACTACATAACACTTCCGTTTTTCGATTTACTTGCAGCAAAAGGCGTTCTGCCTCCGTTAATTACGTCACTATTCCCATTGTTGGCATTTTTGGCAGCAATCGTTGCACTTTACAAATCAAAGGATATTTAATTAATGTTAAAAAAATTTTTATTACTAATATTTTCACTGGGGTTGATACTTCCGGCGCAAGCTATTGATATAACTGAATCTGACGGAATTTATCACGTAATACTTGAACAAAACAAAAAAACAGCGAAACGCCTTAAATGTGTTATCGCGGACGATTTAATGACAAACCGCGAAATTCATAAAAAGGCAGATGCTGTTTTGACCGTAAACGGCGGATTTTTCGACCCTAAAAATAAAAAAACAGTATCCTACGTCACGTCCGACGGTCAAATGGTTGCCGACCCTATATTTAACGAAAATCTTTTTACCGACCCGCTTTTAAAAAGAAATTTGGATAAAATTCTAAACCGCAGCGAATTTAGGGTTCTTGAGTGTTTCACAGGCTATAAATTTGAAATTGCGCAACACAAAAGTCCGATAGATTTTGAGTGCCAGTTAATGAATGCTATTCAGGCAGGTCCGCTGGTTCACCCGCAATTACAGCTTGAAGAAGAATTTTTCATAGTAAAAGACGAAGAAGGCAACATAATCCGTGAATCTGCATCAGTATTACATAAAGTTCCGCGAACAATTCTCGGATTAAAAGATAATGATATTCATATTTTAATATTCACCGACGAACATCCTGCAACGCTTGAGGAAGTTGCCCAATATTGCGCAGAGCTTAACCTTGACCGTGCAATGGCAATGGATGGCGGAGGCTCAACCTCATTGAACTATCTTAATAAACTTGAAATTGTTTCCAAACCCGAAAACGGTCAAGGCCGCATGCTAAAATCATTCATAATATTAAAGAAAAAATAATTGTTTTATTAAACTTGCGGCATATTAACCATATTAAGAAATCGTTACAAAGTAGTTGAAAAACTTTATTATATATGCATTTTAGTATAGACAAGCTATTATTGAATAAACCACGTTTTTAGAAAAACAATTTTACAACCGGCACAGCAGCGGCGCGAAAATCTTCGCGAAAACGCTTGCAATTAGATATTTTGCAAGTATGATTATCATGAGCACATTTACTGTGCGCAATTTTAGCCGAATAAAAAAGGAAAACAAATGGCAAAAGACGTAATAGAAATTGAAGGAACAATCATAGAATCAATGCCTAACGCTATGTTCAGGGTTAAGTTGGAAAACGACCACGAAATTCTTGCACATATCTCCGGCAAAATCAGAAAGAATTTTATCAGAATTCTTCCTGGCGACAGAGTAAAGGTTGAAATGACGCCGTACGATTTGTCAAAAGGCAGAATTACGTTCCGCTTAAAATAAGGCGCGCAAGTGCATAACTACAAAAATCTCACGTAAAAACATATAAAAAGGAAAAAACAATGAAAACAAGAACATCAGTAAAACCAATGTGCGACAAATGCAAAGTAATCAAAAGAAAAGGCAGAGTTGCAGTAATTTGCGAAAACCCGAAACATAAACAACGTCAAGGTTAATCGCACGCCGAATCGACGGGTTACAGTCGATGGAGAGGAAGTATTTATGCCTCTTGCACAAAAAAATCTAACAACAGGGGTGCAAGATTAGATATGAGCGCAATGCTTGATTCTAAATTCACCAAAAGCCAAGAAAAGGAGAAATATTAAAATGGCAAGACTAGCAGGGGTAGATTTACCTCGTAACAAAAGAATGGAAATCGCTTTAACCTATATCTTCGGAATAGGACCAACAAGAGCAAAGAAAATCCTTGAAGAAACTAAAATTTCACCAGATTTAAGAACAGATGACTTAACAGATGAAGATATCAAATTATTAAGAAACGCATTATCAGCATATAACATCGAAGGTGACTTGAGACGTGAAATATCAATGAACATCAAACGTCTTCAAGAAATCGGTTCATACCGTGGCATGCGTCACAAACGCAACTTACCTTGCAGAGGTCAAAGAACCAAAACTAACGCAAGAACCCGCCGTGGAAAGAAAACCGGACCTATCGCTGGTAAGAAAAAGTAATAAATACTAAAAATAAAGGATAATAGAAATGGCAAGACCACAAAAAACAAAGAAAAAAGAAAAGAAAAACGTATTGCAAGGTGTTGTACACATTCAATCAACCTTCAACAATACAATAGTAACTTCTACAGATACACAAGGTAATGCTATTGCTTGGGCAACAGCAGGAGCATCAGGCTTCAAAGGCGCAAGAAAAGGTACTCCGTTCGCAGCACAATCAGCAGCAGAATTGGTTGCAAAAAAATCAATCGACCAAGGTATGAAAAAAGTTGAAGTACATATCAAAGGACCTGGTTCAGGTAGAGAAACAGCAATCCGTGCGATTCAAGCAGCAGGTTTGGAAATTACTTTAATCAAAGACGTAACTCCAATTCCTCACAACGGATGCAGACCACCTAAAAAACGTCGTGTATAATAACTGACGTATAAAACATTAGTAGAAAGGCGGGGGCTTGCTAAACGCCAAAATAGCAAACCATAGATGCCCCGCAAACAAAAGGAGAAAATTAAAAATGGCAAGATATACAGGACCAAAAAATAAATTATTCCGCAACTGGGGAGTAAAAGATTTATCAAACAGAAAGTTAACCTCTTCAATGAGACAAACCGCATCAGGTCAACACGGTGCAGTTAGAAAAAAACTTTCTGAATACGCTCTTCACTTGAACGAAAAACAAAAAATCAGATTAACATACTTAGTAAGCGAAAAACAATTCGCAAAATACTACCAAGAAGCAACAAGAAGAAAAGGTGTAACCGGTACTTTGTTACTTCAATTATTAGAATCAAGACTTGATAACGTACTTTTCCGCGCAGGCTTCGGCGTAACCCGCAGCCAATCAAGACAAATCGTAAACCACGGTCACGTTTTGGTAAACGGCAAAAAAGTAGATATTCCGTCTTACTTAGTAAAAGCAGGCGATGTAATCACAGTTAGATCAAAAAGTTCAGACTTCATCAAATCAGTAATTGAATCAATTGATGTAGCTTGTGCACCGGCTTGGATGACAATTGATAGAGACGCTTTGAAAATCACATTCGATAGAATGCCTGAAAGAGAAGAACTAGACCCTGATTTCAAAGAACAACTTGTTATAGAATACTATTCAAAATAGGAGATAGAACATGGAATTAAAAATCAAATGTGTAAACACAACAACAAGCTCAGATGGTTCACAATACGGTAAATTCGTAATCGAACCGTTAGAAAAGGGTTTCGGTACAACTATCGGCAATTCTTTAAGACGTGTTTTGTTGTCTAGTTTAGAAGGAACAGCAGTAACCTCTGTAAGAATTGAAGGTATTACACATGAATATACATCAATCCCAGGTGTTCAAGAAGACGTTATTGACGTAATGCTAAACCTTAAAGGTTTGGTTGTTAAAACTGACTCTAAAGAAACTCAACATTTAAGAATAGACGTTGACAGAGCAGGCGCAGTTCTAGCAAGCGATATCCAATTACCTGCAGGCGTTAAAGTAGTTAACCCAGACTGGTTAATTTGTACCGTAGCAGAAGGCGGCAGCTTCCACGCAGATATAACAATCGAAACAGGAAAAGGCTATGTTGCAAACGATGTTTCTAAAGATTCAAGAGGCATTTCAATCGACGTATTACCTATCGACGCAACATTCATGCCAATCAAACGCGTAAGCTACAACGTAGAAAATACACGTGTTGGCGATATGATTGACTTTGATAAATTAACTTTGGAAATCTGGTCTAACGGTTCAATCGAAGTTTCAACAGCTTTAAGCCAAGCAGCAAACTTATTAATCGAAAGATTCATCCAAATCGCATCAATTTCAGGTCAATCAACAATTTCAGCATCAATCGTTGAAGATGAAGTTATTGCAGAAACAACAGAAAATGCACCTACAATGACAATCGAAGAACTTGAATTGTCAGTAAGAGCATACAACTGCTTGAAAAGAGCAAGCATCAATTCAATGTCAGAATTGTTGAAAAAATCAGAACACGATTTATTGAACATTAAAAACTTCGGTAAAAAGTCATCAGACGAAGTTATCGAAAGACTTCACCACTTCGGTTTAGACCTTGCGCCTAATCCAGAGGTAGAAGAAGAGGTTGGTTAATCGCTATGCGATAACCAACAAAGGTTAAATATAAAACAAAACAATAAGGAACAATAAAAATGAGACACCAAACTAAAAAACATACGCTAGGAAAAGCGCAAGACCAAAGAAAAGCCTTGCTCCGTTCATTAGCGACTGAACTTTTTGTGCACGGTGAAATTATAACAACTATGGCAAGAGCAAAAGCATTGAAACCATACGCAGAACAAATTATCACCCTTGCAAAAAAAGGCGATTTAAATAGCCGCCGTCAAGCGTTAAGATATGTTTTCGATAAAGAAATCGGCAACTACATCAACCTTGAAACCGGCGAAATCAACGAAGTAAAAGATGAAAAATCAGCACCGCAAACAGTTTTGAGAAAATTGTTCGTTGCTATCGGCAAACAATATTCATCAAGACAAGGCGGATATACAAAAATCTTCAGATTACCACCACGCCGTGGTGACGCTTCTGAAATGGCACTAATCCAATTGGTATAGTATGCCAACTAAACGATACGCTTTTAAAATTCAATATATTGGAAAGAATTATGCGGGAAGTCAAATTCAATTCGAGAACGGAGAAGAAATAGATGCCCCGACTATCCAAGGGACTTTAGAACGAGCGTTAAGTACATTGATAATAGGCGGTAACCCCGCTGAAAGAGAAAAAAGACCGATAAAAACAGTCTTTTCCGGAAGAACTGACCGAGGTGTCAATTCCAAAGGGCAGGTTGTTCACTTCGAGACAGATAGAACCATTGTTGCTTCAAAGTTCGTCTACTCAATGAACGAAATCCTCCCGCCTGACATTTCTATCAGCGACTTTATGGAAGTTGAAAAAACTTTTCATGCACAAAAATCAGCGAAAAAGCGTTTTTACAGATTTGAATTTATTAATCGAAAATATAAAAACGCTTTTGACGGTGATTTAATGCTAATTAAATATCCTCTAAACCTTGACCGAATGCAAAAGGCTTTAGATTATTTGAAAGGCGAACATGATTTTTCAGCATTCAAAAGTGCCGGAACGCTAAACCCAAGCAAGATTTGTTTTATATATGACGCCACAGTTGAAAAACACGGCGATCACGTTGTCATTAATATTGAGGGAAACAGGTTTCTCTATAATATGGTGAGAACAATAGTCGGAACCCTTCTTCAAATAGAAGGACACAATCTGAGTGCAGAACATATGCAAAATGTTTTGAACTCACAAGACCGGACAAAAGCCGGTCGAACCGTTAGTCCTTACGGATTAACATTAATGAAAGTAGAATACTAAAAAATAAAACAAATGGAGAATAAAGCATGAAGACATATTCAGCAAAACCTCTTGAAGTAGAAAGAAAATGGTATCTAATTGATGCTGAGGATGAAATCCTTGGTAGATTAGCAGTTAGAGTTGCCAACATTCTTAGAGGTAAAAACAAACCTGAATACACACCGAATGTTGATACAGGCGATTTCGTAATTGTTATCAATGCAGATAAAGTTCGTGTAACAGGTAATAAAGAAACAGATAAAATTTACTACCACCACACAAAATATCCAGGTGGTTTGAAATCAGCAAGTTTCAAAGAATTACAAGAAAAAGACGGTAGATTAGCTATCGAAAAAGCTGTAAAAGGTATGTTACAACACAATACTTTGGGAGCAGAACAATTCAACAAATTAAAAGTATATGTTGGCAGCGAACACCCACACGCGGCGCAAAAACCAATCAAATTGGAAAAGGAGGCTAAATAATGGCAAATACTGAAATCGTAGCTACAGGCCGCAGAAAAACCTCTGTTGCAGTTGTAAAATTGGTTAAAGGAACAGGCAGAGTTTTCATTAACGGTAAAAAATTAGCTGATTACATTGGAAACCGTCCTGCAATCGAATTGTTAATCAACAGACCATTAGTTTTAACAGAAACAAAAGAACAATACGACGTACGCGTAAAAGCAGTAGGCGGCGGTATTGTTTCTCAAGCAGGCGCAATCAGACACGGTATTGCAAGAGCATTGGTTAAAACTAACGAAGAATTCAAAAATGTTCTTAGAATCGAAGGCTTGTTAACAAGAGACCCTAGAGTTAAAGAACGTAAAAAATACGGTAGAAAGAAAGCAAGAAAACGCTTCCAATTCTCAAAACGTTAATCAGACAAAGCGAGTGCCAATGGCACTCGCTTTTCATATTGACTCTTTTGAGAAAATAGTTTAAAATATTAAAAAAGAAAGGATAGATATTATGAAAAAAGAAAACCTGAAAAGCCTTGTAATATGGGCATTCCACCGAGGGGGGGGGGGGCAAGCCTGCGTCAGTTAAATCTAACGTAAACGACAGCCCGCAAGCGAAATTAAGGGACCCGGTCGACCCCGGGTTCACAATGGCAGAAATCCTGTTATCCCTCACAATTATTGGTGTAGTCGCTGCCATTACTTTACCTAGTTTAACAGGCAACATTAACGAGAGAACTTGGAATACACAACGTAAAGCTCTTTATGCCCGTATGTCACAGGCTATTTCCCTCATGCCAGCATTAAATGGTTACGGGACTCTTGACGATACAACTGACACGGCTGCTGAAACTTTTATTACAGCAGGGCTGGCTAAAGTTTTAAAAATTAATAACATTTGTGATAGCGAGCATTTAGGAGATTGTGGCATTCCCAATAAAATAAATGATTTAGCCGGAAATGTTATAAGCGAGGTTCATACAGAATTAAATCACCTTGTAGGGTTAAATTATATGTTTAATGGCACAGCATCAGATTCATATAATGTAATCACATACTCCCAAACAGACACCAAAGCTGCAGCATTTGAAACTCAAAACGGAGAAAGCATTTTAGCATATTACAACCCGCGTTGTATGCAGGATAGACAATTAGCAGTCACCGGCGTTACGCAAGGATATATGGGAAGAGATTGGGTACAAGAAAAAGTTTGTGCAAACTTCGTTTATGACCTCAATGGTACTAAAGGTCCCAACACAGTAGGGAAAGATATTGGTATTATAACTGTCTTTTACCCTACAGACAGCGTTGTAGTTGCCCCTAGACTAAAAAATAGCAATTCAATTGTAACCGGGAATTTTAGTAATCTAAATAAAGAATGTGAAAAAAAATATGGTTCTGATTATAGAGCACCATCAAAAGATGATTTAGGGGCTCTATGGGTAAATAGAAAATTGTTTGGTTTTGCAGATGATTTAAAAAGCGGTCTTTCAACAACAAGATATTTAGCTTCAAACGGACAGTTTTATAGGTGGACAATGTCTTTTAATTATGGTTTTTATGGACTAACTAATCTGAATGGTGAAGGTGGCGCAAGCTGGACAATGTGCGTAGAAAGAGATTAAAAAAAAGCCCGGGAAACCGGGCTTTTTCTATATAAGTTCATCTAAAATCCGAAATATAGCACAAAATTTTTTATTTGGAAGCATTTTTAATTTTTGAACCAATCGCTCAATTAAAATTTCCCTATTTTCTAAATGTTCAACAACAAAAAAGTCTTCAACTGATTTATTTAAAGCATCTGCAATTTTATTTAACAAATCTAAAGAGGGGAAATGTCTCCCACACTCAATCTTACTCATATGTTTTTCATCAATACCAATAATTTCGGCGAGTTGCGCCTGCGTCAAATGACAATGTTTTCTTAACTCCTGAATTCGAGCACCAAATGCCATTTTTGTTATTCCCATAAATCACCTCTTTTTATATAGAATAAATACTTTTTATAGGAGATTTAACAATAATATATAGATATATATTGACAAAACTATGCGCATAACGCATAATAAATATATAAAATTCAACACTATTTCATAGAAAGTATTCGAAATTTGCAGAGAAAGGACATAAAATGAAGATAAAAAATGCGTTTACAATGGCAGAAATTCTGTTGTCCCTCACAATCATTGGGGTCGTTGCTGCCATTACTTTACCAAGTTTGACAGGCAACATTAACGAGCGCACGTGGAATACAAAAAGAAAAGCCCTTTATGCACGTATGACTCAAGCAATTTCTCTTATGCCTGCATTGAACGGTTACGGTATCGTAACTGAAGCCACCTCTTCTTCGTCCGCTGTAGATACCGCGACAGAAACTTTCTTGACGGAAGGGCTGGCTAAAGTTTTAAAAATTAATAACATTTGTGATAACACTCATCTTGAAGATTGTGGTATTTCGACATCTATTATTACAATGAGCGGTAGTAAAATCACCATGCCAACAACACTTCATACATTGAATAGTAGATTTAACATTGATGATATCTCCAATACAAACGCAGCAGCGTTTGAAACAGTAAACGGAGAAAGCATTGTTGCTTATTATAACAATACCTGCCAATCACAACATCCACGTGAATATTATCCAACTTTTGACATGTGTGTCAACTTCATCTATGACTTAAACGGCAACAAAGGTCCAAATACAGTAGGTAAAGATATTGGTATTATAAGCGTATTTAATGCAACAGATTCAATTGTTGTTGCGCCGGTGCTTTACTCAACTACTTCTTTGGGCGAAACGACAACTGCGAATGCATCAAAAACATGTACACAAAGAGATGCTGAAATTCGCCTGCCGAACATCACAGAACTATCCAGCATGTATATTAATGGTAATATTACTGGCGTTGAAATGGGAGGGCTTTATTGGTCTTCTACATACACTAAAAATGGCTTACGCTATACCATGGCAAACGGCTACGGCGGTTTCCAAATGATTGATGATAATTATAACATAACAGCAAATGTCTTTTGTATAAAACGATAATAAAACAAAAAAGCCCGGTTTCCCGGGCTTTTTTCTATAACATATTCTTTCTTATTTTTTCTTTTGCCTTATCAATTTGGCTGATTCGACGTTCAATTGAACGAATTTGGGATTTCATTGCCTTGCGCTGCGCCTTATATGAAACATATTGAGCATCAATATCTGCATATTGAGTTTTGCAATTCAATAATTCATTTCTAACTTCAACTTGAGCATTATCAAGTTTCAAGATAGCACTTTGCATACTTTCATTACCAGCAGCTTCTGCAGCTGAACCGTTTATTGTTGTTGCTTGCGCGTTTGAGCCAGAGCCATTGTACACGGTATCATCAAAATTCAACGGTGTAAAAGCAGAACCGTCTGCCATTGCTAAACCTGCCGCAAATACGCACAGTGACAATGATAAAGCCAATTTAGTAAATGTTTTCATATTCCAATCTCCTTATTTAAATTTTTATAATATTTTACCCTGCACAATTGAGCATAGGCAAGAAGTTTATATAAATTTACATTGTTTTACGTAGAATATTTTCTAAAACAATCTTCACGTGCGCATAGTTCAAACCGCCTTGCATATAGACGGCATAAGGTGCGCGAAGTGGTCCGTCTGCAGAAAGTTCTATTGTTGAACCCTCTATAAAAGTTCCGCCTGCCATAATAATTTTGTCTTCATATCCCGGAACATCATCCGGAATAGGCGTAACGTAAGCATTGACAGGAGAGAGTTCTTGAATAGTTTTGCAGAAATTTTCTAATGGTTCAGGTGCGCCAAAGGCAATGGTTTGGATGATATCAGTACGTTTTTCATCGAATTTCGGTGTTGAAACGTAGCCAATTTCTTCAAAGATTTTTGCGGCAAGTACGGCACCTTTTACGGCATCAGAGACTACAGACGGAGCCATAAACAAACCTTGGAAGATTAAACGGTGTTGGTTAAACATTGCGCCGCCCTCACCGGCAATTCCAGGTGCGGTAAGACGCATTGCGGCTTGCTCAACATATTGTTCTTTACCTGCGATGTAACCGCCGGCTTCAACAATTCCGCCGCCAGGGTTCTTAATCAAAGAACCCGCAATCAGGTCTGCACCAACTTCAAGCGGTTCTTTTGTGTCGACAAATTCGCCGTAACAGTTGTCAACAAAGCAAATTGTATTCGGATTTTTAGATTTAACAATTTTGCAAATTTTTTCAATTGTTTCAATAGAAAGTGATTTTCTAAGCGAATATCCGCGTGAGCGTTGGATTAAAACCATCGTGACGGTTTCATCAATAGTTTTTTCTAATCGCTCAAAATCAATATCCATTTCGTTAAGCAGCGGAATTTCTTCATAAAGAACGCCGTGTCCAATAAGCGATTCTCTTTTTGGTTCAACACATCCGATAACTTCCTGCATAGTGTCATAAGGTGCACCGGCAACAGATACGAGTTTGTCGCCGTGACGAAGGTTACCAAACAACGCGCACGCAAGGGTGTGGGTTCCTGATACAAAATGAATACGTGCAAGAGCTTTTTCAGCCTTAAAAACTTGCGCAAAAACGTTATCCAAAACTTCACGTCCGATATCATCATGCCCGTAGCCTGAAACAGTATAAAAATGTTCAGGTGCGACCTTATTATCAACAAAGGCACGTAGTACTTTTTCCTGATTAAAGTCTCTTATATCATCAATTTTTTCAAAAACATCACGTAAATCTTTTTCTGTTTTTTTAATAAGTTCTTTCGGCTGCATATTTTCCTCTTTTCAACATAATTTTATTGCGAACAAACGTAATGGTCAACCTTGGCACTAACTATGCGGGCAATGCAAAATCTTTACACATAGTATAAATTTTTTGTATGAAGAGTTTTTTGTTAATATTTTGCAGCCTGTTTTTAGCCATCATGCCTGTAATGGCGGACGGCTACGGCGTTTATACGAAAGATAATTACCAAATGCGGCAGGAGGCAGGAGAAAAAATTCTGTTTATCCTTGATTTTTCAAACAGTATGAATGAATACATTGAAAACGAGCCAAAATGCACATTAATGGTTCGTACCGTAAAAAATCTTCTTAAAACTATTCCGCCGGAAACCGCTATAGGATTAAGGGTTTACGGACATCGCGGCGGGTTCACCGCTATGGATTCGTGCAAAGCATCCAAGTGTATGAACCCAATTTGTTCCAACAACACAGGCAACATTATGTCTTCGCTTGACAGTTTAAGTCCAAACGGGATGACGCCGATTACGTATTCGTTAAAGCAAGCAATTCGGTATGATTTGGCAGGGTTTAGCGGGAAAAAACATATAATTTTATTAACTGACGGCGGCGAAAATTGTGACGAAAGTCCTTGTAAATTCGCAATGGAATTAATCAAAACACGTCGCGATATTGTCATTGATGTAATAGCATTCAACGTTGATGACGAAGATGATTTAGCACAATTGGAGTGTGCATCTCTTGTTACAAGCGGCAAATTTTACACCGCAAACACTGCCTGTGAACTGGCAAACAGTCTTGCGCAAAGTTTAAATTCCCGCAAAGAGGTTGAAGCAAAAATCATTTTGAATGAATAAAGCAACCCTCGTCAGATTTATCAATCTTGCCGTCGAAATCGTTATCAATTCCGTCAAAGCACGAGCCGATTGATTCCGGACTTTCAGCTTTAGGGGAACGTGTCAGATAAATATCAGGGATTTTTGCCCAAAGATATTTAAAGAAATCACGATAAAAAACTGCAAGACGAGGGTTTTGGATTATAAGCATATTTTCATCGTTACGGCTTTCACCGGAGCGGGAAAAATTCATTGAGCCGGCGAGGATAAATTCATCATCAATAATCATGGATTTTGAATGAAGTTTTCCGGCATAATTTTCAACTTTCACCTGAACTCCTGCTGCGCGAAGAGCTTGTACGGAAGATTTCGTTGCATAAACATTTGTTGCATCAACGATAAGTTTTACATCCACGCCGCGTTCTTTGGCTTTTAAAAGAGCTGATTCCAGGGGTTTATGGGTTATTACAAAAACCGGCATATAAATATATTTTTTTGCGTTATTTACATAGCCTAAAACTTTATCGGTTATCACGTTATCTTGTGGCGAAAAATAAACTTCAATATTGCTATCGCCTATGTTGTAGCTTTGATATTTGGTACGCTTGGATTTGTCTGTATGAAATTTACCTCCAAGCATTTGTTCAAATTCATCAGTATAGACTTTTGCGACATCCGGCGAATCTATAAACACAATAAAATTCGAATTAAATTCTGAAAAATCGGTTTTACTGTAGTTCAGCGAACCTGTTGCAACTTTTTTGCCGTCAAAAATCATAAATTTGTTATGCATTAAGTATTCACTCATTTGGCTGTCACCGGGTTTGAGGTCATTTTTCGTCGTAGCTGCAAACCTTGCAATCTGTGCCGTATTCGGGTAATAAGATTTCCTCGCGGTGAAGTCATAAACCATACGGAATTTCACACCGCGCTCAACCGCAGCTTTTAGCGCATCATCTATTTCAGGAATACTCACCCAGCCATATGCAGCTATATCAATAGAGGTTTGAGCGTTTTTAATTTCGGAAAGAATAGCCTGACAAATATTAGCAGAACAGTCATTACGTAGTTTCAGATTATTTGTCATATCGGTCAAATACATTCTGACAGACCCGTCAGTCATTCTGTCAGGATAAACCGTAGGAGATTTTACGGTCTCGACAACAGTATTCTTATGACACCATTTGCAAGGCACAACATTGTCCGGTAAATCATCCTTCATTAAAATCGTATAATCCTGTGCGACTTTACCAAACTTACAGCCAATTTGGTGATACTTTTTACTTTTATTGTTCAGAATTAGCGGTGTCATAAGTTTTGCCGCTGCAATTCTTTCATTCAGTTTAGCTGAATTATACTCATACTGATTACTGTAAGCATACCCCTCGCCCAAAAGCATTTTTCTATAGCTGGCATTCTCAACAAAAATATCACCGTTTATACAATCATTTCCGTGCTGTTGTTCGTCCGCTTTAAACCTAACAATTTTATTAGAAAGAAGAAAATCAGCATAATCTTTAGTTAAATAAGCCATTGCGAGAGCATCTTTTTCGCTGACGCCAAGTTTCTTTGCAAGCTCCTCGTTATAATCAGAAAGGTTATCACTGAAAGTTTCAATGCCTGAAATGCAGACTATTTCATCACTTTCAAACTGTCGGTTTCCATTCAAATCAACTGCCACCGTGGTCGGAGAAAAAACTTTTAAAACAACACTTTCAACATTTTGAAAATATCTGTAAAGACAAAATAAAATCAGTACAGCTATAAAAATAGATTCTGCTAAAAAATTTTTCTTCATAAATTAAAATTATACAAAAAATTCCTGTTTTGTACACCATATTATGTATTTTCAATTGTCATATTGCATGTTAATATAAAAAATAAGGGGGATTATAATGAAAAATAGTGCAAACCAAAACATCAAACCGCTAACAACAAGGGTAAACGAGAGAGGAAACCTTGAAATTTCCGGCTGCGATTTGACAGAGCTTGCGGAAAAATTTTCGACCCCTTTATATGTGGTTGATGAAAACACTTTGCGCACGATTTGCCGTGAGTACAAAGAAGCGTTTGCGCCTTACCCTAATACCCGTCTGCTTTTTGCGTCAAAATCACTTTGCACAATGGCAACTTCCAGAATTTTAGCACAGGAGGGGTTTGGATTTGACGTTGTATCAGACGGAGAAATGTTCACCGTTCATAAAGCCGGTGTTGATATGAAAACCGTACTTTTCAACGGCAGCAATAAAGGAATTGACGAACTTAATCTGGCGTTGGAACTGGGTGTTGGCAGAATTTCTGTTGATAATTTCCTTGAGCTTTCACTGCTGAATGAACTTGCTCAAAAATCCGGCAAAACTGCGGATATACTTTTGCGCATTACACCTGGAATTGAATGCCATACTCACGAATACATTCAAACCGGTCATTTGGATTCAAAATTCGGATTTGATTTAACGCAAATTGACAGTGCAATTGAGCTCATTCAAGATGAATACAAAAAATTAAACCTCAAGGGTTTACACGCACACATCGGTTCACAAATTTTTGAAACAAAAGTTTATAAGGATGAAGTTGACATTCTATTCGCCCAAATGGTTAGGATTAACGAGAAATTCGGTCTCAACCTCGACGAGCTAAACCTTGGCGGCGGCTTAGGAGTTAAGTACACAAATGTTGACCACCCGCCATCAACGTTTGAAATCGCGGATATCATCATAAACGCACTTGAAGAAAACATCAAAAAATACGGCATTAAGCCTGTTATATATTTAGAACCGGGCAGAAGTATCGTCTGTACCGCCGGTGTGACACTATATACAATCGGTTCGTCCAAACAGGTTCCACATGGTACAAAATACATCGCAATCGACGGCGGGATGGCTGATAACCCGCGCCCGTCAATGTATCAGGCAGAATATTTTGCACAGATTGCGAACAAACCCGAAAAACCGGCGGACGAAACCGTCACCGTTGCAGGACGATATTGCGAAAGCGGGGATATTTTAATAAAAAATATTACCCTGCCAACACCTGAAGAAGGCGATATTCTTTGCGTTTATAACACAGGCGCTTACAACTATTCAATGTCTTCTAACTACAACCGCGTCACGAAACCCGCAATGGTTCTTATTAACGAAGGCTGCGCCGACATCATTGTAGAGCGCGAAACCCTTGAAGATTTAACACGTAACGACAAATTACCACAAAGGCTTGGTGAAAAATGATGGATGAAATTATCGCATACATTACAAAACAATTAATCTCAATTTTTAATCTTTTAAATTGGGTGAGTTTCGTTGAAATTTTCATCATCATCGCGATACTCTGGGCGTTCTATCAACGCTTTATTAAAGGTTCACAGTCCGAAAAAGTTGTTAAAGGAAGTTTTATTCTGATATTCTTCTGGATTTTCAGTGAAATTCTCCAAATTATTCACCTCAACATCCTTGGTATGTTCTTAAAATCAATCGTTGTAGTAATTTCTTTAAGTTTAGTCGTCATATTCCAGCCGGAATTGAGAAAATTCCTCGGCTACCTCGGTCAAATGGACTTTTTCCACAAAGCATTCTCAACCCTTGACGAAAAAGAAGAAATTAACATCATAAAAGAAATTATAGAATCCGTAAAATACCTTTCAAAATCCCACACCGGAGCTTTAATGGTATTCCAAAAGGATTTGAGCAACACCTATACTGACGTTGGAACAATGCTTAACGCAGACCTTTCAACCGAATTAGTTCTTACGATTTTCCATACAAACACTCCGCTGCACGACGGTGCCATCGTCATAAACGGTTCAAAAATCATCTCTGCAGGCGTGCTTTTACCGCTCACTGAAGACCCGAAACTAAGCTGGAAATACGGAACCCGTCACAGAGCCGCAATCGGTATGAGTGAACACAGTGAAGCTATCTGCCTGGTTGTCTCTGAAGAAACCGGTGATGTTTCTATTGCAATCGACGGTGTACTAAAAAAATACGACGATATTGCAACACTAAAAACTGACCTTGAGAACCTTTTAATCGACAAAGATTTTGACGATAATGCAAAAAGCAAAAAAATATTCAAATTTAACAATCTAATCAGCAAAAACACAAACGAAAAGGATTAACTATGGGAACCGAAAAATTTGACTTCTCAATTTGGGCAATATTAAGAAAAACTTTTTTCTTAACACTAGGTGCTCTCATCGCGGCATTTGCAATTGAATGTTTTTTGGTTCCAAATAACATAATCGACGGCGGCATCGTCGGGATTTCAATAATTTTAAACCACTTCTTTGAGAAGTTCGGGCTCGGTATGTTTATATTTTTACTAAACATCCCATTCGTACTTTTAGCATTCAATAAAATCGGTAAAAAATTCGTTCTTCAAACAATTTATGCCGTAACCGCACTGTCTTTAGGTGTTAACTATTTTCACCACTATGAAGTAATCACGGCACAACCAATTTTAATAATCGTTTTCGGCGGAATTTTACTAGGTATCGGCGTCGGTCTTGTGCTTAAAAACGGCGGTTCTATGGACGGAACAGAAATCCTTTCCGTTGTTTTATCAAGAAAATTCGGATTTTCAGTCGGCGAATGGATTATGGCGTTCAATGTCATAATTTATACCGCAGCGGGTTTTGTGTTCGGCGTCGAAAACGCAATGTACGCAATCATTACATATTTCGTTGCCTATAAAGTTATTGATATCGTTCAAGAGGGTTTCAATACTTCAAAAGCGGTAAGAATTATCAGCTCTCATTCGCGTGAAATAGGCAAAGAGTTAATGGAAACACTTGAACTTGGCGTAACCTACATGAGAGGAACCGGCGCATATTCCGGAAAAGAAAAAGAAATTATCTTCTGCGTTGTTTCACGTCTTGAACTCAACAAACTCAAAGAAATTGCAAAAAGTCTTGATAACAATGCGTTCATAACCGTAGAAGATGTCCACGAAACCTACGGCGGACAGCTTAAAAAGAAGAAAAAGAAAAAAAGTGCTTGAGGAACATCTTGACAAGTAGAAAAAAATTCTACATAATGAAATTAGAAAGGATAGATATTATGAAAAAACAGAACTTTGAAAAGCCTTGTCGTGCAACCTTCTCGGGTGAGGGGGGGGGGCTTCACAATGGCAGAAATCTTATTATCACTCACAATAATTGGCGTGGTAGCGGCAATTACTTTACCGTCTCTTACGGGCAATATTAACGAGCGAACATGGAACACCCAACGTAAAGCGCTATATGCCCGAATGTCACAAGCGATTTCACTTATGCCGGCACTTAACGGTTACGGCACACTTATAGAGGGAACGGATTCTACCTCTGCACAAGACACTGTTGCTGAAACTTTCATTACCAGCGGGCTTGCTAAAGTATTAAAAATCAACAACATTTGTTCTGATAATCTTGAAGATTGCGGGATTGTTAACTCGTTTACCAATATGGCAAATGTTAAAATACCAACTCCAACTACCCTTCACGATCTAAACGCCTTTTTCAGCCAAGCTACTTATGGCGGAGCATCATTCTCAACACTAAATACCAACGCTGCAGCGTTTGAAACACAAAACGGAGAAAGTATTATTGCCTACTACAATCCGTCCTGTACTACTGAATACATTAGTAACGAAACAGTATCTTCAACAGGTAACACATTTGGATTTCCGCAGAAAACAATGTGCGTGAACTTTATTTACGACCTGAACGGGAACAAAGGTCCGAATACAGTAGGTAAAGACATCGGTATAATGACTGTATTTAATGCAACAGATTCTGTCGTTGTAGCCCCTGTGCCATCATCTACAAACTACGCAACATACGAAGGCAACAATACAATTGCTTGGGAAAATGCAGCAAAAGCGTGTTCACAGGAAGATTCAGAAAGCAGACTTCCTAATATTGAAGAACTGTCTGCAATGTTAATTAATCAAAACATTATAAACTTGAATAACGCACCAGGTGACCTTGTTTGGTCAAGTACGGTTTTCTCCGCTGCCCCACGCCAAGCATGGCAAGTATATGTTACCCGAGGGGTTAGAGATACCGAAAATAAATCACTCACACGCGGTGTAAGATGCGTAAAACGATAAAATTATAAGAAGCGCCGGACATTCTGTCCGGCGCTTTTGATTAGAAATGCATATCAAAGTTTGGTGGCAATCCGTTTGTCTTCTGGTCCTGAATACGCATTGCTTGACCTATCGTAAAACTTTCTGCGTTCATTTTATTAATTTTATATGTTAAATCCCCGCTAAAAACTTCCTCGTTTTCCTCTAAAAATTTGAATAAAGGATCAACAGGCGCTTTTGCTACATTGCCTAATGTATCGCCCATTTGTTTTAATGTTCGTTCACCAGGAACTTTTACATTCAAGCCAAATGGTTTATAGGGTCTGTTAAATGATGCACCTGATTCCGTCATGGTCATACTCCTATTTCTAAAATACATTTAATGTATCGGGTGTTTCATTACAAAAATTTAATTTTTATGCTATATGTTTTAAGTTTTCTTAACATTCATGCTATAATTTAGACAATACAAGGAGTTTTAAGTATGAATGAAGAGTTATTCCAATATGAAGTTATAAACGGTGAAGAGCTTGGCGCAAGAGGTCTTTGTGACCTGCACGCTATCGGAAATGTTTTGAGTGAATTTTTCGATGTTCCGACCTGTGCTTTTGTAAAAAACGGTTACGTTTTTGCCGTTGCACTGGGTAAAGATTCTAATGATGCATATTTGAAAGCCTTTGATTGTGACCCGGTAAGCAGCTTTTCTGCCTGCGTAGGTTTCAGTTCAACCGTTGACGCAGAAACGGCTAAACATCTTCAATCTTATGCTATTCCAATGATTGCAGCACCTGATTTCGAAGACACGGCGGTTGATATCTTAACACAAGGCACGGAAACAATCCTTGTCAAACTGGTTTCACCGTTAAAAAGCTACAAATCATTTGAACAGGAAAAAGTTTTGCACACCCCTTTCGGTGAAATCTGTCAGGGTATAAACAATAAACTTGAACTTAACAAAAACACATTCAAAATCGCAACAAAAACAAAACCGACCACAGAGCAGATTGAAGATGCGATTTTTGCTTGGAAAATTTCAAAATACTTAGCACCTGTGAGTGTTTTGGCAGCAAAAGATTTTAAAACACTAAGTATTTTCCAAGCGCAGCCAAATTCACAAGGCGCAGTTGAACACACACTGAATTTCGCCTGTGACAGCTCAAAAAATGCAGTTCTGCACATAAGCGATGACGTATTAACAGAAGGTATAATTCACGCAGCAGCGCAAGGAAGAATAGGGCTTATAATCTATTCCGGCGGCGATGCTGATTTCAGAGAACTCAAAATCAACAACCTTGCAGACAAATATAATATCGCAATATTAACTACAGGAATTAAACAATATGGAAATTAAAAGTTGGGAAGAATATTTTTTAGATCTTGCAAAGACCTGCGCAAGCCGTTCAAATTGTCTCCGCGCACAGGTTGGAGCAGTAATCGTTGGTGACGACAAAAAGATTAAAGCAACAGGTTACAACGGGACCCCGTCAAAAGTAGAATCCTGCTACGAACGCGGCGAATGTTATCGAATAAAAAACAATATCCCGTCAGGCACCTGCTATGAAACCTGTCGTTCAATCCACGCGGAACAAAACGCGATAATCCAGGCAGGTCAAGACCGCTGTATGGGCGCTACCATGTACATTTGGGGACACAATTTTATTTGTATCTTGTGCAAACGCTTTATTTTACAAGCGGGAATTAAAAAAGTTATTTTAAAAAAAGATGAAAACACACCTGTCGTAACAGTTACCGCTGACGAAATCAGGAAAGAACTTGAAGCACAGTATTAACAATACTTTCAGCGCTAATTTTCAGACAGTCTAAAGTTTCGCAAGAGGTTTGACGGCGTTCCCAAAGACACGGTTTCAATGGGCATTTATCGTTAGCTTTTAGCGCGACAACGCACGGCGGAATAAGTTTTTTATCATCAGTTGGTCCAAAAATTGCATAAGTTTTCACGCCCAACGCAACCGCAACATGCAGCGGCGCAGAATCGGAACAAATGAACTTCTCTGCACTGGAAATCAATTGCGCCAATTCTTTCAAATTTTTTGTAGTGCCATATAAATTTTCAAAATCAACATCGGCACAAAGTTCAACGATACGTGAAATACATTCTTCATCATCAGGACCGCCGACAAGGCGAACTTTCTTGCCTGCAGCAGCAAGCCCGCGCACAACGTCCGCCCAAACGTCCGGCGTGATAGTCTTAATCATATTTTTTTCAACACTGATTTTGCTCACCCCCGGATGGATTAAAACAGAATTTTCCACAATCGGCAGGCGTTCGACATCAATTTCCGGCAACTCTGTGCGATGTTCGGTAATCGGAGCAATCAAATCATGATACATTGCCGCCGCATACTGGTTTTTATTGAGCGGCACAGCTACCGTCAAAAGTTTTTCGCTCAACGCCCCGCTATCGTATCCATATCGTTTTTTAATTCCCATGCCGGCAAGCAAAATCGGGATTAATTTATTCGCGCCGGACGACACAACCATATCATAGCGTCCTGCCCAAGCACGCATCACTAGTTTCAGCAACTCAAAATATTTGTTACCGCGCTTCAAATCTACAAGGATTACATCATCAATTTTACCGGTCAAATCTGCAATGCCACGGCTTCGTGGCTCCAATGCAAGCGTAATATGAGCTTGGGGAAACTCTTTTTTCAACGAAATAATCGTCGGGAGAAAAAGAATTTCATCGCCAATGCCGCCAAAATTGATTAAAAGAATTCTCATAATCACCTACTTTGTTTTCAGGTACATACAGTCGCCGTAACTGTAGAAACGGTATTTATTTGCAATCGCTTCCTTGTACGCGTCAAAAATAAAATCTTTACCCATTAATGCGCTTACCAACATCAAAAGCGTTGATTTTGGCAAGTGGAAATTTGTAATCAGGTTATCTACAACCTTAAACTCATAAGGAGGGTAGATAAACAACGTTGAGGCATCGTGGCATGCCTGAATTTTTCCGTAAAGTTTATATGCCGTTTCTAATGTTCTGACAGTGGTGGTTCCAACAGCAACAAGTTTTTTGCCCTGTGCTTTTGCCCGGTTAATAAGTTCTGCCGTTTGAGCAGAAATTTCAAAAGTTTCGGAATCCATTTTGTGGTCTAAAACGTTATCGCACTTGACAGGGCGAAAGGTTCCAAGCCCTACGTTCAATGTAACGTAACCGATTTCAACGCCTTTTTGCGCCAAGCGAGCCAATATTTCATCCGTAAAATGCAAGCCCGCCGTCGGTGCAGCAACAGAACCCTCATTAAGTGCGTATACAGTTTGATAACGCTCAAAGTCCAGTTTTTTAAGTTCATCGGAGGACATTTTACGCTCAATATATGGCGGCAACGGAATATTACCGACACGGTGTAAAACCTCAAAAACATTTCCCTCATACTCAAGATGTACAAGCCATTTGCCGTCATCTTCGAGCGGTTCTAAGACAACAACTGACAACTCGTCACTGACTTTCACCCTCGTTTCAGGCTTAACACGTTTTGACGGTTTAATAAGGACTTCCCAGTTGTGACCGTCACGTTCTTTTAACAAAAATATTTCAATTCTTGCGCCGGTGCCCTCTTTCTCTCCGAAAAGACGCGCCGGTATTACTTTCGTATTGTTCAAAATTAACACACAATTTTCATCCAACAAATCAACAATGTCATAAAAATGTTTATGTTGGATAGACCTTTCAGTCTTATCCAACACCAACATCTTAGAATTATCTCTTTTTTCGCAAGGGAACTGCGCAATTAACTCTTCCGGCAGCTCATAATCAAATTCCGATAAAAGCATACTACTCTTTTGGCTCCACTTTTTTAGCATTGTTTAAATCAGAATCGCTTACTTTGCCCTCTTTTTTGTCAAACTCGGCGTCAATTTGTTTGTTAACAATTACCGTTTGAATAATTTGGATAACGTTGCTTGTTACCAAATATAAAAGAACACCGGCTGGAATAGGAATTATGATAAATGTACCGATAATCATAATCGGCATAAATGTTCCCATTGATTTTTGAATTGCCTGTTGAGTAGGATCTGTATTTTGGTTCTTTTGGGTTCCCATCATAATTTTTTGAGAAAGGAACATTGTTAAACCAAACAATACAATCAACGCCATTACATCCCAGTGGAAAGTTCCTTCGTTTGTAACCGGTTTGGTCGGAACTGATGCAACTAAAAGATTATCAAATTTCTTTTCAAATTTAACATTTTCAGATTCGCGGATATAACGTTTATTAACTTTACCGCCTCTGTAAGCCGCACCTACGTTCATTACAGGGATTTGGGCGCCCTTAACTTTACCGATTTCGTCAAGTGCGATTTTAAAGCTGTCAACATTGATTTTTAAGCCTAAATCTTCGCCCGGCTTAACTTCACCCTGAACTTTCAATGCGGCTTCAGGATTTTCAATTTTAACTTCCTGTTCTGTTCCGTCAGTAAGGATTATTTTAGCATTTGCGCCCGCAACGAAATGGTCGTTAGGTGTAACTTCAAACGCATTATCACCGGAAACGCCAACCGTGCTTATTCCGCGTAAAGTAGTATCTAATCTTTTAATAAACAGGAACTGGCTGTCTCCTGCAATTTGAATAAATTGCGGGCTCATCAAAGCCGTGTATAACAAAATGAAAATCGGCATTTGGATTAACAAAGGTAAACATCCGCCCATTGGATTGAACTTATGTTCTTTGTAAAATTCCATCATTTTCATCTGCATTTTTTGCGGATCGCTCTTGTAACGTTCCTGAATAGCTTTCAATTTCGGCTGCAACTTTTGCATAACCCGCATTGAGCGCTGTTGTGAAACGTTAAGCTGCCACATTGCAAGTCTTATAATTATTGTCAAAACAATGATTGCAACACCATAGTTTCCGACAAAAGATGATATAGCTTTTAATAATTCAATAGTTAATGTTGTAAAATCCAATTTCCCTAATCCTCATGATATTAATTAATATAAAGCCCATACGGGTCAATCCCATAATATCATGAACAAGGTCAATTGCAACTATTACTCACTGTAGCGGCGCAGAATATTAGATGAAATATTTTTCATCTCACCAACAACTTTACCGCTCCATTTATTGTTACCGGGACAATATGTTTGACGGATTCTCTCAACTGTAACCTTGCCGTTATTTATGTACAAGCGTTTTAATGAAGAACCCAGAGAATCAATGCATGCCTCGTAACTTGCATTATTTTGATAACCACCGCCCCGTTTTTTCAAACCGGCTACATTATATGGTTTAACACCGCTTTTATCCCTTGCCGGTGCCTTGCCATATTCAGATTCTGTTTCAATTATTGCCATTAAAAATAAGGCGTTAACACCGTATTTTTTCTGTGCTTCGAGCAAAGCCGCACCCTGCCCAGCCATTTTGGTACCCTCAAGGTATTTGTTCAAATCGGCTGCGCTGCCCTTAAAAAGGTTTTTGGTAACATTAAAATTTTTATTATAATTTTGGCTTAGACTGTCAATAACCGCTTCACCATTGCCGTCCATGGTTATCTCACCGTCAGCGATGGCAGCCTTGTCTATATATCCGTCAAATGTTGAATTTCCAACGGTTGAGGAATCCCCCCCCCCCCCNNCCCCCCGTGAACAGGAGTTGAACCGAAGAAAGAGCATCCCGCCAGTTCTATGAATGAAAGTTTATTTTCGCTAATCGTCATACATAACTCTCCTTTTAATCTCTTATATTTTATATAACGTATTTAGCAAGAAAAAATTGCGCATAAAAAAAAGAACCTGAAGGTTCTTTTAAATGGTCGGGATGACACGATTCGAACGTGCGACCCCCTCGTCCCAAGCGAGGTGCGCTACCAAACTGCGCTACATCCCGTCTAGTGTTTTGACATTTATTATCGTACATCAAAAAAAAATCTCGTCAAGAGGGTGGATTGAAAAAATTTGTAAAATATGATAAAATATTATTATATTAGTTGGAATTAGAGGACATTGGTATGAATTTTATAAGTAATAAAAAAGCAGCGTTTACTCTTGCCGAAGTAGTGGTTGTAATGGCTATTTTGGGTGTTATGATGGCAGCATTTGCGCCGGTCGTAACCAAAAGAACACTTACCGCCGGCGGCAATAATAAAATAACGTTTGATGTTATGAAAGACCATACCGGAATCTATTACGGAACAACCGGCGATAAAAAAACCGTATCAATTGGGGATATTGATTTATCAAGTACTACCGCGTTTGACCCGAAATTACTTATCACAAGTTCTGAACTAAGTGTATCCGGAACAAATATTCTAACGCCACAAATTGGATTTGCAAGCAAACTCAGTGCTGATGGTTCTGCCCTTACCTATGGCGGACAGCTTACAATGATAAAAGATCCTGCTGTTACAGATGATTACGGTCGTCTTGTTCTCGGTGGAGTTTTGAACCAAAATTATACAACCAGCAACCTCAAAAAGAATACTACTATTATAGGTACCGGAGCATGCGAGGGTATAACGGGCGAAAACGTAATCTGCCTCGGTGCATATTCAGGTCTTCTAAATGATACGACATCAAATAGAATATATATCGGTAAACGCGATTACGGATACAGTACTTCAGAAATTTATTTTGGAAACAAAACACTAGGAACATTAGTCGCTGAAGCTGGCAGCACACCGTCAGATATCCGACTTAAAAACGTCGGCAAAGAGTTCAAAGGCGGAATTGACGAATTAAATCAACTTACATTCTACAATTATACATATAAAAGAGATGCAGACAAAACCCCGCGTGTAGGCGTAATGGCGCAAGACCTGCAAAAAGTCTTCCCGAACGCAGTTGCTGAAAATAAAGACGGTTACCTCTACATCAGAAAAGACGATATGTTCTACGCAGCACTTAACTCAATTAAAGATCTGTTCAAAAAAATGACAGATAATTCAGCAAAAATTAAAGCGCTTGAAGAACGTAACGCTGTACTGGAAAAACAAGTTAAAGAACTTCAAGATTTGTACATTGACTTAGCAAACAAAGTAGACAAAAAAGCAGCTAAGAAAAAGCTGACAATTACCCCTGAAACAGTTGAGGCAGAAGAGGTTCCGGCGGAACCGGCTCAAGAACCATAGTTCGATACGAGCATGCCCGTTTTATTCAAATTTATAAAAATTTACAATTGGATAAACTTGAAAAAGTTCTGCTTAATCAGTAGCAACAACACACACGGGTAAATATTAAGATTTGGTAAAAACACTTTACAGGGGGTCTTATTTATCCTAAAATGAATAAGACAGTTAAATGGGAGGTTCGGTTGTACTTTTTTGTATAACCGATAAACAAAATAAAGAATTTGGGACTGGGGGCATTATGCAAAACGCATATTCTACAAATGGAAATAACATAGTTGAATTTAACACATCAAAAGCAGCCGACGAAAGAAAGACGGCATTTCTTCAAACAAAACCTCAAAAAGAAACTATTTATATAGTTAAAAAAGACGGAACAAGAGAAGAATATAATATCCAAAAAATTATCAATGCGGTTAATAAATCAGCCGCAAGAATGCTGGTAACATTAAATGATGAAGACTTAAAAGAAATCTGTGATTTCGTAACCCAAAAGGTTAATCAAAGAACCGGAGATTCCGTTGAAATCGCAGAAATGCATAATATCGTTGAGGGCGCGCTTGAATACCTGCACCCGAAAGTTGCACAAAGTTACAGAAATTACAGAAACTATAAACAGGATTTTGTAAGCATGTTGGATAAAGTTTATCAAGAATCTCAAAGAATTATGTACATCGGAGATAAAGAAAATTCTAACGCCGATTCTACACTCGTTTCTACAAAACGCTCTTTGATTTTCAACGAACTTAACAAAGAATTATATAAAAAATTCTTCTTAACAGTTGATGAGTTACAAGCAATCAGAGACGGTTATATCTATATCCACGATATGTCAGCAAGACGTGACACAATGAACTGCTGCTTATTTGACGTTGCATCTGTCCTCAAAGGCGGATTTGAAATGGGTAACTTATGGTACAACGAACCAAAATCACTCGACGTTGCATTTGACGTAATCGGTGATATCGTTATGGCCGCTGCAAGTCAACAATACGGCGGTTTCACAGTGCCGGAAGTCGATAAAATTCTTGCGCCGTACGCTGCAAAAACATTCGAAAGACAAAATAATAAATACTTATGCTTAGGCTTATCCTTTGAAAAAGCGAGAGAAGCAGCTATGGCTGACGTTCAAAAAGATTTTGAACAAGGTTTCCAAGGCTGGGAATACAAATTTAACACAGTAGCATCATCACGTGGTGACTATCCGTTCATTACAGTTACGGCTGGTTTGGGAACCGAAGAATACGAAAAAATGGCAACACTTGCTATGCTTAAAATTCGTATGGGTGGTCAAGGTAAAAAAGAATGCAAAAAACCTGTACTATTCCCTAAAATCGTTTTCTTATACGACAAAAACATCCACGGCGAAGGTAAAGTTAACTACGATATCTTCAAAGCCGGTGTTGAATGCTCAAAGAAAACAATGTACCCGGATTGGCTTTCACTCACTGGCGAAGGCTACGTTGCAGAAATGTACAAGAAATACGGCAAAGTTATTTCACCTATGGGCTGCCGTGCGTTCCTTTCACCTTGGTACGAAAGAGGCGGAATGCACCCTGCAGATGAAAACGATTCACCAATTTTTGTAGGACGTTTCAACATTGGCGCAATCAGCTTACACCTGCCAATGATTTATGCAAAAGCTAAAAAAGAAAGCAAAGATTTCTATGATGTTCTCGATTACTATATGGAATTAATCAGAAAACTTCATATCAGAACTTATGAATACTTGGGCGAAATGAAAGCATCAGTAAACCCTCTTGCGTACTGCGAAGGCGGTTTCCTCGGCGGTCACCTCGGTATTCATGACAAGATTAAACCGTTATTGAAAACTGCAACAGCGTCATTCGGTATTACAGCATTGAATGAATTGCAACAACTTCACAACGGTAAATCATTAGTTGAAGACGGTCAGTTCGCAATTGAAGTAATGGAATACATCAACAAGAAAGTTAATGAATTTAAAGAAGCTGATGGATGGCTATATGCATTATATGGAACTCCGGCAGAAAATCTTTGCGGCTTACAAGTTAAACAATTCCGCAAAAAATTCGGCGTGGTTTCAAATGTTTCAGACAAACCTTATGTTTCAAATTCATTCCACTGCCATGTAAGTGAAAACATTACACCAATCGAAAAACAAGATTGCGAAAAACGTTTTTGGGATTTGATGAACGGCGGAAAAATTCAGTATGTAAAATATCCGATTGACTACAATACACAAGCTGTAGAAACCTTGATATTGCGTGCAATGGATATGGGATTTTATGAAGGTGTAAACCTTTCGCTTTCATACTGCGATGATTGCGGTCACCAAGAATTGAATATGGATGTATGTCCTAAATGCGGAAGTAAAAACTTGACTAAAATTGACAGAATGAATGGTTACCTTTCATACTCAAGAGTAAAAGGTGATTCAAGACTTGCCGACCACAAAATGGAAGAAATTAAAGATAGAGTGAGTATGTAGAAGCCGAGCAGAGCCGCGAAGATTGCGAAGCAATCAGAGAGTTGAGCGCGCGACGCGGCAAACCGCGTTTTGACGCGCAAGCGCGAACGGCGGCGTTTAACGCGAGGCGCAGGCGGAAGCCATATTATAAGGGATAAGGTAGAAAATGAATTATCACAATATAACAAAAGATGATATGTTAAACGGAGACGGTTTAAGAGTAGTGTTGTGGGTTGCAGGTTGCAACCACCACTGCCAAGGCTGCCAAAACCCTATAACCTGGGATGTTGGCGGAGGATTGCTGTTTGATGAAGCGGCTGAAGAAGAACTGTTCCGTGAACTTGCAAAACCTTACATATCAGGTATAACATTTAGTGGTGGTGATCCATTGCATCCGTTTAACCGTTCCGAAGTTTTCAGATTAATCAAAAAATGCCGTGACCTATATCCACAAAAGACTATATGGCTTTACACAGGTTTCAACTGGGAAGACATACAGGACTGCGAAGAGCTGAAAGATGTGGATGTAATCGCAGAGGGAAGGTTTGTCCAAGAGCTTTTGGATAATAACATCCACTGGGTAGGAAGCTCGAACCAACGGGTAATTGATGTGAAAAAGACATTTGAAACCGGTAAAGTCGCATTACATAATACTTAGAAAAAAGCTCCGAGATTACTCGGAGCTTTTTAATTTGACAAAATGCTACAAAATTAGTATAATACACTTACTTGTTTCATTATTATTCATTGTCCGACTACTAAGGAGGACTGTTATGTTATCCGAATAAAACCATTAAAGGCAATGCAACAATTGTATATAAGCCCCAAAAAGAACCATATATCAAACCTAAATAAAATAATGGATAATATATTATTTTAAAAGGTATTCTTTTGTATGGAAAATTAAACGCAAAACATTTCTGATTTGATTTGTAAAAAGAATGTTCTATGAGTAGAGCTACCATAAGCCACCCGAGGAAAATAAAACTCGCCGGTATATATATGAAACCAATAATATCCCAATCACCACCGCTTGGGGATACGAACATTCTAATTAATTCTACACCATAATATGAAAAACATACTATTGCAACTAACGACATAATATTTAGTGTATAAGATTCACAAGGATTTTTCATACAACAATTGTATTACAAAAATAAAACATAAGGAATAAACACTATGGATAAAAAATTACATACCGATTTAATGATTTTAGCTGGACATACTTACAAAAATGAAAGTTTCAACATTCCCGCGAACTGGCAAGAAGTAACTTTATTTAGCGCCAATAATGGATTTCAAGCAACTGTATATAAAAATGAGAACAACATTGTAATTAGCTATAGAGGCAGTGATACCGCAATTGACTTCTTTGGTAGTGATAGACAAATGTATTTTGGAGAATTGCCTGATCAATATAAAAATGCCAATGAAGTCTATCAGCAAGTTAAACAATCATATCCAAATTTTAATATTACAGTCACAGGGCATTCACTTGGTGGCAGCTTAGCACAATTAGTTTCAGCTGAAAATGGCTGCCAAGCTATTACATTTAATGCTTACGGTACTGGAGATATTTTAAACAATGCAGGTATTTATAATATAAAAGAATTGAATATAATAAATTATGGTAATATAAATGATCCTGTATTTAATTTAAGTTCTACAAAACAACCAGGTAGAAATTTTCTTACAAATACAGAATTAAATCCTGATAAACTCTATGAAGTAGGCTATCAATATAATGTTCACCAGCCTGCACATAAAATTGAAAAAATGAGTTCACTTGACGATGCAGTAGAAATTGAACCACAACTTGTGTCAAGTCAAAATAATAATCCTTTCAAACTCTACGCAGAAAAAACTTTCACACGTGAAGAAATTGCACAAATGTCTAACGATGAATTTGCAAAGAATGAGCAACAAATCATGGCTCAACTTAAAGCTGGACAAATTAAAGAGGAAAAACCAGATTACTCCAAATTCATAAACCCCGTTTCGGGCACAAAGAAAATCTATACAAAAGAAGAACTTTCTAAGATGACTCCAGATGAATTTATGAAAAACGAAAGCGAAATTATGGGGCAATTACAAACAATAGGATTGCCACAAAAAAGTGATCTCCACCAAGAATATTCCGGCAACTCCACCGACGGCAAATGGGTTACTATTAACGGTAATCATGTTTTTATCGAAAAATAGTGAAAAAAGCTCCGAGATTACTCGGAGCTTTTTTTGTACAACACAATATACATTATGTTGTACATATCGGCGAAAGCCTTATAAAACTTTAATTATAGCCATTGTTCGTTTGTTACAAATCGTAATAATAAATAATATTTTTACCCTGCAAAATCGTCATAACACCCGCGCAACATAATGTATATTGTGTAACGCAAAGGGGCAATATTATGGCAGATTCAATTTCATTTGGTAACAAAGGCAATGCTGGGAAAATTGATTTAAGCAAGGTTAAAGCCGGCGTCAAAAAAGAAGACATTGTCGGACAAAATAAGCAATTAGAATCTATCTTTGACAGCGTTGATAAAGACGGTAACCAAGTCCTGGACAGAAACGAATTGCAGGATTTACAAACCAAGTTAACAGAACTTGCAGGCGATGACGCAAGATTATCAAAAGGTGAAGCCAAAAAATTTATAGGTAATGACGGTAAAAAACTTGGTGGTAAAAACCGTGATGCCCTTTTTGAATTTCTCAATAAACTTTCTGCCGGAAGTCAGGATGTAAAATCCATTACGACTCAGAACATTGACGGTCAAGATGTTGAAGTTATCACATATAACGATGGACACACTGAAGAGCTTTATCCTGACGGAACAAAGATTATTATGATTACGAATGGCAATAAAAGCATTGTAACAAAAGAAGATAAAGATGGTAATAAACTTTCACAAACTGAAAAAACGATTGAAGACGGTGTAGAAACAGTTGTAGAATACGATGGAGAAACCCCTAAATCCAAAACCGTTAACGACACAAAAAACAACACGATTTCAACATACACATTTGACGGCGAAACGCCTGTTCTTGTACGTGAGGAAAACACCGAAACCGGAGACGTAACGACTTATGAAAATGGTGTTAAGACCACGACGAAGGCTGACGGTCAGATTATTACCGAACAAGATGGAGTTACTACGACTACATCTGCGGACGGGAACATCGTTACAACGACAGACGGAACAAGAACAGAGACCAGAGTAAGAAATTCGGAATCAGAAACACTCACGACAGTAGAAGACGGCGTTGAAACTGTTGTTACGCAGAAAGACGGAAAAAATCTTTCCCAAACGATTACAAAGGACGGAGAAAGTTTCACGGTTGAATACGACGGTAATGGCAATACAAAGGGCGTAATTGTTCAAAACGGTGAAAGTCCGGCTGCAATAGCGAAAAAATTTGGTTGCAGTGTTAAAGATTTGATGGAAGCAAACAAGGAAGTTCTCAAAGGTAAGAAGTATTTTCAAGTTGGTGCCGAAATTGTAATTCCGGGCGAAATGAATCCTGAAGAATTTGCTAAATTAAACGCCGGCAGACAAACCGCAGAGGAGGCGAAAGCCCAATATGCTTATGAGGCACAGATAAGAGCAGAAAGAAGAGCCGCTGCAGCTGCACAAGAAAAAGCGGAAATGCAGGCTTTAGGCATCGTCAATAGAAATAATGCCGGTACTGTAATTAATTCAGAAACCAAACCGACAGAGGACGGAAAATTTAAAAATTTCAACAAAAACGCGGCATCATTTAGAAAATTAACATTCACTGTAGTTGGTGAAACCGGCAACAGAGGCAGAATGGTTGTAAAAGCGAGCAATGGTAAGTATTATACAATGGCACATGACGGAATGCTGCTTGATGAAGGTTATGCAATTGCGACAAAAGCTCTTGATGCAGGTCAGGCAGCGTCAAGGAACGACGGTCATGGAAGAAAGGTTGTTGTAGTTGACGGTAAACAATATGTCTTTTCTCAAGATGGTAAATTATTAAAATCCGATTATGTTGAAGCTACGGATATACGTGATGCCGGTGGTGCAAAAGCAACAGTATCCGGGGACGGGGTCACTTTTGTAAAAGGTGAAGACGGTACTATTCGTTACTTTGATAAAAATGGCAAATTAATCACCGGTGCGCAAAGAAAACAATTAATTCAGGCAGAGTCACAAAAAGCAGCAGATATAATTTACAAAGCGGCACATGGTCTTGGTACAGATGAAGAAAAACTGACCCAAGGTGTTAATATGATTTACTCACCGGAAATCATGGCTGGTGTAAATACGATTTTGAAATCAAAAGACAGTGATTATGCAGGAGACGCGCAAACAACGCCTCTTGAAGCGCTGTTGCTTGATGAATTATCTCGTTCAGAAGTACGTCAGCATATCAAAACACTTGCGGCAAACGGAGCTTATGGAACCGGCAAGTCAAGAGACGCCGCACTGGGCAGAAATGCAGCGCGGGAAATTCAGTACGAAGTCCATGGCGGCGTGTTCGGCTACACCGGAACCGCAGATTTGAAAGAGGCAATGGGAGTTGCCTCAACAAGAGGCGCCCGCTTGGCAACAGAAGAATATTTCCAAGACGGTAAAGTAAAAGGCGGTGCAAATGAAGGTTCAATGGTTCGCCAATACATTGCCGAAGATGGCTGGAACGCACAGGAAGTTGACCAATTTGATGCGACTTGGATTAAAAATAACGCCTATGATTCCGAACACGACCAAGCTCACAGAAATTCTGTTGTAGGACGTTTAGTATTTGATTACGATAGCGACGAAGCACTTCATACAGGTTTAGACGCTGTAGACTCTAACCCTGACAGTGAAGATTACAAATATCTAACCCAAAGAGCAGTTGAGGCTAATAAAGCGAATGGTTATAGAGCTCATTTTACCGACCAGGAAGCTGTTCAAACGTATCTTGCCGGCAGAACAGCAAATGAAGACGGTTCAGTTGATGCCGCGCATGTTTCAGCCTGCAATACTTTATTGTTTAAAGGCGAAAAACCAGCAAGAGTTCAAGCAGAAGAGATACTTTATGATGCTCAAAATGGTGATATGAGCACAATGTTTGACAGTATGGACCCTAAAGTTTACACCGCAATGGCAGACTTAATAGCAAAGGGTGATGTTAAAGGCTGTACCTCTGTTAAAGAAGCATACGATAAGGTTATGTCAGAAACGATCAATATAAATGATAAGACAAAAATTAAAGCTAACGCAATATTGTCTGGTCAGGTTGAGTTTAGCGACGCCGAAATAGCAGATTTCTGTGTTGAATTAATGCACAGAATTGATAAAAACCGTGGTGAAGGCGGCTCAACCGGTATAAGCGCAGAACATACAAACATTGCAGACTACGAAACCGAACAATTAAAAGCTATTTTGCAAGCTAACCCTCAAGTTGCGGCAGCTGTAAAAGAAAAAGTTCAAGCTGACGAATTTTCTTATACTGTGACTATCACGACATCAGCAGGTCAGGGACCAGCAACAACTACAAGTCTTTCACACGACACCAAGGCTGATTATTTAAACATTTTAAGCGAATCAAGACATGTTGTCAGTGAAGCTGTATTTTTAGATGCAGAGGGTAAACAAATTACAGATCCTGCACAAATTAAAGCACTGACAGAGGCTAATATGAACGCATTAAAAGATATGCGTGAATATGTTGCACAACTTGAAAGAGAATTTAAGAAAGGTGTCGATGCAGAGGGAGCTTTTTCTGACGCAGCGAACTGGCTTTCAACATATAGTGGTCTTGGTACCGATAGAAGCGATGTTGCAACAGAATATAGAAATGCGAAATTACTCCTTAACCAATTGGAAGCCGCAGCTCAAGGTAAATTGCGCGACAGTGAAGGAAATGTTGTTTCTGCACAGGATTTGGCACAAAGTATTATTGATAAAGAAAATTCACTTGCACAAACAAACGCTGATTATACAACAACAATCCAAACAGCAAAAATGGGTATGATTTTAGCTCCTGTAATTCTTGTAACAACAGTAGCGACAGCCGGAACAGGTGCAGGTTTCTGGACAGGTGCGGCGATTGCCGGAGCTGCAACAGCAGGTACAGAATACGGGCTTAACACAATAGAACGTGTTACATCAATCACTGGTGACACAGCAGAAGCTCGTGAAGAACATGCCATAAGCGCAATGGTTGACGGCGCCTCCACTTTCATTGGTGTTGGTCAGATGAAATTTATCCCTAAAATTCTTAACAACGCAGGCACATTTGTCAGAGCAGGCGGTCGTCTTACAACAGTACTTGCAAGCGATATCGGCGTAGGTGCTGCCGGAGAATACGTGCAAACAGGTACAGTTACGGTAAACGGCGTCGCAATGAACGCTGTATTCTCTGCAACAGGTAATTTAATTGGTTTACGCTCACTTTCCGAAAAACATATTGACGTAAGTGCTCCTCATATAGACGCTAACTTAAACGGTCGAGATATAATTGCTGATGGTGAAGTTGCAAGAAATATTGATTTACAACACGTAGATGCAAACCAACGCAGAATGGTAGAAGAAGGTTTAAAAGATGTTCCGACACCGGAAGAGCTTGCAGCGTATCAGCGTGAAATTGGCTACCAATCAGTTCCGGAGGCAGACAGACCTGCATTTGAGGCACATCAACAACAAGTAGCGGCGGATTACGCAAATGCACACAGAATAGAAAACAATGCCGTTATTATAGAAACCCCTAATCCTAAAGCCCCAAAAGAGGCAGCAGATCGACTTGCGGATGAAATTAGAGGTTTAGACGGTAATATTCGCCGTGTTAGACAACAAATGGAGGGTGCAAGACGTTTCGGTAAAGACACAAGCAGATATGAACAGCAATTAAAAAATCTTGAAGCGAAACGAGCAGCCAAACAAGCCGAGCTTGATGCACTTCAAAAGGCAGCTGTTGAACCTGAAATTAAACCTGTGGATACACCGGTACAAGTAATAAACCCAATAGAACAATCAAAAAGTTTTAACAGTACTCACAGAATTGATGCAGATACGCGGGTTGCAGACGGTTACAAAGACGGCGGTCGCCGGTTGCGTTTTGATGACAACGGAAACCCTATTAACAGACCTAGCAGAGAAATTATTCTTGTTGACAGACAACAAGACAAAAAGCTCCAGGATATTATCGCTGAAGTTAAAAAGAAAACCGCAAAAATGAACGAAAAACAAAAAGCCGCATTTTTACAAAAATATATTTGTGAAATTTCCGGCGGAACACACCCTGACGCAAAAATCGGAGATATCTGGGACAATAATCATATCGGCAAAGAAATATTACTTGGAGATATTATTACAGCCAAACCTGCTGTAGCAGTATGCCGTCATAGAAGTTTACTGTACAAAATCTTAGGCGACGAAGTCGGTTTACGCGTGGAACTTCAACGTGGAAACTTCCACGATGACTGGGGCGGCGGCGGACACGCATGGAATACAGTACGATTTGAAGACGGAACGAGTGCAATTTTTGACGCTATGCACAACAAATCATCCAACACAACACCGGGACACGTTGATGATTATGCTAAAAAGTACTTTACAGTTGATGATCAACAGTTATATGCAGACGGCTTAAGCAACAAAGCTGACATTGATGGCGAGGTTGAAATTATCAGCGTTGAACCAGCAGCCGTGTCATTGACACCGCAACAACGCATGGAAATGGGTCAAATCAGCAGTAACATTAACCGTGCAAGAACTCTTGAGGATTTAACTAAAGCACAGCAATGGCTTGATAAAATGCCTGAATGCTCTCAAAAAACAGCACTTCAAAACCAGTTAAATTCTAGACGTGCACAAATGAAACCCGTTGATGCTCTTCCTGAAATCAACGAAAACGAATTAGTCCGTGTTGCCGGTAACAACGGCAGAGCCGTTGATGCCGGATACATACAAGCCTCAAGAGAAGCCAGAGGGTTCCTGAATGACGCAATCGCCTCCGGAGAATATACACAAAGTTTAGATAGTTATATTCAAACAATGAACAACATGCATGTAGTTTCAGCTACCGGTAAAAATGGTCAACTTAACTGGTACAGCGATGTTGGACAAGGAGGTATGGCAATAAATCCTGGTAACATCCGCGAAGGTGGCTGCTCAAATGGTCGTTATGCCGAAGCGACCCAAATAGAAGCAATTGCCAGAAGATATGGCGATCCATATCGTGTTTCAAACCAATCTCAAAGAGTGAACCTTGAAGGTATCCCAACAGAACACCAGCCTCTTGATATAAATAATGATGCCATGGGTTATAGACACTATTATCCAGACGGAAGCTCTTTAGAAAAATACTACTACAAAGAAATGCACAGAACAGCAGCAGAGGCTCTTGAGTTAATTAACAGCGGCGCGAGTGAAACCCAAATCTTACATAAGATTGCCGAGCACTATCAATATGCAGCAAACGCAAGACCTTACGGTCAAATTAATAATTCATTATTTATGAACGAAATCAATACATTATTAAGCAAAGCCGGAATGAAAGGAATGCCACACGGCATGCTTGACCACGCAGCAATGCGTTTACAGCCGGAAACGTTCAAAAAATACTTTGCTGATGAATACAGAAAAACCGCTATTTAACAAAAAAGCTCCGAGTAATCTCGGAGCTTTTGAATGTATTTTAAACTCTATGCACATAATGCTAAAAGTATACCGGCAGCTACGCCAGAGCCGATTACACCTGCAACGTTTGGTCCCATTGCGTGCATCAACAAGAAGTTTTGAGGGTTTTCCTCTAAACCAACTTTGTTAGAAACACGTGCTGCCATTGGAACAGCGGAAACACCTGCGGAACCAATCAACGGGTTGATTAATGGTGTAGATTTGCCTGTCAATTTGTTGTTCAATTTAATGCACCAGTTCATTAACTTAGCAAACAATACACCACCTGCTGTTGCAAGAGAGAACGCTACAATACCCAAAACAAGGATAAACAATGTTTGAGTTGTCAAGAATTGTTCTGCTGATAATTTTGAACCAACTGACAATCCCAAGAAAATTGTAACGATGTTAATCAAAGCGTTTTGCATTGTGTCAGAAAGTCTTTCTACAACGCCGCATTCTTTACATAAGTTACCGAATGTCAACGCACCGATAAGCGGGCAAGCGTCCGGAAGTAAGATTACGCAAAGTGAAAGAACTACAAGAGGGAAAACGATTTTTTCACGTTTTGTAACCACTCTCAATTGTTCCATTTGAATTTGTCTTTCTTCTTTAGTTGTTAGTAATCTCATAATAGGCGGTTGGATTACAGGAACCAAAGCCATGTATGAGTAAGCCGCAACAGCAATAGCGCCAAGAAGTTCCGGAGCAAGTTTTGTTGTTACGTAGATTGAAGTCGGGCCGTCAGCACCACCGATGATACCAATTGCACCTGATTGCGGAAGAGTAAAACCAAACACGCAAAGAGCAAGAAGTAATGCACCGAAGATACCGAATTGAGCGGCACCGCCCAACAACGCGGTTTTAGGGTTAGCGATTAGCGGACCGAAGTCAGTCATCGCACCGACGCCCATAAAGATTATTAACGGGAATAAGCCTTGGTGAATACCAGCTTCATAAATGATTCCCAAAAATCCGTGAGGACCTGCAATATCTGCAACCGGAATGTTTGACAAGAAACCGCCGAATGCAATTGGAACCAACAATAATGGTTCATATTGTTTTTTAATACCTAACCATAACAGGAATAAGCACAATAAAAGCATAATCGGAGAACCGAATTGGTGCAGGAATTGTTCAAACCCGTTAGTTATGTTTGGGTCAGCAGGGAGTACGAAGTTCGCAATCCCTGTTGAATTCCAAAGTTTTTCTAAACTTTCAACTAAATTCATTATTCAACCTCCTAGCCTACAGTTACCAATACTTGACCGGCTTGAACTTTATCACCGGCTTCAACATCAATTGATTTAACTGTTCCTGCAACTGTTGATTTAATTTCAGTTTCCATTTTCATAGCTTCGATAACTGCTACAACATCACCCTCTGCAACGCTGTCGCCTTCTGAAACAAGAAGTCTTAATACGTTACCAGGAAGACCTGTTTTAATCGGAGTGCCTTCACCTGCTGATGAAGCAGAAGCTGTTTCCATACCGGCTTTAACGTTAATATCATAAGATTTGCCGTTAACAACCGCTTTGTCGCCTTCAACTTTAACAGCGTATTTTTTACCGTTAACAGATACGGTGTAACCGCCGTCTGCGGCTGCTTCAACAGGAGCTGCTACTGCGCTTGCTGATTTTTTATTAACAGAAACTTTGCCTTTACCAAGTAAGAAGTCGATACCTTTATCAACGTTACCGTCTTTGCAAGCTGCTGCGATGAAGAGGTTTTCATCTGTTACTGGAAGTCCTGCAGCTTTCAATCTTTCTTCTGCGGCTTTAAGACCTTTTTCAGGGTCTTTGTCGTTCAAATCAACAACTTTTTCTGTAGTTGGTTTCAAGCCGGTTTTTTCTTCAGCCCATTTAACGAGTTCCGGATCCGGTTCGCAAGGAGTTTTGCCGAAGTAGCCGAGAAGCATTTTTGCATAACCCGGGTTAGCTTTTTCCCAAGGGGTTTCAGAAATAGCGTTCAAGAATGATTGTTGAGCGTAGAATTGTGAAACAGGAGTTACAGAAGTTGCAAAACCGCCTCTTTCAACACATTCTTTCATATTAGCGATAAGTTTAGGGAACTTATCGAGCATACCCATATCTTTCAATTGGTTAACAGTTGTAGCTGTAGCACCGCCCGGTAATGGAGCTTGAATAAGAATAGGGTTAACAGCCAATGAAATAGGGTCGATTGGATAATCTTTCATACATTCTTTGAAGATTTCTTCAGTTTCCATGATTTTCTTAATATCAAGACCTAAATCGTAGTCAGTACCTTTCAAAGCGTGCCACATGGAAATAATATCAGGTTGAGCTGTACCGCCTGAAACAGGTTTCATAGAAAGGTCGATACCATCAGCGCCGCCTTCAAGAGCTGCCAGATAAGCTGCTAAGCCAGTACCGGCTGTTTCGTGAGAGTGGAAACGGATGTGAGCGTCTTGACCCAAAATTTCACGAGCCATTTTAACTGTTTCGTAAACTTTTCTAGGGTTAGAAGTACCTGATGCATCTTTGAATGCCAAGCTGTCAAACGGAAGACCAGAATCAAGGATGTTTCTCAAAACTCTTTCATAGAAAGCTACATCGTGAGCGCCTTCGCAACCATAAGGAAGTTCCATCATAGTGATAGTAACTTCGTGTTGAAGACCGTGTTTTTTGATTGAATTAGCAGAGTCAATCAAGTTGTTAACGTCGTTCAACGCATCAAAGTTTCTGATAACGTTAACGCCGTGTTTAGCGAACATTTTTGCGTGAAGATCGATAACGTCGCGTGGTTGAGAGTTCAAACCAACAACGTTTACGCCGCGTGCAAGTGATTGCAATTTAACATCAGGACCTACAGCAGCTCTGATTTTGTCCATAGTTTCAAACGCGTTTTCGTTGCAGAAGAAAATCGGAGCTTGAAATCTAGCGCCGCCTGCTGTTTCAAAGTGATTGATGCCGGCAGCAACAGCCGCTTGCAATGCAGGAATAAAATCATCTACTAGAACTTTCGCGCCATAGACTGATTGAAAACCATCTCTGAAAGATGTGTCCATAACTTTAATTAATTTTTTTGACATACATTTTTCCTCTTTTTCTTATAACTAATAAATTAAGCCTTTTTTGCCATAACAGCCGCAATAACCGCTGCGATAACAGAATCGTCATCAACAACTTTTTTAGCGACTTTTTTAACTTCTTCAACTGCTTCAGGGAAGATTTTGTTCAAATACCCTACGACTTTTGACATCAACATCATGCCGACAATCAAAACGCATAGGAAGCAAAGGACAAAGCCCATGCCTATTCCCATCATTTGAAGACCTAATAGTAAATTTTCATTCATAATATATCTCCTATGTTCAAAATAAATTCATTTTCACCGTTTGCAAGTACGAGTTCACCTTTGTCGGTAACCCCTTTTGCCACGCCTTTTTTTGTTTCGTTAATTAAAGACACGCAAAGCTCTTTATCTAAGAAATTTGCGCGTTGTAAATAATCTTTTTTTATAAATTCAAAACCTTTTGCCAAAAATTCCTCATAGTTAGCAAAAAATTCAGAAACGAGTTTATTTTTAAACTCTGTCATATTAATAGTTTTGCCGAGTTCAAGGTTGAGAGACGTAACTTTTTTATCAATTTTTACAAAATCTTTTTCATCAGCGTTTAAGTTTACCCCGACGCCAAGAACCAAACCTCTGAACTTAGTGCCTCTTACAGACGCTTCAGATAAAATTCCTGCGATTTTTTTGCCATTTATTAAAACATCATTCGGCCATTTAATTTCAGGCTTAATATTATATTCTTCCAAAACCCTGCATAGTGTAACAGACATATATTGGGTAAGATTTGCATAGCATTCATCAAAGTTTTCACCGGGTTTTAAAACTAAAGACATAAAAAGATTACCCTTTCCCAAGTCAACCCACGTTCGCTGTAACCTGCCTCTGCCCTGGGTTTGCGCCTCTGCAAAGACCACAGTTTTATCATCCAGGGTTTCGATGTTATTTTTCGCCCAAAGGTTAGTAGAGTCAATGTTTTCTAAGTAAATCTCTCTCAGTTCGTCCATAATATAATTAATTGTATAACAAACAAAAAATATTTGCGATTTTTTTTTTACGGTTGTACAATAAATTTGTAAGAGGGAGAAAAATATGAGCGAAATTGGTCACTGGATATGGACAAAAACGTTGGGAGAGAATAGTTTCACCTTCAATTTGGATACTATTTTTACGATGTGGTTTGCAATGATAGTATTAATCGTTGTTGCATTCATCGCGACAAGACGTCTAAGCCTTGTACCAGGCAAGTTTCAGGCTGTTTGCGAAAATATTCTGAAATTCTTCTGGGGAACAATGGATACCATGATGCCGCAAGGAGCAAGAAAACATGTTCCGCTCGTTGCTTCATTATTTTTGTTTATATTATTTGCTAATTTAATGGGTCAACTTCCGCTAAGAATTATTCACCTTCAACAGGGCGAACTTGCGTCACCGACAAACGACATTAATTTAACCGCGGCACTCGCGATTATAGTACTTGTTTATTATGTTGGTGCCGGGATTAAGGCTAAAAAAGGTAAATTCCTGCTCCACGAAGTTTCGTTTGTAGGAATTGTTATGATGCTTGTCGAGCTTTTGGAAATGGTAACAAGACCTTTAAGTTTGGCAATCCGTCTTTTCGCAAACGTTTTCGCCGGCGAAATTCTTGTAACATTAATGCTCGGTGCCTGTGCATACTTCGCGCCGCTGCCTATAATGTTCTTTGAAATCCTTGTTGCATTCATTCAGGCAACAGTATTTATGATGCTTACAATAGCATACATATCTTCAGCAACTAACGAATCACACTAATAAAAGGAGAAATTATTATGGAAACAAATTTAGCATTAAACATGGCGCACTTAGGTGCAGGTTTAGCAATCGGTTTTGGTGCAATCGGTGCCGGACTTGGTATTGGTTTTGCAACAAAAGGTTTGATGGACGCAGTATCCAGACAACCGGAAGTTGCCGGTAAAGCATTCGGTTTCTTCTTGCTTGGTGCAGCATTATCAGAAGCCTGCGCATTGTACGCATTCGTTGTTGCTATGCAATTATTGGGTAAATAAGCGGCTGAGCCGCATCCCCATTTGGCGGGTTGGCTTACGGTCACGCAATATAAGAGGAAAAAATGGAATTCAACGCTACATTTTTAGTATCAATCATAAGTTTTTTAGTGTTCATGTACATAATGAACGCAATATTTTACACGCCGTTGACAAAAATTATTGACGAGCGCGAAGGAATTGTGCACGATAACTATGAACATTCAAGAAAAGCACGCCACGAGGCGGAAAAAATTGCAAAAGATAAGGAAAAACGTCTTACAGAAACCGCAAAACAATCGCGGCAAATTATGGTTGATAAAACTAATGAAGCAAACGAGAATTACAAAAACAGGGTAACTGACGCCAAGGCAAAATCAAACGAACGCGTAGGAGTATTAAAAGAAGAACTTTCACGTTCCGAAAATGAGGCAAAAGAGGTTCTGAACTCTCACGTTGAAAATTTGGCGCAAACTATTGTCAACAAAGTATTAGAGGGAGGCTTGCATGGCTAACTTTTGGAATTTAATCGTTCAAAGTAATACTTTTAACTTCATAGTCATGCTCGTAATCCTCGGGATTTTGTGGCAAAAGCTCAACCTTTCATCCGCAATCGAAAAGATGAAATCCGAAATTGCCGCGTTCATAGAGAATTCTAAAACAGAACGTACCAATTCCGAAAAGCACTTAGCTGACACCAAAAAATCAGTTGAGAACCTTGACACAGAAATCAAAGAAGCTCTTGATAAATCAAAGGTTTTGGCACAAAACGTTTTTGATGAAATCCAAACAATGGCAGAAAAAAGCGTTGAAAAAATTGAGGCTAATGTTGATAAAATTATCGACAACGAAACAAGAAAAGTTAATACAAAACTTTCTAACGCAACCGCAGACAGCGCGATTAACCTTGCGACATTGAGATTAAAAGAAATGTTTGAGTCAAACCCTGAACTTCACAACAAACATATTAACGATGCAATCGAAACTTTAGATAGGATATCATGGACAAAATAATCACATATTCAGCAAAAAATTATGCAGAAGCGCTTTTTGAAACAGGCAAAGAATACGCCGCTGCCCTCAACACTGTTCTTGAGGTGATGAAAACTTCTGCAGATTTTATGCACATAATGTCAAATCCTGCAATAGATTTAAACGTCAAATATTCAATACTGGACGAAATCTTTCAAGGTAAAATCGATGACAAAGTTTTACAATTTTTGAAAATTCTCACAGAAAAAAATCGTCTTCGTGAATTTGAAGAAATTAGTGACAGCTATAAAGAAAGGGTCAATGAAGCAAATAATGTTACACCTGTTGAAATTACTTCAGCAATCGACCTTAATGAAGATTTCAAAACGAGGATTATTAACAAATTAGGTGAAAAACTCGGTAAAACAATTATTCCCGAATGGAAAACCGACAAAGAGATAATTTCAGGTCTTGTGTTCAAAATCGGTGACGACATTATCGACACCAGCCTGAAAACCAAAGTAGAAAGTATAGGAAAAAATATAAGGTAAAAGATTATGACAACGATTAAACCTGATGAAATCAGCTCAATTATCCGGAGCAAAATAGAAAATTATGAACTCAGAACAGAGGTTTCAAATACCGGTTCGGTTATCGAAGTCGGCGATGGTATCGCGCGTATTTACGGACTTCGTAATGTTATGTCAAGCGAACTTGTCCGATTTGAAGATGGAGAAGGAACTTTAGGTATCACAATGAACCTTGAAGAAGATAACGTAGGGGTCGTAATTTTAGGTGATTATACCCACATCAAAGAGGGCATGACCGTTAAAACAACAGGTGAAATCGCATCTGTTCCGGTCGGTGACGCGCTAATCGGAAGAATTATTAACCCGACGGGGAAACCAATTGACGGTAAAGGCGACTATGAATATTCAAAAGTTCGTCCAATCGAACGTGTAGCCCCGGGTATCGTTGCAAGAAAATCAGTTCACCAACCGCTTCAAACAGGTTTGACCGCAATCGACGCATTAACCCCAATCGGGCGCGGACAACGTGAACTTATCATCGGCGACCGCCAAACAGGTAAAACAGCGATTGCAATCGACACAATCATTAACCAAAAAGGCAAAAACGTAATCTGTATTTACGTTGCAATCGGACAAAAAACTTCAACCGTTGCGCAACTTGCAAAAACATTGGAAGAAAAAGGCGCAATGGATTACTCATTAATTGTATCCGCAGCCGCAAACGAACCGGCTCCGCTTCAATATATTGCACCGTTTGCAGGTGTTACAATCGGTGAAGAATTTATGGAACAAGGCAAAGACGTTTTGATTATCTATGACGACTTATCAAAACACGCTCAAGCATACCGTGCAATGAGCTTACTTTTGAAAAGACCACCAGGACGTGAAGCATATCCTGGAGACGTTTTCTATCTTCACTCAAGACTCCTTGAACGTGCGGTAAAATTGAACGACAAACTCGGCGGCGGAAGTATTACGGCGCTTCCAATCATCGAAACCCAAGCGGGTGACGTATCAGCGTACATTCCGACAAACGTTATTTCTATTACAGACGGTCAAATCTTCTTAGAAAGTAACCTCTTTAACAGTGGTGTTCGTCCGGCAATTAACGCAGGTATTTCCGTTTCCCGTGTCGGCGGTGCTGCACAAACAAAAGGTATTAAACAAGTCGCAGGTAAATTAAGACTTGACCTTGCACAGTTCAGAGAACTTGAATCATTTGCACAATTCGCCTCTGACCTCGATCAGGCTACTAAAAACCAATTATTAAGAGGTCAAAAACTTACAGAAGTTCTTAAACAGCCACAATACAACCCTCTTAGCGTTGCTGAACAGGTAAGTATTCTCTTCGCGGCGAATGAAGGTCTTCTTGACGATGTGGAAAACAAAAATATCCAAAACTTTAAAAACGAATGGTTCAAATACTTCAACGCAAATATGAAAGAACTTGCTAATAACCTCAACGAGGGTTCAGGTCTTTCAGACGAAGACAAAAAAGCGTTAAGAAACAATTTGGAAACATTCAAAAAATCTATATAGGGTTGAAAAATGCCAAATTTAAAAGACATAAAAAACAGAATACAAAGCGTTCAAAGCACGAAAAAGATTACGCGTGCGATGAAAATGGTTGCAGCAGCAAAGGTTAAAAAAGCCGAAAACACTGTAAAAGCCTCACGTCCGTTTACACGCGAACTTGTAAATATGTTTGAAAAATTGCTTTCAAGCGTAGGCGGACAATATAGTACTTTTACGCTTCGGGTTGACCACGCAATCGACAACTATCCAAAACTTCTTGAAAGACGCGAGGTAAAAAATGTAGGGCTTTTATTGATAACATCCAATAAAGGACTTGCAGGCGCTTACAACGCAAACCTTGTGAAAAAAACGCTTAAAACGATTAAGGACTATCAGGAACAAGGAATAGGCGTAAAACTGTTCATAATCGGACAAAAAGGGATTTCAGCGCTGACAAAGAAAGCCAAAGAATTAGGCGTTGAAATCGTAAACACTTATTTGAACGTCATTGACAAGCCCAATGCGACAAATTCCGGCATCGTTATAGAGGACATTGCGACGCTTTATGTTAACGGTGAAATCGACAAAATTGAACTGATTACGACACGTTTCAAGAATATGGTAAGCTATTTTGTAGAAAACTGGACTATATTGCCGCTGCAAAACGTTAATACGAACAACAAATTTGATGGTGTAATCGAATCTTTGATGGAATTTGAACCGGATCGCCACAGAATTTTGCAGGAAATTGTTCCGATATATTTAACCAATATTGTATATCAGGCGCTTTTAGAGGCACAAGCCAGCGAACTTGCGTCCCGAATGACGGCAATGTCAGCGGCGACAACGAATGCTGAAAAAATGCTTCACACGCTTTCTATTGAATACAACAAATCCCGTCAAGCGGCGATTACAAATGAAATCATAGAAGTTGCCTCCGGCGCAAATGCACAGTTAGGATAAAAAAGCGGTCATAAGACCGCTTTTTTATTACCTTTTTACGCAATATGCTAAAAATGAATCATCCTTTTCAGCATAATTAACTATTCCTCCGGAATACATATACCAAACAGTTGTTGAGGTTCGCGGCGTAGCCGACCAAAAATTTCTATCTGCCGGAATATCTAAAAAGTTTTGCCCGTTAATATGCATTGCAACCAATTCCTCTAATATTGGTAATCTAGCATTACTATCCAGAGAATTACAATATTTTCTTGCCTCGTCAAAAGCCAGTTCGTCTTTATATCCAACTGCGGTTTGAGGCATAACAACAACAGAATCCATAGGAGACAATACTGTCATTACACCCATATCCTTTCCTACAGTATTTGGTCCTTTATTTCCGTTCAAATCATAAACAAAATTTGCACAAAACCAGTTATTGACCATATAAGATCGAGAAGTTCCACGAATAATTTCTAAAGGAAGGCAGGAAGGATTATAGTATACTACTATACTTTCACCATTTTGGGTTTCAAAAGCCGCAGCAAGAGTATTTCTTGCATATTGTGCTGACCCGGTACCTGTCACAAAAGAATTCATTTCCGTAAGCGTTTTAGGCATAACTTTTTTAGTACCATGGATATCTATGTACGAACTAACAATTCCGCAATCAGCAAGATGTTCGCTGTCACAAATATTATTAATTTTAAGGACTTTTGCCAATCCTGCGGTAACAAAAGTTTCCGCTGCGGTGTCGGTTGTATCATCCAGAGTTCCAAAACCATTTAACGCCGGCATAAGAGCAATTGCCTGTGAAAATCTTGCATAAAGAGCTTTTCTTTGAGTGTTCCAAGTTCGCTCGTTAATGTTACCGGTTAAACTTGGTAACGTTATTGCAGCAACTACACCAATAATTGTGAGAGATAAAAGTATCTCCGCCATTGTGAACGCGGTTAAGAGGCTCCCCCCCCCCCNNCCCCCCCCCCTGTGCAACTTAATACGTTTTTCTTGTTCATATGTTCTATCCTTTCTTAATTCATTATGTAACATGTTTTGATATTTGTCAATTATATGCTATCATAAATTGTAAATGGGAGAGAGACATTGACAACAAAACTTGCAATCACAGGTAAAAGCGGTAGTGGCAAAACCACGATTACAAAAGCATTCTTAAATATTTTAAGCAAAAAGTTTCCGGATAAAACTTTTTTACTCATAGACAACGACCTGACCGGGGAACTCGGTCATACTTTCGGACTTGATATCCGCAACACCGTTTACGGTATCAGAAGCGGTAAACACGAATACAAAACCGGTATTCCGGAAAATATGACAAAACAAGAATTTATTGAATGGGCTTTAGAAGATATTCTTGAACCCCTGAATGACAACACCGATATACTTGTTACTTGGTTTGTAGGTTCAAAAGACTGCCGTTGTCCAATTACCGGTCAGCTTAACGAAGCCTTGAAAAAACTTATTGCCCGCTACGATTTTGTAATTATTGACTGTGAGTTTGATTTAAAATATTTTAACCAGCTAGTCGACACCGATATCGACCTTACGTTAATTGTTGCCAACCCGACCGAAGAATCTGCAAATCTTGCAAAACGCATAGAAGAATTCAGCGCGAAATACGCAATTGGCGGTCAAATGGGTGTTGTAATCAACAAAGTAGAAAGCAATGACCTTGAAACTCTTTATGCATTGCTGAAAAAATATGATTTAGATATCCTCGGCGCAATTCCAAAAGATGAAAATATTGAAACCCTTACGCGCAACTCAAAAGCTGTAGAAGAGGCTATTGAACAGTTCTTTGTTCGCTTAAATCTCCCACAATAATATTTTTCTGATATAATAGTCATAAAAGGAGCCTGATGTGACAGCCGAAATCTTAGACGGGAAAAAAACAAGCCAAAAATTATTGGAAGAACTTTCGCAAAAAGTAAAAGATCTTCCGCATAAGCCTGTATTGGCAATCTTACTCGTGGGTGAAAGCCCGGCGAGCTTAATCTATGTCAACGCCAAACTTAAAAAGGCTGAAAGCATCGGTTTTAAAACAATCTTTAAACAACTTCCGGTTGAGGTCACAGAAAAAGAGATTATTTCACAAATTAAAGAGTGGAATAATGACAAAAGTATTCACGGCATTCTTGTTCAGCTGCCTTTGCCCAAAGGTATTAATAAAAATATTATTTTAAATTCAATTGACCCGATTAAAGATGTAGACGGTTTAACCGCTTACAACTCAGGTCTTTTTTATACCGGTCAGGAACCTTATGCAATTCCGTGTACAACACGCGGTATTATTATGCTTTTGAAAGAGTACAACATTGAAATTCAAGGCAAACACGTTGTGGTAATCGGTCGTTCAAACCTTGTCGGCAAGCCGACTGCGCAGGCTTTTCTTTTTGAAAACGCTACAGTTACAACCTGCCATTCAAAAACCGAAAACCTTGAAAGCATAATAAAAACGGCTGATATTGTGGTTTCAGCCGTAGGGGAAAAAATTGTAAATGGGAAAATATTGAAAAAAAATAGTGTAGTAGTAGATGTTGGTATATTCCGTACCCCGGAAGGTAAAATCAGCGGGGATGTGGAATTTGAAAGCGCGTGTGAAGTTGCATCATACATCTCACCTGTTCCCGGCGGCGTCGGTCCAATGACCGTCACAGCCCTGATGTATAACCTGCTTGACTTGTATCTCGCGCAAAATATCAGATAATTACTAGCCACCGATAAGGTTAAGTGAGCAGGTATTCTTAATACCGTTATTAACCATTGTTTTCAATGAGTTAATCTCTTGCTCCATAACGTCAATCTGCGACTTAACAGATTCTGCCTCGGTTTGAAGATATTCACTCGTCTTTTCTAACGAAATGTAGAACGGATCTTCATCCAAATCCTCATCTTCTTTTGCCTGTGCATAATCTGCCATTTGGCTTGTAATAACATTTGTTCTGCTCATCAAAATAGTATATTCATACTCTAATTGTGATTTTTGCAGTGTAAATAAACTTTTCTGTGATGCCATAGCTAAGAACGACATATCTCTTCTCTCCTTAGTTTGTAATTTGCTCTCTTACTTATATAAAAACAAATTAAAATTCCCAATTTCACAAACCGTGTTTTTCGTTACAATTCGTAACAAACCCATTCTATTCAATTGTGACAAGGATTATATCAAAATTAAATACAAATTTTATAAAAATTACATCTTTTTTTAGCAATTTTTTAAAAGCAAAATACTTTATATAAATACAGAGGAAACAATGGGAAATTCAAAGGCGGGAATGATGAACACTAAGTATGTAACTTTAACTATCGAAGAATACTTCAACGTTATCGAAAAACAAAGCAGCACAAATTCAAAAATCGTTGCAAAATCTTTAGTTAAATACTTAAAATCAAACAAAGAAAAAGCATTAGCAGCTTAATCTATTTAGTAAATACAACAGGGAAAATATAAAGGAGACAAAGTTATGGCAAGAGTATTAATTTCAATGCCCGAAAGATTTTTAGACGAGATTGATGAAGTAGCGGAAAACGAGAATCGTACAAGATCAGAACTAATCAGAGAAGCACTCAGAACATACATGAACCGTAACCGAGTTCGTAATACACAAAAAGCTCAAAGCAATGCAGCAATTCTGGAAGGCTTGCTTGAATAGACAAAAAAGGAATTTAGTAGTATAATCGAATTGGGAAATGAAAGTAAGGGAAAACGCCACTGGGGGAAATATGGAAAATCAAAACAAATATATGATGTCTACAATTGAAGAATATTTCGATATTTTAGACAAACAAACAGAAAAAAATTCACAAATAATAGCTAAATCATTGGTAAAATACCTAAAAGCAAGTAAAGAAAATTCAAAATACGAAGAATTGAAAAAAACAGCTAAGGTATAACGTTAGGTGCAAAATTAAAGGGAAACCGGCTTCGGTCGGAGGAAATGGTAAAAGATTGTAACGCGGAACCATACGGTTCCGCGTTTTGGTTTTGTATTATCTTTTTACACATCTTACAGGAAACGTAACATCTTGCCCACGAAGTCGGTAAGTACCGTTCACAAGATTTTGTGCCCAGGCAATTCCTTGTGCATAATCAGAAACAGCCATTGTAGAGCTCCAATATGTAACCCCTCCGTCATAACCGTGCCCGCTTAATCCTAACAATTCGTTATTCACAAACATCGACCATAATTCATACTTTGTAGGAACCCTATATTCACTATCCAAAGCCGTACAGGCTTTTAGTGCGCCTTTCCAGTTAACATTTTCTGTATCTCTGGAGTTCACATAAGGTGCTACAATTATAGAATCAATTGGGGAAAAAATTGTAATAAACCCAATATCTTTATTCACCGTATTCGGTCCTTTACTTCCATTCAAATCATAAACAAGATTGACACAGAATTTAGGCTGAACGTAAAAATATTGTGCTAAACCGTGCATTGAGCTTTCCTCGCCCAAACTTGAAACGCAATTTGGGTTATAGAAAATCAAGACGCTTTCACCATTAGCGGTTTCAAAAGCTGCAGCATCAGAGTCAGTTAAGAATGAGGATTGGTTTCCCCACCCGCCAGTCTCGGAGATATCCACACTAACTAAAGCATTGTTTAATTCACTCAATTTGGTTGGAAGTTCCATATTAGAAGCGGTTAATTTGGTAATTTTTGATGAAAATCCGCAATCTTTAATATTATCAGGAGAGCAAATATTATTAATTTTAAGAACTTTTGCCAATCCTCCTGTAACAAAAGTTTCAGCATTAGCATACCCGTTCACACTACCCATTAACGGTATAGCTTGTGAAATACGTGCATAAAGCGCTTTTCTTTGCGTGTTCCAGGTTCGCTCGTTAATGTTGCCTGTCAAACTTGGTAACGTTATTGCAGCAACTACACCAATAATTGTGAGAGATAAAAGTATCTCCGCNNCCCCTGCACATGTTAATACGTTTTTCTTGTTCATAGTCTCTATCCTTTCTTAATTCATTATGTATCATGTTTTTGATTATGTCAACCGCTACCGTTTTAAGAGGCGGTTGACCCGCGGCGTCAATAGAAAAAGAGCGCTCATTACTGAACGCTCTTTTCAAAATTAGCTATGCTAACGTTAGTCGACTACTCAATAATTTTGTCAACAACGCCGGCACCAACTGTTCTACCGCCTTCACGGATAGCGAATCTCATACCTTCTTCAATAGCAACAGGTGCAATCAATTCAACTTCCATTACAACGTTATCACCAGGCATAACCATTTCTGAATCAAATTTGATAGAACCAGTTACGTCTGTTGTTCTGATGTAGAATTGTGGTCTGTAACCAGAGAAGAATGGAGTGTGACGTCCGCCTTCTTCTTTTGTCAAAACGTAAACGTTTGCTGTGAATTTAGTGTGTGGGTGGATTGAACCAGGTTTTGCCAAAACTTGACCACGTTGGATTTCAGTTTTGTCAACGCCACGGAGCAATGCACCGATGTTGTCACCAGCTTGACCTTGGTCAAGTTGTTTTCTGAACATTTCAACACCGGTAACAGTTGTTTTCTTAGTTTCGCCTAAACCAACTAATTCAACTTCATCACCAACTTTAACGATACCACGTTCTACTCTACCAGTAGCAACTGTACCACGACCAGTGATTGAGAATACGTCTTCAACTGGCATCAAGAATGGTTTGTCCAAATCACGTTCTGGAGTTGGGAAGTAAGAATCGATAGCATCCATCAATTCCCAAATTTTGTCAACCCATTTATCTTCGCCACGTTTTACGTTTGGATTAGCTTGAACAGCTTCTAATGCTTTCAATGCAGAACCGTGGATGAATGGAATGTTGTCACCGTCGAATTCATAAGAAGAAAGAAGTTCTCTAACTTCCATTTCAACTAATTCTAACAATTCAGGGTCATCAACCATATCGCATTTGTTCAAGAATACTACCAAGTTAGGAACACCAACCTGTCTTGCAAGCAAGATGTGTTCACGAGTTTGAGGCATAGCACCGTCTGTAGCAGCAACAACCAAGATTGCGCCGTCCATTTGAGCTGCACCTGTAATCATGTTTTTAACGTAGTCAGCGTGGCCAGGGCAGTCAACGTGTGCATAGTGACGTGCATCTGTTTCGTATTCTACGTGAGCTGTAGAGATGGTAATACCTCTTGCTTTTTCTTCTGGAGCAGCATCGATTTCATCGAATTTTTTAGCTTGTGCTTTACCTGCAGCAGCCATACAACCTGTAATAGCAGCTGTCAATGTTGTTTTACCGTGGTCAACGTGGCCAACTGTACCTACGTTAACGTGCGGTTTGGTGCGTTCATACTTTTCACGTGCCATGAGATTAATCTCCTTCTTTTTTCTTGTGTTTTATACTAACTTACTTTATTAGATTCTAAAGCATAACACTAATAATAATCAGTCAAGAAATTTTGTCAAGCTCTCGGATGCGCTTTATTGTAAGTATCAGTCAGGTGTTTAGTAGAAATGTGGGTATAAATTTGGGTGTTAGAAATGCTGGCATGCCCAAGGAGTTCCTGAACGACTCTCAAGTCTGCACCGTTCTCTATTAAGTACGTAGCAAAACTGTGCCGAAACATATGCGGCGTAACTTTCTTAGGCAAACTAATTTTATCAACAATGGAATTTATTACATTGCGTATTGTTTTTGGGTTTAGACGGTAGCCGGTATTGTTGATAAATACCGGAGAATCTTCGTCCTGCGGCGGAGGCGGAAAATCTTTTGCAACCAGACGGCGGGCGTGTTCAATATAACGCTGGATATAAGACTTTGCACGTTCAGAAATCAGAACTATACGTTCCTTTGAACCTTTACCAAAGACCTTAATCTCATTATGTTCGAGGTTCAAATCGCCAAAATTAAGTCCGCTAAGTTCCGAAATACGCATTCCGGTAGCCCAAAGAAGCTCCAAAATCGCACGGTTTCGAAACCCTGCCGGGTTTTCAATGTTAACATTATTTAATATTTGTTCAATTTCATCTTTATCCAAAAATTTTGGAAGTTTTTTCTCTCTTTTCGGTGCTGTAATGCTTGAAACCGGGTTTGCCTCGACCACACGCTCGCGGTAGAGGTACTTATAAAACGTCCTTAGCGCAGAAATCTTACGGGCAATAGTCGTTTTTTTGTAGTTATACTTGTGTATAAACCTCAAATACTCACGAATTTTATTATAATCAACAGAACTAACGTTTGTTTCTTCCAACCATATCAAAAAGCTCATAACGTCCGACGCATAAGCCTTTGCCGTATATTGCGAGAAGTTTTTTTCAACAAGAATATAAGCTCTGAATTGTTCCAATAAATCTTTATTTAACATATATTAATCCACTTGTATGAGGCATGTTGCATTTTTTATTCCCTTATTATACAATGTTTTTAAGAAAAAAGATATATCGTAGGAGAAATAAATTCATGAATTATCGTAAAGTTTTAATTGCATCAGCACTTATGGCAGGAATAATGCTTTCAGCAAATATGACTCAAGCTGCAGGTTTACAGGCGCAAGTTTCTAAAAACGATGCGGTCGCAGCAAGCAATCAAGCAGGCAAGTATACAAATATCGCTACTATGATTGAATACAACCATTATGCAGACGCAGAAAAAAAACTTAAAGAAATTTTAGCAAAAAACCCAAATGATATTGATGCGTTGGCATTAAGAGCATTGGCTTACGCAAAACAATACAAATTAACTCCTGCGCAAAACGAAATTAATAAACTTATGCCGTCACACTCAAACCATCCGGTTTTGCACTATGCACAAGGTATGGTTTATATGATGAGACAAGCATCTTCTGACGTTGACTACATCAACAGCAGAGAACAGCTTCTTGACGGTGCAATCAAAGAATTTGTAGAAGCGATTAACCTTGATGCAAATAACTATTCAGTATACTCTGCATTAGGCGTTGCAACCCTGAAAAAAGGCAACGTTGAAGATGCAAGAGATTTATTTAAAATTGCGTTAAAAATTAATCCTAACTACGCAAACGGTTACGATAATTTAGGCTTACTGGAAGTCCACGAACAAAATCTTGATGCCGCTGAAAAATATTTCAAAGAGGCTTTAAGATGCAACTCACACAACCCGTCTGCAATGTACCACCTTGGTATTGTAGAATCTTTACGTGGAAACAACTCCGCAGCTTTAACCTGGTTAAACCACTCACTTAATATTCACCCTAACTGTGCACCTGCACTTAACTTACAAGGTGAATTGTATTTAAGACAAGGCAACCAGGCTGCAGCTATCAACTCTTTCAAAAAAGCTGAAGTTGTTAAACCTGAATACACACCTTCATATATGAACTTATCAAAAGTTTATGAAGACAGAGTTGATTTTGAATTATCAATCGACCAGTTGAAAACAATGTTAACAGTTAGAGACGACAACGCTGCAAAAATGAGAATAGCAGATATGTCTCTGCAATTAAGAAAATACCAACAAGCACTTGACTATTACACAATGCTTTTGGGTAACGAAACATATAACGATGACGCTGTAATCGGTCTTGCAAATACTTATTACGAAATGGCTAAAGATGCCGGTGACAACGGTAACTTTACAACTAACCAGGAATTATATCTTGCATACGATTACATCAACAAGGCGCTTGAAAAATGCCCTAACGCACTTCAATTACACCTTGCGAAAATCAGACTTTCACGTCTCGTTCACAGAGACCCTACCGATATGTCTAAACAAAGCCTAAACTACATTATCCAATCTGCTGACGACAGCGTAATGGGTTCTGTGTTAAAAGCTGAAGCATATCTTGCACTTGGTCGTGAACAAGACGCAGTATACACATTTGAAAGCGCAAGAGATTTCTCAAAAAGCGTAAAAGATGATTTATACCTTGCGGAAATTATGGTTCATAACAAACAATTCAGAACCGCAAGAACAACATTCCAAAAAGTTCTTGCAAGTGAACCAACAAACGTTATCGCACTTGACGGTGTTGCATACATTGACCTTTGCGAACTTAAATCAAACGAATTCTTTGACATCGCAAAAAGACAGTACAAAGAAGCAAACTACGCATCAACAATTGAATACTGCAACAAAGCTATTGACTTCTACCATAACAATGCAGATATCGCTAAATTAAAAGCAATGGCGTATGAGGCAGAATTGAATTACCAAGGTGCAACAAAATACTATATTCAATACCTGTCAATGAATCCAAACGCTGCTGATAAAGAAGAAATTACGGCTAAAATTAGTAAATTCAAAGCACGTACATAATTATGAACAAGAAGTTTGATATAAATAAATCATTTGATCTTTTTTGGCGCGAGCCGCTAAGCGTCTTGACAGAAGGCTTATTTAAACTTGTCAACATTCAATCCAACATTTTTGGAGCGAAACCGTCAGTAAGTGTCGACATCGTAGACAAAAATGCACAAATAACTGTTGTTGACAGCGAAAGAATGTACAATTTATTCCAAACCGTACTTCATAAAAAGCGTATTAAACAGCAGCAACAAAAGGCTCTAAGCAAAAAATAATGGCAACGAAATTTATACAGGCAAAGTTTATAAAAAGTGCAGAAATGCTTTCTCAATGTCCTGAAAGCGACCTGCACGAATTTGCACTACTTGGACGCTCCAATGTTGGTAAATCCTCGTTTATCAACGGGCTTGCAAATCAAAAACACCTTGCCAAAACTTCAAATACTCCGGGCAAGACACGACTTATCAATTTTTTTGATTTTTCGGGACAGTTTATGATAGCAGATTTGCCGGGCTATGGTTATGCAAAGGTTTCTAAAGAGGCGCAAAACCGCTGGCAGAAATATTTGGAAGAGTATCTGCTTGAACGTAAACAGATTAAAAGCCTAATCCAACTTGTAGACGGTCGCCACGAAATACAAAACAACGACCGTCAAATGCGCGAATGGGTTCTAGCCTATAACTTGCCGATAATGACAGTTGTGACAAAGATTGATTATGTTCCGCGCTCAAAAATTCAAAGTGTTTTGGCAAAAGTCAGAAAAGATTTTGGCGGCGAGGTTTTGCCATTCAGCGCTGTGGATAACTTTTATAATGAAAAAATATTCACAACACTGCTTGAAAATTAACGTTTTATACAACGGACATACATTTTAGAAGATGTTCCTCTATAATGCGTGCCTCTTGTTCCCATCTGCAACTCTACCCCCCATACTCTGGAAGAATTATAAACTGAACCGGAAACATAAGGTTTAAGCAATAATCCAATAAGTTCATTGTTTACGAACATTGCACTAAGCTCATCAATGTTAGGTAATCTGCTGTCATCGTCCATCTTTTTACACTCGGAAGCAATAGCAGAAGTCCAGCCTATAGGCGAGCCAGGCACATCACGGTTCAAAGGCATCGGGGCGACAACAACCGAATCCGTTGCATTAAATACACTAATAAAACCGATATCTTTACCAACAGTATTTGGTCCTTTTGATCCATTTAAATCATAAATGAAATTGGCGCACATATTTGCTTGTACAAACCCTTGAATATTTCCGTACATATCAGTGTTTTCACCTGCCAGAAATACGGTTTTGCAATTCGGACTGTAAAAAGCAACGATTGATTCGCCGTTCTGGGTTTCAAAAGCAGCAGCCCTGGTATCTAAACCGGAATAAGATTGTCCGTTATAAGAAGCACTCCTAAAATAGGAATTTAATTCATATAATGTTGTAGGCATTGACAAAACAGAAGCGGCAATATTTGTATAAGAAGAAACAATTCCACAATCCGGCAAATGCTCACTGTCGCAAATGTTGTTAATTTTCAAAACTTTAGCCAGCCCGTCGGTGACAAAAGTTTCCGCGGCGGTATCTACGGCATCACTAGCGCCGGAGGAAGATTCCTCAGTCAAGGTTCCATAACCATTCAATGCCGGCATTAACGCAATCGCTTGTGACATACGAGCATACAATGCTTTTCGTTGTGTGTTCCAGGTTCGTTCGTTAATATTGCCGGTTAAACTTGGTAACGTTATCGCAGCAACTACGCCTATTATTGTTAGAGATAAAAGTATCTCTGCCATTGTGAAGGCCTGTTGAGCACGCCCCCCCCCCCCNNTCCCCCCCCCCTGTCCATGTCGATACATTTTTAATTTGATTCATTTATTTACCCTTCCTTTCTAGTATTATTATAAAACATGTTTCATTTATTTGCAAGCTCTGTGACTTCTGAAATCCTATATTGAAATGCCTGCATTAAATGCCCCGTTTTAATCTCTACTGACCCGTCCAAATCGGCTATAGTTCGCGCTAATTTTAAAACCCTGTCGTATTTCCTGCCGGATAGCTGATAACGCGTTATCGCAGCTTTTAGCACACATTGCCCCTCACTATCCAATTTACAATATTTACGTATTAATTTTGTATCTAATTCAGAATTTGTTAAAATTCCGTCATTTATATAGCGTTCCGCCTGGATTCGGCGAGCTTTAACAACACGCGCACGAATATCCGCAGAGGTTTCTTTTGCCGGAGACATATTTAAAAGTTCATCAGGCGTAAGCCTTGTAACGTCAACCTGCAAGTCAATTCTATCCAGAAGCGGACCGGAAATTCTGGAAAGATAGCGGTTTATTTGCGACTCTGTGCAGGTGCAGGTTTTCTCTTTATCACCTAAGAAACCGCAAGGGCAAGGATTCATAGCGCCTAAAAGTATAAATTTTGCGGGATAGGTAATTGAGTGTTTTGTACGTGAAATTACTATTTTAGCATCTTCCAGCGGTTGACGCATTACTTCAAGTACGGAACGCGGAAATTCTACCATTTCGTCGAGGAAAAGTACGCCTCTGTGAGCAAGTGTAATTTCGCCCGGTTTTGGATTAGAGCCGCCGCCGATAATTCCATTTGCGGAAGCGGTATGGTGAACTGTACGGAAAGGTCGTTTCACGACGAGAGGTTCCCGACCGCTTAAAAGCCCTGCAATACTATAAATTTTTGTAAGTTCAAGCGACTCCTGACGCGTCAACGGCGGCAGGATAGATTCAAAACATTTTGCAAGAAGAGTTTTGCCGGCGCCCGGAGAACCAACCATTAACATATTATGCCCGCCTGCGGCTGCAATTTCCATTGCACGCTTTGCTTTTTGCTGACCTTTTACGTCTTTAAAGTCGTAAAAATAATCTTCCTCCGCAGCATCTTCCAAATAAGCCCCTAAATCTACATGAGTTTGGACAATAGGCTCATCAATAAAGTGATGCACGACTTGATTTAAAGAATTAGCCCCGTAAACATTTATGCCTTCTACAAGTGCAGCTTCTTTTACGTTATCTGTCGGCACAATTACGTTTTCAATTCCCAAACTTTGAAGTCCGATAACTAATGGCAGAACGCCTCTTACGCTGCGGATTGCGCCGTCAAGCGAAAGCTCACCCAGAAACGCGTAGTTTACGAGTTTTTCTTTTGAAATTACATCTTCCTCACCTAAAATCCCAACTGCCATAGGCAAATCAAAATGTGTACCGACTTTTTTCAAATCAGCAGGCGCAAGATTGACAATAATCTTCTTGGACGGGAAATTTAGCCCTGAATTTTTAATTGCCGACTTAACCCTTGATGCAGCCTCGTTTATAGCGGTATCGGGCAGACCGACAATCACAATGCCTTGCTGCATTGCGGTAACAATATCAATTTCTACATCGACTTTAAAAGAATCCAGGCCTATTACGCTTGCGGTATTAATCTTAATTACCATACAATTATTTTACAGAAAACACAGGGAATTAGCAATGTGCCTGTTCTTGCTGGTGACGGGCATTGTATTCTTTACGATATTTATCCGCAATTGTGCCGGCTTTATTCAATATAAGCCCTGAAACAAGACCAACGAAATGCGACTTCAGACCCGATACAAGCATTGAAGTAACTACCATTGAGGTAAGCATTCCACCAATTGCCGGGATACCGTATTTTAAAGCAACAGAGGCTTGAGTGTCTTTATCATCAGTGCTTGCGAGCCCGATACCCAGCGAACCGAAACCAACAAGAATCGTCAGAATATCTGTCGGCGCTGAACCAAGAGTTAGGTCTCTAAGTTTGTCAAAATATTCAACGCTTTCAATTCTAATACTTGTATCAAGGGCTTTTACGCTTTCGCGGACTTCTTTTTGAAGTTTATGGTATTCTTTTTCAGGTAGTAAATTTTTATAAATATCAAGCATTTCGTCAAGTTTACCTCTTTGAGAGGATTCCAAAATTTCTTTTATGATACGGTTATGTTCGCCAACGGCACCGACAATTTTATCATCGTATTTGTAAATATCTTTTGCAATTGAAACGTTCTTTTTCAACGCATCAAGATTTTTGAGTATTTCCTGTTGAAGAACTTCGTATCTAGGTGAATGTATGTCACAGCCAGACAGTTCGGACAATTGTTTGCTTAATTCTCTGAACAATTTTTCTGAAACCGTATCTTTAGGGTTCAACATTCTCTTATTGACTTGTAGAAGTTCACTGGCAGCTTTGGTTTTATCAAAGATATTGTAAGAAATTTCACTTCGTAATTTATGGATACTTTGTCCTAAATTAGCTTTATCGACAGCTAAGAATTTATCTGCAACAAAGGTAAAATATGTATCTTTTTTCATAAAGTTGGATTTATCGCCAAAACTTGCAGCCCAAACTCTGTCTTCCAACGTAGACATTATTCTTTCCATATCTTCGCGGCGTTCACGAATACTTGGCATAGTAAAGTTTTGACTAATTTTATTATTTACGGCTTGGCGTTTAAGACCCAAAATTCTCACCCATTGTGCAACGGTTTTGGTTTCGCCGTTTATGGTTACATACGCCCCCTTATCTTTGACGAGAAGTTCACGATCAATATTTGATAAAAATTCATCTAAATTTGTAAATTTCTTACCGGTTGATTTGTAGGAGCGTTTTACCGTAAATCTACCGATACTATTAAACCAGCCGGTAATAGATTGACAAGCCTTATCGACAAACGGAATTTTGTCGGTTATTTTCCGTTTAAACCAAATATCTTTGAATGAAACAAGGTTGTTAATTCCTTGGAATTTTTCGCCGGCTTTTAAAGAGCCTCTAAGTAAAGTACGGTAAAATATTGCAGTTTTTGAGTTAGTAGCCTCGTTTTCGATTTTCTTTTCCAGGAATTGTTTGAATTTATCAAACTTTTTCACAACGCTTTTAGGCATAGCTTTAATTGCACCAAAACTTGTCAATCCAACCAGAACAAGCCCTATACCCAACCGTGTCCAAAGTTTTTTCTTATCAATTTTGTCGTCATCGGTCGTAGTATTCAGGTCAGGCTGAATATAGTAGCCATTTTGCGGCTGCTTAAATTCGCTAAACTTCGTATACGAAGTCGTATTAAAATTACTACTAACCTGATTTACTACCATATATAAATAAAAACACTAAAAGCCGCATAGTTGCATAATTTGCAGATGAAATGTTACAAAGAGTTAACAATAATTTTTGCAACTTCTTCAGATGAAACTTTATCAGAAAGCATAGATTTAATTTTACCTAAATCGTTAATGTGATTTGCACGGTAGGATTCGTCGTATAAAAGTTTTTCGGTTTCATTAACAATGTTATGCACAGACACTTTGCCTTGAATAATCTCTTTTACGATTTCTTTATCGGCAATAATATTTGGCAGAGAAACTCGTTTGATACATCTTACAAGCAGGTAGACAAGGTAAAAGAACCAAGGACCGCGATATGCAATAAGCATAGGGGTTTGGTATAGAGTTGCCTCAAGCGCAACAGTTCCAGACGCCAAAATTAAAGCATCGGAAACACTCAAAAGCTGTTGGTTTTCGCCTTTGATTACCTTGAATTTAGTATCTTTTAAATATTGACTGTAAACGTCGTCTTTCAAGTTTGGCGCGTGCGAAATGCAGAATTGCAATTCCGGATGTCTGTGCTGCAATTCTTTTGCAGACGCAACAAAAACATTCATCAATTGTTTAAGTTCAAATTTCCTTGAACCCGGAAAAATTGAAACAAGTTTTTTATCAGGGTCAAATCCGTGACGAATAAAAAACTCTTTTCTATCTGCCTTTTCTGGCAATTGTGATACTAGCGGATGCCCGCAATATTCCGTTGAAATTCCTTTATCCTCATACATTTTCTTTTCAAAGGGAAAAATACAAAGGACTTTATCAATAAATTTTTTAATTGTATTCAAACGCCATTTACGGCTTGCCCAAACCTGCGGCGGGATATAATAGAAGACTTTTATGCCCGCACGGTGAAGAAATTTTGCGATATTAAGATTAAACGTTCCGTAATCAATCAACAAAACCAAATCCGGTTTGTATTCTTTTTCCAAATAATCAACGAGTTTTTTGCCAAGCATAAGGTGGTCGATAACGATTTTAGGTGTCAGCCCCATTGCAGACATTTTATCGTGTGTTGCAAAAAGTTTAACGCCCTGCGCCACAAGCGCCTCACCGCCGATTGCCTCAACCTCAATATCAGGATTCTTTGCATGTAAATGCTCAACAACTTTCGCTGCGTGCATGTCACCTGAATGCTCTCCTGTAACGATAAAAACCCGTTTTGTCATAAACTACACCGCCATAATTACAATATTATGTCTATTTGCGTAATCAATTACTTCTTTTTGGTTAACAATAATGGTTTCGTTTGCCTCAACCGCAATCAAAGACGCTTTGTACTTGTTCATAGTTTTAAGCGTTCTAAGACCAATTGCAGGGATGTCAAAACGTTTATCCTGTGACGGTTTTGAAACTTTAATGATTGACGCGCCCTTTTTAGCAAGTTTACAGCCGCGTTTAATGCAAACATCTGTTCCCTCAATAGCCTCAACCGCCATAATCATTTTGTCTTTAATAACAACGGATTGACCAACATCAATTTTACCCATTTCTTTTGCAAGCCAAAAACCGTAGTTTACATCCTGCATTTGCGCTTCTGTAGGTTTAACATCACCCAGCACACCTGCAGGTATCATAAGGTTTTTGATAAAAATTGTTTGGTCTAAGGCTGTAATACCAAGTTTATCAAGCTCCTTGATAATTAAAAGCATTACCTGATCATCATTTAATCTTGCAGCCTCTTTAAGTAATTCAATCGCGCGTGAATCAAATTTATGCAGCTGCAAAAGCACGCGTTTATGAACTTTACCGATAAACGTAAGCTGTTTAATACCCTCATCTTTCAAAATCTTTTCAATTTTATTAATTTCGCCAGGGTGGCAAGAATAAACCTTGGAACAGTGTTTTCTCAATTCCTTAACATTATCATCGGCAAGCGAAATACAAATAACTTCGCATCCGTTTTCTTTCGCACATCTTGCAACTTCAACCGGCAAATGCCCGTCGCCTGCTATTAAACCTTGTTTACTATCTAATGTAATTGCCATAATATTACTTCTGCCTCTTTAACTCTTTAATGCAATAATCTCTTTAACTTGTTCATTTGTCAAGTGCTTTGCACCGCCCAACATCTCACAAACCGCAATTGTTTGCGCATACGATTCGGCAAGTTCAAGTTTCATATAAGCGTCACGCAGGGTCGCAGAGCCTATAATTACACCGTGATTTGCCATTAACACTGCATCGTGTTTATCAAAAAACTTCGCGGTCTTATCCACCAAATCCCTTGAGCCCGGAAGACCGTATTCTGCAAGCGGGATTTCGCCAAAATAAAAAACATTTTCCGGCATTACCGGTGCGGTTAAATCTTTTCCGCTTGATGCAAATGCACTTAAATAAACCGGATGAACGTGGATAATATAATTAACATCCGGCCGAATTTTGTAAAAATCCAAATGCAAAAACTTTTCACTGGACGGTTTACCTTTTCCGCTAACGACGTTTCCTGCAAAATCAATCACTACGAAATCATCTTCCGTTAAATATCCGTTTGCGGAGCCGGAAGTTGTAATGATGACATTATCGCCGTAACGTGCAGAAAGGTTGCCCGAATAACCCGGCGTGAAGTTTTTCTCTCCGGCAAGTTTTCCGTAATGTATTAACTCTAAAACCTTTTCTCTATAATCCATTAATCTATTCTTTCCCGATTGTCGTTTTCGTTAATATTAATTACCTGAGCATATTGGAGAGGTTTAGCCTTAGCCTGTTTTTCGTGCGGAATAAGCCAAAATTCCGGTTGAAGTTCTTCTATATCCTCGCCGTCATTACCTGAAAGTTTGTCAGGGTTTTTAATTTCCAGTGTTTTATAGTTTAACGCGGTTCCGGTAGTATTCAATGAGAAACCGAGCGTTATGTAAGTTCTTCTACGCAAAAAGTCGTAACCAAACGTAAGTTTAACATCTTCAGGGCCTAGAATAAACAGGAACGCATTTTCCTGGAAGAGTTTACCGTTTGATGCGTCATCTGACAATGAAATAGTTCCGCTCCAAGCAACAGAAAGGAATTTACAGATTTTCAATGCCTCTCTTACATTCAAACTTGACGTACCGTATCTGTATGCGTCAAATCTGGACATTGGCGTATGGTCATCCCACGCGGTCAGGAAGTACGAAATATCCTGCATCCAATATTTATATTGTGAATGCGCGCGTAAGCCCAATCGTCCGATAAACTGTGTATCGCCTGTACCATATAACGCTGCACTACCTTGCATTAATGCGCTTAAAGAAAAGGCTCTGAAGTTTTCCATATCATTATATTTATAAAGTTCCTGTTCAACCTGCGCCATGTAACGTCCTCTAAACGTACCGATGTTACCACTTTTAAACCTTTCAGCGTACATATTATACATAGAGTTGTGATAATAACCGAAAGTAGCGCGATGTTGATATGTCAAATCCAGTCCTTTACGGAACGTACTTTTAACCTTATAAGCATCTTTATACGCCAATTCTAAAGCGTATTTAGGCATCATACCACCAAGGAACCATTGATCCATGAAGTAGTTCATACCGTAATTTAAGTCCAGTTTATCATCAAGTTTTTGGTGCCCTTTCAATACAAAAATGTCTGAAACAGAACCATAAGACAACTCGGTCAGGTTGTGTGCGCTGTGATATCTTAAAGATCCCCCGAAACCGACTGTACTTTTACGATAGTTTAAGAACGGAATGAATTTCAAAGTACCTGCACGCGGGACTTCCAAAACAACGCCGGGACCGATAAACATACCTAAACGAGCGATACTACCAAATTCCGGATAATTAGCTTCAAAACTGTTATGCTGCTTATCCATATACGCTGTCAGTGACGGAATCCTAAAGATTTTATTGTTCCCGTAATGAATTTTTGTATCTTTAAGTGTTACAACATCGTGGTCTCTTTTAGCATTGATGATAACCCGTTCGCTATCAAAACGAACATTATCATCTTTGGATAAATAAGGCTGAATAAAGAACTTATCATCCTCGCTAATCGGCATCAAATTGTCAGGTTGAAAACCTTTGAGCCTACGGGACGGCAAGCCTACACGTTTGTCGCCCTCAGAACTTAAATATCCGTTAAAAAGATACAATGTATTGTTACGTGAAACGCCGCTTTCAGCTTTTACAATCGTATTTGGAAATTCTGCGTTCATGTTTTCGAAAGAAATTTCTTCCTCGTTAACATTAACCTGAACATAATCACAGAAAATATCCTTTCCGCTATAATTAATTTTTACGTTGCCGATAGCTTTTACTATGTTTGCAGAATTAGAATAAACAAATCTATCCGCTTTCATTGTAATTTTTTGTTTAGGAAATTTAACTATAGCTTGATTTTCAGCAATTATTTCGTCATCTTCTTCAATATAATAAATATCTTTTGCATCCAAAACAACGAGATTTTCACCTTTATTTTGTTTCAACTTACCTTTTAATTTGATTGGCTTAGGTGCATCATCTTCAATTTGGACGTCTTCTATTTTACTTTCTGCAGCGTCTTTTTTCTCTTTTGAAGTGTAGAAAATATCATTGATAAGTTTTTCATTATCTAATTCTTTTTCAAATTCTTCAAGCTGTTGTTTTTCTTTTTCAAGCTCATTGAGATAAGACTTTTCTTCTTTACGACGTATCCAGTTCATGAGCTTAATTCTTGTTCTTTTGAAAACCGGTAAATCCTTGGAATTATAAACTTTAACGCGCGGAGCATTACCCATTTGCATTGTACGCGGATCTTGGGTCATGATGGAATTATACATAACGGATTGAACAGTTTCATCCCCGTTAAAAAGCCCTTCTTCCAAATCAACAGCTTGTTCATCCGGAACGAATTTTTCTTTTTTCTTTTTAATCAAAGTAGCTTCAGGGAAGTCATTTCCCGGCAGCATATCATAACCGCCAAGCGCGTCAAACGAGCCGGCCATTCCACCCTCAACAGCCCAAACGGTACCGCTTGCGGCGGTAAGAGAAAGTGCTATTAAAGATGTTATTATTAATTTTTTCAATTAAATTTTCCTTTAGAATAGGACATAGCTTGTCGGGTTGTTAGGTTTTCCGTTAACTCTAACCTCGAAATGACAGTGAGGTCCGGTACTGTATCCAGTTGAACCCTCTTTTCCGATAACCTGACCTTTTTTAACGGTTTGCCCGTTGCTGACATTGATTGAAGACATGTGCGCATACAACGTTGTTATAGGCGAATTATTAACACTTCCGTGGTCAATAATTACGACCTTGCCGTACCCGCCATACCAGCCGGAATATATAACCTTTCCATCGTTAGAGGCAATAATATTACCGGCGTTAGGACCTGCAATATCAACTCCGGAATGGAAAGATTTACTTTTGAAAATAGGGTGCGTACGCATACCGAAAGGCGAAGATATTCTGCCTGAAATCGGTCTTACGAAACTTGAATTAACCAATTTTGCGTTAGAACCTTTATTATTGAGCATATGCTGTAACTTTGCGGATTGTCCCATAAGTTCGCGTTCTGCTTTTTCATAAGCTCGTCTGTCGGTTTTAAGTTTATTGATTTTCTTTTCATTAGCCGCAATAGCGCGTCTTAAAGATTCTTTTTGAGAGTGAATGTTTTTTATTGATTTAGCGAGATAATTTCTTCTAAGCTGAATGCTGCGTTTCATCATAACAACTTTCTGCGCCTTTGTTTTAACAGAAAGTATTTTGTTAACGTCTTTCTTCAGGATAATTTTTTCATAATAAACAGCATCCATAAAAGATGTTAAATCTTTTGCCGAGAATAGCAATTGGAGCATTCCTGACCGTTGGTTTTTGTAAATATTTCTTATTTTATTGTTAAAGTCAACTACCGCGATATTGTATTCACGCATTGCAACATCATAATCTCTTTCAGCACCGGAAAGTTCTGCTTTCAACACATTATAAGTCGACTCTGATTTTGCAAGATTTTTTGCTGTATTTTCAAGTTTTTGCTGGTTTTTATGGAGCTTATTCTTCTCAAGCCCTTCTAAAACCTTGATATCTTTAATTTTTTGGTTAACATTTTTGAGTTTTTTATCAACGACCTGCTGCTGCGAAGGTGCCGCGTACGATACGACAGGTACGCAGGTAAAAACTATGGCTGCCAGTATGAAAATCTTTAAAAACTTCTTCATATTTCCCAAATCCGGTAAAATCACTTTCTATCTAAATAACACAGGTAACATCATTAAGCCTACAGTCCAAGCAATAAAGGTTAACGCGATTATTAAAATGATTATTTTTTGGTTTTTTCTAAAAAATTCCATACAAAATCCCCCTTAATAATAAGATTTTACCCGAAACAAACGAAATGTGCAAATTTTTAAAAATAAAGTTTGCAAAAAATTACAAAATCTATTAATATAACTTTATGAAATACCGCTTTTTACAAGAAAACATTACCGAAGACAACATAATTGAAAAAGCCGCTGATATTGCGACATCTGTTTTATTAGAAAACAACAGAGGACAGATAAATAAAATTTTGGACTTTTTCAATTCACAAAACTCATTACTTCTTGCAACCGGTTTTCTTGGCACAGGTAAAACCTCGGTAATAAAGCACTGTCTTGAGGTTCTCAACGAAGACGCTGTTCTTTTGTGGGCAAACTGTTACGAATCTACAAACCTTGATGATATTTTTCTTGAATTTTTTGAAGAATTCAAACACCTTGCATCTCACGATATTATTAAAGTTCCGCAGGCTAAGTTTGAAAATTTCTCTCAACGAATTAACGCATATTTCTACTCAATTTCAAAGCCAATCGTAATAGTTCTCAACTCATATCAGGCTCTTTTACCGGAAAATGCAAAACTTTTGCTTGATTTTATAGGACATTTAAGCGAATTTGCCAAAATTAAAACAATTATAATTTCGAGGAATTTTAACACTGAAACCCTGCCGAAAAACACAAAATTTGAAAAAATAAGTTTTAAAGCCCTCGACAAAGAACTTTTTCAAAAATACATTACAGCAAACAAAATTCGTATCCACGGTCCCGTATTTGAAGAATTTTATAAGCTCACAAAAGGCTACTATTTTTACACAACTCTAGCCTTAATTATCATTAATACTCAAAGGATTTCGCCGATAGAACTTATGCAAAAACACGCAAACAGTTTTCTATCCCTAAAAGAATTTCTTTTCCGCGAATTTCTTTCAATGGTCGACTCGGTAGGCGGGCACCTAATCCGTTTTTTAACAGTAATTCGCTACCCGGTCAACACAAAACTTCTGCAATCTTTAAACCTTTATGACGAAGCCAGACTGCAAATGTTTGCGGCGAACTATTTAATCGAAATTGAGCACGGGAACATCTATCTTAAAGACTATTATAAAGACATAACCGAGGGTGAAATCCCGCCAAATGTACTGGTAAAGCTCCACAAAGCCTGCGTAGAGCTATACGAAATGCAGCTTCCGCGCAAACCCGAAGAACGCGACCTGCTGATCTCCCGCCGAACAATCAGGCAGGAAATCGAATACCACAAACTTTTCATCCCGAAAAAAGTCGATTTTTCAAACAGCGTAGAAGTTTACAATGCTCAAGCATTAATGGTTAAGCCTGCAGCCACCCCGCCGGAGCCTAAAAAAGTAGAAAAACCGGCAACCCAGCCGCCGGCACCGCCTAAAAAAGAACTCAAAGATTTACTATTTGTTTTCGACGAAAAAGAAGAAGACTCTTTGCTCACCGGGATTGCCGATTCAATCAATGAATTTATCGCCGAAGCCCAAGCGCAAGATGAGGCAGAATATCAAATGAGCACTGAAGAACTTCTAAAACTCATCAATGACGCCGAAGACGAATACAATTACCAGCGAGTCATTTCACTGTGCGAAAAAATTATACTTAAAAATGAAACCACTAAAGACTTACAAGCGTACTCAAACAACAAAATGGCAATGGCATACGCAAACCTTTCTGACGCTTATAACGCGCTAAAACACTTTACCGCAGCGAAAGAACTCTATCAAAGCCTTAATGACACTCAAAATCTTTTAGAAAATAACTTCTACATCGCAAAAATGAATTATTTAATGTTCAAACGCGATGCAGCAAAACAAGTTTTAGCAAACCAAACCAAAGATATGCCAAAAGCCCTCCAAATAAAAAGCAATCTGCTGCTTTTTGACATATACATGGAAGAGGGAGATGAAGACAAAGCATTTGACACCTGCAAAGAAACGATGAAGTTAGTTGACAAAACGCAAGAACCTGCAACCATTTGCGAACTTCTCTTCAAATGCGGAGTTATTTTAGAAAGCCGCGGCAACAACTATCGCGCAATTGAAGCCTACGAAAAGGCGCTTAAATTCAATATTGAGAAATTTTTACCACAAATTTATTCAAACCTCACAACCCTTTACGTTGAGACCGAAAACCTTGAACTTGCGAAGAAATACTGTCAAAAAGCACTTGAAACAGCGACTTCTACGGAAGAAGTTTATACGGCGAGCCTTAAACTTGCCCAGCTTTCACCTGAAAACGCCGACCAATGCTACGAAACTGCACTAAAATGTGCGACCGAGCTCCAGGATAACTTCTATATAACCTCTGCTCTCACAGCATACGGAGATTACCTATACAGCAAAACCCAAATAATTGAGGCACTTGAAAAATACTTGAGCGCACATAAATATGCAAAAAATAATTTTATTAAAGAAAATATTCAAACGATTGAAAAACGGATTTTAGACGTAAAATATCGCGTTACTGAAGAAATATTTAACAAGAAAGCAAAAGAATTTAACTATGAACAATAAAGAGAATTATGCAAAATATATGCAGCGTTTTTTAGAAGAAAACGCAAAAATTAACCTAATTTCAAAGAATGAAGAGAAGTTTTTGTGGGAAAAACACGTTTACGACAGCCTTTCTTTGGAACTATTTTTTGAGAAATTCGGGATTAAACCGGACGGGAAGAGTTTACTTGACATAGGAACCGGCGGCGGCTTTCCGGCACTTCCGCTTGCAATAAAATATCCGGCGTTAAGGGTTACAGCGCTCGATAGTATACGAAAGAAACTGGCTGCAATCGACAATATTGCACGTGATACGGGCGTTTCAAACATTGAAACATTTTGCGAACGGGCAGAAAATTTGAACGAAAAATATGATTTTATAACCTCACGCGCGGTTGCGACACTGGATAAAATAAGCGCTTATGCCCTGCCGTTATTGAAAAAAGGCGGATATTTCACGGCATATAAGTCCAAAAAGGTTCAGGAAGAAATTGACGCTGCGAAACCTGTCATTAAGCGTCTTGGCGGCGAAATCGCAGACATAATTGAATATAGACTACCGTTAGAAGAAATATATGAAAGAAACTTAGTAATAATAACGAAAAAATAATCGGGCTTGCATTTTTAAGTTTTTGATGATATATTGAGGAACGTACAAAGAGCTTGGGACTATAGCTCAGCGGTAGAGCAGGGGACTCATAATCCCTTGGTCGTGGGTTCGAATCCCTCTGGTCCCACCAATTATATAATAGTAATAGCAAGAGTTTTAGACTCTTGCTTTTTTATTACCTATGCGCAGAGCTTAAAAATTGTCGTAAAAATGTCGTAATAAAATTATAAAAAATTAAATAAAAAAACAAAAGATTTTTCTAAAACGAAACGAAACGCATAAAAAATTTTTTCAAAAAACTACACGACTTTTGGGCTCGCAAGCACCTCAAAATAAAAATTACACCGGAAGAACCTACGATAATTTTGACAAAGAAAAGAGGTATTAAAAAAATACCCCCAAATAAGCAAGATAAATTCAATTTATGATACTTGAATACCTGCCGCGCACTAAACGTTTAAAATTACCCCCTTATTGCAACCGTAGAACTAATATTTTTTTACCTGCGCTCTCATAATTTGAGCTTGTTCTTTCTTCTTTTCCCGTTGCGCCAATTCTTCACACGTTAAATTGCTTTTTGGTGTCTGCGCAGCGTAATCAATCCCGCGCATAGCGGCACACTTTTTGCAATACTTCCAGCGCGGCGGTATGCTTTTAGCATTGGTTAAATCTTCATCTATCCAACCGTTATTACATTGTTTGTTCCGACAAAAGTGCATTACATAGGCCATCTTATACCTCTTTAAATTCTTTAATTGTTTGAGTACATCCCTTTGTATAATGTTCGTTAAAATCCTTACAAGAGCATTGAAACTTTATTATTTCAACATTTTGAAATTCTTCTTTTATTTTCAGCGCCTCTCGTATTCCGGTTGTATCATTATCTAAAAATATATAAGTTTTTTCGTATTGTTTTAAGACATCCTCTATATTCGGATATTCTTTCAAGTGCTTTAACGTGGTATTTTCCCCATTTGTTGATGTTATAATTTGAAAATACTGTTCTTTATTATGTTCTTTAAGCCATTGAAACAGGCTATAACCGTCAATAAAACCACCAATAACTATCAAATAACGGGTATTCTCTACATACGAATTTATTTGCGCTAACCCTGTAGGTGTATTTTTCTCTCTATAAAGCCCATTTTTCGATAAATCTAGCGGTCGAAATTCAAAAGAAATAACAGTTTGAGCGCTATTAATAGGATTAAACTCAAATATAGGAAATTCAAAACGATTTTTCTTCACGTTCAACCCAATTTTACAATTCTGTACGGTTTCTTTTGTAATTCGGCGCTTGGTCAATAAGAATTGAAGATATTCTGAATTTCTCAATAATTCTTGATTAGAGATATAATTTCTTTTTCTAAAAAGGTCTTTTCGTGCCGCATCCAGTTGAATAATCTTCCTTGGTTCAGTAATTTTATTATCTTTTACCTGAATATGACGAGTAAAATTTTTCTTGGATTTATAATTATTCCAATTTTTAAAATACATTTCACGCAGAAATCTTCTACTATGAGAACTATCAGCAAAACAGGTTATTATCTTTTTTTCTACATTAAATTTCATATTATCTCTATGTGTATCTGTGCAATATGGACACTTAAACACTCGTTCTGCACCCTCAACTTTATAATCTCCTAACACTTCTACTAATCTATCTAAATTTAATTCTTCTTTTTTCATTGTTATATCTCCTATTTTTTTGTTCTATTACTAATTTTTTAGCCCTGATATAATATTCTTACTTTCTTAACTTCTTATATAGTGCCTTATTTTGATGTCTTGTTTGATGTATTGTTTTTATGAAGTGTCATAGCCTAAAAGTACAATTACATTATGTTTAGAACCTTTTTTTAGTTGTATTATTTTGGAATTATTTAGATGTATTAAAAACCTGCGGACCTTATCACGACTCCATTTCCAACGCTGCGCTAAACTCTCTTGACTCCAACCGCATTCACCTCTATTGATTGTTACTTGTTCATCGTTTCGTAGTTTGATTGTTCCGGCTTTATAGTTCGCCAGATAAAATAAATCGAGCTGCGCCTCAAAATCGGTATATTTCTTATTTTTATGTAAATTTTGCACGTCAAATAATGAGCGTGGAATTTTAATAAATCCAGCTTCTTTCATCTGTTTGCCTCATTTCGGGCTTGTAATTTCATCACATTTTGGGTATATTAATGGTAATTAGATATTACCAAAGGCGCAATAGGCGTCTTTTTCTTTTTTATACCTCACCATGCCGGAATTAATAACAAGCACGCTCTCCCGTTCCACTATTCACCCATTCAAAAAAATCCGGTACCGAAATATAAATACGTTTTCCTATTCTGCGCACGACTTTAGAAAATCCGTTCCTATGCCCATAAAAATTGTATTGATACATAGCGTTTTTTGTCGGGTACTTAAAGAAATCATTCCAGCGACTTAACGGGATTAAATTTGGTACTTCTTTTGTGTTTGTTTCTACTGATTGAATTACTTTTAATTCGGTCATAAAAATTCTCCTATATTTTTAATACATCAGCAATTTATTTGCTATGTTTTGAATATAGAAGAATTTATTTGAATTTATAAGTCTAACTTTTATACGAAGTTATACTAATTTTTATATATTTTTATACTTTTTTAAACATCTTACTTATTTCATAACATGCTTTTTTCTTATCATTATATTTATTACCATTTTTTTTAGTCTTTTCACAATTAAGTAAAACATACAACTCTGGGATTCCTTCTTGTATTCTGTCAAGTATTCTTGTAATTTGTGCATTAAAGGCGTTTTTAAATTTAACATATTCCTTTAATTTACTTCCATGTACCCCATATTCCTTTAAAACCTCTAGTTCTTCTGCTTTTATAATTTGTTCTATTTGTTTTTTTAAATCATCATTTTGCGAGTTGTTTGTTTTTTCTACCGTTACATTTAATTCATCATCTTGCATATTATAAATATAATCATATAAATCTTGAATAACTTTTAAGGGTGCTATAATAAGCATTTTTAATTGAATGCCGGTTTCAAAAATTTTACTATCTTTTGTAAACATTTTGTCAAAGAAAAAGAAGTCTGCGAAATCTGTAAATGGTTTAAAATTATTAGAAATTATTTCTTCAATTTTTAGGATGTCGGAATTTTCCTCACAATCATACTCTTTTGCTAACATAAATTTTAAATAGTAGTATAGACCTTTATTGTCAACATATTGCCTGAAAGTATTGACATTCCCCATATAATCATACATTGTACCAATAAAACTCAAGCTCTCCTTATGTGTAGGGTCGAAAATAAAATAAAGACCGTTTTCAGTTAAATATTTTTTGGATAATCCTTCAAGTGCTTTTTCATTATGGAATAAATATTCTACACCCCTTAAATATGTTGAAGTTTGAGCAAATTTATTAAATTCTACAATTCTTTTATTATATTCAATTTGTAAAATTTGAGTTTTACAAATAAATTTCTTTAAAAGACAACATTTGATTGCAAATTGAGAGATATCAAACTTACCTAACTCTATAAAATTTTTTTCCCATACAGAATATTCATTTACTATTTCATCTTTAAAAGTACAAAGTTTTTTTAATAATTCTTCCTTACTCATAAATCACCTTGCTATTGTTGATAGTATTGTTTAAAACTTTATTCATTTCATTATTTAACTGTTTACACAACTTTTTGGTAAAATAACGAGTTCTATACTCACAGAAGTTAACCGTTTGAACATTTTGACAATCATTGAAATAAATATGTATCAATTCGTGTAAAAGAGAGGTTTTGGGCTTACTTTTACTTTTTGGATTTATTATTAAAGAATACATAATATCCTTTTCGTTTATATATTCAGGTTTACATATACCACCTATTTCGTACGGCAGTTTTGCCTTATAAACTCTTATATTATCTTGCTTTAAAATGTTTAATAAATCTTTTATCTTCACAGTCCCCATGCCGGTTCCTTTCAAATATCAACTTCGTACTTGTAGCCTATCGGTAAATACCGCCGGCAAGCCCCCCCCCTTGACGGCGGTATGCTTTTCTTTCGAAAAGCATTTTCTATATCTGCGCAGGCATGATAATCTTGCTTCTACAACGCCTGCATGGTAATGCCTAACCTTCCATTAAATCATCATAATTAATATGATGCTCTCTTGCATAATCAATAAATCTTGCTTCTTCTTCTGTAAGACGTTTAGTAAATTTCAGGATTTTACCTGTAACAATAGCTTTACGCCCGCTATTTTCGCGCAAACCGCCTCTTACACGCACAATTTCCGCGGCTACATCCGCTTTAATCTCTGCGCATTCTTCAGGCGTAAGTAATTCTTTCATTAAATCGTCATTTGTTTTCATTTGTATTATTCCTTATGTATTTGTTTATTCGGTTTACAGCTTGAATTTTGTATCGTTTGGGTGCTTTTTGAGTCTTTTTCAAAGTTATTAGCCCTATAATGATAATTTGATGCCCTTGATACATAAAATATATTCTGACTTTATCTGTTTTTATTTCAAATAAACCGTCTTTGTTCAATGGTCTACTGTTTACACCTTCTTGACCTAAATACTCAAACAAAGCAACAGCTTTTAAAGTCCGCTTTTTGTCGTCAATATTCAAGTTTTTTAGTTCTTTTTCGGCTTCGTCGGTGTATTTTGCCGTAAATAATTTTTTATCTTGCATTGTTATCCTCATTATAACTCATCTTTTTTGATTTCGCAACTTTTTCAAATAAATTATTAAGAGTTGTTTATCTCTTTATACAAATTAAAAAGCTGCTGTGAAATTTTATTAGCTTCTTCGATTTTATTCTCTACAGAATTAATAAGAGTCATTAATGTGTCAATTTCTGCTAGTGAAACATTTATTTTCTTTTTGGTATTTTCATACATTCTATCTAAATCTTTGTGAATAAGTGATAAAATTGCACAACACTCTGTTAAGAGCATATCATTTTCATCTGTAAGCTCTAACGGCTCATCTTCAATTTCTTTTAAAATCATAACTTTTCCTTTCTATGCGCATTGTCCGGCATGATTATTTAGCATTAGTGTTCAATTCAATATTTTTAAACATTTCCTGATTCATTGTTTCTAATACAGTTGCGGTATGTCCTTTTGTAAGGTGCGAATATCTTTGTACCATTACAAGCGTCTTGTGTCCTAAAATAGTTGCAATTTCCAGTAAACTTGCGCCACCTTTGGCTAAATAACTTGCTGCAGTATGACGTAAATCATGGAAGTGAAAATCTTTTATTTTGGCGCATTTCAATGCACGTTCAAATTGCCCACGCAAATAAAGAACATTATTTTCATTATTTGAAAACACAAGGTCGCTACCTATTTTCTGAACTTTTTTGAACGCTTTCAGCTCATCATAAACATTTGAAGTAATTGCGACTCCTCTATCTTCTCCATTTTTGGTGTTCAGGAAGTGAAATTGTTTATGTTTCATATCAACATTTTTCCAGGTAAGATTTGTAATTTCGCTATATCGTGCGCCGGTCGAAAGTGCAATCAAGACACACAAATACAACTCATAGGACTCTTTTTGACATTCTGCGAGCAATTTTGCGACCTCTTTATCTTCTAAAAATCTAACTCTACCCCTAGGCTCTTTCTTTTTTATAACCTTTAGCATGGGGTTTTCCTCAATCCATCCGTATTCTTTTACGGCAATGCTTAAAACTGTCGATAAAGATGCCATATAACGATTAACAGTGGCGTTGGAACGTGTTTTATCGCTTACTTTCGGACTCATGCCCTTGCGTGGAATTAAACATTTTTCTTTTGAGAGCTTATCCCTATATTCAGTTAGCATAATATTATCAAGCGCAGAAAGATAATATGCGCCAATTTGTTTGCGCCACCATTCCAGGTGCATTTTATACTTATCTTTGTCAGATTTTCTATTCGGTAGCTCAAATTCAATATACCTATCAATAAGCTCCGCAACTGTATGTTTTTGAGATACTGATTCTTTAATGTGTTTTCCTTTTTTGCGTGGCGTTTCATTTTCAGAAATCCAAATTTGCGCATCGGTTAACTTTTCAAAGGTTGCAGATAAGCTAGGATAACCTTTTATTCTAATAGTTACTGTGTAACTATACTTGCCATTTTTCTTTTTGCGTTTCTTAATTTCCGCCATTAGATATCACCTTATAAAATTTTGTCGGAATTGTCGTAATTTTGTCGTAATAAATTTAAAATTCCGACAAAATTGAGTTTTAAGGGTGATTTCCTTTTTGAAAATTTTTGAAATTTATATAAACCAAAGGACTCATAATCCCTTGGTCGTGGGTTCGAATCCCTCTGGTCCCATAAAAAAAGAAGTACTCTTAACCGAGTACTTCTTTTTTTATTAGTTATAATTTTGAAACAAAATTATCTACTTCTTGTTGGGCATTTGCGCCACCATTTTCATAAATTACAAGAGACGCAACAACCTTTGCTCCTTTGGCAAGTTTCGCCATATCTTCTGCAATTGTGTATTTACCGCCGCCACCATGCGTGATGAACGGAACAATAGTCTTACCCTCAAAATTGTTTTCTGATAAGAAAGTTTTAACAGCAGGTGCCATTTCATACCACCAAGCAGGTGTTCCCACAAAAACTACATCATAGGCTGAAACATCTCCATTATCTTTTAATTCCGGTTTTGTTCCCTCTTCATGCTGTTTTTTAGCAACGCCATACGCTGCCTCGTGGTAATCGGTTGGGTACGGTACGGAAGTTTCAATCCTGAACATATCGCCACCTACAGTATTGTGAATCTTTTCGGCAATTGATTTTGTATTCCCGCCCCAAGAAAAATAGGCTATTAATATTTTTTTATCCATAAGTATACCCTCCTTATTCATTGTTTCAGGTTTATTCTGCATCGCAAAAACAATTCCTGTACCTGCAATAACTAATGCTAACATTACTAAAAATATGTTTTTCATAACCTTATCCTCTTTATATAAAACCCCGTGTCTTTATCTTACACAAACCAATCCGCAAGTCAATGTTTCGTAGTTTAATATTTGTGATATAGTATAATTATTCTAGTGTTGTTTATAATGGTATAGGTGTAACAATGAAAAGACGTGAGTTTATTATTAATAGCGCTTTAGCCGTTGGCGGAGCAGCATTATTGACCGGATGCGGAAAAAGAGAAGTTATTATCCGTGACGGACAAATTTGTAAAAGAAAATTTCAGGATTTAGAAATCCCGTTGTTAGGTTTTGGCTGTATGCGACTTCCGATGAAAAGCGAAAACTGAAATTGATATGCAAGAACTTGACAGAATGGTTGATTACTGTATGGATCACGGGGCTAATTACTTTGATACGGCATACATGTATGTTAACAGTGAATCAGAAAATGCAATCGGGAAATCTCTTAAAAGATACAAACGGGAGGATTTTATTCTTGCCGATAAAAGCCCTATATACAAAATGAAAACCCAAAGCGATGTTCGTAGAATTTTTGAAGAACAATTAAAAAAATGTCAGGTTGAATATTTTGATTTCTATATGTGCCACAACATAAACAAGAATACAGTTGACACTTATCGTAACGTTAATATGTATGATGAACTTATAAAGCTAAAAAATGAGGGTAAAATCAAATACTTAGGATTTTCATTCCACGGCACACCTGAAATTTTAAGAGAAGTTGTGAAAGAACATAAATGGGATTTTTGCCAACTTCAGATAAATTATCTTGACTGGGATGTTGTAAAAGCACACGAGCAATATGAAATTGTACAGGCAGAGAATATACCTGTTACGGTTATGGAGCCACTAAGAGGCGGCGGGCTTGTTAACCTTAGCGATAAAGCTATGGAAAAATTGAAATCAACATATCCGGACACAACTGCTGCGGCTTTCGGGTTAAGGTGGGCTGCATCCAGAAAGAATGTTGTAACAGTGCTTTCCGGAATGAGCAATCTTACCCAGGTTAAAGAAAATATTGCGACTTTTATGAATTATAAAGATATGACAGAGGAAGAAGAAAAAGTTGCAGATGAAATTGCAAAAATTATCCAATCTCAAGGCGAAATAAATTGTACTGCCTGCAAATATTGTATGGAAGTATGCCCTAGAAGTATAAATATTCCGGCAATTTTTGCGCTGTATAATCAGTATAAAGTTACAAACAATAAAATGTTGTTTAAAATTTATTATGAATCGCTTGCTGATAGTGAAAAAGCTGATAAATGTATCAAATGTAATTTATGCAACAAAAATTGTCCTCAAGCGTTAGACATTCCGGGCTTATTGGCAAAAATCAATGATGAATATCAAAAAGTTAGTACATTAGAAAGAAAATAATATGAAAAAAGGTTATTTAATCAGAAAATCTATTGCAATAATTGTCGGTATATTATCACTTTTGGCTGTATGCGGTGTATTTTATCCTGTTAAATTTATGGATATTCAATTTACACCATTATTACAGCGGTTAATTTTTGATTTTTCTATTATAGCTGCGGTATTGTTTGGGCTTGTTATTCTTGCAACGCTGCTGTTTGGCAGATTTTATTGTTCCACTATCTGCCCATTCGGAATTTTACAAGAATTTGCGGGGGTTATTCGCGGCAAAAAGAAAAATTCTTTACACAAAAATTACTGTCCGAAAAATTCTCGCGATAAGGAACGTGAGCGAGAATTTGGAGTGGCGTATGAGACAGCGCAGCCGCGGGTTGACCTGCGAGAGCAGGGCAAGCAGGCGGCGGAGAACTGCTTTATTTGGTTCAAATACCTGATTGCAGGTTTAACTTTTGGCGGATTGATAGGCGGCTCGGCGTTATTGATAAGATATGTTGACCCTTACACCAATTTCGGTTCTGCAATAAGTTTGTCAGTATTTGGTATAATTTTCACTTTAACGGTTTTAGCAATCGTGTTTTTTAAAAACAGATTTTTCTGTACCAACATTTGCCCTGTCGGATGCGCATTAGGAATTATTTCAAAATTCTCGTTAAACAAAATTTATATGGATGAAAATTGTGTAAAATGCGGGATTTGCGCAAACAATTGCCCTGCAGGCTGCATAAACCACAAAGAAAAAACTGTTGACAATGAACTTTGCATAAAATGTTTAAAATGTCTTTCGGTTTGTCCTAAAGGTGCAATAAAATTTGGGCTGCAGCCAGTCAGGTTCAACCCTAAGCGCCGGGATTTTCTTGTAGCAGGCGGAGCGTTAGCACTATTGGGCGCAGGCTATGCCGCAGGATTGAACTTTGCCAAAAATATCGCGAGAAAGGTTAAAGATGTTATTTTGCCAGCGGGCGCAATGAATACTAACCGTATGGCAAACAAATGTTTAAATTGTAATCTTTGTATAAACAATTGTCCGAACGGCATTTTAGCAAAAGCGGACGAAACTTTTTCAGTTGTTCATATTGATTATAAAAAAGGCAAGGGCTTCTGTGAATTCAATTGCAATAATTGTTCCGGCGTTTGTCCATCAGGCGCAATAAAGAAAATATCTTTGGAAGAAAAACAAAATACAAGAATTGCGATGGCAAGTATTTCATCAGAATGTGTCGGTTGCGGCAATTGCGTAACTGAATGTCCTACAGGTGCGATTTCAATAGTAGAAAAGAAAGCTGTAGTTGACGGTTCCAGATGTATAGGCTGCGGAAAATGTGCAACAGTATGCAAGCCTGATGCGATTAACATATTTGCAGTAAACTCACAAAGTAAAGTATAATAATAAAAAAGGAGTTGAAAATGTCTATAGGAATACAAGAAATCACCTTAATTTTAATTGTCGTTTTGCTTTTATTCGGCGGAAAGAGAATCCCAGAACTTGCGAGAGCATTCGGCAGAGCAACATACGAATTCAAAAAAGCCAAAGAAACTATTAAAAAAGAAGCTGATGAACTGGCTCAAGAAGTTAAGGAACAGCCAAAAGAGTTTAAACCGGAAGATAATCCTCAAGAACCACAGGTGTAAAAATGCCTGAAATAAAAGATAAGGAAGAATCTTTAATATCACATATTGAAGCATTGAGAAATACTTTAATCAAGTGTTTAGCTGCTGTTGGAATTTTGTTGCCCTTTATGTTTTATTTTAGCCCTAAAGTTCTTCAATATCTTATAAAAATTCTTGTTTCCGATAATAAACTTACGCTAAACTATTTTGCGCCAATGGAAGTTTTTATTATTCAGATAAAACTTGCACTTTTAATGGCTGTAATCGCGGCATTCCCTTATATAATCAGACAACTTTGGGAATTTATCCTGCCTGCGCTTTATGAGCACGAAAGAAAATTTATTAGAAACAGTGTTTTTTTATCAAGTTTGTTATTTATATGCGGTGTTGTATTCTGTTTGTTTATGATTTTACCGTTAATTATCAGGTTTGGGATGTCTTTTGCAGGCGATAATATACAGGCAATGTTCGGGATTTCAAATATTATAAATCTTGCATTGTGGCTTTGTTTTACATTTGGCTTAATGTTTCAGGTGCCGCTAATTGTACATTTGCTTATTAAATGGGGAATTTTATCTTATGAAACCGTAAGTTCAAAAAGGCCCTATGTTGTTGTAATTTTGCTTGTGTTAGCAGCTCTTTTAACGCCTCCTGATATTATCAGTCAAATTTTATTGTTCACACCGACATATTTATTATTCGAACTCGGATTAGTATTTTCAAAGGGAGTTAAACATGTATAAAGATATAGGTTTTGCAAAACTTGATACTGAACGACTTTGCCGAAGAGGTTACCCGGAAGCGGTATTTTGTGAATGTAAAACTACTGATGAACTTATAAAAATCTTTCAAGCCTTAAAAGATTCGGGACAAAATATTTTAGGGACACGCGCGTCAAAAGAACAGTATGAGGCATTAAAAAAAGAGTTCCGGGGTATTGAATATAACGCTAAAGCAAGGACATTGACTCTTATTGAAAACCCGGTTAAAAAGACAGGTGAAGTTGCAATTTGTACCGGCGGGACAGGCGATATTCCCGTAGCAGAGGAAGCTGCGGTGAGTGCGGAATTTTATGGAAGTAATGTAAAACGATATTATGACGTGGGCATTGCGGGTATTCACCGGCTTTTGGATAACATAGAGGATATCAAAAAAGCAAATGTTATTATTGCTGTTGCGGGGATGGAAGGAGCCTTAGGCGGCGTCATAACGGGGATGGTAGACGTTCCGGTTATTGCGGTTCCGACTTCTGTTGGCTATGGAACCTCTTTAAAGGGGGTTTCGGCACTCTTAACAATGCTAAACTCTTGCGCCGAGGGTATGACTGTTGTAAATATAGATAACGGCTTTGGTGCCGGTTATAGTGCAAATTTAATTAATCAAAAAATTATGAAAGGTAGAGATGAGTAATTTATATTTTGAATGTGGAAATGGAATTTCAGGTGATATGTCGGTTGGAGCTTTGTTGGATTTGGGAGCTTCAAAGGAAAAACTTGAAACCGCTTTAAAATCAATGGGGTTAGATGACGAATTTACTTACAAAATAAGCGATGTGAAAGTTAATTCAATAAAAGCAACCGATTTTGATGTAATAATGCATGAACACCATCATCATCACAGGAACTTAAATGACGTAATTTCAATTATTAATAAGGCTGATGCGACTGAAAATGCAAAAAATCTTGCAAAAAAAATATTTAATATTGTCGCAGTTGCTGAATCAGCAGTTCACGGACTTCCTATAGATGAAGTTCACTTTCACGAAGTAGGGGCAATTGATTCAATTGTTGATATTGTAAGTTTTTCGGTCTTGCTTGATGATTTAAACCCGCAAAAAGTTTATTTTAAAACTTTAACAGAGGGTCAAGGTACCATTGAATGTCAGCACGGAACAATGAGCGTACCGGTTCCTGCGGTGTGTGAAATCGCATCAAAATACAAACTTCCACTTAAAATAACAGATAATGAGGGAGAAATGATTACACCAACGGGTGCTGCAATTGCTGCGGCATTATACACAGGTGAAAAACTTCCTGAAAGTTTTATTATCGAACGCGTTGGAAACGGTTCGGGTAAAAGACCTTATAAAAATCCGGTTTTAAGAGTAATTAGTATAGGAGAATAAATTATGCATTTAGGAAATTCTATTATTTGTCCTGTTACAGGGATTCCAATGATTGTTGCGATGGGTGCAGCTGCGGTATGGGCTTTTAAAAAAGCCAGAAAAGATTTTACGCAAGATAAAATTCTGCCGACAGTTATGTTAACAGCACTGGTGTTTGGACTTCAAATGATTAACTTTTCAATTCCGACAACCGCCTCAAGCGGACACATTATAGGTGCGGTTTTACTTTCGGCAATTTTAGGACCGTATGTAGCTTTCTTATCTATGTGTTTAATATTAATTATCCAAAGTTTATTCTTTGCTGATGGCGGAATTTTAGCTTTGGGATGCAATATTTTCAATATGGGATTTTTGGCTTGTTTTGTTGCATACCCTATTGTTTATAAAGCAATAAATAATAAATTTTTGGCTTCTGTTTTCGCTTCAGTTGCAGCATTACAGCTTGGCTCAATCGCGGTTGTAATTGAAAGCGCTATTTCAGGTTCAATGACTAACATATCAATGTTCACGTCTTTGATGTGCTCAATCCACTTGGCAATAAGTGTTATTGAGGGTATTGCAACAGGTGCGGTTGTTGCAATAGCGAAAAAAACAAACCTGTCAAAAATGTTTTCATATTCAATGGGTGGTGCCGCACTTATTTTATCCGGAATAATTTCTAACTATGCCTCAACGAAACCGGATGGTTTGGAATGGTCATTATTAAATATGTCCGACAGTTTTGTTGCACAAACACAGGGACAAATTTATGCAATATCAGAAGTTTTGCAGACAAAAACGGCGATATTAACAAACTTGCCTTCTGTTGCAGCGAATTTAACAGGATGTTTGACACTTATTCTTTTGGCATTTGTAATGTTTCGTTCATGCTGCCAGTACGGTAACCAATCAAATCCATAGTGATATATGCAAAACCAAATTCTTTTAATTTATGGACAATCGTTTCACGGTTGTCCATTAGTTTGCCAAACTCTTCCGGCAAAACTTCAATTCTTGCGATGTTAGAATGAATTCTAACTCTTACCTGTTTAAAACCTAAATCTAAAAGCAGTTGTTCCGCTCTGTCAACCATTTTTAATTTTTCTTCGGTAATTGTCTCGCCGTAAACGAAACGAGAAGCAAGACAGGCAAAAGAGGGCTTTTCATACGTTGAAAGTCCCAAGTCTTTGGATAAGTTTCTAATATCACTTTTCGTAAACCCAAGTTCTCTTAGAGGACTTTTTACGCCTAATTCTTCAACAGCTTTCAGCCCCGGTCTGTAATCTCCGTTGTCATCAAGGTTTGAACCCTCAACAACATATTTAATATTATTTATTTTTGCAACATCCAAAAGCCTTGTAAACAATTCTTTTTTACAGATATAGCAACGATTCGGCGGATTTTGACAAAAGCCCTCAATCTTGAGTTCGTCAACTTCTACAATAATGTGTTTTATCCCCTCTTTTTGGCAAAATTCTTTAGCTTCAGTTAATTCCCGATTAGGGAAAACACAAGATTTTACGGTTACCGCAATAACATTATCTTTTAAAACATCATGTGCTGTTTTTAACAAAAAAGTAGAATCAACGCCTGATGAAAACGCAACAACAACACTTTCAAGATTTTTTAAAAAGTCTTTTAATTCTTCTAATCTGTCTTTCATTACAGGGATATTATAGCATAAATATTTAATCTAACTTTCGTTTGAAAGTCCAGCTTGCAAGGGATAATGTTATTATTGCAATTATGATTAGCGGGATTAAATTTACAAAAACATCCTGAAATTCCATTCCTTTTAAGAAAATTCCTCTTGTTAAAACCATAAAAAATCTAACCGGATTTAACCAGGTTAAATATTGCCAGAATAACGGCATATCTTCTATTGGGGATATGAAACCCGATAAAAGAACGGCAGGCATTTGAAAAGTTATTACCCCTAAAATTGCTTGTTGCTGGGTTTTTGAAATTGAAGATATAAAAAGTCCTATACCGACAATTGACAATAATGAGACGAAAACCGAAACTAAAAACAACCAAATTGAACCGGCAAACGGGACTTTGAAACAGGTTACAACTATCAAGGTCATAAGAATTGTCAAAGCAAGAGCAATAACAAGCGGCGGGATTGTTTTACCGAGTAGGATTTCAAAAGAAGACAACGGGCTTACGATAAGCTGGTCAAACGTTCCCATTTCACGTTCACGCGCGATTGAAAGCGCTGTAAGAAGTAACGTTATAACAAGTGCAAGCATTGATATGATTACCGTTAAAATATACCAGCGGTATTCCAAATTCGGGTTAAACCAGTTTCTTATAACTGGATTTATTGATGCGCCTTTGACACCTGCGACCTCTGAATTATAGCTATTTATAATTTGTGTGGCATAACCTCCGGCAATTGCCGCGGAATTTGTTTGTCTGCCGTCAGCAACAACGAGTACGCTTGTTGGTTTTTGAGATTTTACCGACTCCGCAAAATCGTTATTAATATAAAGTCCTATTTGAACTTTTTGATTATCAATTTTTTCTTTAAATTCTTTCCCGTTATCTACATAATAAAATTTTCTAAATCTTGGAGAATGCTCAAATCTTGATATAAGTTCCCGCGATTCAACAGAATTTGAACGGTCAATCAGTGTGACATCAATATTTTTGACTTCCATAGTAATCGCATTTGCAAAAACAAAAAGCTGTAAAAGCGGCATTGCAATAATTATCCCGCGGGATTTCGGGTCTTTCCAAATTGTAATGAATTCTTTTTTAATAAGTGCAAATACGCGACGTAAGTACTCTATCATCCCTTTAACCTCATATCTGTACTTTTATAAACCAGAGCAAACAAAATCAGCCCTAAAACAGTTAAAAATACAGCGTTTACAAAAACAAGCCTCCACACAGTGCCTGCCATAAACTCACTTTCAATAAAAGTTATAAAATATCTTGGCGGAAGAATCCCGGTCAGGATTTGGAAAAATTTTGGCATAGAATTTATCGGGAACATCAGTCCTGAAAGTAATAGCGCAGGCAAAAAACCAATTCCGAGTGAAACCTGGCTTGCAAGAAACTGATTTTTAAGTTTTGAGGAAATCGTCAAGCCAACTCCGAGCAGCGTGAATAAAAATAAAGCACTTACGGTAAAAAGAACCAAATAATTTCCTCTAAACGGAACTTTAAAAATTCCGACGCAGAGAAAAACGTTAAACATCATCGAAACCATTCCGAGAGTAAAATAAGGAATATATTTACCCAAAACTATATCAATCTTTCTTACCCGTGTGCTTAAGAGAGCCTCCATTGTGCCGCGTTCCCACTCACGGGCGACTACAAGCGCGGTAAGCAAAATTCCGATAAGCGTCATTGTAACGGAAATCGAACCCGGCAAGATAAAGTAGTGGCTGTTTAAATCCTGATTATACCAAACCCGAAGTTCTGAATTTACCACAGGCGTAGGGGTAAATCGTTGAAATTTGCTTGTATTTAACCACCCGTTTGCGATTGCCGTTGAGTAACTTTGAACATAGTTAGCGGTATTAACTTCGGAGCCGTCTGTGATTATTAACAAATCACCAGCCTGCGCTCTTGATAATTTTGTTGAAAAATCATTAGGGATTATTACGGCACCTTTAATTTTTGAACGTGTTATTGCTTCAGTCAAATCTTTTTCATTGTCAAAGACAATAGAGTTAACATATTTACTATGCCCGAAAGATTTGACAAGTGTCGAGATTTCTGAATTTGCATCATCATTTTTGATACCAAGAGTAACCTTAACAGAATCAAGATTAACCCCGTACATATAAATCAAAATTGACAACAACGGTAAAACAAACGCGATTATAATACTTGACGGGTCGCGGATTATTTGCAGAAATTCTTTTTTAATTAAGGCAGTTAATATTTTCATTTTCCGGACTCCTTAATCAAGGTTATAAATGCATCTTCCATGGTTGAAGTGTGAGCCTGTTGCTTTAATTCTTCAGGAGAGCCGACAGCAATAGCTTCGCCTTTATAAAAAAGGCTTATACGGTCGCAAAACTCGGCTTCATCCATAAAGTGTGTTGTTACAAGAATTGTGACGCCTTTTTTCGCAAGTGAAGTGATGTGATTCCAAAACTCTCGTCTTGCAATGACATCAACCCCGGATGTCGGTTCATCCAAGAACAAAATCGGCGGATTATGAATTAACGCACACGCCAGTGACAAGCGTTGTTTGAACCCGAGCGGTAAATCTTCCGATTTCTGGTCTTGAACGGTTTGGAAGTCAAAAACCTCAATAATTTCATCAACTCTCTTTTTACGATCAAGTAAACCAATCCCGTATGCGGCTGCAAAAAATTCAAGATTTTGCCTTACGGTTAACTGACCGTACAGAGAAAACTTTTGTGCCATATACCCAAGATTAGAACGAGCCTTTGCCGGGTTTTCAAGGATATCAATACCCATAATCCTTGCTGTTCCGGAAGTTGGTTTGGCAAGTCCGCACATCATTTTGAAAGAAGTAGATTTTCCGGCACCATTTGGTCCTAAAAGCCCGAAGATTTCACCGCGTTTTATGCAAAAAGAATTATTTTTAACAGCATAAAAATTCCCGTATTTCTTCTCTAAATTGTCAGCAACGACCGAACATTCCAATTCATAATCAATTGGTGTATAGTTTTGAGCAATTTTTGACGGTTCATTTTTGTAACCACCCATAAGTTCAATAACTTTTTCTTCAAATTCCTGTGGTGTAGACGCCAAATCATGGGGTTTGCCATTATATATACATTTCCCCTTGTCGAGAACAACCGCGGTATCAAAACTGTGAGCCTCATCAAGATAAGCCGTTGACCATAAGACCGTTGTTTCAGGTGAAATCATATCACGAACCATTTTCATCAAATCCCTGCGTGAAATCGGGTCAACGCCGACAGACGGCTCGTCAAGCAGCAGAAATTCAGGAGTGCCCAAAAGTGTACAGGCTAAACCGAGTTTTTGTTTCATCCCGCCTGATAAAGCGCCGGCAAGCCTATCCTGAAACGGTGTGAGAGAGGTAAATTCTAACATTTTTTCAAAATCATAAGGCTGACTTTTCAAATCAGCATAAAGGCGTAAATTTTCAATAACTGTCAAATCCTCATACAGCCCGAATTTTTGCGGCATATAGCCGATTTTTGAAACGAGTTCCGGCTTTTGTGTAAAAGGATTTAGCCCTAAAATGTCGATATCACCTTTATCCGGCAAGAGCAAACCTATAATCAAACGGATTAAAGTTGTTTTGCCGGCACCGTCCGCACCGATTAAACCTGTAATTTTACCTTTTTCTATATCAAGTGAAAGGTTATCAATCGCAGTTGTTTTATTGAAAGTTTTTGTAAGATTATTAATCCTGACTGTCTGCATTTGAACTCAAATCCACTTTAATTGTTACAGGCATTCCCTGACGTAAATATTCATCAATATCGTCAATATAAACCCTGATTCTGTATACCAAATCCGTTCTCAAATCGGTTGATTGAACTGTTTTAGGCGTAAATTCCGCAACAGGTGAAATAAATCCGATTTGCCCCTGGTATGTCCGAAGTTCCCCGGTGTTAGGATTAACGGTGTCTGTATTAACCTTTACCATCTGACCGTATTTGATATTGCCTAAGTCCGTTTCATTAACGTAAGCTCTTACCCAAACGGGCTTATTTTTTGAGATTGAATATACTATCTGCCCTTTATTAACGGTTGCGCCCGGTTCTTGGACCCTAACCATAACAATTCCGTCGTCAGGTGCATAAATTTTTGTGTAATCTAACTGGTTTTGAGCGTAATTTTTTGCGGCTACCGCTGAATCGTAATCAGCTGCACTTTTGTCGCGGGTATTTTTCAACGTATCATATTCTTGTTTTGAAATAGTATCATCCTCAACCAGCGGCGCGTTACGATTAAATTTTTCTTCACTATCATTTTTCAGCGCAAGCGTTTTTTCTACTTCTGCCTCGGCTTTTTCAAGATTTGATTTGTAATCTCTTGAATCCAATATTGCAAGAAGTTCATCTTTTTCCACGCTATCGCCTTCTTCTTTGAACATTTTTTCAATTATTCCGCCGACTTGAAAACTCAAGTCAACCTGACGGATTTCAATATTACCGTAAAGCGTAAGTTCATTCGGGTTTTCCTTATTTCTTGTTAAAGCGAAAACCGCAATCCCTATTATCAAAAGGATTAAAACTAATATAATTATTTTTTTCTTCATACCGCGCCTCCGGTTGCCTTATATAATGTAAAATAATTTACTAATCTTTGATTTTTTGTTTGAATGGCTTCTTTTTGAACTTCTATAAATCCTGACAACTCATTTAAGTATTCAGGAGCAGATATTGTTCCGCGTTCATATTTCTTACGCGAATTTTCCAAATTTTTGTACTCATATTGAACTTTTGAAAGCGTATTTTTATCAACCTCCGAATCGTGTTTTACGAAACACAATGCGGTATTAACTTCTTTTACGGCTTCAAGATTTGTCTGCCTGTATTTTTCAAAGAGTTCTTCAAATCGTGCTTTTTGAATTTTCAAATTAGCAATCTTTCTTCCGCCGGTAAAAATATCCTGACTCGCGCCTGCAATTATTGCTGCGAGGGAAGATTCCCAAGAGAAAAACGACCCGGGAGCTATCGTATTAAAAACCCATAACCCGGTTATATTAAAAGTCGGCAAAAATTCTTTTCTCGCAACACGAACATCAATTTTTGCTTTTTCTAACATCTTTTCAGCCTGCATAACATCCGGTCGCGAAAAAATAACATCCGATTTAACTTCATCAGGAATTGTATTTTGGTATTCAAATACTTCAAACTTTCCACGCTTTAAATCAGAAGTACAATCCGCAGATTTTCCCGTTAGCACCGCAAGCTGCATTAGTAAAACTTCCTGCTGTTTTTGAAAATTTTCGAGTTCATTCTTAGCGGTTTCAAGATTTTTTGCAGATGTGTTAAGCTGTGATGTGCTAATCGTTCCACGGGCAAACTTTTTCGTATCCCGTTTTAAAATCGCCTCGTAAATATCAACTTTCTCCTGCGAGAGCGCTAATAGTTCGTCATACTCTAAAATATTGGTATAAACAGTTGCGACATCAGACAACAGCGAAATATAAACCGCTTTTTCTTCAAATTGTGAAGCCTCATAAGATTTCTTTTCGCTTTTTGTTTTATCTCTGTTTTTTAAAAGAAAGTCTGCCTCATAATTTGCCATAAACGGTAATATAAAAGCGTTTTTCTTTAATTGAAAATTATCCAGCTGCGGAACTTTTATACCGAGATAGTTTGCCGCAACACTAAATCTTGGAAGTTCTTTTGAAAATGAATACTTAACCTGCTGCCTGTATTGCTCAACACGAAATGATGCCTGCTTGGCGTCAGGATTGTTCTCAATTGCCTCGTTAATGTAATAATAAAGGCATTCGTCATTAAAGCGAGAGAAAAATTCCGGATTAAGCTCATTTCTGTCGACCGCAAGAACAGATTGACCGATAGCTATTATTGATAACGCCAAAACGATTTTTCTAAACAATGCCCGCCTCCTTAATTAGTGCATTGATATATAGTTTTACATTTGCTTTTATGATTTTAATATCTTCTTGAACAAAATCATCTTGCCCAAGCAGGCTAAGCGAGAAACCGCGCATAATTCTAGGCGAATTAACCTGGGAAATTATAAACAATGTTTTAAAAATGGTTTCTCTGTCATTTTCCGCAAGATTAAAAATCGTACCGACGAGCTTCCTCAAATATAAATAGGTAGGCGTATTAATCACGAAATCTTCATTCATCTGTGCTTTCAAAAGAAAAACTATTAAGTCTTTTGAAATGTTTTCGGAATAAAAGAACGCGATAAACTTATCCATTATGTTCATCAAAAGGTCAATTTGGCTCTTTTTATCCAATGTTTCAGGATTGCGATTGAAATCAATAAAAGTTTTCGCGTATTCGGTTTGCCTAATCTGCAAATCTTCAATAATACCGTTGTAAAGTTCCTTTTTCCCGCCCCCAAAATACGAAATCATACAAATATTAGCGTCAGCCTCCTTACAAATCTGCCTAATACTAGTCGCGTCGTACCCATTTTGCGCAAAAAGTTTTACGGCTGCATTCAAAATCCTCTGTTTAGAATTTTCATCATCAATCTTTTTCATACCCGAATTATAAAACAATCGTTTGATTTAGTCAAGAGGAGAAGTTACAATTTGTAAAATTAGCAGCAAAAAAGTAAAGTTAAGCGGGGAAATTGTCGACAGAATTTTTATAAGGAGCTGCAATGCAAATAGGCGAACCGATGCTCCAGCTGCTTTTGTATAAGAAAGCGCAAAACGAGCAAAACAAAATTATACCAGAGAAAGACACATTGCCAGAGGCGGCGCAAGCCGGCTCTGGCAATAGCAGTGCTGCTATTGTGACTTCCGAAGATTATAAAATCGCCAATGATTTTGCGATGAATAATTTGGATGAAAAGCAGCGAATTGCAGCTGCCGCGTCTGACACTGTTGTTATAAACACACACGCGGTTACACTTTCATCGCTTTCTGACGCCGAAATTTCTAAAATAAAACAGGTCATTTATGACTTACATCACCCTAAAACGACGCCGACCGAGCCGGATACACCGACACCAACTCCAACACCGTCAGCAGGTCAGATAGGGTTTATGAACGATTTTAGCAGCGTTGATGAAATGTTTGATTATATCAACACGATTGATTCTTCCGTGACAAAAGACACCGGACTTGACAGCAATGCTTTATGGCAATTAACCCAACGCGATGATTGGGAAGAAAATAACAATAATTTCTTTGGAATTTTAAACCACGGGTTTGATCTCGTCGATACCAACGGCGACGGAACCTTGTCATACGATGAAATTTCTAATTTTATCGGTGATGAAATGAGTACCGCAGATGAATATTTAGCCAAGGTAGAACAGTATTCAAACGAGCTGCAGAGAGATTTTGCCAGCATGACCAGCACGCAAAAACTAAACTTTGCAATCGACCGTGCAAAAGAATATTTCCAACAAGTTGGTTTAACAGAACAACTTCAGGCTCTAAACAGACTTATTGCAGAAAATAAACTTGGGTTTATGGATTTGAACCCGGGAAAAGATTATAACACATACACCGGCGGCTGGGTTTTGGGAGCATATATGTCTTTGCAATATGAAGATGGTTCTTGGGCAGACGATCCTTTGACATACCCGGGAGAACCGGATTATCACGGCGGTATCTGGCTTGATGAATATTATTATTGCGAAAGAAGCGATGCGACTTGGTATGACTTAGTCGGAACGCTTATACACGAAGTTACACACGCAACAGCATTTTTACACGCAAATGATGAAACCGCCTGGGGTGAATATGTTGCATATCAGGTAGAAGAAGATTATCTTGATAGTATTGCCTGCGGTCAATGGAGCGGTTCTGCAGAAAAAAACAGTATTACAAATCACATTGATACTTACTATAATGATGCAACCTACACAGAACCTGTTCCTACAGGTAAATGGTGGACCTATGGCGACTACGCTTAAAATGTAAACTTTTGCAATAAATAACCCATATTTCTTAAAGAAAAGTGTCAAAAATGCCGACACGATTCATGATAGTACTAATTTAAGGAAATCAACAATGGGTATGGCGGCATCTCAAGCTCGTTTCCTGGGCTTGACAGCTAGAATGAATAACATAGAATTTGAAGGACAGCAAATTAACCAACAAAGAACTGCCCTTTCAAATAAATCTGCTTCATACTACAGCGATCTTTTAGGTATGGCAGTGCCGACCGCGCCATCTGTTGAAGAATATACTCAAACGGTTTATACATTTAACGACGGTGCACTGACGAACCAAATCACCTCTCTTATCGCTGACACCGCAAACCCCGGCAAATATAACGTAAGTTATATTAAATCCTGGACAGATGATTTTTCAATTGTTTCTGCGTCACCAAGCATTATAACAAATGTCGGCGGCGGGACTTATAACATCGGCGGGACAAAACTTAGATTACTCGGTCAAGTAGGCGGCGGCACAACTGTTGGTAACTCAATCAGTATCAACGGCGAAACATACGCGGTTAACAACGATGCGGGCGGATACTATATCAACGAAAACGTCAAAACAAAAGGTTTACAAAAATGTACTGCAGCTGAAATTGCAAATCTTGAATACTACAAGTTCAATTCAGACTACACAAGTGCAGAACAATTATACAAAGAGGCAGACGGGTCTTACTATACGCTTGATGACGCGGGTAACAAAGTTCCGCAAACTGGCGTAAATGAAAATGATTTAATTATGTGTCTTTACGATGACACAGCAACAAACCCTGATGATGCTGTAATTTTAGTTCAAAAAGATACAGACGGCGGCTACAGCAAAGAAGCGGAAATTGTTACACCGACAAAGAAATATTTAACAACCGCACAGGTAAACAGTATTACAATTTACAATGATGCAGCAAATGACCCTTACTTGAAGACACTTAGTACCGATCAGGTTACAAAGCTCATTGCAGAAGAACAAGAAATTCTCAAAAAATTAAATAATGATTTAAACAACGGCGACCAAACAGGTCAATGGTTTGTAAGATATGTACAAAACACTTCCACCGGCGAATACGAAGGCGTTTACTATAAAGCCTCCGAGGTTACCGGCGCGACTTGGGATTCAAAAAATAATTCACAATCATTTATAGGAGCTTACAAACTCGGTTCTGCAGACAGAGTCGAAGAAATTAAAGGCATTGGCGGCTGTGAACTTGAACAAGATTCTACAGGACGTTACATTAACATCACGTTTAACGACAACGGTTCCAAAAAGACTTATGCGCTTTCTACCAACACTATCACTGACCAAGATGCTTATGAAGATGCCATGAACCAATACGAATACGACAAAGCTCTCTACGACCAATCTATTGAAGAAATTAACGCTAAAATCGAAATAATTCAAGCTGAAGACAAAAACCTTGAACTTCGCCTTAAACAACTCGATACCGAACACAACGCCATCTCTAACGAAAAAGATGCCGTTTCTAAAGTTATCGAAAAAGCTGTTGAGAACGGTTTCAAAACTTTTGGCTAGAAATCTCTTGGTTTAACTCCTTTAAGCCAGTTACGTTCTATTTGTTCGAGCGAAATCCCCTTTGTTTCCGGAACAAAGAAGTAAACGAATATTATACATAGGAGCGAGACAACCCCAAACATCCAAAATGTCAGTGCGCCGCCTATTCTGTGTAAAAGGACCGGAAAACTTGCAACGACAAAGAAATTAAACGCGAAGTTGGAGACTGTACAAATACTCATTGCAATCCCGCGGATTTTGAGCGGGAAAACTTCCGATACCAAAATCCAGCCGATTGGTCCCAAACTCATTGCAAAACATACAATATAAGTTACCAAACTTCCGACAGCAACCCATTTTAGGTTATCACCCAAAAGAGCTTCAAACTGGAATGCAGAACCAAGTGCCAATAAACTTAGCATTACGCCTGTTAATCCGAAATACAATAGCGGCTTTCTGCCTAAACGGTCTGTAAAATAAATAGCCACAATTGTCATCAAGAAATTCACAACACCAATTCCGGTTGTTGCGTAAATTGCACCGAGATTTGAGTCAAAACCGGCGGTTTTGAAAATTGTCGGGGCGTAGTAAATAATAGTATTTATGCCCGTACAAATTTGCGCAAACATAATTCCTATACCCACAACAAACGGCATTATCATCCATTTACGAAAACGGAATTTCTTTTCGGTAGTTTCAGATTGCGCGATATTATTTTTAATCTGCAGGATTTCCGCATCAGCATCAACATCAGGCTCAATCCTGTTGAAAACTCTTTTTGCCTCTTCATCTCTGCCTTTACTTACAAGCCAACGCGGCGTGTCAGAAAGAAAAAGCATTCCTATCAAAAGAACCGCCCCCGGTACAACACCGGCAAAAAGCATCCAACGCCAATTGTATACGGCTTGTGCAAAAACCGCGTTTATCAAATACGAGAACAAAATTCCTGAAGTTATTGCCCATTGATAGAGCGAAACAAGGGTTCCGCGCAGATGTTTTGGCGAAACCTCCGAAAGATAAAGCGGAACAACAAAGTTTACAATACCAACCGCGAAACCAACGAATAAACGAGATAAAATAAGTACATATACATTAGGTGCAAATGCGCACGCAATTGAGCCAAGAATAAATATCACTGCCGTTGCAATAATAATTTTCTTTCTGCCGAACAAATCCGCAAGAACCCCGTTGGTTGCCGCTCCAATTACAGCACCGATTAGAACGGAGCTTACCAAAATTCCCTGCAGAGAATCACTCAAATTCCACGAATCATTAATAAACAAAAGTGCGCCTGAAATAACACCCGTATCATAACCGGATAAAAGCCCACCTAAAGACGCAATAATTGCCACCACATAAAGCAGAAAATATTTCATCTTCTTAACTCCCGTTTTCATTAGACCGCTTACTATTATTATAACTTATTTTTGTAAGTTTTCAATAATCTTTGCATTTTAATTTTTTTAGATTAATATTTACATCAGGAGATTTTGAAATGCACAGGTGGAAAATCACAGGCGCGTTATATGGTGCGGCAGCTGCCGCGTGTTACGGGATGAACCCGCTTTTTGCATTGCCCCTGCTTGCTGCTGGAATTGGGGTCAATTCGGTTCTCTTCTATCGTTATGTTTTAGCAGTACTGATTTTTGGACTATGGATAAAGTTTGTCAAAAAAATTCCGCTAAGAATTAACCGAACAGAGTTTATATCTCTTTTCGCAATGGGCTTATTATTTTCATTTTCATCTTTAACATTATTTATGAGTTACAACTTTATGGACGCAGGGATTGCGTCAACTCTTCTATTCATATACCCCGTAATAGTAGCGGTTTTAATGGCTATATTCTTTAAAGAAAGACTTTCAACAAGCGCAATATTATCAATTATCCTGACAACTTTAGGCATCGCTCTTTTATACAAAGGCAAAGACGGGCAAGACCTTAATTTTATCGGTGTTTTGCTGGTCTTCATTTCTTCGCTTACATACGCGCTTTATATTATCGGCGTCAAAAACATAAAAGCACTTAAGCATATCAATACCGCAAAATTAAGTTTTTACGTAATGCTTTTTGGGCTTTTGGTATATATTTTCAACCTAAAATTTTGTACAGAGCTCCAGATAATCAACAAACCAGTTTTGTGGTTAAGCGCATTCGCGCTTTCAATACTTCCGACGATTGTTTCTCTTGAAGCAATGACGATTTCAATAAAACTAATAGGTTCAACCTCCGCTGCGGTTCTTGGAGCGTTGGAACCTGTTACTGCTATTTTCTTCGGTGTCGTTGTGTTCCACGAACAGCTAACCCCGAGAATTATTGTCGGAATTATAACAATCTTAACCGCTGTTCTGATGATAATCCTTTCGCGCAGGTAGCAACTTTTATTTTTACAGTTGTTAACAGTGTATGAGAATTTCGCCTGTTGCATATTTTAATACCTGCCGTCCTATTGTTCCGTCTTTTAAAAGTAACGAACTGGAAACGTTGAATGAAAACGGTGAAGTTGTAAACCGTAATGTAACCGAACTTTTCAGAGCTGATTTGAGGTGGCAGGAATTTACGGAACTTTTAGCAGAGAAATATTATAATACCGATAGGATTAATATTGTCGATTATGCCTGCTCTGACGGTTCGGAAGCGTACACATTGGCGTTATCATTGATGAATTATGCACCTGAAATTTGTGAGAAAAGTTTTCCGATTATCGCAAAAGATTTTGACAAACATATTTTGAGACAAGCCATAGCCGGACCTTGTAATGTATTCAATAGCGACATTGATGCAATTAATGACCATACAAATAATAGATTTGACGATTATTTTAATATTGTTCCGGCACAAGATTCAGATTTTATTTTTGCGATACGTCCTAAAAAAATTTTAAAAGATAAAATATTTTTTGAACACGCAAATATTCTTGAAGATGTTCAAAGACTTCCGGATGAGAATAACGTAATTTTATGTCGAAATTGTTGGGAATATCTTGGAAAACAAAATTTCCATTACTTAGCAGAACAGCTATATGAGAAAACAAAGAATAACGGTTTACTAGTCATTGGTAAACACGAAGAAAAATTTGGTGTGCCGGAAGTTTTGAAAAAACACGGGTTTCGAGAAACACAAGTTAAACATGTTTATGAACCCGTAAAAAGAATGACGGCCTAGAGACCGTCATTCCTGATTTATTAAGCCTGTACCGGTTTAGTCTGTTTGTCGTTCCAAAATTCAATAAGCATTGAACAGAAGAAGATACTTGAATAAGTACCGATTGCGATACCTAAAATCATCGCCAAAACGAAATCTTTTGTTGTGACACCGCCAAAGAAGTAGAGCGCCAAAAGGGTTAATAACGTTGTCAAAGAAGTATTAATACTTCTTGCCAAAGTTTGATTAACAGACGCGTCAACGATTTCGCCAAAAGTCATTTTCTTAGAATAGTATCTCAGGTTTTCACGGATTCTGTCGAACGTAACGATTGTATCGTGAACAGAGAAACCGATTACGGTAAGAACCGCCGTGATAAATAACCCATCGATTTGAACGTTAAACAACAAGCCCAAAATTGAGAATACACCGACAACGAAAAGTACGTCGTGCGCAACACCCAAAATCGCAGCGAGTGCGTAATCAAATCTAAATCTTACAGAAAGATAAGCTACTATACCTAAGAAAGCCAATGTTAAAACGATTAAAGAATTTTTGAACAATTCTTTACCAAGAGTAGGACCTACCGAACTTACAGAAATCAATTCAGAAGACGGAAATTCTGACTGCATAACAGTTGTAATTTTATCCAAATCTTGAGAATCTTTGTCGATAAATTTAGTTCTGATTGAAATAATTGTTTCAACATTTTTGTTTTCAGCCGTTGGGGTTACGCCCAAAATCTGAATATAAGGGTTTTCAATTCCCGCGCCGTCCAAATTGTGACGCAATGTCGCAAGCTGGTCTTTATCGTCAATTCTTACTTTTTCCGGAACCGCGAATTGTGAAATTGTACCGCCGGTGTAATCAATACCGACTTTCAACGGTGCGTGGTTTGGATATGTTGCCATTGAAATGCCCATTGCAATAAGTCCCGGCAACAATAGAAGTGCGGATAAAACCATCCACAACCATCTGTATTTAACTACGTGAACTATATGTTTATTACTCATCTGTTTTCTCCTTAATCCAAAATACCGAAACGAGCTTTTTCACGTTTAGTTTCACTAGCCGTATAAGCCGAATCAATTTCATCTTTACGTAATCCGAAGAGTTGCGGATATTTCAACTCACCTGTTCCGAAGATCAAGTGCATAAAGTTTTTGGTTATTGTAATCGCACTAAACATAGAAACCATTACACCTAACGCCAATGTTAAAGCGAAACCTTTAACAATGCTTGTGCCCCAGAAATAAAGGATTGCACAGGTAATGATTGTTGTCATGTTTGAGTCAAAAATACTTGTGAACGCTCTGTCAAAGCCTGAATTAATCGCTGTATAGAGGTTTCTGCCTGCGCGAAGTTCTTCTTTTGTACGTTCAAAAATCAGGATATTTGCGTCAACCGCCATACCGATACTCAGGATAAAACCTGCGATACCAGCAAGCGTAAGCGTTACCGGAATTGTTACGAACAAAGCGAACAAAATCAAGCTATAAATTATAAGTGCAATGTTTGCAATCATGCCGGGAACTCTATAATAAGCAAGCATAAACAGCATTACGAGTCCTAAGCCCAAAAGTCCTGCGAACTTGGATTTTTCCAAACTGTCTGCACCAAGCGTTGGTCCAACGATGTTTTCTTCAACGATATCCGCCGGAACCGGAAGCGCACCAGCGTTAAGAAGTTTTACCATTCTGTCCGCCTCTTCGTAAGCGAAGCCGTCGCTGCCTGAAATTTGAGCACGTCCGAGTAAAATCGGCTCACGGATTACAGGCGCGGATTGGAGGTCTCCGCCAAAGAAAATTGCCATTTGTTTACCAACCAAATCAGTTGTTAATTGAGCAAACTTTTTGGTACCTTCCGCGTTGAATTCCAAATCTACAACCCATTTTCCGGCACTGTCGGTAGAAAGAATAGATTTTGACAAATCCTTACCGGTTAAGCCTGTAGCTTCCCAAATCTGATTGCCGTTTTTATCAACGCCGTTTTCTTTTTTAAATTCCAATTCAGCGGTATCACCAATGAACGCTTTTGCCTCTTTCAAGTCAGAAACGTTAGGGATTTCAACCAATAAACGTTTTTCACCGACCTGCTGAACAACAGTTTCCGCAACGCCCAGTTTGTTTACACGGTTTTCGATAGCGAATTTCAATCTATCCATAACTTCAGGCGTAATTTTTGCTAAAGTATCTGTAGTTTTCGCCTCCAAGGTCAATCTGGAACCGCCGATTAAATCCAGCCCGAGTTTTGGCGGATTTAAACAAATTACGACAATTGAGGCAATAGTTATTGCCACAATCACCCAGAACATAATCAATTTGTTTTTCACTTTTTTATTCCTCTTTTACTAATAATTTTAAATCATATTCCTAACAAGAAAACTATAGCCCATAAGACTATAGTTCATCTTGATAAAACGCGTCAATTACCGCAAATAATTCAGCTTTTGCCTCGTCTGAAAGCTCAACCAGCGGACGTCTGACATATTCTTCAATAATTCCTTTATGAGCAAGAACCGCTTTGACAGGAATTGGGTTCGGTGCCATAAATAACTTTCTGAAACTTGGGAAAAGTTTTCTGTGCATATTCAATGCAACGTTAAGGTTTCCTGTTTTGAAGTTTCTAATCATAGACTTCATTTCACAGCCAAACACGTGAGATGCAACAGAAATTACGCCTTGCGCACCGAGTGCCATCATTGGGAGAGTAAGGCTGTCGTCGCCTGAATAGATAACAAAATCTTCCGGACAAATGCACTTCATTTCGCTAATTGCATCCATATCGCCGCAGCTTTGCTTGATTGCAGCGATATTTGAATATTTGTTTGCCAATTTAGCAACTGTTTCCGGCAGCATATTCACACCTGTTCTGCCCGGAATGTTGTAAAGAATAATCGGCAAATCTGTACTTTCCGCAATTGCAGAAAAGTGTTCAATCATTCCTTGTTGATTAGGCTTGTTGTAATACGGAACAACAGATAAAAGCGCGTCAACATCTTCTTTTTGCGCCAATTTGGCAGTTCTGCAAGCCGTTTTAGTACAATTTGAACTAGCGTTCATAATAACTTTGCATGCATTTGCTGATGCACGTTTAACAGTACTTAAAAGTTCAATTTCCTCCTCGTGCGTAAGAGTAGGGCTTTCGCCTGTAGTACCTGCAACCAGAATACTGTCACTACCGTTATTTAATAAATGCTTAACTAAAATTTCAACCTTGTTATAATTAATCTCTCTTTTAGCGTCAAACGGCGTAACCATTGCGGTAATAACTTCACCTGCATCAATTCTGTATTCCATAAAATACCTCGCTTTACAATAATCCCATAATCGTAACTATTATACGACAAAAGAAAGCGAATAACCTAATATATTAAGAAGAATTAATTATGAAAACAATTTTTGCATTTTAGAAAACATTGAAACTAAGTCCTCTTTGTAATAATTTCCATTGAGAACTACATCAACTTTTTCTTTATGCGGTTTAATATGAAGTTCAGCGGAAGCTGTCATATATTTCCACATTTGAAGCGCCTCTTCTTTTGTTTTATCACGGCTTGCCGCACGCTCAACGTGACGGGTCAAACGGGTTTCTTCATCCAAATCCACGTAAATTGTAACGTCAAATTTCTTATCTAAATCATTCCACATTGAGGCGATACCCTCAACGAGAACAACCTTTGCAGATTTTACGGGCGTTTGATTTTTGATGCAAACCCCGTTACTTAAATTCATTTTCGGAATACAAATATCTTTGCCGTGAGCAATATCATCAAGCGCACGTTCAAGTTCATCCAAATCAAACGCGCTCGGACCTTCAAGGTCAACGCCGGCAGCTAAAGCATTACCGTAATTTCCGTATTTTTCATAATAGCAGGAGATATCCTGATAAAAATTATCGCAGCTGATAAATGAACATTCAATGCCCATATCAAGAATAAATTGTTTTAAATTCTGCGTAAAACAAGATTTTCCGCTTGCGCTCTCACCGGTAATCGCAATCATTATCGGACGCTCTTGTTTTAATAAACGTTGTATTTTATACAAAAAATCCGATTTCAAAGAAACGAAAACCGGATTTTCAATTTGATTATTATATTTTAAAAGAGACTTCATTTCCTCATGTTTTCTAAACATTTCAAGAGGCAACACATGAGAAATTGGTTCGTTTGCGCTTTTTAGCGCTTTTTCTGCTGACAACAAACTAACTTTTTCCATAATAGATTTATCTACCGCCATATAAAAATTCCTTGTTTAACATTATATCAAAAACACCTAAAAAAAATTATTGCGTGGCAAATATATGAATTTTTGTAAACATTCTTGATACCTTGCGAACCTTCTAAAATATGTTATAATAATAAAAAGCAGTTCTTCGCCGCCCCGCCTCGCTGAACCGCGAGTCGTGCACGGCTACGCTGTCTAGTAGCATAAAGGGAGTAAAATATGTTCAAAAACAAGAAAATGCAATACGTTATCAAAACCTGTTCAAGCGAAGACACACAGGCACTTCAAAATTTGCTTAACGAAATGTCTATGAACGGCTGGGAACTTTATACGATTAACGAAGTTGAAGTTGATGAAGGCTATCAATACAATTGCATTTTTATGATGGAGGCGGAAGATGAAAACTACGCCCAAAATACGGACGAAATAAATATTTCTAATTTCAAAAGCCAAATGGAAAAACTTCTTTCTCCAAAACTTACTCCGTACGAGGCGTGCCTTGAAATTCAGCAAAAAATCAAGGAAGTAAAGGGCAAAATTGCCAAGGCTAAAAAGGAACTTGAGAACGAGGCACCGGCATCTCTTGGCAGAAAGCGGCTTAATGACCGGATTTCGGCGGGATTACGCGAGCTTGAAGAGCTAAAACGCCAGCTTGCAGAAACGACTTCTCCTGACGGGATGTACAAAAAACTTCGCGAAGACAAACTTTCAATTTCTTTGAGTGAAGAAATTTTAGGCTATATTGATGCGGAACAAGATATTGATGAAGAGGAACTTGTTGCTGAAACGGTCAAACTTCGTCTCAAACTCACGGAAGAACTCGGGTATGTTATCCCGAAAATCATTTTCAAAGACGACGAGACTTTAAGCCCTTATGAATACGCAATAAAAATTCGCGGTTTAGAAGTCTTTAGGGGAACGGTTTATCCTAACCATCTTATGTTTTTCGTTGATAATCTTTTGACTAACAAAAAAATTAAAGACGCAATTTATGATATTGACCCGATTACTGAAAAGAAAATCGTTTGGATCGCGAAAGAAAAATGCAAAGATTTTTGGGAAAAAGGTCTTTCCGGTGCGCAATGCATAACGCGTGCGCTGGAATTTATTGCGGTAAAATTTGTTGATGAAATTCTCGACTACAATGAACTCGATAATTACATTGAAGTTGTTGACGATAACAATTCTTATCTAATCGAAAACTTAATCCCTGAATACCTAACATTAGCGGATTTAAGATATATTTTAACAAGCCTTATCACCGAAAAAGTTTCAATAAAAGATATTACGTTTATTTTGGAAAAAATAAATGATTTTGCAAACGACTGCGACAAAACGGATATTTTAAGAAAGCTGCGGCTTTCAATCGGACGCCAGATTACGAAAAGTTACGTAAATGAAGATGGAATTATTCCTGCACTTGAAATTACGGAGGATTCATTGTTAAATGTTTGTGAAACCGCTGTTGAGGAAGATGAAGCAGAAGAAATCATCAAAATCGACGCAAAATACGCAGACCAGCTGGCGAAAAAGATTGAAAAACTTATGAAAAAATACGATTGCAGAACGATAATTGTTCCGTTGGAATTTAGACACCTGATTTTCAAGATGCTTTCAAGTTATTTCAACGAAGTTTCAGTACTGGCGCGTGAAGAGGTTTCATTCTACGCACCGATTGAAATCTTTGAGGAACTCTAATTAATGGCAAACCGTATAGTAATATTTTCAGGCAAACAGTTTTCAGGTAAGGATACACTTGCAAAGATAATGTTGGAAAAGATGCCGACATTCAGACGTTTCGCAATGGGGGACGTAATAAAAGACACATTCGCGAAACAAAAAGGCTTAACTGTTGCTGAAATTGAAACAAATAAACCTTTCTACCGTCCGGAACTAATAAAACTCGGTGACTGGGGACGGGCTCAAGATCCTGATTTTTGGTTGAAAAAGATTATCTCCCAAGACGGTGATATTTTTGTAACAGACGTTAGAAAGCAGCACGAATACGATGTTTTTAAAGCGGCAGGTGCAAAATCAATCCGCGTAGAATCTCCGCGTGAAATGCGTGCGCAACGCGGGCAACTTGTGAACGAAAACGACCTTACCGAAACCGAACTTGATAACGTCAAAGACTGGGATTTTGTCGTTCACAATGATGCCGGTCTTAATGAACTCAAAGAAAAAGCGATGCATATTATTCAGGCATTAACACAGAAATAACAGCGTTATTGATGTCTAAATATTTACGTACTGCGGTTTCAAGGTCTTCAATTGTGATATTTTCAAGGTCACGCAAATACTCTTCTACGAGTTTTAAATCTCCGCAAACTGTCATATAATAACCGATTGTTTCGCCAATTTCGCTTACGGTTTCAGCGTTTTCTGCAAAACGGGATTTCGTTTTCTTCTTGGCTTTCATCAATTCTTCTGCCGTAATTTTTTCACTCAAAAGTTTAGCGAGTTCTGCCTTAATCATTTCGATAACAGTGTCTTTCTTTTCAGGGCGGAAGTTCGCCTGAATAAAGAAATTATTTCCGTCTTTAAACTGATAGTGCGTTGAATCCGCATAATTAACAACAGGTTCCGCAACTTTTTCAATTAAGTTTTGATAAAGTCTTGAACTTGTACCCTCGCCGAGAATAATACTGATTAAATCAAGCGCAATATTGTCTTTCAGCTCGCGCGCTTTCGGACCGAGGAACCCGAACATTACATATCCGGTGTTTGCATTTGTCGTATTTTCAACGACTTTTGTTTCACAAACCGGCGTATCAATTACGTTTTCGCGCTGCGGAGCTTTTTTCGTACCGCTAAAGTCAAAACCTTTTTCAACCGCTGCAAGAACTTTTTCTTTGTCAAAATCGCCGACAACAATAGTCGTAATATTTTCAGGCGTGTAGTGGGTTTTGTAATAATCCATGATTTGCGCTCTGGTCACCTGCGAAATAATTTCAGGCGTTCCGATAACATCACGCTTGTACGGATGCTGCGTATACATATTGTAATTGCAAGCATTATAAACCTTTGTCCAGTTTTGGTCTTTGCGCATTCTGATTTCTTCGATTACAACGTGGCGTTCGCGCTTGTCTGTAACGGCAGCGTCGTTCAAATCAAACGGTGCGCCAATTTCAACATCAGGCAAAATCGCACCGGTCATCATATCTGCGTGCAAATCAATTGCCAGATAAAGGTTTTCATCATTCTCACCTTTTGGAAGCGTTACATAATAGAATGTGTAATCTTTCCAGGTCGCCGCGTTTACAATTCCGCCTTTTGCCTCTAAAATTCTGTCAAATTCTCCAACCTTAAATCTTTCTGTGCCCTTGAACATAAGGTGTTCAAGGAAGTGTGAAATCCCGTTATTAGAGTCATCCTCGTTAATAGAACCTGTTTTTACCCAGCTAGAAACGTTAACGAGTTCACCCTCTTTGTGCGCAAGAATAATTTTATGCCCGTTCTCGCGTTCATAAACCTCTACATTCTCTGTCAGGTACGGATATTCAACAAAACTTTTTTTCATAAAAACTTCCTTTACAATTAACAATATTATAACGCAAACAAAAATTTTTGGATTATAATTTATGAATGGGTATTATTAATCGTTTGAAAAATAAAGTTGTTGTGTCCTGTCAGGCGATGCCAAACGAGCCGTTTTACAATGAGATGTGTATGATTGCGATGATGAAATCCGTTGTAAAAGGCGGAGCCGGCGGACTTCGTGTCGCAGGAGCGCGTGATGTAAGAAATGCAAAAGGGCTTTTTGACCTGCCTGTAATCGGGCTTACAAAACCAGCTGTAATCCCTGCGAACTGGAAAGAGATTGTTTATATAACGCCGTCAATTAAGGATACACTGGAGCTTATCAAAGCTGGCGCAGATATTGTTGCATTTGACGGAACCCAGCGTCCTCACGAGGGCTGCACAATTGAGGAAATAATCAAATATATTCACATAAATCAGCGGCTTGCGATGGCGGATATTTCAACGCTTGAAGAGGGAATATTGGCGGAGAAAGCCGGAGCGGATATAATTTCCACAACGCTTTCGGGATATACACAAAACTCACCGAATGAGGGTGACGGACCGGATTTTGAGTTATTGGAAAAACTTGTCAAAAACGTAAAGGCACCAGTTGTGCTTGAGGGAAGAATTTGGACACCTGAACAGGTTCAGGAGGCGTTCAGCCTGGGCGCTCACTGCGTGGTAATAGGTTCGGCAATAACACGCCCGCAGCTTATTACAAAAAGATTTGTGCAAAATAGAGGGATATAATGAAAACAGCATTGGTTATTGATATTGGCGGAACAAAAATTTATAACACAATCATCAACGAAAACGGCGAAATCATCGCTGATATTGAAAAACGTCCGACTCCAAAAACTTTTGGTGAAATAAGAGCAGCGTTTGAAGAAATTATCAGAAAGCACGAGGACAAAGTTGATATCATCGGGGTTTCAACGTGCGGCGCCGTAAACAATGAAAACACAGGGATTTTAGGTTCAACAGGAAACATTGCTGCAGACTACCCGTCAATGGATTTCCAATCACTTTCAAAGAAACGTGTTTTTGTAGAAAACGACGCCAACGCAGCAGCGTGGGCTGAACACGTAATCGGAGCATCAAAAGGTATGCCGTACTCAATAATGCTGACATTTGGAACAGGAGTAGGCGGCGGTATTATTGTAAATAACAAACTTTATAAGGGCAAAAGCGGCGCCGCAGGCGAAATGCACTTTAAATTACGCACTGACAAACACCGCAAATGCACCTGCGGCGCCTGGGACTGTTTTGAAATTTACACCTCCGGCACCGGGCTAAAAATTACCGCCGAGGAAATGAGCGGGAACCCTAATATTACGACTTATGACGTTATAGAGGGCAAAATGACCGACATCATTAACCGTTGGCAAAACGATGTTTTAGCGGGTTTAATTGGCTTAGCAAACCTTTTCGACCCGGATGTTATCGTGCTTTCAGGTTCGCTCGGGGACTTTTTGGACGCGGAATATTTAGAGCGCGAAGTAAACAAAGAAATCGTAACCCAGCCGTTAAAAGTTCGCCACGCAACGACAGGGAACTATTCCGGAATGATTGGAGCAGGACTTCTAGCACTGGAGAAAACTCTTACCGACCAGTAGAGGCATTTTACAAACATCGTGACGAATAGGAGAAAAACAATGGGTAAAGCTAAGAAAAGGAGTTTTCAACTTGGGATTTATGACCGGTTTTCAAGCCTTAGCCGTGAGGATGCCGTGAAAACGGTTGTAAAACTTTTAGAAGAAAACCACCGTGATGCAGATAATCTTATAACGCTTTTTGGTATGAGTGCAGAAGAAATTTTAGAGGCAGGCGCGAGTTATGAAGCCGTCAAAAGCAAAGAAGGGCTTTTGAAATGAGCACTGTCAAAGACTGGTTAGAGTGCGTCAGGGCATATTCAATTCCTATAACTGTAATGTCGTGGGCGGTTGTTTTTGTCTACGGGTTAAAAATGGGCGGTAACGTTTGGCTTGGACTTCTTGCCGGCATCGGCATAGAACTTGCACACCTCGCAACAAACCTTGTTGATGATTATCTGGATTACAAAATCATTATGCGTGACCAGAATTTCCATAACACCGTTCAAAAGGGTAAATGCAGACTTATTTGTCAAAACATCATAAGCCACAAACAAATCGGCATAGCAATAATAATCCTTTGTTCAATAGCGGCACTAATCGGCGTAACGCTGTTTTTTCTAAGCGGTCCGCACGTTTGGTGGCTTATGGCAATAGGCGCTGCCGCAGTACTTTTTTATCAAAAATGTTCACTCATTGGCTGCAGCGAACTCGCTGTCGGGATTGTATATGGTCCATTGATGTTCGAGGGAACTTATTACGTAATGACCGGAAACTTTTCGTGGGAAGTCCTAATCCTTTCACTTGCAAGTGTTATGTTTTCGGAACAATTTCTTTATACCCATACACTTCTTGATTACGATGGCGATATGATTTCGCACAAGAAAACCCTCGCTTGCCGCATCGGCGACAAAAATAAAGCCCTTTGGCTTTTGGGCGGATTTTTTACAGTCGGATTTATTGCACTTGCGGCACTGGCAATTCTAACCCATAATTGGTTCTATCTGGCGGGGTTTGTGACTTTGCCTTATATAGTTTGGCTTTTCAAAGAATTACGCCAATTCAACACGGATAAAACCGTCCTGCCGCAAATAAACAAATTAAACTTTCCGCTTGATAACTGGGAACAAGTGGTCAAAGACAACGCAGAAAGTTTCTATTTCCGTCTGCTTTTATCGCGCAACATAATGATGTATATGTCAATAATCCTTATTTGCGCTACATTAAAAAATTGAGCTGTATGACGTCAGATAATCCTGAATTACGTTAAAAAGCATCGGCAAAATCCAAACCATTATCGCCGCGCCCAAAACAGGTTTAAACAGGAAACTTAATTGGAAAACGTTTACCTGTGGCGCGGTCTTGGAGATTACACCCAGAATAATATCTTGTCCAAGCGTTGCCAACAGCACAGGTGATGCCAATTGCAGCCCCATATAAAGAACATTTGACGTAATTTTGACCAAATAATCGAGATTTACAATCTTCTCCAGCGGAATAGAAACCGCGTAAATCGGAAATACCTCCATACTTTTCATAAACGCGTTCATCATCCAATAAAACCCGCCGATATGAATAAAAATACACAGTGCCAGAAGCGAAAAACATTTCCCCAAAATCGAAACCTGACTTGATGTAGTCGGGTCAAGCACCATTGCGGAAGATAAACCCATTTGCATATTAATCATATCAGCCCCCGCTTCAATTGCAATAAGTATAACCTGCGCGACATAGCCCAAAAGCCCGCCTACAACAAAGTTTAAAACAATCGACAACAGTAGCGAATCTTTCAACAGTTCACCAGATGGTTTTGCCACCATTGTAATCACAATAGTTAAAATAAATACAAGACAAAGTTTTACCATTCCGGGAATTTCTTTTCTGTTCAAAATCGGCGCCCAGCGAGCAAAACCAAGTAAGCGTGAAAATATCAAAATTCCCGCAACCAAACATTTGTCCAGCTCCGGAAAAATTTTAACTAATTCTGTCAAAAAATCGAACCCGTTCATAAGCCGCCTATTGACCTCTTATAATTTGATTGGTTTCAATCAAATTAGGACGCGGCATAGGAGTTCTGCGTGACGGGTAATATTTCGCCTTTTCGTAATTATCAATATAAGGAACCTTACCCGGATTTTTCATAATCTCGTTTATATCAGGAACATTTTTGAATTTATCAGCATCCATTTCGCCCTGAAACGGCGTTGTGTACTTGTAATAATCGGATGAAAGCACAAAGCTGTCATTTTTAGGCAGCACGTTAAATGCAAGTCCCACGCCCTGAATAAAAAAGTTGCTCAAACTATTCATAAACGCATATCCGCCGATAATAATAACTAAAAATACCCCCAAGATTTTCGGCGCGGCAGCGATAGTTTGTTCCTGAACCTGTGTAACAGCCTGCAAAATACCGACCACAAGACCAATTCCCGCTGCGACCAAAACGCAAGGCATAGATATAGAAAGCATGACCAAAAAGCCTTTTGCTAAATATTCAACCATAAGTTCCATATTTCAACCCTCCGTGCTCTAATTATAACTTGTTACAAGCCCCTGAACAATTAATCCCCAACCGTCAACGGCAATAAATATCAACAGCTTGAACGGCAGCGAAATGATTGTTGGCGACAGCATGAACATCCCCAGTGCCAGCAAAATGTTTGCAACAACAAGGTCTAACACAATGAAAGGTACAAAAATTATAAACCCGATTTCAAATGCCGTTTTGAGTTCACTCATAATATAAGCCGGTGCGACCTGCCAAATCGTGATTTCTTCAGGGCTTTTTGGCGGAGTTTTCTGCGAAAGTTCAACAAAAAACGCCAAATCGCTTTCCCTCGTCTGCTTCATCATAAACTCTTTAAGCGGCTTGGAACCCTCGTTTATCGCCTCAACTATGTTCTGACTCTGTTGATACGGAACAGAGCCCATTTCATACATTTTTTGAAAGGTTGCCCCCATTGTATAAAATGTCAAAACCATAGAAAGCCCGATAATTACAATACTTGGCGGAACCTGCTGTGTACCCATTGCGGTTTTCAGCATTGAAAACACAATCGCAAACCGCAAAAAACTTGTCATACAGCAGAAAACAAACGGAATTAGTGAAAATACCGTCATTACAACAAGTAACTGTAAAACAGGATTTATATCTTTGATAACACTATCCATTTTTTCTCTCTCCGGTACTAATTATATTTCTTAAAATAGCCGTTGCATCTTTTCTAACAATCTCTTCATCCTTGGAGTACAAATTTGCCATATCAAATTCAATATTTCTGGCATTATTAACCATCGGTCGTTCTTCATCCGCATTTAATTTAGAAAGGAAAGTTGTTCTTTCAGCGTCAGACGCGACCAAAAACTTTTCACTGCCGGCTCTTACAACATACAATTGTTTACGAACGCCGAGATTAATACAGTCCTCAATTTCTAAGAATTTAGAGGTTGAAATCCGGCTTTGTGTAACAGAAAACTTTTTATACACAAATAACGCAAGGAAAATTGCGCCAACCATTGCCGTCGTATAAACAGTAAAAGTTAAAAGGTAAGAAGTCACTAAATATCCTCCTCAAGATCAAAGTCGCTGTAATCAAATTCTTCATCATCACCGCCGCCGGCACTTGCTTCAACACCCGGTACATCAGGCATATCAAGGGTTTCGCCGACATTTTCCGCTGCCGCCTGCGTACCTGCCTGCTGTGAAACATAGCTTTCTACCGGCGCCTTAGGAGCATGAACCTCCGTAATCTTAACCCCGTACTTGTCGTTAACAATAACAAGCTCACCTGATGCAATAGGCTTATCCTCAACGGTTAGGGTCACTCTGTTCTGATAAATTGAAGTCAAATCCACAACCATACCCGCCTGAATTTTTTTCAATTCGCCAAGCGTAATATCAACAGCATCGAAATTCGCGACCATTTCAACTTCAATACTATCCCAAATATTTATATCTTTTTCTGACACCTCAGAACCTCCATCATTATCAATAGGTACAACCAAACTCAAGTTAGGTTTCAATAACACATCCGCCTCATAATCACGGAATTTTAATCTCATTTTATCTGTGCTGCTGGATTCAAAAACGACCATATCCTCAACTTCAAGGTGTTTTAAATCGTGCAGGGTGAAGACGGTTTTTCCGACCTCAAGCGAAACCGGAATAGGACTTTTTTCAAACTGATCGACAGGGAAAGTTTCACTAATCGGAATTTGTTCCGGTTCAACCAGGACATCAGGGAGGGTTACGACAAATCTGCCGGACCTGCCTGTCGAGCGGTCCGTCAGAATAAAGCCCAAGTATACGACATCAAAATTTGTTCTTGTCAATGTTGGCGGGGCTGGTTTCAAAAATCCCAAAACCGCACGGTACATACAATCATTAAATGTTGTAATAATTTTGGTTTCAAGCTCTGTCAGTTTGCTCAAATCCATTGCCTTGTTGGACTTACCTAAAACCTTATCCAAAACAAGCCCGATAGCGGTTTCCGACATTCTGAAAAACAGGTCGTGCTGCTTATCAATTTTGACTTTAGTGACGAAATATGAATCTTTATCGGCAAGCGTGTTGACATTTTTGCACACACCGAAAAGGGTAAACGTGAAGTCTTCGGCAAAAAAATCGTCAAAAACCCCCTGTACGACCGGAGGAAATGTTTTTTGAAACCAGTCGTACTGATAAGATAAATCATGTGAATTTGTTACATTAGCGCTTTGAGTACTCATTCGTCACCTGTCATTGAAGACAAACTCTCCCGATATTATTTTAATCTACCTTAGACACGATAACAAATACTTAATAATTTTGTTACATTAATCAAGTTATTTCAAAGAAATTAAATTATTGAGCGCGTTATAAGACAAATCAATTAATTTTTTCAGATAACCCTCATTACGCAGCTGCCTGAAGATTGAATTTCCCATAGAAAACTCTCCGCCTTGAGCCAGCCCGCTTTGGCGAAGCGCATAAATTTGCTGAAATAAAGGGGTTATACTTTTAAAATCATTTTTAGCCAAACATTCATCAAGTGACTTTTTTAAGTCTAAATATGTTTGTGAGCTTGTTACGTCAGGCAACTCAAGTTTTTCATCAAAAACGGGCTTTTTTATCCACTCATCACTCATCAAAGAATATCTTCCCTTTGAATAAGTTTTAGACGCCGCGTCTTCTACACTAACTTCTACCGGATGTCCGAAAATATTAAAACTATTTGTATAGTTGAACATATCGCGTTTAGAATTAAAGTAATCTGTTAAGAATTTTCTATCTGCAGGATATTCCGAGAAGTCAGTAACCAAATGCAAATCAATATCAGAGGCTTTCCCATAATTATAATTTGCCATAGAACCGACAATCGTCAAATCTTTGCGTTTAAAATTTGATGCTGCTAATGTTTTTTCAAAAGTATCCGCAAGCATTTTCAATCTAATGGCAACGCCTTGTTTTAACGTCTCGCCAGCCCAGATATCCTGGCATAAAGACTTATTTAAATTCCCTCTAAACCCAATCTGACGTTTGGGCACATTATAATTTTGAATTGGTTGAATCATAAACAAGATAAAACCTGTAAAAAAATAAATTTGCTAGTAATCTGAAATTACTGCATCATCTTCATCTTCAAGGGAGGAAAGGTCTTTGCTATATACCGCATCAAAATCTTCAGGTAAATATTCAGGATCCGGCCAAATTGTATCTTCATCAAATCTTGATGCGTGAAGGTTCACTGATGAAGAAAAATCTGAATTACTCAAGTCTGCTTCAGAGAATATACAACCTGCAAGGTCGGTATCAGTGAAATTACAATAGCTCAAAACAGAGTAGCTGCAATCGGTTCCGGTCATCAAACTTTCGGAGAAATCACATTCGATAATATGCGAACGCGTAAAATCCACAGAGGTCAAATCTGTGTTCGTAAAATTAATCAATGACAGACTGCAATCCGCAAATGAGCTTGAATTAAGGTTTACATCGCTGAAATCCACTTCGTTAAGGTTAAGACCTGAAAAGTCCATTTCACTTAAATTAATTTCTTCCTCCTGTTCAGCTTTCCATTCGTTAAACTTGTCAGGATTCTTTCTCAACAATTCAACTAATTCTTCTCTTGTATAATCTATCATTTAAAATTTCTCCTTTATAAATCTGTATTCATAGCAACTAAAATAGCCTGTGTTCTATTAGTTACATTAAGTTTTTTATATATAGAATTCAAATGTGTTTTAACTGTAACCTCTTTGACAACCATTTTGTCAGCTATTTCTTTATTATTGGCGCCTTTTGCGAGCATTGAGAGAACTTCTTTTTCTTTATTTGTCAAATTTTCAACAGCGAAATTTTTGACATTACCGGCTCTAGGTCTTGAGCGTCTCATAACTGCTTCCATTCTGGCAAGAAGATTTGGGAGCATAAAGGGTTTTACTATGTAATCATCGGCTCCGTTTTTCAGCCCCAGAACCATTTTTTGCTCATCATTTACGGCTGTGAGCATTATTACCGGCAAGTGTTCTGTCAATGAATTTTGCCTGATACTGCGAAGTGTTTCCCACCCGTTCATATTCGGCATCATTACGTCTAAAAGTATAATATCAAAATCAAAATTTTTTGCAAGTGTTTTTAATGCTTGAACACCGTCAGAGGCACAAACAACTTCATAACCGTAAAACGGCAGCGCATCTTTTAAGTATTTTGAGTTATCATCAACAAGTAAAACTTTTGCCATAATACCATTTAAACAATTTTATTTTTTAACGCTTTTAACGCCGCTTGCAAGCGGTCATCAACTTCCAGTTTCTGTAAAATATTTGCAACGTGAGCTTTTGTTGTATTTATGCTTATAACAAGGATTTGAGCGATCTCCATGTTGCTGTAGCCCTCGGTCATAAGTTTAAGGATTTGTGACTCACGGGCTGTGAGGTCATATTTTTTAGCATTATCTGCGGAATTATCGTCCTGAACCTGTGCCTGACAGCTTGCTTTCAGTACAATGTGTGCAATGCTCGGGTCAAACCACGCCGCGCCGTCTGCAACGGATTGAACTACAGTAATAAGTCTTTGAGGATTAATTTCTTTTGAACAATAAGCGTTGGCGCCTGCTTTAAGGCTGCTGATAACTTCTTTTTCGTCGTTGTGGGATGTAAGCATAATAACTTTAACATCTTTTTTGCGTGAACGAATTTTCTGCGTTGCCTCAATACCGTTCATTCCGGGCAAGCCCAAGTCCATAATGATTACATCAATTTCATTTGCATCAAAAATCTCAAGCGCTTTTTCGGCAGACTCTGCCTCAAAAATTGATTCCACATAATCTACACCCTCAAAGGTAGTTTTTAAGCCAAAACGAGTAAGTTCATGGTCTTCAACGATTAAAATATTCAACTTCATATATTCAACGCCTCTTTTGCCGGTTTAAACTCAGGATTTAACAGCAGAGATTTTTGAAAATTCTGCTCGGCATCGCTTTTGCGACCCTCTTTATTACATAATAACCCTAAATAATAATAGTATTTAAAGTTGTTTTCGTCAATAGATTTTACTATTTTTAAGTACTTGCCTGCACTGTCAAGATTTTCTTTTTTCATTTCCGAATCCGCAAGCGCAAGCCAGCCGTCAAGGAACATCATATTTATCGCAACAGATTTGCGCAAATACGGAATTTCCCGTGCACTGTCAAGTTTGGCAAGGTTATAGTACGAAAGATATGCGTTGTTAGACGCCATTATAACGCTTTCAAATAAATTTTTGGCTTTTGCTGCCTCGCCGAGTGCAAGATAAGCCTGTGCAAGTTTTTCGCGATATTTCAATTGTTTTTTATCCATACCGCAGGCTTTTAAATAATATTTCACTGCAGATGTGTAATCCTCTTTGTCGCAATAATAATCGCCCAAGACTTCATTTGCAATTGGAGAGGTTTTGGCTTTTGATGCAAACCCAAAGGCTTTATCAAAATCCTGGGAATCATAATAAATCCGAGCCAAGAGTGCATTGACATCTTTATTTTTCTTTTCTATGCCTAAAAGAGTTCTGATTGCTTTTTCATAGGCTTTTTCCCAGTAATAGTAATAACCCAGGTGGTAATTTTTCACAGACTCTTTTTTTGCAAGTTTATAGAGAACGTATTCCTGCAAAGAATTAATTTTATTCGTAAACGTTATGGAATAAATCTGTTGTTTTTTCAGCTTATTGATGACTTTAAGTGCATCTTTTGGCTGGTTTGTTTCTGCGAGAATTTCAACCTGCAATGCTTGATAATTGATATTTTCAGGGTTAAGGCTGACTGCTTTTTCTATGTAAGGATAAGCCTTGGCAAAATCATTATTTTTAACGAACGCAAACGCTTGAAGATATGCGGCATAATCCGCACCGTCAACAGAAGTGTCGGCTTGGTTAAGCTCATTAATAACTTCTGAAGATTGTTCGTTATAAACAATATTTGAATAGAGTTCTGCGAGATAAAGTTCTTTTTTCAGACGCATTTGTTGTGCGGGGAAATAATAGTGTTTGATATCCTCGACAACAATATTGGCAATTTCTTTTTCTTTAATTTTACTCATCGCGAGTTCGGACAGAGAGAAAAAGCCGATATTTGCCATTTCTTCCGCCATTTTCATATAAAAATAGTCGTTTGCTCCCGCATTTTCAAAAAGGTTTTTAAAATCATCATAAGCAGGTTTTGTGTTGCTGTTTTTAAAGCGTTCAAACGCTATATTATAGAGTGCAAACGGACTGTCATAGCTGATTGTTACTTTTTTCGGAGGCTCCTGCGTAAGATTAAGAACATTCTGCATTACAGGGTCAACAAGTCTTAACTGGGAATATAAATCCTCAGCAAACGCAGGCACTGCGGTGAGAAATATTAAACTTAACGCTAAAAGTTTCTTCATTCTTCCCCAGCTCCATTTTTACACGCATAATAAAACTCAAAAACCTCAATCAATTTTTGTTGTTTTTTGGTAGGTTTTTCAGCATTGAGCGCGTTATACACGTCTAGCAAACAGCTATCACTCAAAACTTTTAAATCTTTTGCTAAAAGCATTTTTTCAGGGCTTTCGCTCAAGAATACCTGAATTAATTCCACAAGCGGAATTGCAAGGAACACATCCACGATTGATTTATCAAAATGGGTTCCGGAATCCTTCAACAGGATATTAATTACGTTGCCGATTGGCATTCTGTCACGATAGTGACGTTTTGAAGTAATCGCATCAAAGACATCCGCGACCGCCAAAACTCTTCCTCCAAGAGGAATTTCTTCACCTTTAAGTCCGCGGTAGTAGCCCATTCCGTTATATTTTTCGTGGTGCGAACAAGCGATTTCAGTAATAATTTTGAAGTCTTTTGACATGTGGATTTTATCCAAAATGTCGTGCGTAATCCTTGCGTGCTCTTGGATATGCGCATATTCTTCCGGCGTAAGTTTACCTTCTTTCTGCAAAACGGAATCCATAATACCGATTTTGCCGATATCGTGAAGAATTGCCGCTTTTTCAATAAGGCTGACATCTTTATCGGAAAGCTCCATTTTGCGCGCAATCAGTACAGAATAAAGTTTTACACGCAGCGAATGACCTGCCGTAATCTTATCACGCGCATCGACAGATGCCGCAAGCGTATCAATAAAACTTTCAAAAAGTTCTTTTTGTTCTTTATAAAGCTGTTCCTGTTGCGCAAATAATTGGGCATTCTCAAGCGCAATACTCGCACTTCCTCCGATTGCGACAAGCAAATCCTCATCACTCTTCGTAAAACAACCTTTGAGTTTATTCAAGACCTGAAATACACCGATAATTTCCTGATTATTATTCTTAATCGGCAAACATAAAATCGTATTTGTTTTATATCCCGTCTTCAAATCAACTTCCGGGTTAAAACGTGAGTCATTATAGGCATCTTTAATATTAATACTTTCACCGGTCTTAGCGACATAACCCGCTAAACCTTTGCTTGCAGGGAAACGAATTTCCTCGCTGTCCATCCCCAGCGCAACCATGGACCAAAGTTCGTCCGTTTCCTTATCCCACAAGAAAACCGTACAACGATCAGCCTGAATAGCATTTTTTGTTTCTTCAGCAATGACTTTTAAAAGAACTTTGATATCCGTCAGCGCGGTAATAGAACGCCCTATTCTGACAAGCGAAACAAGCGGATCAGCTTTTACCGGGTGAGAAAAATCAAGCCCGTTATTAATTTGGCTTATACGAATAGTCAACATATCAGAAATATCGTATTCAATATTTTTTTCGGTTGAGAGTTCCTTTGCATTCAAATAGTGTTTCAGCGCGACTTTCGAATCTCCCTCGCCAAAGTTCAATTCTCCCAAAACAAATTCATTCAGAAGTTTTGCGGACTTGTTATTAGCGTAATCAGCAAGAAAAGCCGCCTCATTAATGGTTTCAAGCGAAGATTTAAAATTGTTTTTATCGGCAAGATAATTAGCGAACCCCATTAAACTCATACATTCAGAGTTTAATTCCGTGCAATTTCTTTCCCTCAAATCATCAGACAGGGATTTTATAGCCGCCAAAGCCTCACCAGCCTCTCTATCCGTAAGCAGAGAAATTATTTTCAAAATATCTTTTCTATTCTTCTCGCAAGATTTTACCATAATCTTCCTCTTGTTAAGATTTTACACCATTAATTAATATTTGTAAATAAGAAATCAAAAAAGCCGGCTCTTTTCGAACCGGCTTTTAATATTAAGTTAAAATATTAACGTTTTACGCAACGGGTGAAACCAGCTGTAACGCTGCCAGCTTCAGTGTAAGCCGGAACTTTGTTACTAGCGATTTTACCTTGCCAGTAAGTGTAAGTATTGGCACTTGTAGCACCTTTTGAAGATGTTAAGTAAGGACCTTCACCGCCAGATTTAATCAAGTTAGCATTCAAAGACATTGCAGCAGCTTCAAATCTGTTAGGGATTCTGTATTCAGAATCACAAGCAACTGTATCAGATAATGTTGTAGTTTGAACGAATGGGTTTGGAGCAACTACTGTAGAGTCAACCGGATAGAATACTGTCATAAAGCCAATATCTTTACCAACTGAGTTAGGACCTTTGTTAGAGTTCAAGTCATAAATCATGTTCAAGCAAACGTGGTTGAACATATCAATAGCATTTGTAGAACCAACTATGCTGTTAGGAGCTTGTTCTTGGTCAGGTGTACAATCAGGGTTATAGAACAATACGATTGATTCACCGTTACCAGTTTCAAATGCAGCAACTTGAGCTTTGTTAGCATCAGTCATTTTAGATGCAGTTTGTTCAGAAGTATCACCAGATGCAGATTGGAATGAGAACTGAACACCGATACCTAAATCAGACCAAGTTTCAGGGAATGTAGAAGTAGTACCGTCAGCAAGTCTTGCGAATAAGTCTTTGTTAATACCACAATCTTCAATATTTGCCTGAGAACAAACGTTGTTAATTTTAGTAACTGTATTTAAAGCACCAGCAATGAAAGATTCAGCATCATCATAGTTGTTAACAGAATCTAACAACGGAATAGCTTGTGACATACGTGCATAAAGAGCTTTCTTTTGAGTAGCCCAGGTTCTTTCATTAATATTACCGGTCAAAGACGGTAATGTAATGGCAGCGACAACACCAATAATTGTTAATGACAAAAGAATTTCAGCCATGGTGAACGCGCCAAACGCTTTTGAGAAAATGTTTTTCATCTTTAATATACCCTCGTAATAAATAATACCGTTTTTATTATAACACTTTTAGCCCAACCGGTCAATAGTAATCTTATTAAAAAGTGTAAAATAATGTATCTTGCCTTTTGCCGGTTATGTTGTAGAATAAAGAAATAAATGTGCCTGTAGCTCAGTTGAATAGAGTGTTGGTCTCCGAAGCCAAAGGTCACGGGTTTGACTCCCGTCAGGCACAAATTATGGGCTCGTAGCTCAGTAGGATAGAGCAACGGTTTCCTAAACCGGAGATCGCGAGTTCGACTCTCGCCGGGCCCGGGTAATACAATGAAAACAGAACTTTTAGCACCGGCAAAAAATAAACAAACCGCATTCACTGCCATAAACTGCGGCGCTGACGCAATTTACATCGGCGCATCCAATTTTGGCGCACGGAAGAATGCTCCAAATTCTATCGAAGACATCAAAGAAATCGTTGATTATGCACATAAATTTTATGTCAAAGTCTTTGTAACCTTAAACACAATCCTCTCCGACAGCGAACTCAAAGAGGCAAAAGAACTTATACAAAAACTTTACGAAATCGGCGTTGACGCGCTTATTATTCAGGATTTTGGAATTTTAGAGCTTGCAAAAAACGGCGAGCTTCCGCCTATTCCACTCCACGCAAGCACTCAATGCAACAACCGCGACCTTGATAAAGTCACTTTTTTTAAAGAACTGGGACTTAAAAGAATAATTCTTGCCCGCGAACTTTCGTTAACGCAAATCGAAAAAATTACAAAAACATTAAAACACACAGAAATCGAAGTTTTTGTCCACGGAGCGCTGTGCGTAAGCTACAGCGGACAGTGCTACTTAAGCCAATATATAGGCGGACGTTCCGCAAACAGGGGTGAATGCGCACAACCGTGCCGCAAAAAGTATTCTTTAATAGACGAACACGGCAACGTAATCGCTAAAAACAAACATCTTTTATCCCTAAAAGATTTTAATGCGTCAAAACAACTGAAAAAACTTTGCGACATCGGCGTAAAATCTTTCAAAATTGAGGGTCGTTTAAAAGACGAAACCTACATAAAAACAGTCGTAAGCTATTACCGCCGAGAACTTGACAAATATTCTTCAAAAAGCTCCTCCGGCAAGGTAATCACAGATTTTCAGCCGATATTAGAAAAAAGTTTCAACCGCGGATTTACAGAATATTTCCTTGATAAACGCGAAAGATGTTTCAATTTTGAAACCCCAAAATCAATAGGCGAGAAATTAGGCAAAGTAAAAACTATTGGCAAGGATTTCTTTGAACTCGACGCCCCGGCAGACTTAAACCCGCAGGACGGCTTATGTTTTATGCGCGAAGACCTTCAGGGGTTCAAAGTAAACAAAACCGCCGGACGAAAAATCTTCCCGAACCGTATGCCTGCAATAAAAGTCGGCGACATAATCTACCGGAATTTTGACGCAAAATACGAAAAAGAAATCGAAAACGCAAAATTCAGCCGTAAAATCGGTGTTAATATTGAGATTTCACCGGAGGGCATTACTCTTACGGACGAAGACAAAAATCGTGTCAAAATTGATTTTCCGCAAGGTGAAGTGCCTCAAAACCAACAAAGGGCAAACGAAACTTTTATCGCACAGATAAAGAAAACCGGTGAGTCGGATTTTGAAATTCAGCACCTTAATGTGACTTGTGACCTGCCATTCATGCCGGTTTCAGCAATAAATGAATACCGTCGCAGGGCATTTGAAAAACTTATGGAAGAAAGATTGAAAAACTACCCGCGCAAAATCCAAAATGGTATTAAGGAAACTATTTTCCCATTGCAGGAAATGGATTATCGCGCAAACGTTTTAAACGAGAGCGCAAAGAAATTCTATCTTGACCACTATTGTGAAATCCAGGAGCCGGCATTTGAGCGAGAACAACCTTGCAGACAGGTTGAACTGATGCGTACGAAACATTGCCTAAAATATGCATTTGATATGTGCCAAGCTCCGACAAAACTATTTCTTGAGGACGAAAAGGGCGTAAAATTCCCGTTAAAATTTGATTGTAAAAATTGCGAAATGGCAATATTAACACCCGTAGAAAGTAAGGACGCTTAATTAAAATTAAGCGTCCTTACAAGAGTTATTCCAGCTCTTCAAGCCTTGCTCTTAGCGCCGTTGCTTCCGATTCATATAATTCAATATATTCGGTTTCTCCGGCACGCAATGCCCGAATACTTTTTAAATCAATTTCTTCAAGCTGCGCTTTAATTGTTTCAATTTCGCGCTGTTTAACTTCCTCTTCATCGGGCGCCAAAATTTCTTTGATCTCAAAACGGCGGATACCCTCAACTGCGTCTATTTCAGCGATATAACAATCGACTCTGTCGTTACACCACTCTGCCGCTTCCGGCGGATACATCCCCTCAAAAATTTGTCCTATTTCAAATTCCATTTTTTCTCCTTTCTAATATCCAATTGCAAGCCAATTGACAAGATTTGCATTATAAAAAGTTGAACCACCATGACCATGGCTATTAACCCGAAATGTTGTAGTGGTTTTTCCCATAACACAGTTTTGCTCTGATGTATCGACAAGAGGATTAACGGTTACTACATAATTTGTACTCGAAAAAGGTACCGGGAATGTTACAGCAGCCCCCGTACTATCTCCTGCAGCTGTTCTAATCCCCCACTGAATAAGAACACCGTTCGGGAGTTTTGTATAACCATTTGAAGATTTTAGCAAAGGCATATCTGTACGGTTTAGCACATCATTTATATCGGCAAATTTTAATGCGTAAGGCATACCGATATCGCTAATTGATGCCGTCGTTGAACTTTTTGTTAATTTAGGAAGTATTATTGTATATTTCTTATTCCAGGTTACGCCGCTATCAGAAGTGCTATAAAGTTCATTTTCACGTATATTATACCAAGTTGCGTGTTGTCCAAAACCGCTTGGAGGTGTTTCTTGCTCAAAATAATTTGTTACACCATAGCCATATAAAACCAAAGAATTATTTGAAACTTCTAATTGTCCAAGCCGTGAGGTTTGCGTTGTAAGATTGTTCATCTGTACAGTCTTACTTGTAACTTCCTTATTTTTTAGCGTACCATCGGAATTTCTTCCATCTGCAAATAAGGCTCTTACACCAGGCAAAACAAATGTCAGTTTGGCAATAAAGCCCATTCCGTTAAACACATTATCTACATACCCGCGCCAACCGATATTTGATTCTCCCGGACGACCTATCATTATAGGTAAAGAACAGATTTGCCAGTTCGCACCGCTGTCTATTGTCGCTTTTATAACTTTTGTATCTGTGTTGTACCATAGTGCATATCCTGTCAAAAATGTTGTCGGAGCCGTTGCTTGCGCATACGTATAGTCCAAAGCATGCGCTTGCACGCTGTTTGTATCTGGTACATATACTACGAACAAGGAACGATTATGGGCGGTCGTCCACAACCCACCTGCGCCTTCTGCCGTATCTGAACTTAAAGTAACGGCTTCAAATGTTCCATTTGTTGAGACATATACTTCTGAACCCGCTTTTAAAATAATACGTCCGGCGCTGTTTATCTCGTAATTTATACGTTCTGGTATCTCCAAAATACAATTAGAAATATTCTTACAATTTGACAAGCCGACTTCAAGTTTACTATCCAAAGACTCATCAAGACGTTCTTCAAACTCTGTATTAAACTGTTCTATTGCCTCTGTGGTAAATGTTTTACCTTCATCAACGGCTTTGGCAAGAGCTATAAAGTTTGCATTAACTTCACTAGCCATTGCCTTAGTTCCAGGGATAAAGGAATAAGGTATTAAAGAATTAGCCATAAAAACCTTTCTGACTAATTTAATAAAACAAAAATGCACACATAAATAATATAGCAAAATTTTTCAACTACACAAGTCCCCAAAATTTGGGACACTATTTAGCTACATCAATATGATATGAGCCTAAAAATCTAAAGAAAGTTGTCTTCTTTTTCATTTCTTCAACGGTTTTCAAAATTTGATTAGTGCTTGTATGCCCGTCAAAGTTCACGATAAAAATATATTCGCCGAATTTATGTTTTGACGGACGCGAAGAAATATATGAAAGATTAATATTGTTATTTCTAAAAATTTCCAAAACATCCAACAATGCGCCGGGTTTGTTTTCGGTCGAGAAAGCCAAAGACGACTGCATTCCTTTAACAAAAGTTGATTCGCAATCACCTATGAGAATAAAACGCGTACAATTGGATTTATCATCGTTAATGTTTTCACGCAAAATATTTAACCTGTAAAGACTTGCCGTTTTTTTACTTCCGATAGCGGCGTAAGTAAGATTATAGTTAGCAAGACTTCTTGCAGCCTCCGCCGTACTTGAAGACTCAATTGTCTCAATTCTGTAAGGCATTTCGGTATGTATAAAATTTTGGCATTGTGCAAGCGCTTGCGGGTGCGAAATTATCCCGCCGGTTATGCTGTAAAATTCTGTTGTGCGCGCAAGCAAACAGTGTTCAATCGGCATTATAACTTCGGATAAAATTTTTATATTAGGATTTTTCAGTTTGATTAAGTTGTCTAGAGTTTCGCGTACAGCCCCCTCAATTGAGTTTTCAACCGGCAAAACGCCAAGAGTATTGGGGTTATCATCAACAAATTCCGCGACCTGACGAATAGTTTTCTGTTCAACAGGGCGCCCCTGAAGATTATATTTATCGGCAAAATAATCAGCAGCCATTTCGGTATATGAACCGGCAGGACCGAGATATGCTATATATTCAATATTATCAAAATTAAAGCACGATTTCATATTTGTATTATAATAGAAATCAGAAACGAGGGCAAGATGAAAAGCGATATTAAATTCGGTACAGACGGCTGGAGAGCCATAACGGATAAAGTTTTTACGGAAGAAAATGTTAGAATAGCGGTTCTGGCTATCGCAAAATATGTATATGAAGACTTTGGAGCAGATAAAAAAATAATTATCGGCTACGATCCGCGCCGTAAGGCAGATTTTTTCGCAAAAGAAGCCGCAGAAATCTTAAAGGGCTTAGGGTTTGAGGTTTTAATAAGTGATAGGGTAATTCCGACACCTGTCTTGGCGTTTCAGGCGAAAGAACTCCATGCCTGCGCGTTGATGTTTACAGCATCACACAATCCGCCGGAATATCTCGGATTAAAGTTCATACCTGATTACGCGGGTCCTGCCACTAGCGAAATTACCGATAAAATTACCGCAAACCTTGGCGCAGAGATTAAACCTTTCCGCCCTAACGGTTCAATCAAAGTGGTGGATTTTGCGCCGGAATATTTCAAACATCTCGAAACGCTTATTGATTTTGATAAAATCAAATCTCATGCCGGTAAAATAATTTTCGATGGGCTATATTCCGCAACAATAGGGTACTTTGACAAAATTTTAGAAACCCACGGTATAAAGTTCGAGTCTCTTCACCTCCACCATGATGTAAATTTTGGCGGTGGTATGCCCGAACCAAAACCTAAATATTTGACTGAACTTATCGGACTTTGTAAATGCGCTGTAGGATTTGCAAACGACGGCGACGGCGACCGTTTCGGTGTGATAAACGAAAACGGCGAATACGTTACACCGAATGAAATCATCGCGATTTTGTTAATTCACCTTAAAAAACATAAAAATTACAAAGGTGCGCTTGTAAAAACTGTTGGTGCAAGCCTTATGCTAAACATTCTTGCCGAAAAACTCGGGGTAGAATTAATTGAAACAGCCGTTGGGTTTAAACACGTTGGAGAAGCGATGAGAAAATTCAATCCTATTATTGCAGGCGAAGAAAGCGGCGGCTTGAGTATTCAAAACCACATCCCGGAAAAAGACGGTATTTTAGCAAATCTTCTTGTCTTAGAGGCAATGGCTTACGAAAACAAAACTCTCGTTGAATTACAAAAAGATTTAAAAGCCTTCATCGGCAAAGAGTTCATCAACGACCGCGTTGACAAACATCTCGAAAATTTCGACGAAGTAAAACCATTTTTGGAAAAAGTTAAAGCGCTTTGTGCACTTGGGAACCTGAAAGTTTCAAAAACCGACCTAACAGACGGCGTTAAGCTCTTCTTTGAAGACGGCGAAAGCTGGATTTTGGCACGTCCTAGCGGAACTGAACCTCTATTAAGAATTTATTTTGAAACCACAACAAACGAAAAAATGAATTTTCTTCAAAATGAAATGGCAAAAATCTAGTTACCAATCATCAGAGCCAAATAATTTATACTGCTCTATAAACTGTAAACACTTTTTTTCCATTTTGTTTAAACGTTCAATTGTGCCTTTATCTGTAGCTTTAAGACGCAAAACTTTAATATCAAGGATTTGTTCTTTTGCCTTGCGGACTTTTGCCTTAACTTTTTCGCGCTGAACAAACGAATACCCCTCGTAAGAACAACCCTCCGGAAGTATAATAAACTCATTTTTCGGATACTGACGGCAAAATTTCGGACGCATATCATAAACCATACAACTGTTATCAATTCCAATATACCGACAATGATAAAAATAAGTTACAGTATCCTCGCCATAAGCCTTTTTATGATACTCAATAATAGAATTTACCGCATCAGAATCAATTTTTAAAACATCTTCCAACGTCTCATAAGGCAAAAACAGTTTTAAGAAATTCACAGCAACACTATCGCCAACTTTCGCATCCGCACATAGTTCTTCATACGACTTCAACGAATAAATTAAACGACAACACTTCCCGCATTTCTTACATATATTTTTTTCGCCCAAAATATCAGACATAGAAATATTATATACTAATACCTTGATAAATCAACCTTGCAAAAAAACGTAATAAAGGGCGCTTAATGCGCCCTTTAACAGTTATCGTTTCACACAATAAGCATCAAGCCTATCCGCCGGGGTGGAGCCTCCAAATCCTTGAACAAAGACCGCCAGACCACCATTGGTAAATAAGCCTTTTACTTTACCGTCTTCAATTGCAGAGGACGACCATAAATGTTGACCGGTATTAATATCGTACAACTTGTGGTTAATAAACAAAGAGACTAATTCTTCAAAATTTGGTAAACGGTATTCATCATCCATTTTCCTACAGGCTGAAACCCCTTCTTGGAAATAGACATGGTGTAAAGCCTCTTTATTATTTATTACAGGGGCTACTACTACACTATCACTAGAGTATAACGCCGTTAAAACCCCTATATCTTTGCCCATTGTATTCGGCCCTTTACTACCATTCAAATCATAAATAAAATTAGCACAAACTTTAGGCTGAACCCTATAAGAAACTCTTTCATTCATACTTGTGACGCATTTTGGGTTATAAAATATTGCAATGCTTTCGCCATTAACGGTTTCAAAAGCCGCAGCATTAGTATTTGTAAATGCGCTATCTGATGTCATCTCTGGATTTAGGTCCGTAAATGTTGTTGGGAACGAATTTATTTTATTCCCATTAACAGTATTGAGTTTGGAAATAATTCCACAATCTGCTAAATGTTCATAATCGCAAATATTGTTAATTTTAAGGACCTTTGAAAGCCCAGCGGTTACGAAAGTTTCGGCAGCTGTATCCGGGTTATCTACACCATACCCATTCAGTGCCGGCATTAGGGCAATGGCTTGCGAAAATCTTGCATAAAGCGCTTTTCTCTGCGTATTCCAGGTTCGTTCGTTAATGTTGCCAGTCAAACTTGGTAACGTTATTGCTGCGACTACGCCAATAATTGTGAGAGATAAAAGTATCTCCGCCATTGTGAAGGCCTGTTGAGCACGCCCCCCCCCCCNNCCCCCCCCCCCTGTGCAAGGTAATACGTTTTTCTTGTTCATAATCTCTATCCTTTCTAGTCTCATTATGTAACATGTTTCAATTAATGTCAAGTAACGCTATATTTAACATTTCTTTAAACTTTAGCAATTTTTCCTAAACAAAACACTTTATATTCTTAGAAGGTTATATCTCATGCAAAATTCAGTAGTAGGACAAAATCAAATACCGCAAGCGGTATCATCTACATATACCAAACCTGTTCAACCACAGGTTCCTCAAGCAGTGCCTCAAAATTTCCAACCGGCACAGCCGCAACAGCAATCCGTTCAGGTCCCGAATTATTCCGGCGTGAATATTCAAATCTTCAACCCTTCAGTTACCCCGCCGGGTGCAAATGCGCCGGTTTATAACGTTAATGCGCCGTCATACCAAACCGCTCCGGCTCAAAGTTATCCGGCAAATTATTATACCCAACAGCTTGCAAAACCGCAAGAAGAAGTGAAAAACGTTACTAACACAACAACGAATACAACCAACAATATAGACAATTCCAAGAAAACAGAAAAACGTAAAATCGTTCAATTAACAGACGATTACATCAAAAACCTTGAGAATTACCTGAACAGTCAGGATAAAGAATTACGATTTATGGGTGCAAAAGAAGTAGTTGCACGTCTTGAAGAAGACGAAACAAGAAAAGATGACAAAGCCCTCAACGCTTTAATCAACAAAATGCTTCAAGACCCATATTCAAAAGTTAAATTCCTCGCAATGGCAGCACTTCAATCCAGAATGGCAACCGGCGATGCTCTGACAGTTCAGCTATTAACTAATATTCAAAATACAAGTTCCGGCTACGGTCAGGATTCACTAATGGCGTCTGATATCCTGTTGAAAATGTCCGGACAGACAGTAGAAAAAGAATTTGAAGTAAAAAACGACAAGAAGTCTGATAAAAAATAGGGCGACGTAACAAATGAAAATCTTTTCCAAACTAAAGACCGGTTACACAAACTGCACAAATGGTATAAAAAACAACTACGGTAAATATTTAGCAAAAACCGTAGCTGTCGGTGCGTTGGGTATGATTGGATACGACGCGCATATTATGGGCTTGCTTCAGTCAGACAGTTACTCAAAAACCCGCGATGCAGAAGCCTGCATAAAAGCGGCAACAAATACAATGTATCTTTCGCAGCCAAGTGCAATTAACGCTGAAATGAAAAACGGTGTTTTCAGACTTGAAGAACAACAAAATTGGCGAAGTTTTATAAATTCAACAATCGGCTATTTTAAAGGTATCGGAATTTCAATGGTTTCAAATGTGATACCTTTAGGGCTTGGTATAATGACAGTCGCAGCGAGTAAAAAACCAATAGTCAAAACCGGCGGCTGGCTGCTGGGTGCATATGGCGCAATCTCACTAATGAAAGACGTTTTGGGCTTTGGGCAGCCTAAAGATTTGAATAGAAGATTTTAAAAAAAATGCTTGCAAAATTTATAAAAAGATGCTATACTAGAACAACAATTTTAAGGAGAATATGATGAAGAATACATTTGCCCAATGCAGAGAGTTGCTCTCTGACAAACGTCGTCTTGCTGCGTTAAAAAGAGCATTAATCCGAAAATGCCGAACAAAAAACATATTTGATCGTTGGAAAGTCCATTCCGCAACAGCGGCAATTGGATGTGAATTTGATATATAAAACGTAGGCGGCGGGGTTCAATGAATCCCGCCGCCCTGCTTATTAAGTTTTGTAAAGATACCATTAGCCAAAAAGGCAATTCTCTAAAAGATAAATACTTTATATATACATAGGAATAAAATAGGATATTTATTTTTATAAGGAATTCACACACTAAACTCTTGGAGGCTATTAAATGGCAATAGGCGCAGAAGACTACATCGATCAATTGTTGGTTAAAAAATACGCAGAAGAAAAAGTTGACAACCACGATAATTTAGAATCATTGGTTGAGCCTGAAAAAATGCTTGAAGCAATGAAAGATCAAGCCGAAATGTACCGCAATATGATTGCTATTAAACAACGTTTAAACATTGCTTGCTATGCAATTAACGCAAAAGCGGCAAGATATACTAAAACATCAAGATACTAGACCGACTCCGCGGCGCGGCTTTATTTTGATGTAAGCCCTATTTTAATGTTTCTTTTTTGCTATAATTGTGAAAAAGGAGCAAACAATGGGAAAAAACATTCTTGCGTCTTCTTCACCAAGAAGAGCAGAAATACTAAAAGACAAATATGTATTTGAAATTATACCGTCCCCGTATGAGGAAGTTCATACGACGACGGTTTTTTCTTATGCTTACGTTGAGAATTTGGCATATAACAAGGCAAAAGCTGTGGTTCCGCTGGTTAAAGAGGAGAGTATGATAATCGGCGCAGATACGGTGGTGGTTTTGGACGGCAAAATACTTGAAAAACCGCACGACAGCGAGGATGCCAAGGGAATGCTCCGTAAACTCTCAAATCGTGAACATCAGGTCGTAACAAGCATTGCACTGATAAATTCCAAAACGGGTGAAAGCGTTATAAAATCAACGACTTCGCACGTTGTATTCAACTATCTGACAGAGGAAATGATTGACTATTATGTTGACAACTTCAAACCACTTGATAAAGCCGGTGCTTATGGGATTCAGGAACTTCCAGAGGGTTACGTAAAGTCTTACAGCGGAAGTCTTGAAAATATAATCGGGATTTGCCCGCAAGCATTGGATGAATGCTTCCAACGCTTGCTTTTTAGAGAAAACCCGTTAAAATAGATTTATGAAGAGATTTTTATTAGCGTTAATATTAGGAATTTTCTTGTGCAACCCCGGGGTTTGCGAGGATGTTCAGATAGAAGAAATCCCGCGTGACCAGGCGGCACAGGATTATGAATACAAAGACCTCGAGGATATGGATATTCCTGAAATTTACAGAAGTCTTGAGGTTCCGACGTTCCGCTATGTTCACGACCTTGATCCGGAAGAGTACGTTGATACTCAAAACGCGGCGTGGTCGCCGTATTCTCTTTTTCGCTTAACCGCGCCATTGTATTTTAAAACAATAACAATTCCACCGGGATATTATTTACTGACACCAAGGCAACATGCCGGCAATTGGTATATGCTTTTCAAACAGCAAGGAAAAGTTGTGTATATTGTGCCAATTTATGACAAAAAAATGGTTCCAATGGATTTTTATAAGGACAATTTGCCTGAAGAAAAAACCACCTGGTCGCAAAGACAACATTTGCGTCTTTTGAAATTTGTAGGAAAATTCAAGTCCTCACAGCGTCCGGAAATGCCAAAGACCTTTTTGGAGGCGGAGGACCTGGATGATAATTTTATAGTAGTAATTCTTTATTGGGGTGATTATAAATATTATATGGTACTGCGTTCAGTTCCAATGTAACGATTTCTTTACCTAATAGCAAAAATTTTTTTCCCGGTTTTTAATGCTAAAGGGATTACAAAAGTGGCAATCAATCCAATAATGAATACCGTTAATACTTCGGCTAACCGCAATCCCAAAGTGGATTCGCGAGCAGGAGGAGTACAACCTAAACAACCTGCAAAAGTAAGTATTTTTTATCTTAACGATATTCACGGAAAATCTATTAATATGGAAAGACTCGCAAGTGCGTCTATGGTGTTCGATTCATTCCAAAAATCACAACCCGATGTAGACAGACTGAAACTTTCCTCAGGAGATATTCAACTCGGACACGATGAGAAGATTAACGAAGTAGCAGTTAAGTTCCAAAACGCTATTGGGATTCAAGCAACAGCAATGGGCAACCACGAGTTTGACCTTGCGTGGAAAAAGTCCGGAAAACTTCTAAACCTGCTTGAACAAATACAATATAAACTTTTAGCTAATAACGTTTACATAAACAATAGCGAAAAAGTTCAAAATAAACTTCAAAATTATACAATTGAGGAGATTAACGGTCACAAGTACGGAATTATCGGCACCGCACCGGTAGATTTAATTTCCCGCCTGCGCCAGGGAACACTGACCGAAAATCTTAAAGTTCACACTCTTGAGGAAACAATCAAACAGGTTCAACAAGATGCAGATGAACTAAAAGCGCAAGGAATAGATAAAATAATTCTTCTTTCACACGTCGGCTACGAGGGCGACGTTCTCTTAGCGCGTGCGACAGATGGAATAGATATAATTTTAGGCGGTCACTCACACGATTTATTGCGTGATATTAAAGCCGGCAAAAATCTCTTCAACTCAAAATCAAACGAGCCGGTAATCATAACCCAGGGTGGACGTGACGGCGACCATTTCGGAATTTTGAATGTTGAATTCGACGAAAACGGAATTATCAAAAAGGCTCAAAACAACATTTCATATACTGATGCTTTCCGCAGAAATGCTCCGATGAGGTACATTTTTGAAACAGTTTTAGGCAAACCTGAAAAAATCGGTTATATTGAAAGCGCAGAAAGAGCAGCGAAAAAAGTTCTTACAGAACCAACCGGACACGCAAACTTTATACTTGACTGTATGAAAGAAGACTGCGATGCAGACATTGCAATAATGCCTTCACCGGAAATCCGCGGAGCATTTGAAGAAGGAACGCTTGACACAAGAACTTTGAATGAGATTTTGCCATTCAAGAACAAACCGGTTATTGTAAATTACAGTGAGAAAGAAATCGTAGATGCTATAAAATTTGCATCGACATCTTTCAGGAACCAGGACAGTAAACCCGGAATAATGGAAGTTTCCGGACTTGAATATAAAGTGACTAAGGACGGTGAAGTTCTTTCAATCACATACGTTGACAAAAACGGCACCAAAACACCAATTGACATCAACAACCCGCGTGAATATAAGTTCTACAAGACAGTAATCAACGATTTCCACGCACAGGGCAATGACAATTACAAAATGCTGAATAAATTTAACGAGGCTGAAAGAATTTGCGAATACGACATTACCGGCTGCGTAATCAACTGCGTCAAAAAGCACAATAAGCCAATAAAAATTGCAGACGACAACAGAATACAGATAGTTGATTAAAAGGCTCCTGACAAATCCCTTGCAATTGTTAATAACAATTGCGTGATTTGAAACGTCGCAGATATTATGTTCCGCGCCCTGCTCGTTTCGCTCCCGCGAACCGACACCGGCGCTGCACACCGGCTTACGCAACAAAAGAGGCGTTTGTGACGCCCCTCAATTCCCTTTTTTAAGTTGTTATGTTACTAAGTTATGTTTTATTCGTCTTATACTTATAACTCAAAATACTATAACTTCCGGTACTTGAAGAGGAAGATTCACTTCCGTAGAAAGTAGACATATTGTTTGCAAATTTGTCCATCATTTCGTCTTCTTTTTCCATTTTAGCGGCTTTTAATTTATAAGCTGCGATTTCGGCATCTGTAATTCTTCCGTCACCGTTAGAATCCATTGCCTCAAAGTTTTCTAATATATAGGAGTAATCAGAACTTGAAATTCCTGATGCTCCGGACGCCTGTAATTGCGTTAACTGCGCCTTAGTCAAACCGCTTGCAGACATTTGGCTGATTGTATTATTAGCCTCTGCTGCAGAAATCACGCCATCGCCGTCAGCATCAAGCGCTGAAAAATTCGTTTGCAAATATGATGCAAAAGTTTGGTTTAAATTCATCAAATTGTCAGTGTTAGTACGAGCCTCTGCGATATTTTCAAGTGTCAAACCGTCTTTATATTGTGATGCCAAGTACGCATAAGTGCTGTTAAGTCCTGCATAAATTCCTGATAATGAAGTCATAAACTACCTCCTGATTCATTATTTAATGATATAAATCAAAAAGGCAACCTCTAAATAAAGTATTTTTGTCCGCCCCCCCCCCCCCGAGATTTTTTCGGACATTTATGCTATACTGATGAAAAAGAAGGAGAGATAAACATGGCAGATGCAAAAATTTTGGCGACAATCCCAAGAACAGATACAGAACAATTACAAATTTCTATCAGCGAATACAAAGGTAAAAGTTATTTTAACTTGCGTATTCACTATACAACTGACGGCGGTTCAACTTGGCTTCCGACTAAAAAGGGCGTAACTTTCGCACCTGAACAACTTGACTTGTTATCAGAAGCTATTGAAGAAGCTAAGAAAACTTTTATGGAAGAGGAATAACCTTGCCTAAATATGCCTTAGCATTAGTGAATATCAAGGGATTGGGGGTAAAGACATACAGTTACCTTATTCCTGATGAGATGCAGGGCAAAATCCAAATCGGACAGGTAATTCTTGTTCCATTTGGCAGACAAGGACTTGTAAATGCGTTTTGTGTAGGGTTTTCCGACTACCTGCCGCCTGAAATTAAAGCAAAAAAGGTTAGCAGGATTTTGGAGGAAAACCCTCTTTTTACTATTGATTACCTGAAACTTTTAGAGTGGGTCGCGAATTATTACTGCACGGATTTAATTACGGTCATAAACGCTGCGATTCCGTTGAAATTAATAGAAAAAGCCTCCAAAACCGAACAGGTCGTGGAATTTGTGACTTTTGAGGGAGCAACGAAGCGCCAGCTTGAGATCCTTGAAAAATTAAAATCTCGCGGCAAATGTAATCTTATATTTTTTGAAAAAGAGGCAAAAACAACGCGTGCGACAATCAAAAAACTTGAGGAACTTGGCTGCCTGAAACTTACAAATGAGGAGCTTTACCGCAACCCTCTTGACGTATTGCGAATTACCGAACGCGAAGCGTTATATGAACTCTCACCGGAACAAAACGAGGTTTACGAGGGTATTAAGAAAAAAATCGCGCAGACACCGACTGATACATTACTTTTACACGGTGTTACCGCAAGCGGCAAAACTGAAGTTTATTTTAAACTTATTGATGACTGTATAAAATCAGGCAAAAACGTTCTTTTCTTAGCGCCGGAAATTGCGCTTGCCTCACAGCTTACAAAACGTCTTGCGCGCAAGTTTGGAACAGAAGATGTTGCGATTTGGCACAGTAGTATTTCTGACGGCGAACGCTATGACGTTTGGCAAAAACTATACCGCAACGAAATAAAAATTCTTGCCGGAGCGCGTTCCGCGGTATTTGCACCGCTAAAAAACATCGGACTTATCATTATTGACGAAGAACACGAGGGCGCTTATAAACAAACAAGCCCTGCGCCGCGCTACGATGCAAAAGTCGTTGCACAAAAATTGCAGGAATTTCACAACTGTCCGATGATTTTGGGTTCTGCAACACCTGATATTTCAAGCTACTACCGCGCAACAAACAGCGGGAACCTTTTTGAAATGCTCAAGCGTTATAATAACGCAAAAGTTCCGCCTGTTTCTGTCATAAATATGCAAAATCACGGCAAAGCGGCATACAGAAATCTTATTTCAAAACCGCTTCAGACCGCAATATCCGAAACGCTTGAGAAAGGGCAGCAAGTAATTTTGCTTATAAATCGCCGCGGATTTTCGACATACACCCAATGCCAGGCTTGCGGTCACGTAATAGAATGCCCGCACTGCGCAATTCCGATGATTTGGCACGCAAAAGACCAGCGGCTTAAATGCCATTATTGTAACCATACGGAATATTTCCCGGATTTTTGCCCGTCTTGCGGTTCAGACGCGTTCAAGAACAGCGGCGTTGGAACACAAAAAATTGAACAATACATCAAAGAGCTTTATCCCGAAAACAACGTCGAGCGTATCGACAGCGATATTTTAACCCGCAAGGGCGAACACATTCGTTTATTAGAGAAATTTCAACGCGGCGAAATAGACATTCTCGTTGGGACACAGATGATTGCAAAGGGACTTGATAACCCGAATGTAACTCTTGTCGGCGTAATTTCGGCGGACGCAAGTTTTAACCTGCCGGATTTCAGGGCGTCAGAGCGCGGATTTCAGCTTTTAACACAGGTGGCAGGGCGCGCCGGACGCGGAGAGTTTTCCGGAAGCGTAATCTTCCAGACCTATAACCCTGATTACTACGCTCTTGCCAGCGCGAAATCCCAAAACTATAAAGAATTTTTTAATACCGAAATCGTTGCCCGTGAAGAATTTGATTACCCGCCGTTCAGCCAGATTATCAGAATAATTTTGAGCAGCGAAAACAATTTCCGCGCAGAAAAATCCGCACAGGAAATCGTTTTAAGGCTTGCAACAATGATAGATAAATTTGGCGTTTCAGAACGTCTTGAGGTTTTAGGACCAACACCGTGCGTAATTGAACGTATTAACGGACTTTATCGGTTTCAAATTATTATTAAGAATAAACTTGGTGAAAAAGGTCACGGATTTATTTCAAGTTTTATCGGCAAAATTACTATGCCGCGCGACATCAGAATGGCAATTGATGTCGACCCTCTCGATATTTTGTAACTTCTCGCATAACTACGCCACGCCCGTCACGACAGCACGCAGAAATAGTCGAACCCTCCAATTTTACGCCATTATCACAAGTTTCTACAATTTCTAATTCATAAGGGTTTGGAATATAAAATTCTTCGCCGATAGTAACATAGCACGGCAGCCACGGATGTAACGCCTTTATACGCGCTACAATTTCGGCGGCACTTTCACGTCCAAAATCCAACATCATTTCATCTTCTTCAATGTTCGGAAAGTATGTAGCCATTTTTTCGTTCTGCTCAAGTGGCACAATGTCGCCTCTATCAAGTGCAACCAAAAAGTCCGGCAAACTTTTTTTCACCTCAAACGTAACCCTGTCACGGAGCTCTTTTGAGGTATAGTAGGGGAGAATTTCAACCCGTTTTTGATAAAGAATTGCGCCATTATCAAATTTTTCATCAATCAGATGAAACGTAAAACCGGTAAAAGGCTCCTGATTTTTAATAACCTGCAAATACGGATTAGGACCTCTGTATTTCGGCAAAAGCGACGGATGAACATTCACACTCGCCAGCCGCGGGGTTTCAAAAATTTCTTTTTGAATTTTTTCACGCCACGTACCTACAAGCATCAAATCAATGTTGTTTTCCAATAAAAACCCGCGAAATTCTTTAGAATTAACAGACGAAAAACGTAAATCCCGCAACCCGTATTTTTTTATCAAAGTATTTTCAACCGAAGGCTTAAAAAAGTCCATCAAAAACAAACGCCAAGCAGGCTCAATCAGGTTTTCGTAACGAAAAACACCCACGATTTCGACGCCGCCGCAGGATTTACAGCCCTCTATGAGCGAGCATAACATTTGTCCTTTTCCGACAAGAACAACTTTCATCGTATTTTACTTGCCCTATCCATATCACGTTTTTGGTCTTTTTTCGTGATATCTTCACGCTTATCATGTAATTTTTTACCCTTAACCAGGGCAATTTCAAGTTTAGCAAGCCCCTGTATAAAAAACAATTCCAAAGGTACTATCGTGTACCCTTCTTTCTTCACTTTTTGCAAAATCTTTAATAATTCTTTTTTAGTTAGCAATAACTTTCTAATTCTTTCAGGCTCATGGTTGTAACGATTACCATGGTCATACGGTGAAATATGACATTTATAAAGGAATAACTCATTATCAACAAAACTACAAAAACTATCTTTAAGGTTTACCAAATTTTGCCTGATAGATTTAATTTCTGTTCCTGATAGTACAATTCCTGCTACATATTTTTCAAAAACTATGTAGTCATGAAATGCTTTTCGGTTTGTAGTTACAACTTTTCTTTCCATAAAAAGATTGTAGCACAAAATTCTAAAATTTAACCGCTAATTTTAAATACTTGCGCCATTTCGTCGATAGTTTCCGGCAATTTATCATTTCTGATAACGACATCGTATTTATCTTTGAAACCTAATTCGTAAGTGGCTTTAGCCAAACGTTCTTTAATTGCCTCAAGAGTTTCGGTTCCGCGTTTGATTAAACGAGAAGCGAGTTCATCAATAGATGGAGGTTCAAAAAATAACAACACCGAATCCGGACGTTTCTTTTTAACCATATTTGCACCGTCAACATCCAACGCCATAATTACGTTTTTACCGGTGGCAAGAGCCTCGTCAACATCTTTTTTTCTAGTCCCGTAAAATCTACCAGTATAAACATTCACATACTCAAGAAATTCATCATTTTCAATACCTTTTTTAAACTCTTCTTGAGTTAAAAAGTGATAATTAACGCCATCAATTTCTCCGGGTCTAGGTTTTCTTGTTGTGCAGGTAACAACTCTTGAAAAGAAACCGTATTTTTCATCAAAGCCATTCAAAATACTATCTTTACCTACGCCGGAAGGTCCAGATACTACACAAACGAATTTATCTTTAATACCTTCTTCGCCAACTTTTAAGACCTTTGAAAGTTGGTTTTTCATAATTTTACCAAATTCTACATTTCGGGCATTTTGAGAATTTAGTCCTTTTTTTCTACAATCCAAATCTCTACCTAACAAACTAACTTGCATAAATGTTTTTCCTCATTCCCTAATCATTTTTCTACGCCTGCTCATCAGCGTAAAAAAGAGCGCTTATGGTGGGGCGCTCTCTACATTACTAATTTAAAAATTCAAATAAACTAGCCAGCTGCATAAACGCTAACTTGTCTTCTATCACGTCTGTATGTTTCGAATTTAACGTTACCGTCAATTAAAGCGAACAAAGTATCGTCGCTGCCAATACCTACATTGTTACCAGGGTGGAACTTAGTACCTCTTTGACGAACAATGATATTACCGGCTTTAACAGTTTCGCCACCGAACTTTTTAACACCTAAGCGCTTCGCTTCGGAGTCACGACCGTTACGGGTGGATCCCATACCTTTCTTATGTGCCATTGTTATATCTCCTTTATTGGTTAATTATTCTTCTGATGCTGTTTCATCTGCTTTCTTTTGAGCAGAAGTTCTGATTTTGCTAATCATGACTCTAGTAAAGCCTTGTCTGTGACCTTGTTTTTTTCTGTAACCTTTTTTAGGTCTTTGTTTGAAGACAATAACTTTTTTAGATTTATCGTGAAGCATGATTGTACCTTCAGCAGATGCACCTGCAACGTAAGGTTGACCTACTTTAGATTTTTTGCCGTTAACAATCATAACGACTTTATCAAAAACTACTTTTGAATCTTTTTCGCCTTCAAGTAATTCAACGTCTAAATAACGTCCTTCTTCTACTTGATATTGTTTTCCGCCAGTTTCTACTATTGCGTACATATTTATATTTCCTTTCGCTTTGGGTCTCGTAATTTTCCACGCGAAAATACCACTATTTTCGGCGTTCAAATTTTTAGGCACGAGTTGCCCCGTAATACACTATCATGATTATTGCAAAGAGATAATTTATTGTCAATACACATAATACATTTGTAACAAATTATTTATGATATTTTTCGTTTTTCATAATTTTAAACGCCCGATAAATTTGCTCAACCAAAATCAAACGCGCAAACTGATGCAAAAAAGTCATTTTTGACATACTCATCTTTAAATCCGCACGCGCTGAAACCTTTTTGGAAAGCCCGCAGGACGAACCTATTACAAAAATTAATTCCGAAACACCCTCATTTATCAACTCTTCAATCTTTGCGGAAAACTCTTCTGATGAAAACATTTTCCCGCCGATTTCCATGGTCACAACAAACGAAGACGGCTTAATCAAGCTCAAAATCTTTTCACCCTCTTCATCCAAAACCTTTTCTACTAAATTTTCATCCTTAATTTCAATCGGGCTTAACTCGAGGATTTCAACAGACGAGTAGGGCGTTAAACGCTTTAAAAACTCGTCAACGCCCTCTTTTAAAAATTTTTCTTTAATTTTGCCCAACGCAATAATTTTTATGTTCATATTATTTTTCCATATAAACAGAAGTAGATGGGAATGCGAAATCAATACCTGCTTCACGGAATTTTTCAACAATTTTTAAAATCAAAGTACTTTTCATTTTACGCATTTCAACAACACTACCGGTTTTCAAATAGGCAATGAACCTAACATCAATTGAGCTGCTGTTTAACGTTTCCACAAAAACCTGAAAACCGTTAAGGACATTTTCATCATTCATAGCAATATTTCTGATAATTTCCAAAGATTCATTCAGTTTTTCGTTGGAAGTTCCGTAAACAAGCCCGAAAGTTTCGTCAATCATTCTGTTTCTGATTAAAGAGTAATTAGTAATAACAGAAGAGGCAACGGTTCTGTTTGGGATTGCGACGATTGTATCGTCAAGTTTTCTCAAACGCGTAGAGCGGAAGTTAATATCCTCAACGGTACCTTCTTCAGAGCCGACACTGATATAATCGCCGATTCTGAAAACCTTATCTGCAACAACAGAGATTGAGCCAAAAATATCTGAAATAGCTTCTTTCGCCGCAAAGCCGACAGCCAAACCTGTAATTCCGAAACCTGCGAGGAATGAGTTTACAGAATAACCATGACTTTGGAAAAACGCAGCGATTGCGAGGAAAAGAATAACTATCTTCAAAATTCTTGCCAACATCGGCAGAATTTTTGCCAGCTGAACCTTATCAGCTTTAAGCAGGTTATCAGCGGTTTTGGCGACCAATCTATCAATAATTTTTGATAAAATTATCAAAACAAGGATATTAACAGCAATTTCGCAAATTGATTGCCAGGGAATATCACTTAAAATTTTTGAGACTTCTTCTGTCATTAAAATTTCGTCCATTATATCTCCTTTTAACTAAAACTCTATAATAAAGATATTATATAACAAACAAAACTTATAATTTATACAATTGGTCAAAAGGTATATTAAGCGCTTTCATAATAGCGATAATGTTTGTAATTTTAGCATTCACTTGTCCACGCTCAATTTTACCAATATGCTTTTCGCTTAAGAATACTTTCTCCGCTAACTTTTCTTGCGACAATCTTAAACGATTTCTCTCCGCGCGAATGTTATTACCAATTTCAATTAGAACTTCTTTATCATCCATAATTAATATTGTTACATATTGACATTAACCTATCTACTGCTTTAAGATTGCAAAAGGAATTCTATAGAATTCCTTTTGCAATCAAAATACGGGGTATAGATGAACACAAAAGACGAAATGCTTAAAATACTCGCAGAACCTGTGATAGAAGAAACAAAAGAACAAATCTCCGAGAAAGAAAGAAAACGTTATAGCCTCCCAAAGATTAAATTATCTGAAATAGAATTGGAATTTATACGAGGACTTGCAGAGGGAAGAGATAAAAGGGAACTTGACACGGCAATCCGCCTATACACAAAAGAGAAATTCACATATAACTCAATGAAAAATCATTTATTGGACAAATTTGAGGCATTCACCCCTACTCACATCGTTTTCAAGGCTTTAGAAATGGGATTTCTGCAAGATGCGATTCGCTAACGCAGCTCGCAAAATAGATCTTCAAGTCACTATCCAACGCTAATTAAAAGACCCATCTGACGATGGGTCTTTTAATTAGCGGAAGACGAGACTCGAACTCGCGACAGTCTGCTTGGAAGGCAGATACTCTACCAACTGAGCTACTTCCGCTCCTTTATTTAATTTACTCTTTCATATTACTACAAAAAAAATAAATTTCAACTAATCCTTTTGTATTAATTTAAAACAATTAACAAAAATCCTAAAAACTATTCTCGCGACCGATGAAACACCCTAAAAATACATGTATCATATATATACATGGAGTCGTAAATACCTGAGTATTATATCGGATTTCGAGAGAAGATGTTTTAATTTTTGATTCAGGTTCCTTTTATGGCTCCATTCCCTATAAAAACATGTACAAACTATTATATAAAATTTTCACTAGACTGCGCCAGGGCAGTCTTTTTATTTTTTTGTGCTAAAATTAAAGAAAAAGGAGAAATTATGTCAAATAAAGTTAGAGCGAGCCATATTCTTGTCGAAACCGAACAGGAAGCTAAAGATTTAATGGCACAAATTAATTCTGCAGAAGATTTTGCAAGACTTGCGGCAGAAAATTCACTTTGCCCGTCTGGTGCAAACGGCGGAGACCTCGGGTTCTTCGGACGCGGAATGATGGTTAAACCTTTTGAAGATGCGGCTTTCGCTCTTGAAACAGGTAAAGTTTCAGAGCCTGTACAAACACAATTTGGCTGGCACTTAATTCTTGTAACAGAAAAGGCTTAGATGTTGGAGATTAATAACAGAGAAATTCTTGAACAATACGGTGTAGATTGTCTTCTTGTAAATTCCACTAATGAATTTTTGGTGGAATACAATTTGCTGGAAGACAATTCCCGTTACAAAATCACTAATTTCAGCGGTTCGACCGGTGATGCACTGGTAACGCCGGAAACAATTTTTCTTTTTGTTGACGGACGTTATCACATTCAGGCAGACTTGGAAGTCGATCACAGCCGGGTTGAAGTAGTAAAACTTCTTCAGGGGCAAAAATTTGTTGAACGCCTTGCGCTGATTGTGGGGAAAAACAAAACTATCGGCGTTTTTGCAAAGAAAAATTCGCAGGCGCAAGTTGAACTTTTCAAAAAATATTTTAACGTAAAACTTCTCAACGAAGATATTTTCACACCGGAAGGTTTCGCGAAAAAGCTCGAAATTGAATCCGTACCGGGAATTTCACCGGAGGAAAAAGTTCAGGGTATTCAAAGCGTTATGAGTGAGGATGAGGCAATTTTGATAACAAATGCAGAAGAAGTTTCGTATATTTTTAACAAACGAAGCTATTCAAGCCCTTACTCCTCAAAAATTTACGGCAAAGCGATTATATATCCAACTTCTGTTGAGCTTTTCATGCCTGAAGCATTTGGGGATTTTTACGATGAAATCAAGAATTTCCAAGGTAAAATCTTTGTTGATAAAGCAACTATTAACGCCTTTGATTATAATTTAATAAAGGACAAGGCGGTTGAAATGAAAGCTAACCCGATTCGGCTTATGAAATGTGTCAAAGCAGAAGAGGAAATCGACCACCTGAAAAGTGCATTTGAACGCACTGATAACGCGCTTTTAGCTCTGCGTAATTTTATCGAAACAAACGAAAACCTAAGTGAATTTGATATTGCGCAAAGATTGGAAGAAGAATTTTACAAACAGGGTGCAAAGGGCTTGAGTTTTAAATCAATCGTGGCAAAGGATAAAAATTCCGCGCTGGCGCACTATTCAAAGTCTTCAAAAGACGAAATCGTTCAAGACGGAAGTTTAGTTTTGGTTGATTGCGGGGCGTATTTTGAAGAAGGGCTTGCAACGGATATTACAAGGGTGTTCGTAAAAGGCACGCCGACAGAACTTCAAAAACAGGTTTACACAACAGTTTTGAGAACATTTTTAAACTGTTATAATTGTCAGAATTTTGAAACCGGTTACGATATCGACGCTACAGCAAGATTTTTTATTCAAAGCAATCTTATTGAGGGATTTGTATTCAACCACGGGCTGGGTCACGGTATAGGGATAAATGTTCACGAAAATCCGCCGTCATTAAGCCCAAGTGAACTTGGCAAAAGTAAAATTAAAAACAATATGTGTTTCACAATTGAGCCGGGTCTTTATAATGAAAAACATTTTGGCGTAAGGCTTGAGAACTCTTGTTATCTTGATAACGGCAAAATCCAAAGTTTTTCAAGCATGCCGTTTGAATCAAAATTAATCAATTTTGACCTGCTAAGCGAGCAGGAAAAAGAATGGCTTGAGGAATTTGAGGTTATCTAATGAAAATTACAAGCACCAACAACGAACTGGTAAAAGAAACCGTAAAACTTCAGCAAAAAAAGTTCCGCGATATAGAGGGAAAATTCCTGCTTGAGGGTTTTAAAGCTATTGAAGAGGCACACACTATCGGGCTTGTAATAGATAAAATTTTTGTTCTAAAGGAAAAATCCGATCGCTACGCGTTTGCCAAAGAAAAGCTCATAGAAACCAATGAAGCGGTCTTGAAGAAGATTTCGACAACAGACTCTGCACCCGAAGCGGTTGGCGTGGCATGCCAGAAAATTTTCGACACGGAAGTTCTAAAACATGCCAACAAAGTTTTGCTTTTAGAGGGAATAAAAGACGTTGGCAACCTTGGAACAATTCTTAGAAGTGCTGCCGCATTTGACGTTGACGCTGTAATTTTATATGGCAACTGTACAGATATTTACAATCCTAAATGCGTACGCGCATCAGTCGGAAATCTTTGCAAAATCCCGGTTTTCGACATGAATAGCACAGATGAACTTCAAAGATATTTTGATGATTTTGAACGTATTGCCACACTTCCGCGCTCCACGCATTTATTAAAGAAATTTAAACCGCAAAAACGCATGCTAATAATGTTCGGCTCAGAAGCCGACGGTCTTTCACAGGAACTGACAGATTATTCTACCACCTCGGTTAAAATAGAAATGAACCCTGCCGTTGAATCTTTAAACCTAAGTATATCCTGTGGAATAATACTTTATAATATAAATTAGATATGCCCCCTTGATTAAAAATATTTTAGTGCTATAGTAGCTATGGAGAAGATTTTCTCGTATTTTCTGCATGTAGAGTTCTTTACATTTGTTAATAATTAGCTTTAACAGGGCAATTTTTCTCATTTTTGAACGTCTATATATATGGAGAAGGTTTCTTCGGGAAGTGTGTAAGTAAATGAAAGTAGATTTTAGAAACGTTACAAACTTGGGAACTGCCCCAATATACAACCAACCCCGCAACAATGAAAATAAAAATGTTGCTTTTAAAGGGAAGTATACCGCAGCCGACGTTGGTAAAGAATTAGACAAATACATGCCTGGGAAAATCCGGTTTATGAAAAAATTATCCGACGGGCTTGGAGAGGTTCAAAATACCATTATTAACGCAATCGGTACAGGTTTAATTGCACCTGTATTCATCAAATACAACTTTTTGTCAGACACTGACGAAGATACAAGAACTTATTCAGCTTGGCGTCAACCAATTTCAGCTGTATTAACGGTCGCAACTCAATGTGCGGTCGTTGTTCCGTTCAACAAAGTTGTTGCTGAAATGGTTAACAAAGGCGTTCTCGATGACGACTATAACAGAACTGCTTTCAAAGAAGGCGATGCGCTTAGAAAAGAACTTAAAAAACAACATCCTGATTATACAAAAGCACAAATTGATGCTGAAGTAAAAAGACTTGAAAAACTTCAAGAAGAAAAATTAATCAATGATATCAGACATAAAAATACCGTTGAAATCACCAAATACAAAAAAGAAGGCACATTCAATGTAAACAAAGGCGTTTACGACAATGCCGTTGAGGGTGCAATCGACAGAATTATCGGTCTGGAAAAAGCCGAACTCAAACGTTTAAAAGAAGAAAAAACCGTTTACAGGGTCAGAAGAAGAGAATTTTACAGAACCCATAGCAAAGAAACATTTGATTTTATCAACGAGCTTGAAGAAATAACTTCAAAATCAGATATGAAAGAAGTTCAAAAAGCACTTAAAGAAAAAATCAAATCATTAAAAGGTAATAAAGAAAAAGAAGAATTACGCCGTGTAGCACAGGAAGTTCTTGGTTTAAGCAATTCTGCAACCGAAGAAAGCAAGGCATCAATCATCAAAGCAATGCAGGACAAACTTACAAAAGTAAGAACAACCGCAGAAAAATATTCTAAGTTACCGGATAAAGCAGCTGTAGAACAAGCTATTCAGGAAGAAATCAAGAACCGTATTTCATCAGTTGAAGGAACTTTAAGTTTCTACGAAAGGGCAAAAGCAGCGATTAAAGAGGGTAAAACCGTTAAAGAAATCGAAGCGATGTTCACAACAGAAGCAAAAGCGAACAAAAGACTTGCAAATAAAGAAATTACATTTGCCAAAGAAGTTGCCGAAATGTTCAAGAAACAAGTCAAAGGTAACATTGGTTCAGTTAAACAAATGGGCGGCTTAATCGTTGGTTTAGCAATGATTCCGGTAGCCTGCACATTATTAAACATAATTTATCCGCTCTTTATGGATGCCGTATTCCCGAACCTCTCACACGGGAAAGGCAAACAAGTTAATAAAAACCTCGTCGAACAGGCATCTAATAAAAAAGGAGAGGAGGTAAAACATGGCTAATATCGGTAAAATCGGAACCAGCTTGAAAGAAAATCTCCTCTATAAACCTATGAACTGGCTTGGTAACAACAAATATCAAAAGAAACTTAATAAAGGTTATCAGGTAAACGACGCAAGTATCATCGGCGGTGTAGGTGTTGCATCAATCCTCTTAAAAGACGGTTTAGGATGCTACATGTACGTTACACAATCATTAAACAATGATAAAATCCCTGAAGATAAACGTAAATTCGTTGCAGCATTAGACCTTGTAAACGGTATCTTGATGATGTCATTACAGTTCTTAATGTTTAAAACAATTTCCAATAAAATGTTCCAAGCAAAAATGTTTGATAAAATTTTCGGCAAATTCTTCGACAGAAACGCCGCAAAAGGTTATGCAGCAGCTTTAGGCGGAACTGAAAAATTCAAAGGCTTAACAGGTGATAAATTCCACCCTGCGTTACAAAACTACAAAGATACAATTAGCAGCGCATTTGCACAATTAACATCACTTGCGGCAGCAACTATCGTTGCAAAACGTATGTTGGTTCCATTCATTGCAACACCTTTGGCTGGTAAAGCAAAAGACTGGATGAGCAGAAACGATAAACCTGTTACGATTAGCGATGAAACAAAAAACAGCTATAATCCTGATAAAAAACTTGATGTTTCAACAGCTGACGTAAAACCTCAAATAGCTCATTCCAACAAACTCCTTGAAAGCTACGTTCAAACTCATCCGCAAAATAAATAACTTGCACCGACGCCTTGTTTGATGTACACTCTTATTATTGAATTATGAATAATAAGGGAGATGTGTATGGCAATAGAAAGACAAAGAGTTCAGGAACAGGATAAGATCGAAAGACGTTCAAATTTTAACCCTGTTGAAAGCAACTTAACACCGGAACAAGTTAAACTTGAAGCATCAAGATGTTTAAACTGCAAAAATCCAAGATGCGTTCAAGGCTGCCCGGTTAATATTCAAATTCCTGACTTTATCAAAGCTATAAAAGAAGATAATTTAGAAAAAGCCGGCGAAATCATTCGTCAAACAAGTATGTTACCGTCTGTTTGCGGACGTGTTTGCCCGCAAGAAAGACAATGCGAAGGCAATTGTGTTTTAGGCATCAAAGGACAACCGGTTTCAATCGGTGCGCTTGAAAGATACGTTGGAGACAACACAAAAGCAGAAATGCCTGAAATTAAACCAAGCGGCAAAAAAGTTGCGGTTGTTGGTTCTGGTTGTGCCGGAATTACTGCGGCAGCAGATTTGCGTAAAGAAGGACACGAAGTAGTTGTATTTGAAGCGCTTCACAAACTCGGCGGCGTTTTGAGATATGGTATTCCTCCATTCAGACTTCCGCGTGTTGTTTTGGATAGAGAAATCGAAAACCTTAAAGCTATGGGCGTTGAGTTCCATACTAACGTTGTTGTAGGTAAATCAATTACACTTCAACAATTGAAAGAAGACGGTTTTGACGCTGTATTTATCTGTTCAGGTGCAGGCTTACCTAAAATGATGGGTGTTCCGGGCGAAAACCTTAACGGCGTTTACTCTGCAAACGAATTTTTAACACGTGTTAACCTCATGGGAGCTTGGGAAAAAGATAGCACAACTCCATTACGAGTAGGCAAAAAAGTTGCGGTATTTGGCGGCGGCAACGTTGCAATGGACGCTGCAAGAACAGCTGTTCGCGTTGGTTTTGAAGAAGTTTACATTATTTACAGACGTACAGAAAAAGAACTTCCGGCGCGTCTTGAAGAAATCCGTCACGCAAAAGAAGAAGGCGTTGTATTCAAATTCTTACTTGCGCCAAAAGAAATCCACGGCGAAGACGGTTACGTTAAATCTGTTGAACTTGAAGTTATGGAGCTTGGCGAACCTGACGAAAGCGGAAGACGTTCACCGGTTGCAACAGGTGAAACTGAAACAATTGAACTTGACACCGTAATCGTTGCACTTGGTACAGGTCCAAACCCTATCATTCAAAAATCTGCACAAGCAGAGGGCTTGGAAATCATCACCGACAGACGCGGCTACATCACAGTTGACGCAGAAACCCGCGCAACATCCTTAGAAAATGTATACGCTGGCGGAGACGTTGCACCTGTTGGCGCATCTAACGCAATCAACGCTATGGGCGCAGGCAAAAAAGCGGCAAAGGCTATCAATGAATTACTCGCGAAATAAAATATTTCAATTATTTTTATATTCAACCTTGGGGCTGTTTCTAATACAGTCCCAAGGTTTTTGTATTGAACTTGATACCTCAATTGACGCGGAAATAAACAAAACATATAACGCAGGACAGCTTGAAGAGACACTTCCCAAACTTCCACAGGGACTTGAGCCAAACACACCAGCAGCCGGCAGCACAGCGCCCGCAGCCAAACCGGTTTCAACAACACCTGTTGACCGTTCAACTGCTATAAAAATAGGGCGTGGAACAAAATTTCGCACGACATCTAAAAACTGGGCGTCTGACAGCGCAAAAGTTGGTAACCGCGTAAGTTTCACGACAACAAAGCCCGTAACAAAACGCTATATCACAATTCCTGCCGGTTCAACTCTGCGCGGAAGAATAGTTGATGCGCACCAGCCGCAATACACTGGTAACGGCGGGTTGGTTAAAATTGAAATCGAAAGCATTACAATCAACGGCGCAAACAAATATGCGGACGGAAAGATTACAAAAGCAAACGGCAAAAATATTTTTTTCAACAACATTAAAGGCAAACGCAAATACGCCGTTGGTATAGGTAAAAACATTAAAAAAAGCCACCAATTCTTCCGCAAATCAATGAAAAAGACTTCCGAATACGCGAACGACGGCTTGACCGTAATTCTTTCACCATTTACATTTATCGGCGGTACCGTCGGCTGGCTTGGCGGCGTTGTTCTTTCGCCAATTACGGCACTCAAATACAAAGGCGACAGAATCTCACTCCCGCCTGACACACTATACGAAATTAAACTCACACAGGATCTATACATTTATGACTAAAAGAGACATAAAATCGCTAATCCTTGGGTTCGCGATTTTAGTAATACTACAATTTATCAGTAATTTTATAATCAACATATCACCGATAAAATTTCCAGCCCCAATTTTAGGTATGGTATTTTTCGTAATTCTTTTACAGACAAAAATCATTAAAGAAGAATGGATTAAAGAAATTTGCGAACTCCTGCTAAAACACATGGCGCTGCTGTTTATCCCTCTTTTTGTCGGAATAATCGTCTATTTTGACCTTATAAAGACTAATCTTTTACCGATTTTACTTGCGATATTCCTAATAACGACTCTAATAATGGTTTTCACCGCACTGTTTGTTGAAACAATAATAAAATTCACGCGTCTGTCAAAAATGAAGAAAGGCGGCAAAAATGCTTAACCTTTTTGGATTTTTAGCCACAATTATCATCTACGGCATCGCGCTTAAATTTCGCAAACAAATCCCTGTCATAATCCTTGCCGGAATCCTGATAATCATCCTGTTGCAAGTACTAAAAATGGATTACGCGACCTACAACTCCAGCGCCTCACTTCTTACAGTTCTGCTCGGTCCCGCAACCATAGCGCTGGGCTACCCACTCAGCCAAAACCTCAAAACACTTACAAAAAACAAACGCGCAATCTATTTCGGTCTAATATTTGCGACAATAATCGCAATTTTCTTAACTTACCTAACGGGAAAACTTCTTCACACCGAAATAAATATAATATGTTCCCTTATCCCTAAATCAGTCACAACGCCAATTGCCGTAGAAATCTCCAAAACTATAGGCGGGATTCCGGAACTAACGGCGTGCGTGGTCGTTTTAACAGGGATTTGGGGTGCTGTAACCGGTCATAAAATTTTAAAACTTATAGGCATAAAAAGCGATATTTCAATCGGGCTTTCAATAGGTGCCTCAAGCCATGTAATGGGAACATCAAGCTGTATTGAAAAAGAAAAAGAACAACAAACCACAATAAGCACGCTTGCACTTATAATTGTGGGAATACTCACCGCCGTTCTTGCACCTATTTTACTTAAAATATTAATATGAGACTAAAAAAGGCGGGCTTTGAAAATCAAAGCCCGCCTTTTTAGATTTAATAATTAGAAACAAAGTCCAGCTTCTCTAGCTGCATCAGCCAAAGCAGCAACACGACCGTGGTATAAGAAACCGCCTCTGTCGAATACAACGCATTCAACGCCGGCTTTTTTAGCTTTTTGAGCGATAGTTTCACCAACAACTTTTGCAGCTTCGATGTTACCGCCGTTAGCTAATTTTTCTTTAAGGTCTTTGTCATTTGAAGATGCTGAAGCCAATGTTACATGGTTTACGTCATCAATCAATTGAGCATAGATGTGTTTTGTACTTCTGTAAACAGCCAATCTAGGGAATTCAGCTGTTCCTGAAAGTTTATTTCTTAAAGATCTGTGTCTTTTTTGAACTTTTGCTTTTCTGTTTTCTTGTTTAATCATTTTTCCTTCTTTCTGCCCAAACCTGCTCTCCACTATGAGGGTTCACACGGGCTTCTAACTTTAAGTGGATTGGCTTACGCCTTATTTCTTACCAGCTTTACCAGCTTTACGTCTGATGTATTCGCCTTCGTATTTAACACCTTTTCCTTTGTAAACTTCAGGTGGACGTTTTCCACGAATTTCAGCTGCAACATCACCAACTAATTGTTTGTTAGTGCCTTTTACTGATACTTTAGTGTTCGCTTCAACAGAAATAGTGATTCCTGCCGGTGGAACAATAATTACAGGGTGAGAGTAACCCAATGCCATGTTAAGGTTTGAACCTTCCATGTTAGCACGGTAACCAACACCAACGATTTCTAATTTCTTTTCGAAACCTTCGCTTACACCTTTGATAGCGTTAGCGATTAAAGTTCTTGATAAACCGTGTAATGAACGAGCTTCGCGAGAATCGTCAACTCTTGTAACAACTACGTGGTTATCTTCAACTGCAACATTAATTTCAGGACGAACAGTAACAACTTCAGTACCTTTAGGTCCTTTTGCGGTAACTGTATGACCTTCTATTTTAACTTCAACTCCTGCCGGAATTGCGATAGGTAATTTACCAATACGTGACATAATTAATTTCTCCTTTTGGTATAACTTCAATAATTACAGGCTTTTCTACCAATTTCACCTGTCCTCCTACATCCCGCCTGTCAAATCAAAGATTTGTTCGCGCCATCTGCTTACGCCTCTGTCGCAACGGCGGTCATCAATTGCTTCGTGCCCTGCTCCCCGCGCTCACGCGCGGCGACTCCGGCACTACGCCTGGCTTACGCTAGTAAACGTAACAAAGTACTTCGCCGCCGATGTTTTCTTTGCGAGCTTTTCTGTCTGTCATCAAGCCTTTGCTTGTTGAAACGATTGCTACACCCAAACCACCTAATACTTGAGGAATATTTTGAGCTTTGCTGTAAGTTCTTAAACCTGGTTTTGAAACTCTTTGTAATTTAGAGATTACAGGTTTATTTTTAGCATCGTATTTCAAAGTGATTGTTAAAACTTTGAATTTGTCTTCTTCTACAACTGCGAAATCAGCGATAAAACCTTCTGATTTAAGCAATTTAGCCAATTCAACTTTCAATTTTGAAGAAGGCATTTTAACTTCAGCCAAAGAAACCATACTAGCGTTTCTAATTCTTGTTAGCATATCTGCTATTGGATCTGTATTCATTTATTTTCTCCTATTTAGACCTACACAGAGAATCTGTGCGGTTTCTACTATACTCGTCACTTACTAAATTAATTGCTGCTCATTAAAAGCGTTTTTTAGCAGTTTGACAAGATAAAAATATCATGGAAAAAATATAAAATCAAGCGTTTGGTAACGAAATATAAAGGGCGCGGGGGTTACCCCGCGCCCTTTGTTTATTCTTCCATAAGTTTTTTCCAGGGATCTTCAATCGGTTTTGGAGAAGGAACGTCACCACTTTCCATCGCCTCTGCCGCCAAGGTTCCGACATCGTGCATTTTTGCCTCGGTTTTGTTAGTTACAGAGCCATCGCCGCCTTCCGGACCACCCTGCTCGCCAAAGGCCTTTTCTTTACGGTTAGCCTGATGAATAATTTCAGCACCGGCTCCAATAGCAACCCCGGCGACAAGCCCGCCGGCAAGACCTATACCACTGGCGCTAGCTTTTGCGGTTGCCGTAGCGGTAGATTTTACACCATTGACAACTTGTGTCGTTGTTGCGATTGCGGTCTTAGCACCTGTGGAAGTCACAGCACCTGCAATACCCCCAATTTCACCAAGCCCGATTGCGGCTAACAGAATTTTCGGCACATTAAACTTACCCTCAACGGATAGCCCCAAGCCTTTCATAAGCTGTTTTGTTTCTTTTTCGTCAAGAACTTTGTCGCCGCCATTAGCTTTAATCTTCTCATTCAACTTATTTTGAATATTTTTCAATTCAGAAGAAGTGATTTCGCCGTTTTCCGCCATTTTCTTCTCATCTTTTGATAATTTAGTATAACTTACCTCATAATCAGCACCTGCAAATTGGCTCGCCTCGTATAAATCGCCAATTGTTAAGCCAGCATCTTTCATCAACTTATCTGCTTTTGGGTCCTCTAAATCATCAAAACCGTAAACTGTTTCATAATAGGTTCTCTCAACATTATTTCTTCTCACAAGCGCTGCTGCAATTTTATTATCCACAAATTTCCTGGCAGCTTTCGCCTCATCTTTTGTAATCTCTCCATTTTGCAATAATCTTTGCAACTCATCATTAACAGCGTTCTTAATTTCTTTCTTGGATTTCGCCCCAAATTGATCATTAATAATGTACGCTGTTTTAGGCGTCAAGCCATTTGTTCTCATCTCTGCATTACCACCCATATTGTATGCTCCTTTCGTGTTTAATCTGTACTCCTATATAAACAAAATTTAGACTTCCGGATTGCGCCAATTTTACAATTTTAAATTGTTTTTATGCAAGATATAGTATTTAAGCTACATTCCAGCTTCATAAAACTTCATATAAAATACTTTTAGATACATATTGAGAGCAATTTACGAACCGAAAGGTATAAAAAGTGGGTATAAAGGAAGAATTTGGAGAAAAAATCAAACGTATGCGCCAAAACCGTGGTTTAACGCAGGAGCAGCTTGCCGAAGCTGTTGACATTTCGCAACGCGCGCTTAGCGCGATAGAGCGCGGCGAAAACTTTGTTACATCAGAGACACTGGACCGACTTTTAAAAACCCTTAATACGACCAGTGAAGAGCTTTTTGCGCTTAATCACTTGAAATCTCAAGACGAACTCCTTGATGAAATAAACAAAAATTTATTAAAGATAGCACAAAACCCACAGAAACTTGAAATTATATATAATATAACCAGAAGTCTTCTACGCGAATAGTTTACTTAATCCATCTAAATTTCGGGGAACCATTTGCGTCCTGTCCGTTTAGCCTGATATTTTGTTGTTCAAACGCACGAGCTCTTACCGCCGAAATATCCGGGAATTGATTATTCATTGCATTCTCATAAATTCCGCCATCAGCTACGTTTGATTGCCAGTAGTTTCCATATACATTTACCATTGTAACACCCGTTCTTGGGTCAGTAAATGAGCCATCCGAATTTTGCTTATAGCCCTTACTTGCGAAATCTTCAGCAGTAAAACCGTCAATATATTGATTTTCCTGCCAAGTATCCAGCACGCCATTGCCGGTAGCCAGACGGTCTATATCAGCCTGCGTACAGGATAATAAATTTTCTTTTGGTGTTTTGTTCATACCACAGCCCTCGGTAGCATTAGCATTTTCGCGTAATCTGTTCTCAATATCAGCTTTACCTTCCGGAGACAAATTGTTATTATAATCTTTCATTGCTTTATCAAGTTTCTTTTCAATTCCCTCAATCTGCCCTGCGGTTTCTTTCAACGCATCCAAATTAGACTCAATTGCCTCGTATTCGGTTAGAATACCTTGTTGCGTCTCAAGTTCGGAATTTAACCTTTCATGATTTGCGCTGGCATCATCGTGAACTTCACGTGCAGAGTCGTAAGACTCTTGCTGTTGCTCCACAGAGGTTTGCAACTTTTCACATTGTTCCGCATAGCTTTTGCACTGTTCATCCGTTTGCTTAATATTATCTAAACAGGTATGTTTTTTCTCTTGTGACGCTTCAAGTTCAGAGTTTGCAGTCTCTAAATTCGTGTTACATTCCTCTTCATACGCTTGAGCGTCTTTTAAACTTTGTTCAGCCTGTTGTTTTTGGCTTTCTGCTTGTCGAAGAGCTGCTTGGGCTTGCTGATATGCCGGGTTTGGCGAACCATCTTCAAGCGTTGGAGGTGTGCTATCCAAAGCACTTTGCGCGCTTTGAACGGATTGTTCAGCAGACTTAACCGCAGCTTCAGATTGCGCAACAGACTGTTTAGCGCTTGTAACTTTATCTTGGGCGGAAGATTTAGACTTTTCTTTAGACTTAACATCTTCACATACACCTTTATAGTCCTCGTTTAAAGATGCCAATTGGTCATCAGCCTTATCACGGGCTTGCGTTTGTTGTTTAAGTTCACCACTATATTTATCAAGATTTGATTTTGCATCTGTTTGCGCCTGTGCAGCACCCTCGACCTGGGATTCAAGTCTTGTAACATTCGCCTCCGCAGTCTGTTTTTGGGTTTGAATAGAATTGAAATTTGCCTGTTCTTTTGCCAGGGCAGAGTTAACCTTGCGTTTTTGCGCATTTAAGTTAGTATTTATTTCTGTATAATTTCTTGGTGAATAATATGAAATGGAACCCTCCTTAAAGGATCCTTCGTCCAAGGCATTTTCAAGGTATCTAAGTGAACTGGTATCAACACCATCTAAAACCTCGTGTTCAATACCTTGAGCAAGCCCGCTCATAGAAGAGGCATCACCTCCCGCGCCTCCTGCAGCACCCGTATTGCCAGCGGTCGGCGCAGCAGCACCTGTAGCCGCAGAAGAAGAGGTATTGGTGTTAATCTGCCTGCTGCCACCGGTCAACGAACCAAATTGATTAAGGACATTCATAGCATCAGTAAGCTGCTGATAAGATAATTGCTGATTTGTCCCCGCATTATCTTTACCATTGCGTGTACGAGTAGGAGTATTTTCTGTTTTGACGCCGTTATTAGCAGATCTGCTTTTTTGTGCGTATGAGCCGCCCGCTGTACGTCTGCTATTCATAGCCTGCCTTGTAACAGTATACTTACCAAATGATCCGATATTAGAAGTCATTTTTTATACCTCGTTTTTGCTCTCTTTATATATAAAGGAAACATTTATTAAGAAATTTCACAAAACAAATTTTTGCTTAATATTTCTTTATATTTTAAAAATACCCTAAATTGGTTGGTAAAACTGAAATTATGCCAAGATAACCGTAATTTATCTTATATATGTTAATGTTGATTTTTTGACATAAAACTACACATAAGGCGTTTTTAAACAGACATAAATGCGGTATATAAATATAAATACCATAGGAATATTGAATATGATTTTAGACGATAAAAAATACATAGCAGGAAAAATAAAAGAATATCGCCTACTTCGCGGAATGACACAGGCAGAACTTGCAGAAAAAATTGATATCGGAACTAAACAAATTTCCCGCATCGAAGTCGCTGAATTTTACCCGTCACTCAGCACATTTTTCAAAATCGCGGAAGCCTTAAATATGGACTTATCTGATTTTGTCACTCAAAATCCCCAAAGCGAAAACAAAATTCGCCAAAAACTCATAAATCTTATCTATAGCGCCAACGAAGATGAGGTAAATTTTTACGATAGAATTTTAACATTCGCCAATGACGAAGCATCCGAATTAAAGAAAAACCTACTTTTAAAACGTCTTAAATAGTTTTGTTATTTCGATAACCAATACCCGCACGGTACCCCGAAACCGTGTACAAAATCGGCAGCGCAGGCTCAATCCATTTTAACCCGGAAAGCAACGAAACTGTCGCGATATCGTCCGTATGAAGCCCGATATCAATAAGTTCCGGCGTCCGTTCGCCTCCTCGCTTGCCTCCGCAAAGCGGATTGATAAACTTATCACCAATCATATTTGCAATCTTGCTACCGCCAATCACACCCGTTAGAATAATTCCTGCAATCATACCAAGACCACGCGCCATTCTTGACTGAATATTATTTTTCTCTAAAATTCCCAATGCAACTCCCGCACCCACATTACATAGAAAAATATTGGCAAGGTACTGATACGAGCCCTCTTTAATTTTATCCGGGAGCCTTTTACGCCAATCATCACGATTTACCTTATCCGCAAGAATCCCACCTGCAACTCCGCCGACAACAGGCACAGCCCCCACAATGGAAAGCCAGCCTATTTCGGAAAAAATATCCTTAGAACTTACATTCTCCGGCGGCGGTATCAACTTATCCAAAAATCTCTTATCATCTTTACTCTTTAACTCCTGCGTGAGCGTCAAAATCTCCTTAGGCGTCAAAACTTTTTTCTTCGCTTTTTCTAAAATCCCTCTCACATTAGTTGCTAAAGTCTTTTCCGAAACAAATTCGTCAATTATTTTAGTATTGGCAATAGGCTGCAGGGCTTTCTTTTTAGTAATAGCCGTTGCAATTTTTGGAGCCGCCAGCGCAGAACCTATCGTTGCCCCCAATACAAAAGCCGTTTGAATCCCTGTCCTGCGTTTTTCGCCCGGCGTTTTCTCCTTTGCAACTTCTCCAACCGTAAATGCACATGCTGCAGCACCCAAACCCACTGGTACTGCTTTCCTTAACTTCTCTACTAAAATCGGCTGGTCTAAATACTTTCCTATAACTCTAAGGGTAGATGTCATCTATTAATATTCTCCAAATAATACTTCTTAAAATCATCAGAAACGTTAGGATTTTTCTGCGAATACCTAACATAAGATTCAATCCTATCCAAAAGTTCGGCAGAAATTATATGCTCAATCCGACACGCATTCTCCTCTGCTTCCTTACGACTCGCACCCAAAACATTTTCAAAAAAAGAGGATAGCGAAGAGTGGCGGTTAACCACATCCTCCGCTATTTGGCTCCCCATGTCAGTAATCGTAATGGTCTGATAACGACCATAGTTTATTAACCCCTTATCTGATAGCTTATTCAATGCCTCCGTAACAGACGCTCTGCTTACATTCAACTCCCTTGCAATATCAACAGCTTTCACCGATTCATTGTACTTAATTGAATTATATATAACTTCTAAATAATCTTCTAAACTTGCACTAAGTTTTTCCATGCCTTTTCTCCTAAATGTTAGGTTGACCTTACATTTATTGTAAGGCAAACCTAACATTTTGTCAAGCAAAAAGGTGACTTTTTCAGTCACCTTTTTTATGATGTATAAATTGATAAACTTAAAATTACCAGCTTGCTTTAGTAACGCCAGGGAGCAAACCTTGGTGAGCCATTTTTCTCAAGCAAATTCTGCAAAGACCAAAGTCTCTGTGGAAACCGTGAGGACGACCGCAGATTGAACATCTGTTGTGAAGTCTTACACGTGGATATTTGCCTTGAGCCGCCAGGCTTTCTCTTTTAAGTTCTTTATTAATCATCGCTTTTTTAGCCATGAATTTCTCCTTTTTGATTTAGTGCTACCTACTTAAGACCTTTAAATGGCATTCCTAAGAGTCTTAAGAGTTCTCTTGCTTCATCATCTGTATTAGCTGTTGTGATAATAGATACGTTCATACCTTTTACCAAATCAACTTCTTCATAAGTGATTTCAGGGAAAAGAGCTTGCTCTTTAAGGCCTAAAGTATAGTTTCCACGACCATCGAAACTTTTAGCGCTGATACCACGGAAGTCACGAATACGAGGGAGAACAACGCAAATTAACTTTTGCAAGAAATCATACATTCTTTCGCCGCGTAATGTAACCATTGCCCCAACAGGCATTCCTTCTCTTAATTTATAAGAAGCGATTGATTTTTTAGCTTTTGTAACAACTGCTTTTTGACCTGCAATCTTAGTCAATTGAGCTTCGATTGTTTCAGCAATTTTAGAGTTGTGAGAAGCCTCACCAACACCCATGTTCAACACGATTTTGTGAAGAGCCGGAACTTGGTGTTCGTTTGTGTAACCAAACTTTTCCATCAATGCTTTTTTAACTTCTTCTTGATATTTTGTTTTTAAACTTTTAGTAACTGTCATTTTTGTTTTCCTTTAAATTGCAGATGTTTCATATCTACATACAACATTCTATACCTTAAATATTCAAAGTAAAGAATTTGTAAGTAATATTAAGCATCCAACTGTTCACCACATTTTTTACAAACACGGACTTTTTTACCGTCAACGACGTCGTGTTTGATCCTTGTCGGTTTTTCGCAAGCCGGACATACAACCATAACGTTTGAAGATTCAAGTGGAGCTTCCATTTTGATTAATCCGCCTTGGATTCCAGCCATTGGTTGAGGCTTTTGAGCTTTTGTAACCATGTTAGCGCCTTCTACGACTACTTTGCCGTTTGAAGGGTCAACTTTTTTTACGTTACCGATTTTTCCTTTATCTTTGCCTGCTGTAACGATAACTCTGTCACCGCTTTTTACATGCACGCTTTTTTTAGTTTTATCTGTCATTTTGAGAATCTCCTAAATTACTTCCGGAGCCAATGAAACTATTTTCATATAGCCCTTGTCTCTGAGTTCACGTGCTACCGGTCCGAAAACACGGGTTCCGCGTGGGTTACCATCTTTGTTAATAATTACGGCTGCGTTGTCATCAAATCTGATTACTGATCCGTCGTTACGTTTGATATCGTGTTTTGTTCTTACGATAACTGCTTTTACAACTTCACCTTTTTTAACAGCCAAGTTTGGTGTTGCGTCCTTTACTGTAGCTACGATTTGATCGCCTACATATCCGAACTTTTTATTTGAACTGCCAAGTACGCGAATACAAAGGAGTTCTTTTGCACCTGTATTATCTGCTACTTCTAGTCTTGTTTCTTGTTGTATCATTTTATTTTTCCTTTATTTTTTTACTATCAGGCAGCGCATTATTATTAATGTTGCCCTCAAAACTACTTAGCTTGTTCAACTACTTCTGCTACTGTCCAGCATTTGCCGCTTGAAAGTGGTCTTGTTTCCACTATTCTTACAACATCGCCTTCGTTGCATACGTTGTTTTCATCGTGTGCTTTGTAGTTTTTATTTGATTCGATAATCTTTTTGTATTTTGGGTGCGGATCGTAGCTTGCTACTTTTACTACTACGGTCTTGTCCATTTTATTACTGATTACGATACCTTGTTTTTCTTTTTTAGGCATTTGTTACCTCCGCTTCTTTTGAAGCTTTTTCGTTAATAACTGTTTTTGCTTGCGCAATTAGTCTTTTTGTTTTTGCAATTAATGCTGTGTTTTCTAATTTATGAGTTGCTAATTGAAGTTTGTAGTTGAACAAATCTTTTTTCCAATCAACAATAGCATTTTGCAATTCTTCAACTGATTTTTCTCTCATTTCGTTTAATTTCATAATCTATTGTTTCCTTATACTTGTTCTTTTTCAACAACTTTTACTTTAATAGGCAACTTTTGTGCTGCTAATTCTAATGCGTGAACTGCAACATTTCTATCAAAATAATCTAGTTCAAAAAGTAATCTGTTTGGTTTTACTACTGCTACCCAATATTCCAAGTTACCTTTACCTGAACCCATACGAGTTTCTGCAGGTTTTGCTGTAATTGGTTTATCAGGGAATATTTTAATCCATACATTACCACCACGTTTGATTTCACGAGTCATTGCACGACGTGCTGCCTCGATTTGACGGCTTGTAATCCAACCCGGTTCAACAGCTTTCAATGCATATTTACCGAATTCGAATTGAGTACCTCTTGTTTCAGTACCTTTCATTCTGCCTTTCATCATTTTGCGGTATTTTGTTTTTTTAGGCTGTAACATTTATTTGCTCCTGTTATTTATTTTAATACCTGTGAATTTTAATTTTTGCTACTCAGCAGATTCTACTGCTTTGTTGTTTCTTCTTGGACGTCTTTGTCCTCTTTCAGCGTTGTTGTTATTTTCTTTACCTGATTTCGCTTTGATGTTCATATCAGCTTTTTCACCAGGCATTAAGTTGCCTTTGAAGATCCAAACTTTAACACCGATTTTACCCATAATAGTATCTGCTTCGGTGAAACCGTAATCTACGTCAGCTCTAAGTGTTTGAAGAGGAATTCTTCCTTCTTTAGCCCATTCTGAACGAGCAATTTCTGCACCGCCCAAACGTCCTGATACCATAACTTTGATACCTTGAACGCCTGATCTCATTGTTCTTTGCATTGCTTGTTTCATTGCTCTTCTGAATGCTACACGTTTTTCCAATTGTTGTGCAATTGCTTCTGCTACCAATTGTGCATCTGCATCTATTCTTGCAACTTCAACAACGTTGATAACAACAGCTTTTCCGATATATTTTGAAACTGCTTGTTTCAATTCTTCAATACCTTGTCCGCCGCGGCCTACTACAATACCAGGTTTCGCTGTTACTACAGTTACCGTGATATTTTGAGCTTTTCTTGCGATTAAAATTTTAGATACGCCTGCTGCATAAAGTTTTTTCTTAACAAATTTTCTGATTTTAGCATCTTCTGCAACAAAAGCACCGTATTCTCTAATTTTTGCAAACCAAGTGCTTGCCCAAGGTTGAATTATTCCTACTCTAAATCCGGTTGGATGTGTTTTTTGTCCCATTTTAATTACCTTTATTTTTTTGTATCACTAACTACTAATGTAAGGTGAGAAGTGCGTTTAAGTCTTGAATACATACGACCTTGCGCTCTTGTTCTTGCTCTTTTATATGTAACGCTTTCGTCTGCGAAAATTTCTGAAATTCTTAAAACTTCAGGAGTTACACCATATTTTTCTCTAGCATTTGCAATAGCAGCTTTCAAATTCTTTTCTACCACTCTTGCTGCAAAGTAAGGCATAAAACGTAACATATCTTGAGCTTCTTTAACAGCTTTTCCTCTAACTTCGTTGATTACTCGACGAAGTTTTCTTGCTGTCATTTTTATATCTGTTTGTCTTGCTTTAGCTTCCATTTTTCTTTCCTTTTAGTTTTTCACTACTGTAATTCGTTTTAGCTTGTCAGCCTGCACTATTTTCTTTTTGCTTTGTCAGCGCCTGCGTGACCTTTGTACAATCTGGTAGGTGCGAATTCACCTAGTTTGTGTCCAATCATTTGCTCTGTTACATAAACCGGAACGTGAGTTTTACCGTTGTGTACAGCGATTGTGTGACCTAACATATCAGGAATAATCATTGATGCTCTTGACCATGTTTTAATCACTTTATGTTCTGAATTTGCATTCATTTTTTCGATTTTCTTTTGTAGAGCTTCTTCTACGTATGGACCTTTTTTTAATGAACGTGCCATTAATTTCTCCTTTATAATTTTGTTTGATTAATGTTTAAAAAATGGGCTTTAGTGCGTGAGCAAAAAAGCCCACTATAATTATTTTTTACGTCTTCTAACGATTAACTTATCAGAAGCTTTACCTTTCTTACGGGTTTTGTAACCAAGAGCAGGTTTACCCCAAGGTGTTTTAGGGTGTCCGCCAGGACCGGTTTTACCTTCACCACCACCGTGAGGGTGATCGCAAGGGTTCATTGTTACACCACGTACAGTTGGACGAATGCCCATGTAACGTTTTCTACCGGCTTTACCTAATGATAAGTTTTTGAATTCATGGTTGCCTAACACACCGATAGTTGCCATACATTCTTTTCTTACCATTCTCATTTCGCCTGAAGGTAATTTAACTGTTACGTAATCGCCTTCTTTTGCCATAACTTGTGCTGAGTTACCTGCAGCTCTGACCAAGATACCGCCGCGACCTGCTTTAAGTTCGATGTTGTGAACAACAGAACCTAGCGGGATTAATTCTAACGGTAAAGCGTTACCTGTTTGTACAGGTGCTTCAGGACCGCTAACGATTACATCGCCTACGTTTAAACCTTCCGGTGTTAAGATATATCTTTTTTCACCATCTGCGTAGAATACTAATGAAATTCTAACGTTTCTGTTTGGATCGTACTCAACAGTTTTAACTGTTCCTGGTACGCCGAATTTATCACGTTTGAAGTCGATGATACGGTATGCTTTTTTAACTCCGCCACCTTTATGACGGCAAGTAATTCTACCTGTATTGTTTCTACCAGAAGTCTTTTTCAATTTAGACAATAATGATTTTTCAGGAGTTGATGTTGTAACTTCTGCGAAATCACTTTTAGTCATACCTCTTTGACCCGGTGAAGTTGGATTTATTACACGAATTGCCATTTTAATTGTCTCCTTTATTTTGGCTTTTTACACTTTGCGCATTTATCGGCTGCGCCCATAACTGACGGTCGAACCGTCCTTACCTAATCGTTGACTATACACCAACGATTTCTTCAATCGGATCACCTTCGATGGTTACGATTGCTTTTTTGCTTGAATCAGTTCTGCCTTGTTTCAAGCCCATTCTTTTAGCGTGAGATGGCATGTAAACTGTTCTTACTTTTTTAACTTTTCTTCCTGGAAAAGCTAATTCTACTGCTTGTGCAATTTCGATTTTTGTTGCATCTTTTTGCACTTCAAATGTATATTGTCCTAATGATGTTGCCATCATAGATTTTTCAGTGATTAACGGCTTTTTGATAATTCCGTATAATTTTTCGATGTTTGTATTCTTACTCATTATTGCAACCTTTCAGTAATTACGTTGACTGCAGATTCTGTCATTACAACTGAATCAGCTTCCAACAAATCTTTCACATTCAAGTTTGACGGTAAAATCATTTTTACGCTAGGAATATTTCTAGCTGCTAATTCTAAGTTTGCATTTTCAGCAGCTTTAGTATCAGCGATGATTAAAACCTTTCCTGAAACGTTTAACGCTTTTAATGCGCTAACCATTAATTTAGTTTTAGGTTGAGCAATTTGTGAGAAGTCTTTTACTACAACCAATTGTTCTTGTCTTGCAGAGAGTGCAGATTTAAGAGCCAATTTTCTAGCTTTTTGCGGCATAGAAATTTCGTAGCTTCTTGGTTTTGGTCCGAATACAACACCACCACCAGCGAACAGAGGTGATCTTAAAGAACCAGCACGAGCACGGCCTGTACCTTTTTGTTTCCAAGGTTTTCTTCCGCCGCCTGCTACTTCTGCTCTTGTTTTAGCGCAAGCAGAACCTTGACGACCGTTGTTTAATTGTCTTCTTAAAGCCAAGTGCATTACGTGCAAGTTTGGCTCAACAGCGAATACTTCTTTAGCTAAAGAGATTTCGCCTAATTTTTCTCCATTTATGCTTAAAATTTCTTTTGACATTTTAATTTTCCTTTTGCTTTCCGCTTACCCCTTGCGATTAACGCTTTATATGGCAAGAGCGGGTTAATACTAATTCCATTTAGTTCTTGTAGGAACCAAAGTTACCAATCTGCCTTCGCAGCCAGGTACTGAACCTTTTACTAATACTAAGTTGTTAGCTGAATCAACTTTAACAACTTTTAATTTAGTAATAGTAACTCTTTCGTTACCCATGTTGCCAGCCATTCTTTTACCTTTGATAACGCGGCTAGGAGTTGTACCTGCACCGATTGAACCCGGTTCTCTGTGGTTTTTAGAACCGTGAGCCATTGGTCCGCGGCCAAAGTTCCATCTTTTTACTGTACCTTGGAAACCTTTACCAATTGATTTTCCTGTTACATCTACTTTTTCAACATTTTCTAAAACTGATAATTCAATTTTGTCGCCAACTTTGTAATCTTGAGGATTTTCAACACGGAACTCTTGTAAGTGTCTGTAGTTGCTCAAGTTGTTTTTCTTGAAGTGACCTAATTGAGCTTTAGTTAAATGTTTTTCTTTCGCAGGAACTGTACCTACTTGGATTGCGTTGTATCCGTCAGTTTCAACAGTTTTAACTTGAGTTACAACTGTTTCATCAACTTTAATAACGGTTACAGGGATAGCCAAACCTTGTTCGTCAAAGATTTGAGTCATTCCTAATTTTTTACCTATTACACCTAGTGTCATAATTTTACCTTTCTTGCAAACGCGCCACCCCGTTAAAACCTAAAAAGGTTTCCCATCCCGTGACGGATTGCATTTTTCTCTTGCGAGCGCTACGTACTTTACCTATTGAGGGCTTTCACCTCTCCGTTCGGATTTTTAAACTTTCGTCCCGACCGGTCGCAGTTCACATTATATGCATAATGCTTATTAAATTTTCAATTTCGGCCGTGAATTAAAGTTTTACTTCAATATCAACGCCAGCAGGTAAATCTAATCTGCTTAACTCTTCAGTTGTCTGTTGAGTTGGTTCGTATATATCGATAATACGTTTGTGTGTTCTCATTTCGAAGTGTTCACGAGATTTTTTATCTACGTGTGGTGAACGCAATACGCAATATACACGTCTTTTTGTAGGTAAAGGAATAGGACCAAGAACTTTAGCGTCTGTTCTTTTTGCTGTTTCTACGATTTTTTCTGATGATACGTCAATCAATTTGTGATCGTATGCTTTTAAACAAACTCTAATGCGTTGTTTTTTGTTACTTGTTGCCATTTGACATTCCTTTTTCTAATTTACTATCACTTGACACAAACTATTGTGCCGCCAGCGTTAGCGCTATTTCAATACAAAACATATTTCGGATAGTCTACGCTAGTGTACCAATAGTAAAATAAACAAAAAACCGTGTCAACTCTTAGTTTAAAGAATTATAAACATTTTGTAACATGTTTGAATAGTTGACACTATATAAAAAATAATTTAAAATAATTATAGAAAGGATAGGAATATATGAAAAACTTAAACACTGGAAACCCTTGTAGTAAGCCCCTTTTGAGACGGGGGGGGGGGGCAAGCCGAGCAAAGCCGCGGCTTTACTATGGCTGAAATATTATTGTCTTTGACAATAATAGGCATAGTCGCCGCGATAACTTTACCGAGTTTGACGGGGAACATTAACGAGCGAACCTGGAACACTCAGCGCAAAGCGCTTTATGCAAGATTTTCTCAAGCGATTTCTCTCATGCCGGCATTGAACGGTTATGGTACTTTAAAAGAAGAATCTTCCGAAGGCGCCAGCGATGCCGTAGATACCGCAACCGAAACTTTTTTAACCGACGGGCTCGCAAAAGTTTTAAAAATTAATAATATTTGTGACAATGAACACCTTGAAGATTGCGGTATTGTCACTTCATTTACCAATATGGCTGGCTCGCAAATACCAATACCAATGACTCTTTATGAATTAAACAGTCATTTTAGAAGTGTAGCATTACACGGATATTCATATTCAACAATGGATACGAAAGCTGCTGCATTTGAAACTCAAAATGGAGAAAGTATAATTGCATTTTACAATCAATCCTGTATAACAGATTTAAACCCCGGTTTCTCAACTAATCAAGGAAGTTTTATTGCGTTTCCTCAATCCAATATGTGCGTAAATTTCATTTACGATTTGAATGGAAATAAAGGACCAAACACCTTTGGTAAAGACATAGGCATAATGACTGTATTTAACTCAACTGACTCTATTGTAGTAGCCCCGCTGCCGGCATCTGCGGATAGGGAGGGCTGGGCGCCTTGGAATATGGCAACCAAATTTTGTACTGATAAGGACAGTGAAAGTCGAATGCCGAATATTGATGAACTCTCGGCTATGCTCATAAATAAAAATATAATTAATTTAACAGCCGGTGCAGCCTTTCTGTCAAACTCTGTAGGTAGTTTAGACCGCATATGGTTAGTTAGCGTTGATGGAGGCACACGACTTTTAGTATTCAAGGATAATACGCAACGTTCTATACGTTGCGTTAGACGGTAAAAGCGGCTTATGCCGCTTTTTAAACTGTAAGTGAGAATATTTCGTAGATTTCTGCGTCCGAAAGCTCTGTAATAATCTTCTCGCCCTCGAATACTGCCAAATCTGCAAGTTCTTTTTTGGATTTCAACATCTCGTCAATTTTTTCTTCAAAAGTTCCGAGTGTAATCAAGCGGTGAACCATTACGTTTTTGTCCTGTCCGATACGGTAAGTACGGTCAGTCGCCTGGTCTTCAACCGCAGGGTTCCACCATAAATCGTAGTGGATTACGTTCGTCGCACTCGTCAGGTTCAAACCTGTTCCGCCAGCTTTCAATGACAAAATCATAATCTTATCATCATCGTTTTCTTGGAAGCGTTTGATAACCTCTTCACGCTGTCCCACGGTCAATGATCCGTGGAAAAATAACGGCGTCATATTAAACTCGTGTTCAATAACTTTATATAGAATATCACCCATTTCTCGGTATTGCGTGAAAATAAGTGTCTTTTCACCGCGTTCTAAAATAGTTTCAACAAGCGATAAACATTTATCCAGTTTACCAGACATTTCACGGCTCATTTCACCACTCTTCAAGAATTGGTAAGGGTGGTTACAAATTTGTTTGAGCGCTGTAATAAGTTTGAAAATATTACCGCGACGGTTAATTCCGGAAAACTCACTGATTTTTGCCATCATTTCTTCAAGAGTTTTTTCATACAAGACGGCTTGAGATTTGTTCAGATAACAGTAATCATTCAAGACAATCTTATCCGGCAGGTCAGAAATTACTTTCTTATCGGTTTTCAGACGTCTTAGGACAAACGGAGAAACAGAAAGTTTCAATTTCGTTGCGCGGGCTGTTTCCTTAAAGCGTTCAATAGGAATTGCATAGCTTTTCTGAAACTCGCGCAGGGTTCCGAGATAGCCAGGGTTAATGAAGTCGAAAATACTCCACAATTCAATAAGTCTGTTTTCTACCGGAGTACCTGTCATTGCGACTTTGATGTCGGATTTAAGAAGTTTAATTGCCAAAGTTTGAGCTGTATCAGGGTTTTTGATATTTTGTGCTTCATCGACAATAATCATACCCCACTGATTTTTCTTAAACTCTTCAACGTCTATTCTCATAATCGCGTAAGTTGTAAGAATTATATCGTGTTTAACGTCGAGTTGTCTTTCTGCGCCGTGGTATATCACAGCGTCCAAACTTGGCGCAAACATTTTAATTTCTTTCATCCAGTTACCAATCAGGGTTGTCGGACAGATAACCAGAACCGGTTTATCGAGTTTTTTCTCTTCTTTCATTTTAAGGATTAAACTTATAATTTGGATTGTTTTACCAAGTCCCATATCGTCTGCCATACAAACACCAAAACCTTTGGAAATATTTGTCCAAAGCCATTTCAAACCTGTTTCCTGATAAGGGCGCAATGTACCTTGAAGAGCTGCAGGAGGTGTAACTTCTACAGGTTTGTTGAAGTCTTTGATTACATTTGCGAATGCTTCATCATAATCGAAATCGTATTGTTTCAACTGACCGGAAACAGATGCGTGAATAAGTTCCATTCTGGACATTGTTTTAATGTCAGATTTTGCGACCTGTTCAAAGATTTTTGAGGTTTCGTCTTTGTCGATAAGAATATATTTATTCTTATATTTAATTAAGCCGTTAGAATTTTTTGTAAGTTCAGCAAATTCTTCAAGCGAAATTTTTTCATTTCCGAGCGCGATTTCGTATGAGAAATCAAGGATATCGTCAAGCGAAATTTTAGACGAAGACGGCGTGTTAAAGATATCCGCAAGGTCTTGGGAACGTTTAGCTTTAACTTTTGCGTTAATTGAGGCACGCGGAATAACAACGTTGACGAGTTCGTCAGGGAGAACGACTTCTATTTGAGCTTTTTGAAGATAGTACGCGGTTTGCGTAATAATTTTGTAAACCTCTGTAAGATTTAAGTCAAGAGCGAGTTTTGTTTCATCTTCAAATAAGTCTTCGAGTTCCGGCATATAACGAATTGCATAATTAAGTTGTTTTTCAACAATTTTTGCTATATCGGAGGACGCCGCACCGAAAACCTCATCGTCTGTATAAAGTTTGTCAATAAGAACGGTTTCACCTGTTTTACGGTTTCTGATATGAACTTTAAGCTGGAACAACTCGTCCTCAATCTTGGAAACCTTAAAGAACGGAATAATATCATATTTGCCAAGATAAAGTTCATCAAACCATTGGTTAAAACTTTCCGCTAAATCGTGGCTACGCATCATTGTTCGTTGTTCAAGGTCTTTAATCATATAAGTTCCGGATTTAATGTCCTTGAATTTATACGCCTTGATACCGAGGAATTTATAAATAACATAATTCAAATAGTTATAAATAAAGTCACGAACAAAGTTTTCAGGTTTTTCACCGGAAATAAAGAGGTTTTCCGGAAGATTTTCTTCAAACTGATTGATTATGCGTGCCAAAGTTTGGTTTGTAATAATCGGTTCATAAACAATTCTGAACATACTTCCGCGCACTTTAACAGTCGGAATGAAGTAGAGTTTTTCAACCAATTTCAAAACAAAATATGTTAACTTGTTCAAATAGGTGAAAGTTTCAGTCATTGCCTCCATTCCGACGATGTTTCCGAACCCGCCGAAATAATCCATTACCATATCAAAGTCCATTGCATAACCGACTTTGTTACCCATTACGGACGAACGAAGACGGAACAATGAGCCTTTTGATTTCAGGTAATAATCAAAATTGTTTGTAGGTGTGACAAAGAAAGACAATTTGCCGGAATTATTCACCAAAAAGAAATCCGTATTACGTGCCGGAGGGTTTGGGCTTAAAAATACGCCCTCAAATTCCTCTTCAATAATTTGGTAAACCAAACTCAACGTGTAGCGGAAATCCTTGTTTTTAAAACCATTCGGGTTTTCGCTAAGGTTGAAGAAAAGTTCATCAACGTCATTCTTTTTAAATGAAAAATCTATATCAAATTTGTCTGTCATATTTCCTACTTTTTAATTAACGAGTCACAAGTCATTTCAGCCGGTTTTTCGATACCCATAATATCTAAAACAGTCGGCGCGATGTTGCATAAAGCACCTGTTTCCTTTAATTCAACATCTTTTGGTGCGTTGATTAAAACAAACGGAACTTCGTTGGTTGTGTGCGCTGTTTGCGGTTTGCCGGTTTCTTCGTTAACCATAACTTCTGAATTGCCGTGGTCTGCTGTTAAAAGCATTACGATTCCGTTCTTTTCGCAGGCATCGGCAATTTTGCCAACACATTCGTCAACAACGTGGCAGGCTTTTACAGCAGCTTCAAGAACACCTGTGTGACCTACCATATCAGGGTTTGCAAAGTTTACAAGAATAAATCCGTATTCAGGATTTTCAATTGCACCCAAAACTTTTTCGCAAACTTCCGGTGCACTCATTTCTGGCTGCATATCGTAAGTCGCGACTTTCGGTGACGGAACAAGAACACGGGTTTCGTGCGCTTGCGGTTCTTCAACGCCGCCGTTAAAGAAGAATGTTACGTGTGCGTATTTTTCAGTTTCTGCGGTTCTGAATTGTTTAACACCGTTTGCCTCTAAAACATCGCCCAAAATATTTACAAGTCTTTCTTTAGGGAACGCAACAGGGAAAGTGAAAGTTTCGTCATAGCTTGTCATTGTTGTATAATGCAAGTTTTTGCGAACAGCTTTTCTGTTGAAACCGTCAAAGTTTTCAAACATCATAGCTTTAGAAATTTCTCTTGCGCGGTCTGGACGATAGTTAAAGAAAATTATCGCATCGTTGTCGTGAATACGGCTTTCTTCACCGCCGATTACTGTCGGAAGAACGAACTCATCGTTGTCGCCGCGTTCGTAAGATGCTTTAACACCCTCAATCGCAGTTGCTGCGTGTTCGCCCTCGCCTAAAACTAATGCGTTATAACCTTTTTCAACACGTTCCCAACGGTTGTCACGGTCCATAATCCAGTATCTTCCGATAACTGTTGCAACAGGCGGAAGATTATATTTTTTCAACTCGTTTTCAACGGTTTCAAGGAAAGTGCAAGCACTTTGAGGCGGTGTATCACGACCGTCAAGGAACGCGTGAACATAAACTTTTTTCAACCCGTTATCTGCCGCAAGTTTAATCAAGGCAAGAACGTGTTCAAGTGAAGAGTGAACGCCGCCGGTTGAAACAAGTCCGTAAATATGCAGAGCAGAATCGTGTTTTTTAGCGTGGTTGATTGCGTCCAAAAGTCTTTCGTTAGAATAGAAAGAACCGTCTTTAATAGCGTTATTAATTCTTGACAAATCCTGATAAACAATTCTGCCGGCACCCAAATTCAAGTGACCGACTTCGCTGTTACCCATTTGACCTTTTGGCAGACCTACGTTTTCGCCGTCTGCGTATATTTTAATAAACTTGTTTTCTTTCTCTAATCTTTCAACGTTGACAGGGTTTGCAAGCAACGTAGCATCATACTTTTTGCTGCCTGTAGAAATTCCCCACCCGTCCATAATACATAATAAAACTCTTTGTGTCATATCAAATGTCCTTATTAAACTTTTACAATGGATAAAGTTTAACAAAAACACAGTTCAAATACAAGAGTCAAAAAGGGCGGGGCTTAAAAGCCCCGCCCTGCAATAGTTTCTAACGTTTTATACATCTAAGGAATGCGGCACTACCGGGAGCACCAAGATAACGACGTCCGGTGTCGAAACTTTGGTGCCACATATTATTTGTGCTGGCTTTTACGGCAGTAGACCAATACAAACCTCTTTCAATGCCTAAAAATTTCATATTATAAAACATAGCAGAAAGTTCATCACGGTTAGGCGCCCTGCTATCGGCATCCTGCGTTTTGCAAAGAGAACTTGTATTGGTAGATGAACCGGTATTTGAAACATTATTTGTAAGCGGCTGCGGAGAAACAACTATTGAATCACTTGGATAAAGAACAGAAATAAAGCCAATATCTTTACCCACAGTGTTCGGTCCTTTATTGCCGTTCAAATCGTAAACAAAATTGGCACACATTTTAGTTTGCGCAAAAACATAATTTACTTCTTGCATATCACTTTCACAGTTTGGATTATAATATACAACTACCGATTCGCCATTTTGTGTCTCAAACGCTGCAGCTTTAGTATTTATATCTTTTTGAGGATTAATCGTGCCGTCAATACCACGCCCGGTAAACAAACTATTCATCTCACCAATATTTTTGGGGAAACTACTAATCTGTTGACCGGCTAAAGTTGTAAAACTTTTAGGGATACCGCAATCGGCAAGATGTTCAGAGTCGCAAATATTATTAATTTTAAGGACTTTTGAAAGCCCTGCTGTAACAAAAGTTTCAGCGGCGGTATCAACTGCCGAAGTTGATTCTGTACCTAGTGTGAATGTTCCATAGCCGTTTAACGCCGGCATAAGGGCTACGGCTTGAGAGAATCTCGCATAAAGCGCTTTTCGCTGCGTGTTCCAGGTTCGCTCGTTAATGTTGCCAGTGAGCGACGGAAGCGTTATCGCGGCAACTACACCAATAATTGTGAGAGATAACAGGATTTCCGCCATAGTAAACCCGCCGGCTGAGCCGGTTCCATATTTGGCTGGGCGGCTCTCGGTTACGTGGGATTTACCTGATAAGAGGCGCCCCCCCCCCCCTGCATGTGGTAATACATTTTTCTTGTTCATAATCTCTATCCTTTCTATGATTAGTTTAAACCATGTTTTACAAAAAAGCAAGGGGGCGGATTGACCGCCCCCTTTAAAGTTTATATTTTATTGTGCACAATTATCTTTGGCGTGAACATCCGGTCTTAAATATGCAGTCCAGAAAAGCAATACCATAAATACAATCGCACCGACAACGTTTCCTAAGGTTACAGGAATAAGGTTGCCAACAAGGAATGATTTAATATTAATTGTTGCCAATTGATCAGGTGTAAGCATTGATGCCGCTGCAACGGCTTCTACTGATTTTTCCATTAAACCGTTTGAGATAAAGAACATATTTGCAATACTGTGTTCGTAACCTGATGCACAGAATGTTGTGATAGGGAACACGATTGAAAAAATCTTACCGATAACGGTCTTAGATGAAAATGCCATCCAAATTGCCATACAAACTAACCAGTTACATAAAATACCTCTTGTGAACGCTTCCACAAAAGTAAGGTTAACTTTCATATAAGCAGTGTTAACCGCCAAAGCTCCTACTTGCTCGTGGAAGTTATGGCAAAGTCCTGTTGCATAAATTAAGCAGGCAATAAGCAAAGAACCGATTAAGTTACCGAAGTAAACAATACCCCAGTTTCTTAACAGTCTCCAAAAGCTCATTTTCTTTTCCATAACAGAGAAAGTCATCATAACGTTACCGGTAAAAAGTTCAGCACCTGTCATAACAACCATAATCAAACCAGCGGCGAAAATCATACCGCCAAGTAGTTTTGTAAAACCAAAACCTAATGTTTCGGTTGAACCTGTCATAATGGTCATTGATACCTGCGCACCGAATGCGATAAACGCACCTGCTGCAATACTTAATACTAACGTTTTTATTTTACCGTAGCCGGCTTTAGTAGGCATGACTTTTGATGTAATTTCTTGGGCAACACTGGATGGGGCAACGCAATCAGTGTATTCTTTTTTTGATTCTTCCATGTCTATATAATCTCCTTTCAGGTGATATTCTATATCGTGAAAATTAAATTACAAGAAGAAATTTTTATGCTAATATTTGCGTATGCACACCAAAGAAATTAAATGGACAATTTTTTTGATAACTGTTGTGGGGAACTTTTTAGGGATGTTCGACTCCACAACGGTAAACCTTGCGTTGTATGCGATGTCTACGGATTTAGGCGTAAGTCTTTCCCAAATCCAATGGGTCGTAATCGCGTATATGCTCATTTTGACAGTTCTGCTGCCGTTCTTTGGGAAACTCGGGGATATTTTACCGAAAAACAAACTTTACGCAACCGGTTTTTTACTGTTTGCCCTCGGGTCATTTTTAAACTTTACGGCTAATAATTTTTATTTATTAGTATTATATAGATGTATTGAAGCTGTCGGGGCGTCAATTATGATTTCAAACGCGCCGGCGATTATAGCCTCAATTTTCAAAAGCGAACGCCGCGGCAAAGCGTTAGGTTTAAACGGATGCGTTGTTGCAATCGGCGGTTTAAGCGGTCCGGCTATGAGCGGAATTTTAATAAACTTTTTCGGCTGGCACTCAATATTTTTGCCAAGTATTCCAATAGCACTCGCCGGAGCGTATTTTGCTTACAAACTTCTTCCGTCTCACGTACTTCATAAAGGGAACTTCAAGTTTGACTACTTGGGATTTGCGTACTTTTCGGTCGGAATTTTAGCGCTTTTGCTGGCAATCTCCGAGGGTCATATTTGGGGCTGGACTTCCTTAAAAATCATATTTTTAGGGTTTATAACCCTTGTCTTCGGAACGCTTTTCTACTTACGCGACAATAATATTAACTATCCTATGATAAATTTCAAACTCTTTGAAATCAGAGAGTTTACGTTCGGAAACCTTGCGATAATGACGTCATATATGGCAATGTTCACTAACAGTGTACTTTTACCGTTTTATTTACAGGAAATTCTACTCTACAGCCCGATGAAAACAGGGCTTGTCGTTTTGTCGTATGCGGTTGTGCTTTCGATTACGGCACCGTTTGCAGGTCGTTATGCGGGCAAACACGGAAGTAAATATATCACCCTTTGCGGCGCCGGAATTTATATTCTGTCGCTTTTGATGTTCATAACGTTCAACGAAGATACTTCAACGCTTCTTATAATACTTGTTTCAGGTTTTATGGGAATTGGTAACGGACTATTCCAATCACCGTCAAACAACGCTATTCTTTCAAATGTTCCTAAGCCTGAACTAGGTGTTGCAAGCGGGATTTTGGCACTTTCAAGAAACGTAGGGAACATTTTAGGCGTTGCGATTACGATTACGCTGTTTGCGAGTTTCAAATCCCATTTCTTAGCAAGCGGAAAACTTTTATACAACGAGGCATTCCTCAAATCTTTCCATTATACGATGAGCGTTGGTGTCCTCTTTGCCATAGCGTGCTTTACACTTGCCTACCTCGCTTATAAAAATGAAACCTATAGACAATCTTAAATCTTTGTATTATATAATGTAATTATGAAGAAGATTGATAAAATTAACGATTTAATCGCAAGTGAAAATTTTGAAGAGGCAAAAGCCGAGCTTTTAAATATTATTAAAAACGATGAAAAAGACTTTGAGAACCTGAAATTACTAGGTCTTTGCTATGTAAACCTTGAAGAGTATGAAGAGGGAAGAAAGGCTTTTGAGACGGTTGTAAAGTACAAACAGGACGATGCCACAAGCTGGTTTTACCTTGCGAATTGTTATGACAATCTGAATGATTTTGTAAGCGCAGAGAATGCGTATCTTGAGGTAATAAAACTTCGAGAGACCTATTTGGACGCCTACAAAAATCTTGCGATACTCTATATTAGAAATAAAAAAGAGTCACAAGCAGTTGAATTAATGCAAAAAACTCTCGGGTTTGAAGAGACCGATTATTCAATTTATTATATTTTGGGTACCTCTTGCATGTCATTGAAACGATACGAAGAAAGTATAAAATACTTTGAGAAAGCAATTGAGTTAAACCCTGAACACTCGCAGCTTTATAACAATGTTGGGACATGCTATACCGCGTTGAACGATTTTGAACACGCGCTTGATTACTTTGAAAAAGCTGTTGCAATCGACCCTAACGAATCAATTTCGTACTTCAACTTAGCCTCATTACTCCAGAGTGAAAACCGTCACGAAGAGGCGGCTAAATTCCTTGAAAAAGCGTATACTATTGAGCCAAAAGACAATTATTTAGTAGCGCTGGCGCTTTCAATGGTAAAACTTGAAGATTGGGAAAAAGCGATAAAATATTATAAAATTCTAATTTCTCATAACCCGGGCGTAACGACATATCAGTATAATATTGCGTGCTGTTTTGAGAAAGTAAGAATGTATGACCATGCGATTTCGATTTTGGCGCATCTTGCTGTATTGAACCCGAAATCTGTTAATATTATGCAAAAACTTGCTCAATTGTACGCAAAAATTGCTCAATTTGGCAACGCAAAAATGGTTTATGAAAAACTTATTTTGCAGGGAAATATTTCTGCAGATATCTATTTTGAATACGCACAGGTCTGTGCGAACGTAAACGACCTTGATAATGCAGAGAAATATTTGCGCAAAGTTGTAACAATTGACGACCAATACGCACTTGCATACAAAGATTTAGGCATAATTTATATGTCACGCAAACAGTTCGACTACGCGGAAATCGAGTTCAAAAACGCCCTTAAAATCAAACCTGATGATTTCTCAATAGTTTTTGAATACGCGAACTTCCTGCATTCAACGACAAACTTTGAAAAAGCTGATGAGATGTATGAAAAAGCGCTTTCATTAAATCCTGAAGACCACCAGGCACTCGCATTTTCAGCATTAAATAAAATATTACTAAAAGATTTTGACACTGCCGCAGAACGCATAACAAAAGCGATTGAAAAACAACCAAACGCTGCGTTCTATCTTTATATTGCAGCCAAAATTAAATATAACGCAAAGGATTACGAAGAGGCAAAACGCTATCTGATAAGCGCTTACGAAAAAAATCCTACACTTGAAGTAGAAAATCTTCTTGCGCTTACCTACTTTGAACTCGGCAACTGGGAAGTTGCAGCGAACCTGTTCAACAAAATAATTAACGAGAACGGTGATAATTTAAACCTGCTTTTATACTTGGCGCAATGCTACGAAAAACTGGGCGAAATAGACAAAGCATTAGAGAAGTTATATATAATTACAGACCTGTTCCCAGACTGCGAATCTGCCCAAGAGATGATTAGACGAATTTCCTAGGGTCTACCCTCCTAAACATTATCCACCTGGCTAATTGACCGGCATTTTGAAATGTTACATTTTGTAAACATGCTAAATAGTTTTAGCAAAATTTTTACTTGACATAACTTTAGGTTTTCACTAGAATAGACAACAATCTATTTTATTAATCCCAAATTATTAAGATTAGCTCGGAAACTTAAAGATATTCAAATAAAAATACAATAGGAGAAAATCCATGAACTTAGCCATTACCCCGGTAAATGTTAACCACACACATTCACATCAAAATTACAAAACAAACAACAGCCAAAATCAAAACTTTGGAGCATTACAAGCGCAATTCAAACCGCAAACAAGAATAGCAAGAAACGCAGATATTCTTCTTGATAAATTTTTATACCACTTTGAAAATATGGCAAAAAGAATTGGCTTAGATACAGAAAAATTAGAAAAGAAAGGTTACGTCTTAGTCCTTGATTCAACAAAAGTCGATGATATGGATTTAGGAATTTTGAACGGCGTGTTAAAAAATAAAAATGGGGAAGTAGTTAAAAGAAATGGAAAGAGTGTAGATTGCATAATTTCAGACTATTCAGAATCTGACAATGCAGCAAAACTTGCAGATACAATAAACCGATTAAGAATATCAGCATAAAATATACAAAGGAGAAAAACTCATGAATTTAAGCATTACCCCAGTAAATTTCAACAATTATTCAGCAGCGAAGAACTGTAACAATCAATCACAAAAATTTGAAGGTTTACAAGCACGTGTATTCCGTCACCCTGAAGACGGCAGAGATATCTTAAACGCCATCCGCAAAAGAGATATGGTAGTTGACAGATTTCTAGCTAAATTTGAAGAAGTTGCAGAAACCCTCGGCGTTAATACTGACAAAATGGATCAACAAGGATATTCTTTAGAATTTGTTCCAAAATTTGCGTTTAGTTCTAAAATGTCAGCAATGTTGAAAAATAAAAGCCAAAACTTTGTAGAAGGACGTGATCGTTTACCGATAATGGTAGATTTAAAAAGAGGCAATGAACTTGAACAAGCTGAAGAATTAGCTTATGTAATCAAAGGCGCTAACTTAGACAAAATTAGCTAACAATAAGCATTTTTTGCATTGTGCTCAATGACTGAACGAATATAATTATAATATTCATTGTTTTTATATTTTTCAATTTTACCCAGTAAATCACTAGCAGATATAAAACCTTTTAAATATGCAATTTCCTCAAGACAAGCGATTTTTACGCCTTTGTTTAATTCCATAGATTGTACAAAATTACTTGCTTGCAGCATAGATTCATGAGTTCCTGTATCCAGCCAGGCAAAACCACGGCCAAGGATTTCGACATCCAAAAGCCCTTTTTCCAAATATATTTTATTCAAATCGGTAATCTCAAGTTCACCCCTCGCGGATGGCTTGAGATTTTTTGCAAATTCACAAACCTTATTATCGTAGAAGTATAAACCCGTTACAGCATAATTTGATTTTGGATGCGCAGGTTTTTCTTCTAACGACAGAACTTTTTTGTTTTCGTCAAACTCGATAACACCAAAGCGTTCAGGATCTTTCACCGTATAACCGAACACAGTTGCTCCGCGGTTATTCTTGAGCGCGTGCTCCATAATTGTTGAAAATCCGTGACCGTGGAAAATATTATCGCCTAAAATTAAAGCAACATCATCATCTCCGATAAAATCTTGGGCGAGAATAAATGCATCAGCAATGCCGCGCTGAACATATTGAATTTTATATTCCAAATTCAATCCGAACTGTGACCCGTCGCCAAGAACTTTTATAAAGTTATCATAATCAGCCTCATTTGTAATAATCAAAATATCACGGATTCCGGCAAGCATTAAAGTTGAAAGCGGGTAGTAAATCATAGGTTTATCAAAAATCGGCAATAAAATTTTTGAAATAGGCAACGACGCCGGATAAAGCCTTGTCCCTGCTCCGCCTGCTAATACAATACCTTTCATACTAAGCTCCTAAACTCCTGTCAACACGTAACATCTTATCATACACTATTATTTTTGTAAAGGAAAAGCCCATTTTCAAAAAAAATGCTAATATAATATTATGGAAGATTTGATAGAAAAGTTAAAAGACATCGGATTGAGCGGTAATGAGGCAAAAGTTTACATTGCGCTTGTAAAAAAATTCCCGCTCACAGGCTACGAAATCAGTAAAATGGCAAACATTCAGCAGGCTCGCGCCTACGATGCACTGAAATCGCTGGAAGCCAAACAAATTGTTCTGCCTTCCAACACCAAACCGGTTTCCTACACCCCAATCCGCCCGAAAGAACTGACAAAACGTTATAAACGCAAAATCAATTCCACAATCGACTTTTTGGAAAAGAAACTTCCGACCATAAAAGAGAATTCTATTGAACCAATCGTACCGATATCAGGCAGTGCGAACGCACACGAAAAAATCATTGAACTTATCCAATCCGCAAAAAAAGAAATTTTTCTTTTGATAAGCTCAAGCGACCACAAATTTTTCGAACAAAACCTAATGGACGCATACAATCGCGGAGTTGAAATAAAAATTTCCGGTTACGATAATTTTTCACCTACTTTTGGCAGAGTTTTCGCGCAATCTCCAATGTCTGTTCTAGATAACAAAAGCAATTTAAAAACCATTTTGCTCGTAATCGACAACACAGAGGGCATTTACGGAGCGCTGAAACCAAACCCGCATTCAGGCGATATTGAGTTAATCTGGAGTCAAAACCCTGATGTTGTTTATTTAATAAAATCATATATTACACATAGTATGTATCTGACAGACATCGAAGAGAAATTCCCGGAACAATTGAAGTATTTCTACGGTGCTGGAATGAAAAAACTTCGCGAAAAAGTCCTTAATTAAACTTTATAATATAGCAAAAAATTTCTTGCTTTTTTTTTAAAATTATGTATCATTAGAATTGAGGTTAGAATGAATTTTACGTTGAAAAATAATTTGACCCAAATTTCTATTCAGGAATTTGTGAGCGAACTTCCGGAACTGAAAAATATTACGGAGTCAAAAGCATCTGCAATCGGCAAATGGCTGATTGGCAGAATAGAAAACCTGCTTGAAACAAATGTAATTGCACCGGAGCAGCTCTTGCCCTCAAAAGCTGAATTTGCCTATCGTCTTGGTGTAAGTATCGGCACTGTACAAAATGCCCTTAAATATGTAGAAGACAATGGCTATATTGAGGCAAAACCTTGTATTGGAACAATTATTCGCGACAAAAGTAAGCCGGCGTTGTTCAGCAAAAAATCGACCTCAAAACGAGACATCATTATTTCAGAGATAAAGAATTACATCAAAGAAAAAGGATTTAAAGCCGGCGATAACATTTCCTCCTCAAAAGGTATCGCCCAAGCACTAAACCATTCTGTAAACACAGTACGCTTAGCACTTGAAAACCTTAGCACACAGGGGATTTTGAAACATAATTTCAAAAATTCTACCGAACAAACCGGCTGGTTCCTTGTTCACACAGATTTTGAAATTGAAGAACATACCCCTAACCGCGAAACTTTAGTCGAAAAGGTTGTAAAAGAGTTAAAAGATTATATCAACAAAAATCACAAACCTGGAGAAAGAATTATTTCGCACGCAGAATTATCCAATATGTTGAAAGCCAGTATGAGCACGATACACACAGCCTTCAAAATCCTGACTGATGAAGGAATTTTAATGACAAGAAGGGGTCAATACGGTACAATTATTATGAAAATGCCAAATGAGAAAACGAATTTGAATATGCCAAAAGAAACATCAATTTTTGCGCCAGCGGCAGATGCAGCAGTTTATTATTATGAAAAAACCCAAAATCATATTAAAAAAATTATTGCGCAGAATTATTCAGTGGGCGACAAACTTCCTCCGATTACAGAATTTGCCCGTCAATTGAATTTAAGTCCTAACACAATCAGAAAAGCGTTTACCAATTTGGCACAAGAGGGGTATTTGACCTCTTCACGCGGTCGTTACGGCGGAACGTATGTAATCGACATTCCGGAAACCGAAACACAAAATTTCAAATGGCTTGCCGTGAACCCAAAATACGCAGAAATTCTGAACAATTAATCACATTTAATTATGTTTATTGTATAATTACTCCATAATACGAATTATGGAGTAATTTTATGATAAAAGATTATTTTTTAAATAGGATAGAAGACGCGATTTCAGCCGCAATTGAAAAAGGCGAACTCGGAGAAATGAAAGAATACACAAAAGGCACACTCGTAATAGAACGCCCTAAAAATGCTGATTTTGGCGATTACGCAGTAAATGTTTCTTCTTTGGCACGTTCAGCGCGCATCGCTCCGCCAAAAATTGCGGAAAGTATTGTCGCGAACCTCAACGACAACGAAAACGAATATTCTGTTATCGGCGGGTTTATCAACTTTAAAACCGGCAAAAATCTTTTAGCAAATCTCGTTGCCGAAATCTTCAATAAAAAAGAATCTTTTGGTAAACCTGAAAACGTCAAAAGTGAAAAAATCATCCTTGAATACGTTTCAGCGAACCCTACAGGACCTTTCCACATTGGTCACGGACGCTGGGCTGCTATGGGAAGCGTTCTTGCGAACTTACTCAAATTCTACGGTCACGAAGTTTATCAAGAATTTTATATCAATGACGCAGGCTCTCAAATCCAAAAACTCGGCAATTCGCTTGCAATAAGAATTAAGCAGGAACTTGGCGAAGATGTAGATTTCCCGACTGACGAAATTGAAAGAAAAAATTACTACCCTGGCGACTACTTAATCCCTGTTGCTAAAAAGTTCCTTAAAGAACACGAACCAACTGACGATGTAAAAGTTCTTTCAGATTACGCGAAAAAAGAAATGGAAGCGTTACAAAAAGAATTACTTGAAAATTTCCGTGTCCATTTTGATAAATTTTATTCAGAACTTGACCTGCACCAATCAGGAAAAGTTGACGAATGCGTAAACAAACTTAAAGCAAGCGGCAAAATTTATCAAAAAGACGGTGCAGACTGGTTCAAATCATCTGACTACGGTGACGACCAAGACCGCGTAATCAAAAAAGCGGACGGTTCAAACACTTATTTAACGGCTGACATCGCGTACCACATCGACAAACTTAATCGCGGTTTTGACAGAATGATTAACATTTGGGGTGCAGACCACCACGGCTATGTTGCCCGTGTAAAAGCCTCAATCGAGGCACTCGGCTATGACCCGAATAAACTTGAAATTCTCTTAGGTCAGCTTGTAAACCTGGTTATCAACGGCAACGAAGTTCGTATGGGTAAACGCAAAAACATGGTAACCCTCGACGATTTAATCGAAGAAGTCGGCGTTGATGCAACACGTTTTTGGATGGCGATGAGAAACATTGACACAACACTTGATTTTGACATTGAGCTTGCAAAGACAAAATCAGATGAAAACCCTGTTTTCTACGTTCAGTACGCACACGCAAGAGCTTGCTCAATTATGAGAAACCTTGTTAGTGAAAAACTCAACACTGAAACCGGTGAAAAAACTCCGGCACCGTTAACACAAAGCGAACTGGACGAACTTATGAACAATTTCAAACCAGAACTTGTTGAGCCGGCAATTGACACGGCGAAACAACTTTTACTCAAACTTGAAGAGTACAAAAATGTTATTAAAACATCAGCAGAAACCCGTCAGGTTTATACTATTTGCAGATATGTGCAGGAACTTGCGAGTGAATTTCACTCATTCTATAATGCTAACCGCGTAATCTGCGAGGATAAAGACCTTATGAAATCAAGAATTGCGCTTGTATGGGCAGTAAAAACGGTTCTTAGAAACGCAATGGAAGATATTTTGGGCGTCAGCGCTCCAAGTAAGATGTAGAAAAAGGCGGCACGTGAGCGTGCCGCCTTTTTCTTATTATTCGTAAACTCTTTTTCCTACTTGAACTCTTGTTACGTACATGATTTCAGAAGCATTGCTGCGCGCATTAGGATTTGTATTAAACTTTGACATTCCGCTGCAGCGCCAGTGCCCGTTTTCGTCTTTCACGTCTACAAGGTAGCCGTCTAATTTTACAGGCTGATATTTGAAAAGATAAATCAAAGCTGACATTATACGAGCGTTAGCAGGTACAATGTTCAAATGCATCATATGGGTTCTGACATAAGGCCACGGAAGCGGCGGGCGTCTTACACCCAGTCTTAATGTTGGGTAAAGGCTTCTAGCCTGCGTATCTTTTGCGCTGTAAAAAGTATAATTTTTCAAAATATCTTTGTTTGAAAGCTGCCCCCACGCAAGCCCTAAATCAAACAATGCCGTTGATTGGAACATTCTTTTGCCGCCAGGCAGATAATTGCCCCAAAACAAATAATTTTTTGCAACGACACGCCCTGAAATTGAAATTGAGGACTGTTTTCTGATTTCAACTTCATCTTTATCTTCAAGCGTAATATATTTTATAAGAGGGTTTTCATCTTCATATAATTCTTCTTCAACAGGGTCAGAAACGATATCAATAACCTCTTCAGTTTTTTTCGGGATACGAGGGACCCCGAAACGGACCCAAAAACCGGCTATATCATGAAATAAGAACAACAAAATCGCAACGACAACAGCGATTTTAATATTGCGTTTGCGTACTTCTTCGCCGTAAGCTGCATCTACTTCTTTTTCAAGCTCTTCATAAGACTTTTCACGGAAATCCCGCCATACGGGTTCTTCTACAGGTTTCTTCTTAAAAAACATCAACTATCCTTTTAAAACGATAATATACTTCCATTTCTGAAAGTATATTATCTGTGAATTTAAACTTTATTGATAAGGGTTACTCAGGAGTGACTTGAGAAAAACAATCTTTACAATAAACTTCTTTTCCCGGAGTTGGTTTAAACGGAACTTGTGTTTGTGCTCCGCATTTTGTACAAACCGCGTCATACATTTTTCTTCTTTTGCCGCGATTGTTTTGTCTTCTTTGTTTTCTGCATTCCGGACATCTTTTTGGTTTGTTCACCAAACCTTTTTCAGCGTAAAATTCTTGTTCGCCAGCTGTAAAGGTGAATTCGCATCCGCAATCTTCACAGGTCAGTTTTTCATCTTGGTACATTTCAGTTCTCCTGGTTCTTTTTTTGTATATCAGAATTTTTTCAAATTCCACGTTGAATTATAGCATATTATTTAAGGTTGTGCAAGCAAAATGAACTTTTTTATTTCCCAATCGTTAAAATACTGTATGCAAATGATTAAATTTACGGCTAAAAATTGTATTATTGAAGCTGGAGCGAAGATGAAATTTCATAAAAAGTTAATAAGTTTGATTTTAATAATAACTCTGTTAAGCCCGTCAGCGCTTGCGCTGGAGACGAAAAAGGTAAAAAGCGGTACTTCGCCACACCGCCTCGCTGAACCGCGAGCCGTAGTGGCTACGCCGTCTAATACCCCTTCGGGCATTGAGAAAGGCGCGATGTTAAACCTCACGGACTGCATAACTATTTCACTCAACAACAGCCCGCTGGTTAAACGTACGATTTATAATCTTAAAACCGCTAAGAACAATATTTCAATCGCCAAATCCGCTTACACGCCGACAATAAGCGCGGGTGTGGGATACAACCAAAATTTCAATTCCTCTAACGGCAATGTTATGCGGAATAATTACAGCAACAGAACCTTTCCGAGTGTGAGTGCTTCAATCAACCAAATGCTTTTTAATTTCGGCAAAACGATTTCTGCCGTAAAAATGCAAAAATACAACAAAATCGCGGCGGAATATGAATTTGATTATTCAGTTTTAACAACAACTTTCAACGTAAAATTAAAGTATTATGCTGTGCTTGCGGCGAAATCCGTTATGGATATTGAGCGTTCAAACGTACAGATTACAGAACGCAACTACATTAGAACCGAGGCGTACTACGAAGAGGGCATACGTTCCAGAATTGACCTTGTAAACGCAGAAGTTAACCTTAGCGATGCTAAAGTTGCACTTGTTCAAGCTGAAAACAATTATAAAAATGCACTTGTTGAACTCAACAACGCGATGTACGTTGCCTATGCGCCGGAATACGAAATTTCCAACACCGAAACATTTAATCTTGCAAACCCATACGTGCCGGTAAGTTTAACAAAAATCGCAAACGACAGGGATTTAAGCGAGGTTCCGGCACCTGTACAAGACGCGGTTTTAACAAGCGGGGTTCAAAAAAGTGAAGTATTAGAGGATTATAAATTCCAAAAATACCCCTACACTTTTGAGGAATCCGTTGAACTTGCAATGAAAAACCGACCTGACCTCAAAGCTCTTAACTCCACTGTAAAAGCGATGGAACAGGCGCTTTTGAACGTTAAACGCCAATACTATCCGACACTTTCTGCAAACGTCGGCTATGGACTTGCTAACACAAAAACTTATACAAATAACAGTATGAGTATTTCGATTGATTTAAGCACATCTTTCAACATATTCCAGCTCCAAAAAGAAATTGATAACGCAAAAATTCAAGTTGAATACGCTCAAAACGAAGTAGGACTATTAAGCCAAAACCTTTATTTTGACGTTCAAAATGCGTATATTGATATGATACAATTAGAAAAACAAATTCCGCTGCTTGAAACAAAAGTTCGCCAGACATTGGAAAACCTTGAACTAGCAGACGGACGCTACGAAGTTGGTTTGGGCGATTATATCCAGTTGCAAGATGCCCGCGTAAACTATAATAACGCTCAAAACACTTATGTTCAAACGATTTATAAATACAACGTTGCAAGAGCGACACTTGAACAGGCTATCGCTCTGAACCAGGAAGTAACACTTACAGTAAAAGACCTCAAACTCTAGAAGGAGGGCAAATGCAATTAAATCTAAATAAGAAATTGGCGCTAATCGGCATAATCATTGCAGTCACAGCCATAAGCGGGATAATGGTTAAGGCAAATTCTGCGCCAAAATTTATAACCGCTCCGGTAACAAAACGCACGATTACACAAATTGTAGAGGCATCCGGCACAATTAACCCTGTAAACACAGTCAGTGTAGGTTCTACTGTTTCCGGCTTGATAAGTGCGATTTACGTGGATTTCAACTCTGTTGTAAAGAAAGGACAATTACTTGCCGAAATCGACCCGCGAACATTCCAGGCAACAGTTGATCAAAACCTTGCGGCGGTGAATAACGCCGAAGCAGCGCTGGCAGAAGTTCAGGCTACGTTAGAAATGAGCACCAAAACTTATAATCGTTATAAAAATCTTTATTCAAGAAACTTCATCCCTAAAAGCGAACTTGACCAGGCGGAAAGCGATTACAAAGCAGGACTTGCAAAGGTAAACGCCGCAAAATTCAAAATTCAACAGACCCGCGCACAGTACGAACAATCCCTTGTAAACCTCAATTATACAAAAGTTATCGCGCCGGTTGACGGTATGATAATTTCGCGTGAAATCGACTTGGGTCAGCCGGTCGCCGCAACATTACAGGCTCCGGAACTCTTCACAATCGCACAGGATCTTGAAGAAATGCAGATTGAAGTTAACGTTTCAGAAGCTGACATTGGCGAAGTTAAAGAAGGACAAAATGTTATCTATACACTCGACGGCTATCCAAACAGCGAATTTGAGGGAAAAGTTACACAGGTTAGAATTTCTCCGACAACAGTTTCCAATGTTGTAACATATTCCGTAATCGTCAAAGTCGATAACGCAGATTTGAAACTTAAACCCGGTATGACAGCGAATGTTTCTATTATTACGTCAGAAGAAAAAGATGTTCTTTGCGTTCCAAACCGTGCGTTGAAGTTCACACCACCGGAAAACAATCAACGCTACGAACAGCAAGGGTTGTGGATTGTTGAAAAAGGTAAAGCCCACAGGGTTAATATTAAAACCGGTGCAACAGACGATAATTACACACAGGTAATTTCCGATGAAATATCCGAGGGAACACAGGTTGCGGTAGGAAGTTCCAACGCAAAAGAGAAAAAACGTGGAGGAATGAGACCACCACTATGAGCTTAATCGAAGTTAAAAACTTAATAAAAACCTATCAGACAGGCGAAGAGTCTTTTAACGCATTGGATAATGTTTCCTTGAACGTTGAAAATGGCGAGTTTGTCGCGATTATGGGTACATCAGGTTCGGGCAAATCCACAATGATGAACATGCTCGGGACTTTAGACCGTCCGAATTCAGGCTCCTATCATCTTGACAGAATTGATGTTTTTTCGCTTTCGTCTGACGAGCTTTCCGAAATTCGGAATATTAAACTGGGTTTTGTTTTCCAAGGCTTTAATTTGATTTCAAGAACCTCCGCGCTTGATAACGTTCAACTACCTATGATTTACAAAGGGATTCCCGAAGAAGAACGAATTGAACGTGCACGTAAGGCTTTAAAAATCGTTGGGCTTGAAAAGCGTGAGGGTCACATGCCAAACCAGATGTCCGGCGGTCAGCAGCAGCGTGTGGCGATAGCACGTGCAATCGTTAACGACGCGCCGCTTATCCTCGCGGACGAACCGACCGGAAACCTTGATACCAAAACAAGTATTGATGTAATGAATTTTTTTGTCGAACTCAACGAGGTTTATAAAAAAACGATTATCCTTGTCACCCACGAACCCGACATCGCGGAATATTGCAAACGCGTAGTACGTTTCAAGGACGGCAAAATAATATCTGATACTATAAAGGTATAACAATGATAGACTTTAAATCAACATTAAGAATTTCAATAAATTCGCTAAAAGTGAACAAAATGCGTTCCGCGCTAACGAGCCTTGGTATAATCATCGGGGTAAGCGCTGTAATCATAATGCTTGCTGTCGGTAACGGCGCCAGTGCAAATGTTCAAAAAAATATTGAATTAATGGGCAGCAACCTTTTAACAGTGCGTTCAGCCTCCGCAAAGTCCGGCGGGGTTCATATGGGAATGGGTTCACGCCCGACACTGACCCTCAAAGACGCGCAGGCAATAAAAAAGAATGCCCGCGGAATTGAAGCCGTAGCCGCAGCGAGTTCCGAGTCAAAACAACTAACCTACGGGAACCAAAACTGGTCTACAACCGTTTACGGCGTTGAACCGGAATATTTGTATGTAAAAAATTACGAAATCGACTTAGGCAGAAAATTTTCCCGTGATGAGGTTAAAAACGGTTCCAAAGTTGCAATTTTAGGCAGCACTGTTGTCACGGAACTTTTTGGCGATGTTAATCCGATTGATAAAACTATTCGAATTGGCGGAACGCCATTCAAAATTATAGGCGTATTGAAAGAAAAAGGTTCAATGGGTCCTATGGATCAGGACGACCTTCTTTTTATACCAATTCTGACCGCGCAAAAGAAAGTTTTCGGAACAGACTTTCCGGGAACCGTCAAAATGATAGTTGTAAAATGTGAAAACCCTGATGTTGTTTCGCAGACCGAAAGCGATATCAACGAAATTCTAACCCTGCGCCATCGAATCGGCAAAAACCAGGAGAAAGATTTTGAAATCCGAAATTCCGCAGAGTTTCAGGAACGAATAAAAGCGACTACCGCAACATTTTCAATCCTGCTTTTCTCAATTGCCTCTGTTTCGCTGCTTGTTGGCGGTATAGGGATTATGAATATAATGCTTGTGTCAGTAACCGAACGAACAAAAGAAATCGGGATTCGTATGGCAATCGGCGCCCGCGCATCAGATATCCGTTGGCAATTTTTGATTGAATCCCTGCTGCTTTCGATAATCGGGGGGCTTATCGGTGTTGTAGTGGGCGTTATCGGCGCGAAATCCGTAGAAATGTTCTCTACAGAACTTCATATATCAATTTCGACATTCTCAATAATTTTATCACTGGGATTTTCAGGACTTGTCGGCATGGTTTTCGGCTACTACCCTGCACATAAAGCCTCTCTGTTAAAACCAATTGATGCTTTAAGATATGAGTAATTGACGGCATGACAATTTTTTACTATAATATGTTTTTATTATTATAAGGAGTTTGTTATGTCTATTATTATGGAAGTGGGAAAACCACTGGAAGGTAACCGTGTAGAAGTCAACGCTAATTATGACGGCGCATTTAAGAAAAAGTTTAGTATTGAACAAGAAAAAGCCGACACTTTTGTTTCCAGTTACAAAAGCACTTATAATAAAATTTCGCTCATTCAAACCATTGCGATGTGTCTTTCAGGCGGCTTAGGCGGTGTTGCTGGCGGGCATTTAGCAAAAAGTCTTACCGGCTGGAAAAAATGGGGGGCTATTGCTCTTGGCGGTTTAGCGGGCTGGATTGCGACAGCACTGGCTCTCACAAAACCTCTTCAGAATATGGAAAAAGGTGTAATTGATAAATTTGGCGCACAGGTTATCAAACCGCAAAAACCTACGAACGTTTAAGCGTCCAAAAATCGCCTTGCAGCATTACTAAGAACGGGATTAATTCCAAACGTCCGACATACATATTGAAAATCAATATAGCTTTTGACACCGGATGTAATGAATCAAAACTTCCCAAAGGTCCAATTGCAGCAGGGAATGCCGGTCCTACGTTTCCTATCATTGAGGCGGAGGACGCAAAACCTATCAACAGGTTCTGTTCAATAATTGATAAAACCAGTGATGTTATAACGATAATCACAAAATAAAACATAACAAACGTAATTATCTGTATAATAACATCTTTTGGTACAATAGCGTTGTCCATTTTGATATTAATAACTGCATTTGGGTGAAGTATTTTTTGAAGTTCTGCATTCATAACCTTAAACACCAGGCACCAGCGTGTAATTTTAATTCCGCCACTTGCCGAACTTGCGCAGCCGCCGGTGAAAAACGCCAGTCCCAAAAGTAATTGAGATGTAAAATCCCAGCTTGTATAATCAGAACTTGTGCTGCCGGTCGAAGTCATAACTGAAATTACCTGATAATAAGCGTGAAGCGCGGCATCTTTTATATCAGTCATAGTTCCGTTCAAAAAGAGCGACAAACCTATCAATGTTCCAAGTACAAGAAAAATTCCCGTATAAACCCTTACTTCTTCGCTTTTGAAGATATTCCAAGGTTTAAACTTTGACACTGCGCGATATTGCACGTTAAAACTTACACCGGAAATAAATATAAATATAAGCATTATAAAAGTTATAATATGTGAGTTAAATCCCATAGTGCTTTCCGGGTGCGTAGAAAAACCACCTGCGGAAAGCGTTGAGAGCGAATTACACAACGCATCAAACGGAGCCATACCCGCCCATATTAAAAGCAAGGTTTCAATAATAGTAAACGCGAGATAAATTTTCCATAAAGCAGAAGCCGTATTTCTGATACGAGGCGTAAATTTTTCTTCAGTAGGTCCCGGCGCCTCTGCAAAGAACATTTGACGACCGGCGACGGCAAACTGCGGCAAAATCGCAATAAACAGGACGATAATCCCCATACCGCCAAGGAACTGAATAAATGAACGCCAAAAGAAAAACGAATGCGGATAATCAAAATTTGTCAAAATTGTTCCGCCCGTAGTTGTAATACCTGATGCCGCTTCAAAGAGAGCATTTATCGGTGAAAGCCCCATAAGCATCATAGGTATTGCAGAAATTCCACCAAACAGAACCCAGGTTAAGACTACAATAAAAAGCCCCTCGGATTTTTTGATATCGTTAAAATTTTCTACAGGAGAGATTTTATTCGCCAAAAACCTGAACAAGCCGCCGCAAACGATAGAGCACAGCGCAGGGATTAAAAAGTTCAAAATATCTGCATATTCCTTGAAAACAAGTGCTACAGATATCGGCACCAGCATTACAAAACCGATGTATATTAATACCATTCCAACTGCGCTCAATAAATAGTTAAATCTCATCTATCCGCCCTGTTAAAAAATTCTTTTATATCATCCGCATTTTCAGCTTTGGTGAAAATTATAAGCGTGTCGCCGTTATGGAGTTCGGTATCGCCTTTTGGGATAATAACCCCTTTTCCACGCTGAACAACGCCGACAATTGCAGGTTTCGGGAAACGCATTTCCATAATTTTTTTGTTGTTAAATTCAATGCCCAAATCTATTTCCAATACTTCGCCCTGTCCCTGTTCGACAGTTGCAAGAATCCCGACATTATCCTCTTCAATTGCGTTTTTGACCTCATTTAATGCCGAATTTTTAGCGGAAATCGCGATATCAACACCGACTTTTTCAAACAGCGGAATATTCAAAACTTTTGAAACCCGCGTAATTGTACGTTTTGTTCCAAGCTGCTTAGCCAGAAGCGAGGTTAAAAGATTACGCTCATCATTGTTTGTAACACTGATTGTAACATCGCTTGAGCCGATTTCTTCTTCATCAAGAAGTTTCAAATCTGTTCCGTCGCCATTTATAACAAGCGTGTTTTTGAGAGTTTGAGATAAGAAATCACAACGCTCATAATTCTTTTCAATAATTTTAGTTCTGATTTTGACATCTTCAAGTGTCTGTGCAAGCATCAAACCAACATTCCCGCCGCCGATAATCGTTACAGATTTAACGCTTTCCTTATCGTGGAAAAAAGTACCGGCAAGAATATCAAGCGAATGAGAAGTTCCCATAAAAATCAGTTTATCGTCAGCCAAAAGCACAGTGTCGCCGTTCGGGATAGAAAGTTCTCCACCGCGCGTGATACCAACAATTAACGTATTTTTGGTAAAATTACATTCCCTAACTTTTTTGCCGACAAGTGACATACCCTCTTTAAGTTTGTATTCCAAAAGCCGCGCACGTCCATTGGCAAAAAATTCTACATCCAGCGCTTGCGCAACCGTTACAATTCTGAAGATTTCCTGGGTCAAAAGCTCTTCCGGCCAAACGATTTCATCAATAAAGAACTCGCAAAGGCACATATCGGAACGATCAACATTCAAAACATTTCTGTACTCTTCTTTAGTAACAAAACAAACCGTTCTGACGCCGCTCATTTTTTTAGCGGTAAGGCAAGCAACAATATTTGCCTCATCAATTCCCGTACAAGCGATAAAAACATCAACATTTCTGATATCAGCCTGCTTTAAAACATCGACATTTGAGGCATTGCCCTGAACAAATCCTATATCCAGTTTTTTAAGTTCTTCAGTTTTGTTTTCTTCTTTATCAATAATGGTAACATCATGGTCTTCAAAAAATTCTGTTGCCAAAAGGCATCCGACTTCTGTTGCCCCATAAATCAAAATTTTCATACCTGAACCCCGCTAGAAAATTATATCCAGTGCCGAACAAACCAAGACTTGCAGGATTTGTAGCACAATAACCGCAACGATTGGAGAAAAATCCAACCCGTTTACAGGCGGAATAAATCTTCTAAAAATATCCAAATAAGGATCTGTTATGTCTCTGATAAATTTAACCGGCTGCTTATAAATATCAATTCTCGGAAAGAATGACAAAAAGCATCTTAAAATGATTACCAGAAAATAAAGTTCAAAAAGTTTTGCAACAGCGCTAACCATAATTTGTCCTTTCTATAATTGAGAATTTTTCTTAGTAAAAGCACATTCACAATTATTTTGTTCAACAGGTATTTTCTCTATCATACTGAATAATAGAGATTTCAAATTAGCGACATTATTATTAAACACCTCTATAACAGCGTGGTGTGAAACCGGTGGGACATCACCTACCAAACCGGCATCGTAGTCGGTAATAAGTGAAATATTTAACGGGCACATATCCATTTCCTTAACGAGGTATGCTTCCGGGAACGCTGTCATATTAATAACTTCCCAGCCCTGGCTTGTAAAGAATTTAGATTCTGATTTTGTAGAGAAACGAGGACCGTTGATAACAACAACAGTACCTGTTTCGTGAACGGTAATTCCTAAATCCTTAGCGGTTTCGATAGCCAATTTTCTAAGTTCAGGACAATAAGTTTCAGCCGCAGACGGGTGAGTAACGATTGGTCCCTCAAAGAAAGTTGATTTTCTGCCGTCAGTCCAGTCAACGAACTGGTCGCAAATAACGAAGTGACCCGGTTCAACGTGTTTTTGTAAACTTCCTGCAGCACAAGGAGAAATAACGCGTTTAACACCTAAAGATTTCATCGCCCAAACATTTGCGCGGTAGTTGATTAAGTGCGGCAAAATTGTATGGTTTCTGCCGTGACGCGGAATAAACGCAACTTTGTGCGGACCGATTTTACCAACGAAAGCGCTGTCACTAGGCATTCCATAAGGGGTTTCAATTCTGACTTCTTCGACATCATCAAGGAATTTGTAAAATCCTGAACCGCCAAAAACGCCTATAGTTGCAATTTCTTTATTCTCCATCTTTTTCTCCTTTACTATTCAATGGGAATATTCTACCATGAATAAAAAACGGGGGCAAGCGCCCCCCGAATTAATTACGTTTAATACATCTAACCTTAGCCCTGTAGTTATTTTTCCGTGCCGGATGTATAGACCCTTCTGCAAAATACAAGACCCAAGCATACTGTGAATCAAAAGACGATGATGTCCAGTATACCGATTCGCTACCCTCACTCTGATCCATACCTAAAATAGTAGCATTCGCCCATAACGAAATCATTTCATCCTGATTTGGAACCCTGGTATCAGGATCTTTTTTTCTACATTCAGACGCAGCGACATCAAGAAGGTAACTCTCCGGCAAGTCAGAATTTAACGGTACCGGCGCGACTACAACGCTGTCAGAGGCGTAAAGTACCGACATAATCCCCATATCTTTGCCTAAAGTATTTGGACCTTTGGTTCCGTTTAAGTCATAAATGAAGTTTACACAGAACCTGTCAAACACCCTTACCCACGGCATATTTTCCCAAACCCATGCTGGATTTTCTGAATAATACGCGCAATTGGGTCTGTAAAAAACCGCAATGCTTTCACCGTTTGCTGTTTCAAAAGCTGCACCTTTGGTATCTAAACTACTATATCCGGCGATAGCTCCTACACTCGGCATACTTATTAGTGATGAATTCAACTCTCCCAAAGTAGTAGGGAATGTTCGAACAGAAGCGTTAAGAGTGTTAAATTTTTCGGGAATGCCGCAATCTTTAAATTTATCATTTGAGCAAATGTTATTCATTTTTAAAACTTTTGATAAGCCAGCGGTGACAAAAGTTTCTGCGGCGGTGTCGGTTGTATCGTTAATGGTTCCGTAGGCATTGACATTGGGCATCAGAGAAATCGCCTGACTCATACGAGCATAAAGCGCTTTTCTTTGAGTGTTCCAGGTTCGTTCGTTAATGTTTCCAGTGAGCGACGGCAGCGTTATCGCGGCTACTACGCCAATAATTGTAAGGGATAACAGGATTTCCGCCATAGTGAACGCGGTTAAGAGGCGCCCCCCCCCCCCCNNCCCCCCCCCTGTCCATGTCGATACATTTTTAATTTGGTTCATTTATTTACCCTTCCTTTCTAGTCTCATTATGTAGCATTTTTACAGAAAAAGCAAGCCCCTTTTCAGGGGCTTTGATTTTTACTTAATTGCTTTTTCTACTCGTTTAAGAACTTTATCTTTACCAAGTATCGCCAGGGTTGCCGTCATATCTGCACCACGGGTTCTGCCCGTTACCGCTGCACGGATTGCCCACATTGTTTGTTTTGGCTTAATACCTTTTTCCTTGAACTCGCCACGGAAAACTTCCAATTTTTCGTGCAAGTTTTCTTCTTCAAATTCCCAATCTTTCGCTTGAGCTGCAAAGGCTTTCAAAACATCTTGCGAAACTTCGGTATCCAAAACTTCACTTTGAACTTCCGGTTCAATTTCAACTGTTTCGCCAAAGAAATACGGAACAGCATCGGTAATATCTGAAAGAATTACAAGCGGTTCACGTGTAACTTCAACCATTCTTGTGTATTGAGCGTCTGTCAATTCGTTCAAATCATATTTTGTAAGGAATGGTTTGAGTTTTTCTTTTAAGGTTTCAATATCAAGCATTTTGATATAGTGGCTGTTCATCCAGTTCAATTTGTCGTATTCAAAAATTGAGTTAGATGAAGAGATTTCACCTATTCTGAAATCTTGTGCAATAGCGTCAACAGGTTTAATTTCTTCGCCGTCAGACGGAGACCAGCCTAAAAGTGCTACAAAGTTAATCAATGCGTCTGTAAGATAACCTTTTTCCACAAATTCACTAACCGCGGTCGCACCGTGACGTTTAGAAAGTTTACTTCTGTCTGGAGCCAAAATCATACCTAAGTGACCGAATTTAGGAACTTCTGCGCCCAACGCTTCATAAATAAGAATTTGTTTGAATGTATTTGAAATATGGTCTTCACCACGAATGATGTGTGAAATTTTCATTAACATATCATCAATTACAACAGCAAAGTTGTAAGTCGGCGCGCCATTTGATTTCATAATAACGAAATCGCCGAAGAGGTCAGTGTTTTGTTTCAATTCACCTTTAACGAGGTCATCAAAAGAGAGTTCACTTGTAGGGTGGAAAGCCTTTTGTGCTTTTGAAATATTAAATCTGATAGCAGGTTTTCTGCCCTCTGCGATTAATTTAGCTTTTTCTTCTGCCGTAAGATTTTCGCATTTTTTAGAGTAAACATACGCTTGTTTGTTAGCGGTTGCTACTTCTTTTTCGTGTTCAAGTTCTTCCGGTGTGCAGAAACATTCGTAAGCAAAGCCGTTATCTAAAAGCATTTGAGCGTATTTAGGGTAGATATCAAATCTTTCAGATTGTGTGTAAGGACCGTATTCTCCACCAACATCCGGACCCTCATCCCAGTTCAAACCCAATGCTTTCAAGCTGTCAAAAATATTATCAATATATGCCTGAGAAGTTCTCTCCGCATCAGTATCTTCAATTCTTAAAACAAATTTTCCGTTATTTTTTTTCGCAAATAAGTAGTTAAATAACGCCGTTCTTGCTGTCCCAACGTGTAAATTTCCGCTTGGTGACGGTGCAATTCTAACTCTAACTTCTGACATTTTATAACCTTCTTTCTTTAATTATTTCGGCATATAAAAAATACCATGAGCGCAGGAATTTTTCAAGAAAAACTATTAAAATTTGTAAATTTTTATCGAATACTAGCAAAAAAAAATATTTATTGTCATTGATATGTTATCATCATTTTGGAGGCAAAGCTGTGGTCGTAGCAGGCATCAATAATTACAATTCAACAATTAATTTTGGCGCACAAACCCGTTCAGAACGCGAAGCAGCAAGGGAACGTGCACAGGAACGCAGCTATGTTGCACAATTGACCGCGGAAGAAATCCGTGAAGTTCAAAAACGCCGTGACCAAATGCGCGCTCAAATCGAAAAACGAACAAGACAACAGGAAGCCGAAAAAGCAAAAAAAGCGCAAGAAAAACAATATAACGAAGACGTTAAAGATTTAAAAGATACTCAAAAGATAATTAAAGACCTGACACAATCCGGCAAAGATAAAAACATTCTTGCCGGCGATACTCTTAAACGTGCAGGCAAAATAGCAGATGTTGTAATTACAGGTACTTTGAGCGGTATGGCTCTTCACTGGAGTACCGGTAAAGCGTTTATGATGATTCACAAGATTGTCAATAAACCAAAAGTTGCAAATGTTTTAGGCAATATCAAACGACCGTTCCAAATCATCGGCTCCGGTATTAAAAAAGGTGTTGCGACCGCGTGGGATACAATGGCTAAAGAAGTCAAATCAACCCCTAAAGGTAAAAAATTCGTAGAATCTGCCCCAATTAAAAAACTTAACGAGGGCTTAGACAGCATTAAAACGTCATACAACAACTTTAAAACCGACGCAAAAAATCTTAAAGCTGAAGATATCAAATCAGGTGTTGCAACCGTCTTTGGTGTAAGCGGTTTTATGGCTGGAGTTGTAGAAAAACTCGATACCCCACAGAAAAAATCCGAACAAAAAAGGATGAAAAATGCACATAACGCCGATTAATAATGTAATATATTTTCGTGCAAAAACTACTGACGACAACAAGGATAAGAAAAAAGTATCCAAGGAAGAAGCGGCAGTGGCAGCTGGTGCTACCGGCGGCGGTATAAAAGCATTTTCTGACGCTAACAAAAAAATCCACACCGCAACTAAAAATGTAAAAAACGGTGTAGAACTTGCAACTGAAACAACAAATAAAGCAAAAGGTATTTTGGGTAAATTCACACAAAATTGCAAGCATTATAAAAGCAGTATTATTGAATTTGGACAGAACGTTACTAATTCAAAACTTTTAAAACCAATACTTGAAAGCAGAGCTTATAAAGGTTTTGCCGGTGTCCTTGGCGGCGTAACCGCTGTAGGTGTTGCGATTTCGGGCGTTGGAGAAATGACTAATACTTTTGCAAGAAAAGCTCAACAATTCACAGAAGACTAATTTTTATGATATTATTCTTTTATGAAAGATTTCCTCATAAAAGAAATTGTTAACGCAGATTTAGAACACGAAATCAAAGCTATCGGCTTTGAGGCGAATTATACCGCACATGTCGTTGATAAATACTCATATAAAAATCTTAAAATCTACGCTCTCACGGCAGCGCAGGCAAACATTCTAAAACAAACCGCTCTTTCACTCGGAGCGGATTGCGCAACCCACCGCGAGGTTATCACCGGAAAAATCGACACTGCCGACTGTATTCTTGGCGGAAGCATTTCAACGTTACGCAAAATTGCCATGAAACTTGAAAATCAGCCGTTCGGACTGAAATTTCTGAAAGACGCAATTTTACACCAGCTTCAAACCACCAGAACACACACGCAGTTGGTCGGGATTCTGAACCTCACACAAAATTCATTCTCTGACGGCGGACTTTACTGGGATTTTGATGCAGCAAAAGAAAAATTTCTTTCACTAATTGAGGACGGGGCAGACATTATTGACATAGGCGCAGAAAGTACAAAACCTTTTGCGGAACCCGTCAGTGCCAAAGATCAGCTTGAAAAATTAATGCCGGTTTTAGACTTTGCACGCGCGCACGAGGTTAAAATTAGTATAGACACCCGCTCTGCAGAAGTCGCAGATGAGGTTTTGCGCCACGGCAGCTATATTATAAACGATGTTTCGGGCTTGGATTATGACGTCAAAATGGCTGAAACCATTGCTAAACACGGTGCAACAGTGGTGATTCAGCATTCAAAAGGTACACCGGAAACAATGCAAATCGCACCGACATACGAAAACCTTATGGATGAAATTTTCTTTTCCCTTCGGGAAAAAATTGAAAAGGCGCGCGCCTGCGGCATTGAAGATATTATAATTGACCCGGGTATCGGGTTTGGCAAAACGAATGAGCACAACGTTGAAATTATTAAACGTATCGGCGAACTTAAAAGCCTTGGCTGTCCGATAATGCTCGGGGTATCACGCAAATCTTTCCTTGGTGTGCAGGGAGATAACGAGTTAAAAGACGCCCTCACTCTTGGATATAACTCTATCGCAATTCAAGAGGGCGTCAATTATTTAAGAGTTCACAATATTAAACTTCACCGCCAATTCCTTAATTCCTTTTCACGCATATAAGGTTTGCATAACTCGCAAGATTGTGGTTATCGGCAATGGTTCCGATATGCATATGCAGAACCAAATAATACTGACCGTTTCTTGTATTGCTCCGATACCCGTCCACAGCGATTGTAGGAAGCAAAGCCTTATTCACAAATATGGATGAAAGTTCATCAATATTTGTAGCGCGGCTTTCGGAGTCAACCTTTTCGCGACAAGCTGTATCAAACCTGCCGAGATAATCATCCGTAACCTTTATGGTTTTTATTGGTATAGGCGCAACAATAATCGGATCTGACGGATAAAATGCTGTCATAAATCCAATATCCTTACCTACAGTATTCGGACCTTTTGAACCGTTAAGGTCGTAAATAAAGTTTGCACACATAGTCGGCTGCAACTTATTTGCTCTTCTCATAGAAGAACAATTCGGATTATAGAAAATTACAATACTTTCACCATTAGCAGTTTCAAAAGCTGCCGCGTTTGTATCGGTTTGCGAATAGGACGTGACACTGCCGTCACCATAACTGGCTGTACCATTAAACAGCGGATTAAATGCTGCGAGAGTTTTTGGAATAGATGTTGTTGTATTTGAATTTAATAATGTTATCTTTTCAGGGATTCCACAATCAGCGAGATGTTCGCTATCGCAAATATTGTTAATTTTCAAAACTTTAGCCAAACCGTCAGTAACGAAAGTTTCTGCCGCGGTATCTGCTGTAACACTTCCGTTTTCATCTTCCGTGAGTGTCCCGTAACCGTTCAACGCCGGCATTAGGGCAATGGCTTGTGAAAATCTTGCATAAAGCGCTTTTCGTTGAGTGTTCCAGGTTCGTTCGTTAATGTTTCCTGTAAGCGACGGCAGCGTTATCGCCGCAACTACGCCAATAATTGTTAACGATAACAGAAT
>MOYE01000008.1:269449-323109 GCA_001899335.1 Candidatus Gastranaerophilus phascolarcticola
CGCCCCCCCCCCCCTGTCAATATCGATACTTTTTTAAGCTCATTCATATATTTACCCTTCCTTTCTAGTCTCATTATGTATTATTTTTTGATATATGTCAATATCTAAAAAGTTTACCATATAAAGCATGTATTTGATATTTATTATACTCATATTTTATCGTTTCTAAAACTATTAATAAACGCTAAAATAAAATAGGAATTAAATTATGAAAAGTATTAAAGGATTATTGGGCAAAAGAATAAAAGAACTTAGACAATCTAAGCATCTCTCACAACAAGAATTAGCCGAAAAAATCGGGATTGACCAACGCAATTTAAGTAACATTGAATGCGGTAACACTTTTCCGTCAAAATCCCTTACACGTTTGGCAAATGCCTTAAACATAGATTTACAAGAACTTTTTGATTTTGAACACTATAAAACAGACGAAAGCAGCATGATTGCTTATATTCAGAAAAACCTGGGAACATTATCCTCTTCTGATTTAAGAACGGTTTACAGACTTATAAAATCAATGCATTAATTGTCCTCAATTGAGTTGGTTATTAAGGCGGCTATCATTAAGCACAGTGCGCCAATTAAAAACGCGTCCTGCCAGCGGTAATTAATTAAGCCTTGCGCGTAATCAAAACCTGTTTTTGATATCATCCACGCAACAACGGTACATACAAAAACTTGCGGACCCGCGATAAATATATTGAAAATCCCCATTACAGAACCTTCGGTTCCTTTTTTGATGTATTTTGAAAGCATTGCAAACGGCAGAGCACAAATACTTGCCCAGCCAATACCGGCAACACCCATTAATATTGCGACATTTACAACATTTTTTGAAAAATACATACCGATATAGGCAAGAATCATCGTAATTAGTGAGAAAATATGAACTTTTTTGTTGCCAAATTTAGCGGAAACAACACCAATTGGAATTGCAACCAAAAAGCAAATCAAGTTAAATATTGCAAAACAAATTGATGAAAAGTTTGTACCGGCAAGAGTTTCTTTTTCGTACATCATTTTAATACCTGATGAAACAGTCGTTAAATCCGGCACATTATAAATTGTGTGAACGCAATATTGAGTGAAGAAAATCATCATACACATTGTGCCAATCCAGGTAAAGAATTGCATTGTACAAATTTTGCCGACTTCCGGTGACATTTGGAAAAATTCTTTCAAAGAAGTAAGGAAAGATTTTTCTTCAACTTCGACCTCATCATGCTCCGCTTTAGGAATTTGGTGTTCTTTTATTTTCAGACAAGTCCAAATCATAGCTAAAGAGAATGCAAGTGCAGCCATTATAAATTGAGCGTTAATTGACATTTGATATCCGAACACCCATTTTAAAAACGGAGCCGCGCCGGCTGCAACAACAGAGCCTAATCCTATTGCAAGGCTTATGTATGAATTTGCAAGTGAATACTGTTCTTCCGGCACAACGTCAGGAACAAGTGCGCGGTAAGGACCTTGTGCGACATTTACGCAAGCGTCAATGACCCAAATCATAACCGCAGCGATTAAAAGTCCTGTCCAAATCGGAAGTTCCACGCCAAAGAAACTTTGCAATCCCATAGCAAGTCTGCCGGAATTAGGGAAAAGTAAAAGAGCGATTGAGGCAAGAAGTGCGCCGCCTAATAAATAAGGTCTTCTTCTACCGAACGGCGAAACAGTTTTATCACTCATTGCACCGATTAGCGGCTGAACGACCATTCCCGTAAACGGTCCTGCAAGCCAAATTAAGCCATATAGAAACGGAGAAGCTCCCAAGTGTTCTGTTACAGGTCCTGAAAGGATTATACGCATCTGCCACGCAAATTGCAAACCGAAAAAGCCCAAACAGAAGTTAAGAAACTGGACTGTAGAAAACTTTTTTAATTGATTCTCCATTTATAAACTCTCCCCTAAACATAATATAAATAAGAGCTGACAAGCCGCCAGCTCTTTTGAACTTTTAAAACTTTGTCTTGCTCGACTCGCGAGTAACGGGTCTCCGGCTCTGCTCGTCACACTCTCGTGTGCCGACGCCAGCCTGCGCCCTCAGCTCGCTCGCGCTAACCACGGATACCAAGTTTTTTGATTAATTCTCTGTAGCCTTCAAGATTTGTATCTTTCAAGTAAGAAAGTAATCTTTTTCTTTTACCTACCATCATCAAAAGACCTCTTTTTGTAGCGAAATCTTTTTTATTTGATTTTAAGTGTTCAGTTAATTCACTGATTTTTTTACTCATTAAAGCGATTTGTACTGATACTGAACCTGTATCTTTTTCGTTTGCACCAAATTCTTTAACGATTTCTTGTTTGTTTTTCAAATTAATTGACATATTTATTTTCCTTTTCTTATTTTGTCATCAGGGAACACAAATCCACTGATACACGCTGAGTTGCTATTTGGCGTAAGCACTCCACATTACGAATATAATATAAGAATGTTGAAAAATCAATACACATGTTTAGAAATCTAAAGAGATTTCGAAATTTCCTCGGCAAGCGCGATAATTTCTTCCATTTTATCGTTGTTCATTGTTGATTTTAACGTTACGGCAGAATCGAGCAGCGTAATATTTTTCATTTTTTCAAACTCTTCACGCATTAATTTCGCACTGCAGCAAGCCCAAGAACCATTTTCTATTAGAGCTACTGTTCGGTTTTGAAGATTGTGAGAAACCAACTCGTGGATTAAATGGTTCATTGTTGAGAAAATACCCATATTGTAAGTTACTGATGCAAACACCAGGTGGGAACATCTAAACGCTTCTGATAAAATCACAGACGGATGTGTCAGGGAAGTGTTGTAGATTTTTATGTTTTTTACACCGCGTTTTGCGAGTTCGCCTGCCAGCAAATCTACAGCGTTTTCTGTGCCGCCGTAAACAGACGCATAAGCAATCATAACAGTATTATCTTCCGGCGTATAGCTTGACCATTTATTATATTTATCAATATACCAGCCAAGATTTTCACGCCAAATTAAACCGTGGAGCGGGCAAATTGTCTTAATTTCCAAACCTGCAGCTTTTTTTAGCAGCGACTGAACTTGAGGACCAAATTTGCCAACAATATTTGTATAATATCTTCTTGCCTCATCAAGATAATCTTTTTCAAAATTAACTTCATCAGCAAAAATATTACCGTTAATCGCCCCAAAAGTTCCGAACGCGTCAGCAGAGAATAAAATTTTGTCCGTCATATCGTATGTAACCATAACTTCCGGCCAGTGAACCATCGGTGCCATAACAAAGGTTAATGTGTGGTGCCCGGTTTCCAAAGTATCGCCCTCTTTTACCAGGTGAAGTCTTCCCTCCAAATCCATATCAAAGAATTGGGCAAGCATTTGAGAAGTCTTTTGATTACAAACGATTTTCACATCAGGGTTTTCACAAACAACATTTGCAATCAGCGCACAGTGATCAGGTTCCATATGGTTTACCACCAGATAATCCAAACTTCTGCCGTTCAAAACATGATGAAGATTTGCAAAAAATTGTTCAGAACATCTTTTATCAACAGTATCAAATAATACTGTTTTATCATCATCCAGAAAATATGAGTTATAAGAAACACCTTTTTCAATCGGATAGACATTTTCAAAAAGGTTCAATCGTCTGTCTGAACACCCAATGTAATATAAATCATTTGTTATATTTCGTACGTTATACATCTTTAATTTACTCCCTTTTTTGCCTCTTGATAGGCTTTGAAGATAATATTACGTGCATCAATCGCCTGCTCTTTTGTAAGCGGCGGAATACCTTTCAGCGGATATTCTATTCCCAAATTTTCGTATTTCGGGATAGCCATATCGTGATATGGCAGAACGTCAAGTCCGGTAATATTATTCAACGTAGCCAAAAATTCTCCCAGCTGTGCTAAATATTTAGGATTATAAGTTATAGTTGGTACTACCACGTGTCTTACCCACATAGGGATTTTTTTATCTGAAAGATAGCGGGCAAATTCTAAAATTCTTTTATTGGAATGCCCGGTTAATTTTATATGCTCTTTCTCATCAATATGTTTGATATCAAGAAGAACCAAACTTGTATATTTCAAAAGTTCATCAATTTTAGCGGTGTTGTCGGGGTTAAAAAGCAAACCGGAGGTGTCAAGCGCCGTATGAACTCCACGTGAGCGCGCCTCTTTAAAAAGTTCGGTTACGAAATCAATCTGAACAAGCGGTTCTCCGCCTGTAACCGTAATTCCACCACTACAAAATTCCTTAACGCCCTCGTACTGTGCGAGGATTTCATCAACAGACATCTTTTGGTTTTCGTCGTAACTCCAGCTGTCAGGGTTGTGACAATATTGGCATCTCAAAGGACACCCCTGAACAAAAACCACAAACCTTATTCCCGGTCCGTCAACAGTACCGCAGCTTTCAATTGAATGTATATTTCCGTAAATCTTATTGTTCATAGTAATCTTATTATAATACAAAAATACAAGGATTAAAACTTAATATTTCGTCATAATATAACAAAAAGATATCTGTTTGATTTATTTTATTAATATTAATTTTAGGAGAAAAACTATGAGAACAGATTGTATTTCAGCAGCAAGTATGGCATCACACAGTAATGGTCAAAGAATGAATTTTAAAGGCTTGTGGGGCGAAAGTTATTTTACACATACACAAAACCTTTATGGAAATGAAATGGAATGCGATTACTACGAAGTACCTTATCACCCTTGCGCAGACGAAACAAAAGCAGAAATTCGCGAACAAATTTTGAAAAAACAAAAAGAACTTGACCCGTTAAACGCAGCAGACGCAAAATGCTACCATGGAAGTTATACTACTGCGGTTGAGGGTGGACGCCTTCCGATAAACAAAAAACAGCTTTCAGATATTGTCTCTGACTGTAAAGAAATTTTGGCGGGTAACGTTCCACTAAAATCGCTAAGAAAAGTTTTAAAACTTAAATAAAAAAGAGACGGTTTAAAACCGTCTCTTTTATCATTTACTTAAAATCAAATTTTTTACATCTTTGCGTTTAATTTTTCTGGTAGTTGTCTGCGGCAGCGAGTCTTTTGAAACTATTATGCTTACAGGGCGTTTATACGCTGTTAATCGTTGAGATAATGACTTAATATCCGCTCTGACAATTTGTTCAACCTCACTATCAGAATGTTGTGTATACAAATAAGCCTTTGGAACGACAACCGCAACGATTTCTTCGGTATTATCTTTCACGCCAAACACTCGCGAAAGCCCTAATACACAAACTTCTGCAATATAATCGCTCTTTTCAAGAACAGACTCAACTTCCTCCGGAAAAACTTTTTTACCACCAGATAGAACTATCATATTTTTAATCCTGCCGGTAATATAAATATGGTTATCTTTTCCAATTCTTGCGATGTCACCCGTATGCAGCCAGCCGTCCTCGGTAAAAGTTTGTGCTGTCAGTTCAGGTTGATTGTAATAACCTTTCATGACTGACGCTCCTCTTAGTTGAAGTTCGCCTGTTTCTTTATCAATTCTTGTTTCATACTGTTTCAACGGTCTTCCGACTGAAGCAAGGTCATTACGTTTATCAGTATTAACTGAAACAACAGGGCTGGTTTCAGATAAGCCGTATCCCTGATAAACTCTTATACCTATACGCTCAAAGAATTTGCCTACTTCAACATCCAAAGGCGCTCCGCCGGAAATGCATCCAATAAACTCACCACCAAATTCATCATGAATTTTTTTAAATAATATTTTCTTTAATTCGTAAAACGGAACAAATTTTGCGAAATGGTATAAAAATTTAAAAACAGATTTTTCTATAGGCGAAGACTTATTGATATTAGCCTCAATGGCAGTTTTCAGCAATCGCAAAAATGCCGGAACAACAATCATAAACTCTATCTGCTTTTCACGCATTATACTCAAAATATCCTTAGGTTTTAAGCTCTGTGTATAATAAACAGAAAAACCAAAATTCAGAAAAGCAGAGAAACCAACCGTCATTTCAAAAAGGTGGTTCATCGGTAAAATAGAAAGCGTTTTAACATTTCTCGGAGGTAAAATTGCCTCAAGTGCCTCTTTCAAATCCTCCAATTGCGCCGTTATATTCTTGAAAGTAATTTCCACACCTTTTGGCGCTCCGGTTGTTCCGGAAGTGTAAATAATCAGAGCCGTTGATTTTGGATTTCTCAATCTCCATTTTGCACTGTAGTTGTTAGGCAATTCATAAATATTTTTAATGCCATTATTATAAGAATGCTCATCAATAACCAAAATATGTTTTATTGAAGGCAATTCCTGTTTTAGGAACAACGCCATATCCAAACAGTATTGCGATACAAGAATTATTGAAGGCTGACAGTCAGATAATATCGACTTCAACTCGTATTTTGTAAGTTTTACATCCAAAGGTACTGTAACCAAACCCGAAATTATTGACGCAAAAACGCATGCCCCGTATTCCGGTTTTGACTCGGAAAGAATTGCCAACCGTTCACCTTTTTGCAAACCCAATTCATTAATAAAATAATGAGCCAATTTTCTGGATAAAAGCCCAATACCTTTATAGGTAAATTCTTTCCAGCCAAAAGAGTTTTTCATACCAAGAGCAACTCTTTCTCCATAATCTTCCGTCTTAACCTCTAACAACGATAAAATATTATTATTTCTTAATCCCATACAATTTCCTAATAAACACTAATCCCCATCATATATTTTAGTGTATCTTCACTGTGATGTCAAGCATATAAACAAAAAGCGGGCGGGTTTAAAAACCCGCCCGCCTTCATCAAAATAATCCTAACAGCCACAGCTGTCGCCGAGTCCAGCGTGGAATGTTCTTGAAATTACATCGTCTTGTTGTTCTTTAGTCAACTTGATGAAGTTTACAGCGTAACCTGATACTCTAACTGTTAATTGAGGGTATTTTTCAGGGTGAGCTTGTGCATCCAACAAAGTTTCTCTGTTGAAAACGTTAACGTTCAAGTGGTGTCCACCTTTTTCAACGTAACCGTCTAAAAGGTTAATCAAGTTTTCTTCTTGTTGAGTTGTCATAATATACGTCCTTTCATCTTATTGTAAGTTACCTTCGCAGCATCCGCAATCAAGACTAATGTTAAGGTCGCCCATAAATACTTCGTCTTTACCTAACGCGTTAGGGATGATTGAGAATGTATTAGAAATACCGTCTTGCGCATCGTTGAACGGAAGTTTAGCAACAGATGCCAATGATGCTACAGCACCGTGAGAATCTCTTCCGTGCATAGGGTTAGCACCAGGAGCAAGAGGAACACCAGCTTTTCTACCGTCCGGTGTGTTACCAGTTTTCTTACCGTAAACAACGTTTGAAGTGATTGTCAAGATTGACATTGTAGGGATAGAGTTTCTGTAAGTGTAGTGTTTTCTAATCATATTCATGAATTTTTTAACCAAATCTACAGCTAATTGGTCAACTCTGTCATCGTTGTTACCGTATTTAGGATAATCACCTTCAACTTCGTAATCAACTACGATACCGTTTTCATCACGGATAGTTTTAACTTTAGCGTATTTGATTGCAGAAAGTGAGTCAGCTACAACTGAAAGACCAGCAATACCTGTTGCGAAGTAACGTTTTACGTCTCTGTCGTGAAGTGCCATTTGAGATCTTTCGTAGCAATATTTGTCGTGCATATAGTGAATTACGTTCAATGTGTTAACGTAAAGTCCAGCAAGCCATTCCATCATATCTTCGTATCTTTCCATAACTTCATCGAAGTTGAGGTATTCAGAAGTGATAGGTCTGAATTTAGGACCGATTTGTTCTTTCAATCTTTCGTCAACACCGCCGTTGATTGCGTAAAGCAAGCATTTTGCAAGGTTAGCACGAGCGCCGAAGAATTGCATTTCTTTACCAACAACCATTGAAGATACACAGCAAGCGATTGCATAATCGTCACCGTGTGTAACTCTCATCATATCATCGTTTTCGTATTGGATAGAAGATGTTTTGATAGAAATGTGAGCTGCATATTGTTTGAAGTTATGCGGCAATTTTTTAGACCAAAGAACTGTCAAGTTTGGTTCAGGAGCAGTACCAAGGTTTTCAAGAGTGTGGAGGTAACGGAAAGAGTTTTTAGTAACTAACGGACGACCGTCGATACCAACACCACCGATTGATTCTGTAACCCAAGTAGGGTCGCCGGAGAACAATGAATTGTATTCAGGAGTTCTTGCGAATTTAACTAATCTTAACTTCATAATGAAGTGGTCAATCATTTCTTGAGCTTGTTCTTCAGTGATTAAACCTTTTTTCAAATCTCTTTCGATGAAGATGTCTAAGAAAGTAGAAGTTCTACCGATAGACATAGCCGCACCGTTTTGTTCTTTAACAGCTGAAAGGTAACCGAAATATAACCATTGAATAGCTTCTTTAGCGTTAGATGCCGGTTTTCTGATATCGAAACCGTAAGTATCACCTAATTGAGCCATTTCTTGTAAAGCTCTGATTTGTTCAGCGATTTCTTCTTTCAATTGAATTTTTTCAGCAGTCATTTCGCCGTCTAAAGATGCGTGTTGTTCTTTTTTATCTTCGATAAGTCTGTCAATACCATAAAGAGCGATTCTTCTGTAGTCACCAATGATACGACCACGACCGTATGCATCAGGAAGCCCTGTAAGAATAGCAGCGTGACGAGCTTTTCTCATTTCAGGAGTGTAAGCATCGAAAACGCCTTGGTTGTGAGTTTTTCTATATTTAGTAAAGATTTCAGTAACTTCAGGGTCAACTTCATAACCGTAAGATTTACAAGAAGTTTCAGCCATTCTGATACCGCCGAATGGTTGTAATGAACGTTTTAAAGGAGCATCTGTTTGAAGACCAACGATAGTTTCAAGGTCTTTGTCGATGTAACCAGCGCCGTGTGAAGTGATAGTAGAAACGATTTTAGTATCCATATCAACAACACCGCCGTTTTCACGTTCTTTTTTGAATAAGTCGCAGCATTCTTGCCACAATTTAGTAGTAGCAGCAGTAGGACCTGCTAAGAAGCTGGAATCACCTTCGTATAAAGTATAGTTTTTTTGAATAAAGTCTCTAACATTAATTTCTGATTGCCATTTTCCGCCAACGAAATCTGTTGCTGTAGTGGTTTCTTTTTCAAGTGTTAATTCTGACATGTTTTATCTCCTTGTTTAAATTGCCAATCTTTTTTACTTAACAATATTATATCTCAAATAAAAATTTTAATGTATTAAATTTTTATTAAATTATGTTTCTCCTGACACTCTTTGCAAAGCCCCCGGAAGGTGATTTCGAGCGCTAAAATTTTGCAATCAGTGACACATTCCGCACGCGCTATTAAATCAGGTGCGATTGCGTAGGTAATATCGTGAATTTTACCACAGCAGTTACAAATGAAATGATAATGAGGTTCAACGTTCCAGTCGTAATGAGAGGAGCCGTCAAGCCCGTTAATTTTACGAATCTCGCCATTTTCCGCGAGCTTATTCAAATTACGGTACACTGTCGCCACACCAATTTCAGCATGCTCTTCGTGAATATATTTATACAACTCGTCCGCGCTCGGATGAGAGTTTAGCGAACGAAGAGTATTTAAAACGATGTCCTTTTGTTTTGTGTTACGCATTTCATTCCTTATTGATATTAATTATTAATATCATTGATAACTATTATCATTATCAATTAAAAATAACTAAATGTCAACCCTTATTTTTACAAAAGTTTGCAAAATAAAAGAGGACTGTTAAAACAGTCCTCTTTTGAAATATTTAGTCTAGGCGATTTCCCAACGTCCGCAGGTGCCGCCCCAGCGAGCGATGATATTGCCTTTAATATCTTTTATATTGTCAACGCGCTGAAGTTCGTCTGTACCCTCAACGATTGTGATAACTTCACAGTTGTTAGAGCAGCCATTACAATCACACGTGATTGATGAGAAATGCATATCGCCGACTTCCCAGCCTTTGAATTTGGTTGCGACTTCGGTGTACTGGTGGTTTTCCATTGCAAGAAGTGCCGCACCAATTGCACCCATTGTTTGGTGGTGGTTTGGAACTACAATTTTTGTGCCCAATGCTTCTTCAAACGCTTTCACCATGCCGGTATTTGTTGCAACGCCGCCTTGGAAAGTTATTGTCGGAAGAAGTTCTTTACCGAGTGCAAGGTTGCTTAAATAGTTTCTTACAAGCGCCTGACAAAGCCCGTAAAGTAAATCCTCTACCGGATAACCCAATTGTTGTTTGTGGATAAGGTCACTTTCTGCGAAAACACCGCAACGACCTGCAATACGTGCCGGATTTGTAGATTTAAGCGCGGTTTCTCCAAATTTTTCGATAGGAACATTCAATCTTTGCGCCTGATGGTCAAGGAAACTTCCTGTTCCCGCAGCGCAAACGGTGTTCATCGCAAAATCTGTTACGATACCGTCGCGCAGAATAATAATTTTACTGTCCTGACCGCCGATTTCAAGAATTGTCTGAACGCCCGGAACATTAACACTTGCGGCAACAGCGTGTGCGGTAATTTCGTTTTTAATAACGTCAGCACCTACAAGCGCACCTGCAAGATTTCTGCCTGAACCGGTTGTACCTACGCCTTTTACATCATATTCGGTAAGTTTTTTATCATAAAGCTGTTTCAAACCGTTTTGTACTGCCATAACAGGTTTACCCGCGGTTCTAAGCATTACGCTATCTACATATTTACCTTTTTCATCGACCAGTGCCAGTTTTGTCGTAACAGAACCGACGTCTATTCCTAAATATACTGTTAAACTCATTTGTTTGTCCTTTTCTAAATATTTGGTAAATCGCCTTTAACTTCTGCAACCACGTCACAGTTGAGTTCAAAGGCATCGTGTAAAACTTTTATTGCTTTTTTAGTATCTTCTTTATTCACAAGACAGCTAATTTTGATTTCGCTTGTAGCAATCATTCTGATGTTAATATCAGCATCGGCAAGTGCTTGGAACATTTTAGATGCAATACCCGGTCTTCCAATCATGCCGGCACCGACCGCGGAAACTTTTGCGATATCTGTGTTTGCCTCAACTTTTGAGAAATTCCATTTTTCTTTTAGTTTGTTAAGGACTTCTAAAGCCGCATCAACATCATCAGCGCAGATTGTAAACGCAATATCGTTAGTATTTGCGACTTTGTCCGCGTAAGATTGGATAATCATATCAACAGAAATTTTTGCCTGCGCAAGCGCCGTGAAAACTGCTGCTGCGGCACCAGGTTTATCTGGAACATCACAAACAACTATTCTTGCTTGGGAAAGGTCTGCGGCAATGCCTGCTACTGCTTTATTAATTTCCATTTTATCAACTCCTAATATTAAAGTACCTAAGTTATCAAGTTTAAAGCTGCTTCTCACGCGCATTGGAACCCCGTGAACCTTTGCAGCTTCAACACTTCGAGGATGAAGAACGTTTGCTCCTGCCTGTGCGAGTTCAAGCATTTCTTCGTAAGAAATTTCTTCCAGGCGGGATGCGGTCGGAACAATTCTCGGATCGGTCGTGTAAACGCCCTCAACGTCTGTATAAATATCACAGCGTTTTGCACCGAGTGCTGCCGCAAGTGCTACAGCTGAAATATCAGAGCCACCGCGTCCGAGTGTTGTAATTTCATTACCCTCGGTTACACCCTGAAACCCTGCGACTACAATAATTTTACCCCGTGAAAGGCTAAGTTCCAAACGTGTGGTATCAATATCCGTAATTCTTGCTTTCATATGAATATTTTCGGTATGAATGCCTATTTGCATAGCGTTTAAACTTTCAGCCTCATAGCCCTGCGCCTGAATTGCCAAAGCAAGCAACGCAATAGAAACGCCCTCTCCGGTTGACAGCAGCATGTCCATTTCGCGCGCTGACGGATGCGGGTTTAAATCGTAAGCCATTTTGACAAGATAATCAGTTGTATGCCCCATAGCCGAAACTACAACGACAACATCGTTTCCATTCTCTTTTTCACGGATTACCGCACGGGCAACATTCTTTATTTTCTCAACATCGGCAACAGATGTTCCGCCGAATTTTTGGACTATTATATCTTTTTTCAACTTATTCTAATCCTCGTATTAAAGCATTCTTTTCATCAGCATACAAAAAAGTTGAATTTTTCTCAAGTTTTTCAGCCAATTTTAAAAGTTCCTTAACATTATAATCGGAAGAACGAGAGTTAAGCAGCCGGAAACCGGTGTAAAATAAGAGGTTTTCGAAATATGCATTATCCGGGAAAAGTTTAAGCGCCTTTTTAATTTTAAACCGCGCCTCTGCAAAATCTTCTAATTTCAGGTAATGTTCAACAAAATCTTTGTATGCCTGCAGGTGGTAAGGATTTTTTTCGATTGCAAGGTCGTAATACTTTTCAGTTTTGTAATTGTCCTCACCCGCCTCGTAAATCTTCGCAAGAAGATAATAAACAATCGGAAGTTTAAGGGTTATTTGCAGAGCTTTTCTAAAGTTTTCTTCTGCCTTTGCGAAGTTGCCGGTTTTGTAATTCCAAACGCCTAGCAGCATTCTGGCGACTTCGCCCTCTTCGCCCTCTGTAAGCGCATTCACAGTCTCTTCTTTGCCGTCAAGCCTGCCGAGGAGAATTTCGCAGATAAGGATTTTCATATCAATAGTTTTATCCTGTTCAAACTCCAAAACTTTCCTGTAAGCAATAAGTGCGTTCTCAAAATCTTCCTGAAATATATAAATATTTGCGCGAGCCATATACAAAGATGCGGCAAAAAGTTCGTTATCTTCGGCTTTTTGAAGCCATTCAAGCGCTTCATTTACCTCAAAACGCGTATTAAGAATTTCCGAAAGCAAAATATATGCCGGCAAAAAGTTTTTGTTTGTGTCAAGCGCACGTTTTGCAAGTTTCAAGGCACTTTCGTAATCCCCTCTTAAATTTTTAAGTTTGGCATACTCATAAAGATGCGCCGTAGTAGGTGAAACTTTCACAAGCAAGGAAAGCCTTGTTTCGGCGCGTTCATAATCACCAAACATTATATCAATAGTAGCCGTCAGAAAAAGTGCGTTCATATTATGCGAATCAATCGCAAATGCTTTTACAAATTCCACCCGCGCCTCTTCAAACTTCTCCAGCCTGTATAACGCCATGCCGTAACCGGTTATGATATCGGCGTCGGATTTGAAAACATTTTTTCCGCGCTCAAAAGTTTTGCACGCCTCGTCATTCTGACGCGCAGAAAGCTGCGCATATCCAAGACGCATAAACAAATCTTTTTTTATAGGGTTAAGATTAAGAGCTTTTTGAAAATAAGTTGCCGCTTTTGCGAACTCTCTTTCAGCCTCGTAAAAATAACCCAAAGTTCTGAAAACAGACTCGTTCGCCGGATATAATTCCACAGCCTCAAGAAGTAAAGCCTCCGCCTCTTCTTTTTTCTTGTGTTTCAAAAGTTTTATGGCTTGATTTACCTGCGCGACAGCGGGCATAGCACCTGATGGGGATAATTTTCTGTAATCATCCACGCTTTGACTAATTTCTCTGACTTGTTCAAGTATTTTTTTTAAGTAGTCAAACAATCCGCAACCTCTCTGAAAGCACCGTTTCCGCAAGTATGTTCCGTAATCTGTATTCCCTCAACAGCCTTAACACGCATAGGCGCGTGCGGCAAGGTAACCTTGTATTTAGCGTATTCAAGGCAGGCTAAATCATTGACATCGTCACCAATATAAACGTATTCCTCCTGCGTTAAATTATGACGTTCGAGGATTCCTTTTAAAACATCAATCTTAACTCTGATAGACTGGTGAACCTCTTCAATCTGAAACTTTTTCGCAAGCATTTCAATAGCCTCGTTGCCCTCACCGGAAATAATTCCGAGCTTAAACCCAGCTTTTTTCAGCAAAGACATTCCCATTACGTCCTGGAAATGAAGTTTACGCGTCATAGCGCCGCTATCCGAAATGTAAACACATCCGTCCGTCATAACCCCGTCGAAATCAGTGATTACCATTTTTATACTTCTGGGCAGATACAGTTTTGACATAATTCCAAATTCCTTATATGCTATGAATAATAACACAAATTTCGGGAGTTGTAAAAGATGTTTCTATTCTACATAAATTTAAGTATCATAATTATTTTGATAATCTGTTTTTACCTAACGCGTAAGACAAACACACGCTGGGCAAAGATTAACGATTACCTTGGAATAGTAACGAATACTATCAACTCCGTGCGCTACGGTAACCTTACAACAAAAATCGAACCGCTGAAACATTCGAATAACCCGAGTTATCAAAACGTTACGGAAAGTATTAACCGAATGGTCGAAACCCTTAACGACCGCGAAAAAATGATTGTGGAATACCAAACCGAACTTATGCGTCAGAATACACTTCTTGAAACCGTAATCAATTCGCTTTCTGACGGGATTTTAATCGTAAACGAAAAAAATTCTATCCTCAAAACAACCCCCAAAATTGAAAACTGGTTCGGTCAAAAACATCACGAACTTGTAGGTAAAAGCGTTTTGGATTTCATCGAAATCGACGAAAAAATAAATCTTCATAAAGCCGAAAACGTAAACGTTTTTATCAAACACAACCCGACAAAAAACTTTCAGCTAAGTGCCATAAAACTTTCTGTTGACGAGAAAAAACGTTATGTTTTACTCGTAACAGATATTACGAACGAAAAACAACTTGAAAGCCTGAAAGAAGATTTCATCGCGACCCTTACGCACGACTTGAAAGTCCCGATTGTCGCGGAAAGCAATGTACTCAACTTTCTTTTAGAAGGGAAATTCGGCGCCATTAACGAAAAACAACAATTTGCCCTTGAGGGTATGAAAAAATCTAACCGCGAACTCGTTGACCTTGTTCAAATAATCCTTGACACTTACAAAATTAAAGAAACCGGCATAAAACTCTATAAAGAAAACATTATGCTGAACGAGTTTATCACAGAAATAATTACGGAAATGCAGCCAATCGCAGCGGAATCGCATATCGAAATCAAATTCAATAAATCAACGAACCTTAACATAATGGCAGATAAACTACAGCTTGGGCGTGTAATCAAAAACCTTATTTCAAACGCGATAATCCATAGCACGTCAAGCGAAACAATTGAACTTGAAACAGCAGAGATACCGGGATATATAACAATTTCCGTAATTGACTTTGGTCAGGGAATCCCAAAAGAAGAAATCCCTTTAATTTTTAACAAATACTATTCTTCAACGAAGAAATTCCGTAAAATCGGAACAGGTTTGGGCTTATATCTTTCACAGGAAATAATCAACTCTCACAACGGCGAAATAAATGTTTCGAGCACGGAAAACGTAAGAACCGAATTCTGCATTAAGCTGCCTGTATAATTAGCATTTGCCTCCCCGGCTAATTAAAAAAACTCAACTTCTTTTTTATATTTCCAAATATAGAAAAGGAGTAATTATATGAACAAGAAAATTTTAGCAGTATTTTGTCTGCTGCTGGCAGTAATTTTAGGGGTATCTATCAACAACATCGCGCTTTCCAGCGCTGGCGCAGGAGATATGAAAGTCGCTATCGTTGATTTAAGCCAATTAATCACTAATTCGCAATCAGTTAAAACTCTCAAAACCACCCACGAAAAACAACTTAGCGATATCGAAAAAACCTTAGAACAAGCACGCATCGACATTTCTAACGAAACAAATCCCGATAAAATCGCCAAGTTAGAAGAAAAATACAGAAAAGATGTCAGTGATAAAAAATTCCAAATGGACAAAAGTTACAACGACAAACTTATGGAAATAGACAAAAGTATTAAAGCTCAAGTCGCTCAAAAAGCAAAAGAACTCAACTACACCGTAGTTTTACCTAAAAATATGGTTCTCTACGGCGGCGAGGACATCACTAATCTAATCGCCAAAGATATTAAATAGACTCGTCTGCGTCCGTGTTTTTAAAAACTACATCAGTGCTGGCGTACATATAAAGCATATAAATTGCAACAGCCGTCATCACAAATGAAGAAATTACGTAAATCGGAGAGGTTTCCGTAATTCCCATTCCAACAGCGCTTTTAAAGTCAGCACTGAAAAACGATGCAGGAAGAAGTTCTATAACTATACAAACCGGAAGCGTTATACGCCAAAAAGTTTGGTTAAGGATTTCCTGGTTAAAAGCGTATCCATACAAGCCCAGTGCGATATAAAGGCTTGATAATGTGGAAAAACAATCAAATATATTGAAGTTCATTATATCGCCGGCTACGCCGAAAAACATTGCCAAATATATAAACGCATAAGAGGCAATGGCGTACACCGCAAAGCATTTTCTACCCGAATTTTTCGCAAAACCGAGTAAATTCATCGTTTTTGAATAATGGTAATAACCGAGATAAAAAGGGACGTATATCAAGAATAATGCAAGCAGCACGAAAATTAAAACTTCTACTCTGGTCATTGTCAAGAGCATTTGAAAATCCCAATTTCTTGGAACCATGCCGTTTTTCATAGCCTCCAATATCATATCAGCATACATTGGCGCATAAACATGCATATACAAAAATACGCCTACCACCACAAATGATAGTATTGAGAAATAAAAGAACCATTTATGAACTTTTTCTGATATAAGGCGTTTTTTCCAGCCTAAAGCAAAGGTATAAATCATAGCAAAGACCAGCACGACTTCAACGCAAGTATTAACAAGCGCTTCAGACGGAGAAACCTTAAAAGTATTTTCCACACCCAGCCCGGCAAAGCCCAAACCCAGCATTATTAAGACATATATTATAAATAAAATTTTCCAAATCATAACATTATTATAATACTACACAAAAATTTTCGTGTCATTTAAATACTTGATTTTTAAAATTCAAATTGTATAATAAAAAGGTAATTTAAAAGGGGTCATTCATGTTAGTATCATCTATTGTAGGTTTTAACTTTGGTAATAAACAAGTTTCGGCACAAAACAACCAGCAACAAGTTCAAAGCCAGAATAATATGAATTCTTGCAGCTGTCCTAAAGGACGCAAACACGCACCCCACGCGAAAGAACAACATAACAACAAGTTATCACTAATTGCTTAATCCAATTTTATTTTTTTAATTGATAACGACGCAAAAACAGGGATAATTGAAACCCAAAAGAGTAAATTTGTTATGCCGATATTTTGGGCAACAAGCCCGAGTCCCGACATTAAAACGGCGATTACGCCCCACGCAAAACCGTTTACAAATCCGGAGATAATACTTTTATATTGCGGAGCAAGGTTTTGCGCCAAAAGCATTATAACAGGCGACGCCATCATCGTAATTGCTCCAGTCAAAATAAAACATAAAACCGCGAACCACGGCAGGGTTTCATACGTTAAAATAAAGCCAATCAAAAGCGGACAGGTCGCAATCATAGAAAGATAAAGGATAAATTTTGTTCCAAATTTTTTCTCAATCCACGGGCTGATAGTAGAGGCAATTCCGCCTACAAACGTAAACGCAAAAAGCGCGCAGCCGATAAAAAATTTGCTGTAACCCAAATCTTTCCACAAGAAAGGCAGAAAGATTGAACAAGAGGTTGTAATCAAAGTTTTAACCATTGCGATAAAGAAAAGTATGTTCAAATCCTTATTAGTGAGGATGTCACAAAAAGCTCTTTTAAAACCAAATTTTTCAACAGGTTCGCCGAAAGCTGAAATTTTCGGTACGAATTTAAACATAAAAAGCGCCCAAATAACGCCTATTATGCAAACCCACGCAATCTTTTCCAAACCGAAGAACTGTGCAATTGAGGACGAGACCAGCGGACCGAGAGAGAACCCTAACGCTCCGACGCCGATAAAAATTCCCATCCATTTTGCGACATCTTTTTTGCCGTTTTGTAGGAATTTAGAAACAATTCCGAGAGCCTGCGGATGAAAAAGGCTTGAGCCTAAACTTCCTAGGACGACGAACAGAATAAAAAGCCATTTACACGGCAAGCCCGGCGCAAAAGAGATGAAAACGGAGGACATTATCAGCCCCCAGAAAATAAAACTCCGGCGCTGGATATTATCCGCAAAATATCCGATTAGCGGCTGTAATACGGATGAAAATACGTGAGAAATGCTTATGATAACCGTTGCGAACGCGAGAGAAAAGCTAAGTTTGGCAGCAATAAACGGCATGAGCGGGTTCAACATGCCGGTATAAATGTCATTTATGAAATGCGCGCCCGAAAGCCACATTACTGCTGATTTTGATTTCTTTTCGCTTATCATTTTCCCCGCCCCCTGCGACGGGCTGTTTTTAGTAGTTCACGTATATTGTTTTCAGAATTTCTTCTTCAAGAATTTTCTTTTTGTTAGATTTAAGTTTATGGTCGTTAATCATAATATCAAAAGCAACCATATTTCCTTTTTGTGTTGTAAGATATCCTGCAATAGCGCTCACATCGCTTAACGAACCTGTTTTAGCCCTCAAATTTCCATTAAAATAAAGCATTCGGTTTTTGAGGGTTCCTTCCGACGGTTTTGCCATTGTTTGATAGTAGGCGTCAAAATTTTCTTTTTTCGCTTCGTTCAGGAGGAACGAAGTTACAAAATCGGAGGTCATAATATTATTCTTGGAAACCCCGCTTCCGTCAACTATCCTGATGTCGGATGTGTCTAACCCGTTGCGTTTGCAATAATCAAGAAACATTTCGTTAGCCGCGTCCACAGTTCCGGTTGAATTTTTATACTTGCCGCCTGCGAGTTTGTAAACGGTTTCTGCAACGTAATTGTTGCTGTTTTTCAGAATATCCGCACCCGCTCTTTCAAGAGAATGCGAAACCTCTGTCAAAAGAGTTTTATTTACGTTTACAGAAGATTTTGACGGGTAAGAACCGTAATAATCAAATTTCTGCGCCTTCACCGCCTCATCAAGACGCATCATAAAATAGCGTTTCGGGTTGTTAACCGGGAACGTTCTTGTAACTTGTTTTTTAACAGTTCCCTCAAGCGTCAGGATGTCCGGCGAAATATTATTTTTTCTTGATAATTTAACATTGTCCGAATCCCCGGTAGTAACGAGGTTCATAAAAGTTACCGGATAGAATTCGGTAAGCCTTACGTCAGCCTGTGAGCCTTTAATTGTCGGTCTGATTATTAAAGTAAGCAGATTTTTGTCAATGTTATAAACGCTATAACGAGGCATAAGCGGATTTAAGTCGTTATCCCATTGCCAGCCCTCACCCCATTCCTCGGAATCTATAATCGTATCGTCAATGTAAAACTCACGACAGGTTACAAGTGAATTTGCGCTCAAAGATTTTATTAAAGTTTTCAAATCCAATGTTGAAAAATACGGATCTGCAGAAAGTTTTAGATAAATATCTTTATCCGGTGTCTTGTAAATTTGAGTTGTGAACAGGTAATCCTCTCCTAGGATTTCAGCAGCAGCGGGATAGGTCAGCATTTTTTGAGTAGATGCTGGCATCATCGGCTGTTTTTGACGAATTTGCGCAACCGGAAGTCCGGTCTTCACATCTTTAACAGAAACCGTAACGCCGGAAGAATTTATCCCTGAAGATGAAATAACTTTTTCTATTTTGCCGTTAAGGCTTGCAAACGCACAGTTGCAAGTTAAAAGCACTCCCAATATCGCTGCCGTCAACTTATTACACATATCCCTTTTCCTTATTTCTTTTTGATCCAAAGTTTTTCTTTTTTTGCCTTTTTGAACTCTTCCGGAATCCTTGCCTGCAAATCAAGTAACGAAGTTCTAACTTTCTCTCTGTATTCTTCAAACTGTTCAGAGGTTAATTCTGCCGGCACATAAATCGGTTCTCCGTAAAGGTTCAGAATTTGACAATCACCAAGCGGGGTGGTCATTTTATCCCAAGACGGGAGGGTTAAAAACGTACGGTCAGCGGAATACCAGCAGACAGGAACAATTGGTGCACCTGACATTTGAGCAATTTTAATAACCCCGTTTTTAACTTTATGTAAAGGTCCGCTCGGTCCGTCAACGGTAATCGCAACGGTTTCGCCTTTTTTTAGCAGGTCAATCATATGCATTGTAGATTCAATCGCGCCTTTTTTATTAGAAGAGCCGCGAACAGTTTTAAAACCGAGGGATTCTGTTGCGTATGAGACGATTTCGCCGTCAGCAGATTTGCTGATAAGAATGCTCAAATGCCCCTTATCCTCAACACCATACACACAAAACTGATCAGAATGCCACATCGCATAAATGCAGGGTTTCAATTCTTTATTGTTAACTTCCACAATATGCGTAAAAGGTTCCTGGCATTTCATAAATGCTTTTGCCAAAAATTTAAAAAACCATAAATTATTTTTAATAAAATTACTAGCCATGCAACTATTTTAGCATAAAAAAATTTTTAGTGCTATAATGACATTACAGATGTACAGACTGATATTTTACATAATCTTGTTAATAATTTCATCTCTTCTGCCTGACAGCAGAATTAGGAGCGCTTATCCGGGAAGAAGGTATAATCGTTACTACGGTTTTTTTGAAGATGAAGATTCATACGGGGTTAGAGCGAATAGTAATGAAAATAACCTTTCCGACAGGATTCGTACGGGTTTAAGACGACGGAAAGCGCTTAAAAAATGCAAAAATTTTGCCACAAAAGATAAATATATTATTACGCTTAAGAACAAATCAGTAATTCTCGTAATGGATACCAAAAACAAGACGCTAAGCTGTGTGGATAATAAAGTTAAAGGCAGAGCCGCAACTGTGGTTTGGAATGAACAGCCAATGTCACAGCTTGACAGAATTGATAATGATTTTGAGCAAATTTTTGACAGTATTTGTATTTCGTTTGATGAAAACGCGAATTACAAAGGTATCATCGCTGTTTTGAAAGCACATTTTACAATTCAGGAAACCGAACCTAAACAGGTTGCACGCAAACCCGTTGTTGTGGAAGAAGAATCGCCTATTGCGCTTACTTCAAAATACATAAAAGTTGTGGATATAAATTCCGCAGATGAAAAAGAACTCTCAAAACTTCCGGGCATAAGTATTATTATGGCGAAACGTATAATTAAATACCGCGAAGAACACGATGGGTTTAGAGACGCGGCGGAATTTTACGCAGAGTTCAAAATCAAACCGCATTTTCAGAAAAAACTTGAACCTCAAATATGTTTCAACGCTGTAGGCAAGAAGAAAAAGAAAAAATCCGCAGACGAAAGGATTATTGATTTTTAATGAAAGTTCGCGTCCACAAAATTCTAAAAAACACAAAAGTAGAGGGACCCGGCACAAGGTATTGTATATGGTTTCAGGGATGTTCACGTCACTGCAAGGGCTGCTGGGCAAAAGCCACCTGGGCACACGAAGGCGGCGAGGAACTAGAAACAGAAACGATTTTGGAAGAAATTCTTACAACAAAAGGGATTGAGGGTGTAACTTTTCTCGGCGGAGAACCGTTTGAGCAGCCCCAAGCCCTAAAATTTCTTGCCCGTGGCGTAAAAGAGGCAGGACTTTCTGTCCTTTGTTTCACCGGTGGCAAGATTGAAGACATCAAAGACCGTGAAATTCTAAATTATATTGACCTTTTAATTGACGGCGAGTACAGAGAGGAAGAACAGGATTTTTCGCGCCCGTGGGTTGGCTCAAGAAACCAGCGTTACCACTTTTTGACAGACCGCTATGACGAAAAAATCTTTACGGATTACAAAAACAAAATAGAAATAAATATTCAAAAAAACGGATTAATTTTCATAAACGGAATGGGAGATTTTGAAAAATTCACACAAAACCTTGATATGCTTACAAAGCATTAATTTATAGTTGCTAACTTCTGAAAAATATGCTATTATTAATAAGTCAACAGAAGTTATGAAAGAAAAACAATGAATAATAATCCTAAAAAACTTTCGCACCTTTTAAGAGCGCGATTTCCGTATATTTATATCTCTACTTACGAAGAAGACAGAGCCACTAAATTTATAAAAAATATCGTCACGGACGAGTCACAGATAAAATTTCCGCGTGAAGTTCTTGTTTGGACGCAGGCAAGCGGTCTCAAAAACGAAGATAAGGACGTTCCTAACACTTCTTGTCCGAATAAATTAATCGAATACATAGAAAAATATGATAAGGATTCTGTGTTTATCCTCTATGATTTTCACGTATTTTTCGGAACAAAACAGCGCCCTGCAGACCCGCAAATCGTACGTTCGTTGAGAGATTTAATTCCGACACTCAAAACAAGTTCAGTCAGAAAAAATATTATTTTCATCTCACCGGAACTTACAATCCCGGAAACGCTGCAGAAAGATATAGTAATTTATGATTTTCCGCTCCCGAAAATGGAGGAAATCAAAGAACGTCTCAATAAAATGATTGCGACGAACAAACGAATTAACACAGAAAATCTTACCGAAGAGGGCAAAGAAAAACTTTGCAAAGCCGCATTAGGTCTTACAATGCAGGAGGCAGAAAACGCGTTTGCACTTGCAATGGTTAATGACGGCAAACTTGACGCCAATGATATTAAAATTATCCTTGAAGAAAAAATGCAGGTTATCAGAAAAACCGGAATGCTTGAATATGTTGAAAGCGACCTCGGTATAAATGATATCGGCGGTTTGGACAACCTGAAAAAATGGCTTTTAAAACGCAACAACTCCTGGTCAGAACGCGCTAAGAAATACTGTATTCCGGCGCCGAAAGGGGTTTTAGTAACCGGGGTCCCGGGCTGCGGTAAAAGTTTGACGGCAAAAGCGATGAGTACGATTTGGCAATTACCGTTGCTGCGGCTTGATTTAGGCAAAATCTTCTCCGGTATTGTCGGAAGTTCTGAAGAGAATATGCGCAAAGCTATCGCGACAGTTGAGGCTGTTGCACCTGCAATTCTATGGGTTGACGAGATTGAGAAAGGCTTAAACGGCGTATCTTCAAGCAACGACAGCGGGGTTTCCTCAAGAATTTTCGGGACTTTCCTCACTTGGATGCAGGAAAAAACCGCACCGGTTTTTGTCATAGCAACAGCAAACAATATCGACAAACTTCCTCCGGAGCTTTTGAGAAAAGGACGTTTTGACGAAATTTTCTTTGTCGATTTGCCAACGCTTAACGAGCGCAAAGAAATCTTCAAAGTTCACTTACAAAAACGTCTCAAAGACGCCGAAGTTTGCACGGAAGTTAAGCCAAATGATGAAAAACTTATCACGACACTTGCAAAAATGACCGAAGGCTTTATCGGTTCAGAGATTGAACAGGTGGTAATTTCGGCGCTTTGCGATGCATTCTTTGAAAACCGCGCGCTTAAAGTCAGCGATTTTGAAAAAGCGATAGCAAACACAGTTCCGCTGTCACAAACACAGAAAGAGCAAATTCTTGCAATCCGTGCGTGGGCGAACATCAGAGCGGTTTGCGCGTCGTCAAAAGAAAACATAGAAAAATACACCGAAACTCCGGCAGCGAAAAAATCGCCGGACGATGTAACCTCAACCCGCGGCGGAAGAAGATTAGACGTCTAGGCGCCACGGTCCCCGTACAAAGAAAGGAACAAAATGTCAGTATCAGTTACAGCAGTCCCGTTTTTACTGTTCCATATGATTTCTGCAACCGGCGCAATCGTTGCGGCAATAGGTGCAGCGCAGGTGTCAGGGACAGTTTTATCCGGGCTTTCAAATACAAGTGCAAAAAAACTTCATCTTGAAGATAACACTCTTGAAGAACAATTTTTTAACAAAGAGTTTCCAACAGTAATTATGGATAAAACAGCACTTCTGAAAACTCTTGAAGAACACGGTGCGACAAATTTCCAAACAGACGGCAATTCAATTTCCTGCAACTGTGAGGCTTTCCACCTTACGTTCACAAAAACGGAAAAAGATAAACCTTACACAATGGTTGCTACATATAACAAGGATTACGGGCTTAACGAGCTTGTAGAGAACTTAGGTTCCGAGTATGCCACAAACGCACAGGAAATTTCATACAACAAAATTAAAGAACGCCTCGCAAAACAAAACCTTGAAATCGAAGAGGAAGAGGTTTACGACGACAACACAATAGTTCTTACAGTAAATTTGGATTAAGGATGACAAACATGGCTAAAAAACAATTAAAAATAAAACTTCTTCCAAACGGCGAAGTTCAAATGCAAACAGTCGGTGTCAAGGGTAAAAAATGTCTTGATTACCTTGAAATGCTAAAACTTCTTGCCGATGTGCGAATTGAGAAACAGGAATTCACAAGCGAATACTACGAAGAAGAGGAAATCGCTTACAACAACGATGTTCAAGACATTCAGTATTAAATCATACAAAAGTATCATTTACCCCGCGTAAAACTGTTTAAAAAGTTGATGTTTATTTTAACAAAATTTGTAATAATAAACATGTTATGAATTTACACGAAGAATGCTTGCTAAAATACCTTAAATCACCTGACGGGATTTCTAATACAACGGAAATTCTAAAGTTGAACAATCTTATTCTTGAGCAAAGATTTATTATCAACAACTTTGTTGCCAAATTTCCTCAATTCCGCTATACTAAAGTACAGTAGAATAGGACGGAACAATGTTTAAAAAGCTATTATATGTACTATTTTCTATTGCGTTGACACTTTTGGTTTTCTACGGGTTCACACATTCAGGGCTGGACGCGTTTATTGACGGGATAGAGAATAAAACTTTTGACCTTAGACAAAGTGTTATTTCCAAACACCGAACTGCATCTAAGGATATTATGATTATTACTATTGACGATGCGAGTTACGAATATGCGCTCGACAATATCGGGGAATGGCCGTTGCCGCGCGGACTTTATGCGGATTTAGTGGAATTTGTGGAAAAACAAAAACCGCGGACGCTTGCGTTTGATATGCTTTTCGTAAAATCGGCAAAAAATAACGCTGCAGAAGACAAGAAACTGGCTAATGTTTTCAAAAAATATGATAATTTATATACGGCAATGAACTTTGACTATCAGGCTGAAGACCTTCGCAGACCTCAAAACTTGCCGCAAAAGTTTGAAATTACGCTTAACAATCTTTCTAATATAGATTTTGAGGAGAACGCGTTTACGAACTACCGTCCGATTGTGGAGGATATTATAAATAACACATCAAATATTGGTACAGTAAACATTTCGCGCTCCAATGACGGAATTTTAAGAAAAGCACCGGTGTTAGTAAAATATCGTGATAATTTCTACCCTCAAATGTCATTTTTAATGGCAAACGGCGGTCTACGCGAGGTTACACTGAACGAAAATAACACTTTGACATTTGCCGACAGAGTAATCCCGCTCGACAAAGACGGCAATGCAATCCTTAACTGGTATGGAGCAAGCGGAAGTTATCAGGAAATTCCGCTCTACAAAATCATCAAGAAAATGAACGGCGAAAATATTGAGCTTAATGCTGATTTCAAGGATAAAATTGTTTTTGTCGGAATGACTGCAAACAGCCTGTTTGACCTTAAAACTACACCGACTGACAAACTATTCCCGGGCGTTGAAGTTTTGGCAACATACGTAAACAATATTTTAGATAACAATTTTGTGACAAAAGCACCTATTGCGTGCACAATCCTTTTGAGCGTCTTAATTTCACTTATTATTGGATTTATCACGCTTAAATTCGTATCAGTAAGTGCGATGATTTTCCTGACATTGCTGACCTATATGGGTTACACAATTTTCACATTCCAAATGATGAAACACTTTAACCTTTGGGTTGATCTTGTTTCGCCGCTAATTTTTGCGACGATTGTCTTTATCGCAATGCTGATTGTGAAATACGTTATTAAATCAAAAGACTTTGAACAGCAATACAAACTTGCAACAACCGACGGGCTTACGGGGCTTTATAACCATCGTTATTTCCAGGAACAAATGACAAGTGCGCTGGAACATTCAAAACGCTACGAAACCGAATTTTCGTTAATAATTATTGATATTGATTACTTTAAAAAGTTTAACGATAATTACGGACACCAGTGCGGCGACAGGGTTTTAAGACTTGTTGCCCAAACCCTGAAAAAGAATGTGCGCGCAACCGACATCGTTTGCCGTTATGGCGGTGAGGAAATGAGTATAATTTTGCCGAATATCGGATATAATGATGCGATTTTCACGGCACAAAAACTTTGCAAAATGGTTAGTGAAAAAGAGGTTCACACCAATAACGACAAAACCGCGAATGTCACAATCAGTTTAGGTGTTGCGACATATCCAAAAGACGCACAGACGACACAGGACCTAATTAAGATTGCCGACGAACGCCTTTACCACGCAAAAGAAAACGGCAGAAACCAAGTTGGCGGGTAAAAGAAAGCCCCTGCTTCTGCAGGGGCATAAATGGTATTATTTATAACGAGTTTCGCTATAAAATCTTTAACGTTTTACGCATCGTGTATTACCGGATAAAGTGCTTGAGCTTGCCTCAATAGCTTTACCACCTACAGAATACGTATATGTTGTACTTGAAGTCGCACCTTTTGTTGAAGTTGCGATAACCGGAGTTCCCATTGTTACAGTAGTATCGTCGCCGGTACCTGTTGTAGTTGTACCGGTAATTGCTGCACCTGACATAAAGCGGTTATTCAACGCCATTGACATTGCTTCGTATTTGTTTGGCAATCTGTATTCAGTATCACTACAAGTTGCAGCTGCCGTTACATCGCCATCATCATTTGTCGTTGCAGAACTTACATTAATAGCCGGAACAGGTGAAACTACTACAGAGTCAGTCGGATAGAATACCGTCATAAAACCAATATCTTTACCAACAGTGTTTGGACCTTTATTGTTATTCAAGTCATAAATCATATTTACGCAAACATATTTAAACCAGCTTTCAGCGTTTTCTGCGCCTTCAGACGGAGCTAATTCCTGGTCGGTTGTACAGTTCGGGTTGTAATAAAGAACGATTGATTCACCGTTACCGGTTTCAAATGCGGCTGTGAGCGCGGTTGCAGAAACTGCGGTTCCGCTTGCGTTTGTAACAACACCTAGGTCAGTGTTACTTCCTGTACCAGTAATACCAAGGTATGCCCAGTATTGGTTTGAGCCGTTTGAACCGCCAAAACTGTCAATCATTGTTGCTGCATTTAACGGCGCAATTGAATTTGGAAGACCGCAATCTTCAATATTTGAGCCGGAGCATACGTTATTAATTTTAGTTACCGTATTCAAAGCCCCGGCAATAAAGGATTCTGCATCATCGTAGGTGTTGATTGAATCCAATAACGGGAATGCTTGTGACATACGAGCATATAATGCTTTCTTTTGAGTCGCCCAGGTTCTTTCGTTAATATTACCGGTCAATGACGGTAATGTAATCGCTGCGACTACACCAATAATTGTTAAAGATAATAAAATTTCAGCCATTGTAAAGCCAAGTAGGCTGCTAAGGAGACGCCCCCCCCCCCGNNCCCCCCCCCCCCCCCGTGGAAGTTAATACTTGTTGTGTGTTTTTCATAAGTCCATCCTTTCTATAGATACTTTATTAGTATAAACTATTTCGCGGTATCGCAAAAGGACGCAATGTATAGTAAGACTAGTGTCCGATAGAAATTTCTTGTTCGGGTTTCTTTTTTCTTAATTTATGGCTAGTGGTTTTGCATAACAAAAGCAGCGGAATTACCGCAATACAGAGCGCACCAAAGATTCTAAACGCGTCCATAAACGCCATTAATGTTGATTGTTGAATTAGTTGTCTGTACATTTGGTATTGCGCCATATGTGTTGCGACATCAGGCGCGTTATATTGCATAAGCGCTCCGGCTGTACTTTTCAATCTGATTATAAAATTCTCGTTTAGCGGGCTTAAATTCCCGACCAGCATATACTGGTGAATTTGCGCAAATCTTGTAAGCATTGTTCCGACAACAGACGTTCCGATTGCACTTCCAATGTTTTTCAGCAAGTTTTGCAAGCCTGTTGCGTTGGTCATTTGTTCGTTAGAAAGCGTTTCGACCGAAATTGCTATAATCGGAATCATAGCAAGCCCCATGCCCAAACCCATTATAAAGTTAGGGATTACGATGTTAATACTTGCGATTTGAAGGTTCAGCGAACCGAATACGAATGTCGAAACCCCTAGAAGTACCAACCCCGTTGCAACCAAAATCTTTTTATTAATCCTATCTGCAAGCACAGAGCAGGTAGCAATCGCAATCAATGCACCAATTCCGCGCGGCATCATCGTAGCCCCGCTTAAAAACGCGGTGTAGCCAAGCATATTTTGCAGGAATTGCGGCAAAATTGCCAGTGACGCATATAAAACACCCTGCATTACAATCTGGATTACAGTACCTGCAGAGTAATTCTTATCCTTAAATACTGACAGGTCAACCAGCGAATCTTTATTAACCATTTGCGAAACAAAAAACGATATTCCAAATACTACAGATGCCCCGAACGTCCACCTAATCCATGTCGCATTAAACCAATCCGCATTATTACCTTTATCAAGGACTGTTTGGAGTGTTATAAGCCACAATGCCAATGTAACAAAGCCTACGGCATCAATTTTGACACCTTTCTGTCTTCTTGCATAAGGCGGGTCGTAAAGAAGTTTTTTAGAAAGCATTACCGCAGCGCAGCCAAACGGAACATTTATATAAAAAATCCACGGCCAGGACCAGTTATCAGTAATCCAACCGCCCAAAACCGGTCCGATAATCGGTGCCACAATTACGCCCAGTCCGAAAACCGACATAGCAAGCCCGCGTTTTTCTTTAGGGAACCCCTCAAGCAAAATCGCCTGACCCAGAGGCAAGATACCGCCGCCGCCAAACCCCTGCAAAACACGCGCAAAAATCATAAATTCAATAGTTTTTGCCATTCCGCAAAGCATTGAGGCAAACGAAAACAGAAAAATACTGAACATAAAAAAGTTTTTACGTCCCATAAGTTTACTGAACCAGCCAACTGTCGGAATAACAATACCCCCTGCAATCATATAGCTTGTCAAAATCCACAACGACTCATCACGCGTCGCAGAAAAAGAACCTGCCATATGCGGTAACGCTACGTTTGCGATTGTTCCGTCCAAAACGTAGATAAACATCGCAAGCATCAATGGTATTGCGGTTATCCAAGGATTTCTGGTTTGTTCTGTCATTTAACTTCTCTCATTTTTTAGTATAAACAAAAATGGGAGTAAAATAAAGCAGCAAATCGCAAATACTTTAAAAGTATCCATATAAGCGCACAGTGTAGATTGCTGAATAAGCTGATTATAAAGCATTTTCATTGCCATATTGGCAGAGTTTAGAGCATCTCCAGCCTGATAAATAAATGCTCCGGTATAATTTTGCAGCCTTTCAATATAAGCAGGGTTTAGGTCGTTCAGGTGTTTAACCAATCCGAACTGGTGAACCTGTGAAAACCGTGAAATAAACGTTGCAACAAGCGAAGTTCCGATTGCGCCGCCAATTGTTTTTAATAAGTTTTGCAATCCTGAAGCGTTTGTCATCTGGTCGTTTCTAAGCGTTATACAAGAAAGAGTTGTAATAGGCATCATAGAAAATACCAACCCGAGCCCGAAAATAAAGTTCGGAATAGCAATACACATCGGGTTAATCTGTAAATTCAACAGCCCCAATAGCCAGCCGCCTATTCCCAAACAGCTTACCCCGACCAGCCCGTATGTTCTGTAACTGAAGCGTCCGCCCAGTCCGCCGAAAATCAACAGTGCCGTAAACGCTCCTAGTCCGCGAGGCATAATAGCCAATCCGCTTGTGAAAGAGTCGTAACCTAACATGTTTTGAAGCATTTGCGGTAAAATTGCAAGCGACGCCAGCAAAACTGCGTTTATAATAATCAGCATTGCCGTTCCGCACAGATAATTCGCATCTTTTAACACGTCGAGTTTAACAAGCGGTTTCTTTCCCTTTACCTGTGAAATAAAGAATAAGATTGCGCCAAGCAATGCCACCGCCGTAAACCAGCAAATCCACGGGGCGTTAAACCAATCTTCGTCGTTACCTTTATCAAACACGATTTGCAGCGGAACGAGCCATACACAAAGCCAAAGGAAACCGAATTTATCAAGATGAATATTTTTTTGTTTTCTGGCATAAGGCGGATCTTGCAGATATTTTTTCGCCAAAAGAATACACAAGCAGCCGACAGGGATATTAATGAGGAAAATATACGGCCAAGACCAGTTTTCTGTAATCCAGCCGCCCAAGACAGGGCCCAAAATCGGCGCGACAACAACGACCAGCCCGAAAACAGCCATCGCCTTATTTCTAGCCTCACCGGTAAAACTTTCCATATTTATCGCCTGTGCCATAGGCATCAAGCATCCGCCTCCCAGACCTTGCAGGGCACGTGCTATTACTATCATTCCGATAGAGTTAGAAATCGCACACAGGAATGACGCAAGCGTAAATATAAACACTCCGAGGATAAAGAAATTTCTTCTTCCAAAAAGGTGACAGAAAAAATCTATCATCGGAATAACGATACTGCTTGCCATAAGGTAACTTGTCAAAACCCAAATAGATTCCTGATTACTTACCGAATATGAGCCTGCGATATGCGGCAACGCTACGTTTGCGACAGTTTCATCCAGCGCATACATAAATGTCGCCAGCATAACAGGTACAATCATTAACCACGGATTTACCGTAGGTTTCCATTGTTCTTGCATTTCTTGAGACATTTTATCTTACTTTAACCTTTGGAACAACTGACATGCCAGGAATAACCTTATATTGAACCCTGTCATAGTCTTCTGTGAAAACAATTTTTACCGGAATACGTTGAACAATTTTTACGAATGAACCAACAGCGTTTTCAGGCGGGAAAAGGCTTGATTTTGCGCCGGAACTTCTCTGAATACTTTCAACTTCACCTTTAAAAACTTTATTAGGGTATGTGTCGATTTTGATATCAACCGGCTGACCCTCTTTCATATTAGTCAACTGATTTTCTTTGAAGTTTGCAACAACCCAAACATTATCAGGAACAATTACGAATAAAGGTGAGCCAACTTGAGCATACATACCTTTTTCAACGCGGCGGCTTGTTACAAACCCTGATTGAGGAGCAACGATTTCTGTATATTTAAGCTGTTGTGCCGCCCAATCTCTTTGCGCTTTAATTTCTTTTAAATCAGCGTCAGCAACACGGTCTTTTTTGCTTGAAAAAACGCCTTGTTCTGCACTTGTATGACCAGCAACCGCTGAATCATATTTTGCCTGTGCATTGTCTAAAGTTTGTTTTGAGACCGCACCTTTTTCGTATAAACTTTTATAACGGTCTAAATCCTTTTTAGCGACTTCAATATCGGTTTGACGAGCGTTAAAAGTTGCTTTTGCATTTTTTTGGTTTAAAAGCGTTCTTTCATATTTTGCTTCCGCCTGTTCTAACTTAATCTTATAATCGACATCGTCAATTCTTGCAACAACGTCACCTTCACGAACATATTGGTTATCAGTTACAAGAACCTCAACGACTTCACCGCTAACTTTCGGCGCAACAGAAACCGTTGTGGTTTCTACATAAGCGTCGTCTGTTGATTGAAAACGCAACGCATCGTGTACAAAATACACAACCGCGCCAAGCGCAACGACCGCAATCGTTATAATAAGCCATAACGGCATTTTCTTATTTTTTGTTTCTTCTGTTGCTTGAATTTCTTCTGTCATATTTACCTCATCTATATATTCATATTAACTGTTGCCAAAATATTTTCTCTAAACTTCCTCAACGAAACCTGAAGTTGTTCAATTTCTTCATCAGAACACTGTGAACGAATTGTTTTCAAATAAACCTCAATCTTGTCATGAACTTCTTCAAGTTTCTGGTGACCTTTTTCGGTAACGCCCATTTTTTTAACAAGACGGTTATTTTTCATATCAATAAATCTTGTAATATATCCCTTTTCTTCAAGAGAATCCAAAATTCTACCGGTATTTGCCCTGTCTTTCAAAATCAGCTTAGCCAAATCCCTTTGACAAATTCCGGTGTTACAAAAAATAGTATCAAGTGCAGCATGCTCCATAGGTGTAATATCTGTTCCCAATCTTTCAAACAGCTGCGCACCCATAACTTTCATAACATTCGCCGTCAACTCAAGATCATAATAAATAGAATCTATATAATGTGTTCTTTTTGTCATATCTTCCTTATAATTTTAATTATGTTTCAAAAAATACATGTTGCATTTGCAACAATATTATGTTATCATATATTTAGAAAAAATGCAAGCACCCGAGAAAAGTTCGCTAAGCGAACTTTTGGAGCGGCGTTTAGACAGCGCAGCCGCGGTGCGCGCACACGAGAGTGTGGGCGGCAGGCGGCGGAGAACTGCTTTTAAAGGAGGAACAAAATTTTGAAAAAGATAATAGCAACAGCACTTTTGCTTAGTTTAATCGGCATAAATACCATGCCGGCACTAGCTATAAATTCTACAGAAGATACATCTGCCCCGAAACAAAAACGGACGTTATTTGTTAAAAAAGCTAAAGTTGATAAAAATCAATATAGATTTGACTATGTGAATATGGGCTGGTGGGATTCGTTTGGCGACGAATACTTATCAGGTTATATAAAGCAGGCTATCGACAAAAACCACGACTTGAAAGCCTCAACACTTATGACGCAGGAATATTATCAGGCAATGAAAGCACAATTCGCCTCTGAACTTCCGCAAGTTGGCGCAGGCTTTTTACCGGGCTACAGCAAACTTCCGGGAACAACAAGTTCCAACTGGGGCTTTGCACTTCCTATCTATGCAAGCTACGAACTTGACCTTTTCCTGAAAAACCGTGATAAAACCAAATCAACTAAAAAGACTTATGAAGCCTCATTGCAGGATGAACGCTCCGCACATATTTCTGTTGCGTCAGCAGTAGGAACAACATATTTGAACATTGTTCAAATGGACGAAATGCTTAAAATCCAAGAGGAAATAGTTGCGCTCCGGGAAAATCTTCTTAACCTTGAAAAACTTCGTTATGAAGAAGGAATTTCTTCATCAATGGATGTTGTTAACAGTGAAAAGAGTTTTATCAACGCGCAAAACAATCTGATTGAACTAAAAAAACAGCATTACAAAATGCTTAACCAGTTTGCAGTTTTAATCGGCGAAAGCCCTGAAAATGCGAACCAAATTCAACGCAAAAGTCTTGCAGAAATAAATTACTCAAAAACAATACCTTCCGAAATTTCAACGGAGGTTATCACAAGCCGTCCTGACTATATGAAAGCAGAACTTTCTGTACAAAAAGCGGGTTTGGATGTACGCGTGGCAAAAAAGGAATTTCTTCCATCATTCAACCTTGGCGGTATCGGGTTATTTAACGCAAGCGATTTTGGCAGTCTTTTCACAACCAAAAATATGCTTTTAGGTTTAGGCGGCGGGATTATGATGCCGTTATTCACCGGCGGTCAACGTGTTGCGAACTTAAAAATGAAAAAAGCACAATACGAAAGAATTTTGGAAACCTATCTTCAAACGAATTTAACATCAATTCAGGAGGTAAACGACTCTCTGTACGTGCTCAAATCCGATGATGAACGCTACAATCAGCTTGTAAAACAGTATGATTTGGAAAGCAAAAATTATAAACTTAACGAACAAAAATACGGAGAGGGCATAATTTCCAAATACGATCTAATTCGTTATGAGGAAAACCTTTTAAGTTTAGAACAACAATTAAACCAATATAAGACTGAAAGATTAATGGGCTTTATTGGTTTGTATAAATCAACCGGAAGCCGGTTATAACAAAGATACTCTTTTTAACTGAACTCTATTTCTGTGGCGCCTAACGGCGCCTTTTTTTATTAATAAGGTTTTTTATAGCACCATAAGAGCGGACGCAACAATTTTGTAAAATAAACAAGCGCAAAACTTAAAATATAATCAAATACGATTTTCCAGCCGCTCTGATTAATTATCCAGCCTTTAATAAATGTCCAGCCATCGCCTTTAAGCATTGCAATTATCGCCATATAACCAATTCCAATAAGATGAATGGCAAGAACGGAATATAAAACCCCGAGCGCAGCGCTTTTGAGGTTTAAGCCGTCTTTAAGCGCCCAGCCCAGCAGCCAAACCGCCGGGATATAGGCTAAAATATATCCAAATCCATACTGTGCAAAGTAAGTAATTCCTCCGCCAAGTGCGAAAACAGGGAGTAAAAACAGCCCTAAAAGAATATAGAAAATTATAGAGGTAATAGCAAATCTTCTACCCAAAAGCGCTCCAATAAAGATTACAGCAGGCACTTGCGGGATTAGGGCAAAAGTTTTGAAAAAACTTTCGAGTTTCAAGCCGTTAACGCCATCTTGCGCTGTAGGGATTACCGGATAGAAAACATCAAGAGATATAAATGTTGAAACTACAAGCAAAAAAGTACAAAAAAGCATCAGAACCAAAGTTCCGAGTGAAAACCTGATACTGTCAACGTTTTTATTAACAAACTTTTTCTTCTTCACCTGTAATAATCTCTATTTTTTGTTCTAACTCTCTTACATTTTTATCATAAATCGCTTTAAATTTATCATAAAAAATATTTTCTGACCACATAATATAGGCATCTTCGTTGTTGTCCTGATAATAGCCCTTGCGGGTACCAAGGTTTTTAAGCCCGTATTTTGTATACAGCCCTTGCGCTGTAAGATTGCTGACACGAACCTCAAGGGTAATATATTTGATAAGGTTTTCGTAACAATCATCAATCAAGCGTTTAAAAAGCGCCTCACCAACTGATTTGCGGCGATAATCCGGAGATACGCATATTGTTGAGAAATGCGCCTCATCAATTATGTGCCAAAGCCCCATATATCCTATAACTTCGTTTTTGTCGTTAAGCGCAACGTAGTAACGGGCGTAATTATTTGAAAGTTCGTTTGCAAAAGCCTGCTTTGACCAGTGGTGATCGCCGTAAGAGGCAACCTCGATTTTTTCAATCTGGTCAAGGTCAATTTTTTGCATTCGTCTGATTTTAATTTTGAAGTCTGCCATAATTTTATTCTACCATAAATTAGAATTTTTTAAGACGCGCGTATGCAGCATCCATTGCTTTTTTGCCTGCATTGCCGAAATCGATTGTATACATTGTGCTTGAGCCGACCTGCATTACGTCTAAAATATGTCCAACACCGAGTTTTTCGTGGAAAACGCGGTCGCCTTGCGCAAATATTTCATCAACAACTTTATTCAGCCGTTCATCTTCGAGCTTTTGTTTTTCAATTGCGTCTTCCTGAACCTGCTTGTCGCGTTCCTGAAGCATACGTTTTATTGCGTTGTCTTTGAAAAATTCTTTAACTTTTTCTTCATCTCTTGCCTTGTTTGCAGCAGATTTAACCAAAATCGTACGGCTTGGAGTGCGCATAGGCTGCGGTTTGTTACGATTTTGAGGCGCAACAAAGTTTTTACCAAAACCGCTGGATGGTTTTATATAACCGTCGCGGTCAGATTGAACCGCACCGTATGAAAATTCAGAGCGTCCTGTTTTAACTTTGGAAACGGCGTTTCTGAATGTTGATGAATCATTTGTACTTCCGCTGAACGCAGTTTTATTAACCAATTGCGGCGGAATTTCATCTAAGAAACGGCTTGGCATGTAGTATTTGTATTCACCCCAGGTTTGGCGGCGTTTTGCGGAGGTAAGGTATAATTTTTCTTCCGCACGAGTAACACCAACATACATAAGGCGGCGTTCTTCTTCCATTTCCTTGTTGTTTGTGAGCGAACGTTGGTGCGGGAAAATTCCCTCATCCATGCCGGCAAGGAAAACAACCGGAAATTCCAAACCTTTTGCGGCGTGGAGGGTCATTAAAGTAACGTTATTTGAGATATCGTCCATACTGTCAAGGTCAGAAACAAGCGCGACCTGTTGTAAAAATTCACCTAAAATATTGTTTGTATCTTCCGGCACAAATTCACCGGCAACGTTAACCAACTCTTGCAAGTTTTCAATATCCGCCTCTGCCTCTGCCGTATTTTGGCTCTGAAGTTCAGCAAGATAGCCCGTTTTTTCAATAACGAGGGTTACAAACTCTTGCAAGGAATATGAATTTTGGGCATTTTTGAACTTCAAAATCAGTTCACAAAAATCTTTGAGTTTGGCGCGGACTTTTGGAGTAAATTCAAGCCCGTCAGTGTCAAGAATTTTCACGGCTTCAAACAAGCTCAAATCTTTTTCATCGGCAAACGCTTGAAGATTTTTGATGGTAGTTTCTCCGATTGCACGTTTCGGAACATTAACGATACGTTTGAAACTTTGTGAATCGTCAGTGTTATAAATTAATTTCAGATACGCAAGAACATCTTTAATTTCTTTACGGTCGTAGAACTTTAACCCGCCATAAATTCTGTACGGGATACCCGCTGCCATACACGCTTCTTCTATCGCACGGGATTGAGAGTTAGTACGGTAAAGAATTGCATAACGGTTAAAATTCCCGTCGTTAGTCTGCTTAATTTGGCTCAAAATGTAGTTTGCCTCATCCGCCTCGTCCTGCGCTTCAAAGTAGTCTAACAACTCACCGTCACCTTTTTGGGAATAAAGGACTTTATCAACACGGTCAATGTTATTTTCAATAATAGCGTTTGCAACATTCAGAATATTTGCGGTTGAGCGGTAGTTTTGCTCTAGTTTAATCAGTTTTGCGTTTTTGAAATCCTTTTGGAAGTTCATAATAATTGTATAATCAGCACCACGCCAACTGTAAATTGATTGGTCTACGTCACCCACAACGCATAGTGAGCGTTCTGGCGGAATGTCTTTTGAGAGGTTCGTGTAGAGCATATTTACAAGATTATATTGCGCCTGGTTGGTGTCTTGGTACTCGTCAACAAGAATATGTTGGAAACGGCTATAGTAAAACTCACGCACATCAGGCTTTTGCTCTAACAATTTCACGGTTAAAAGGAGCATATCGTCAAAGTCAATTGCGTTGTTATTATTCAGCGCGTTTTCGTATTCTTCATAAATCTGCCCTATTCTTTGTGATTTGAAGTCACGTGCAAAAGTTTGGAACGCGTGTGCATCCATCATCTTGTTTTTAGCGTCCGAAATAACGGTTTTAACAAGTTTCGGAGCATAAAGTTTCTCATCAAGGTTTAATTTTTTGATTGCCTGTTTGATAAGCGCATTAGAATCGGTTTCATCATAAATAGTAAAATTCTTATCAAGTTTTTTGCCTGACGGGAACTGGTAATTTTCAACGTTTTCGCGCAAAATTCTTCCGCAAATTCCGTGGAAAGTTCCGACCCACATGTATTTAACAACGTTTTCGCCGAGCATGCCTCCAAGACGTTCTTTCATCTCTTTTGCAGCCTTATTGGTAAATGTAACAGCCAAAATATCACGCGGTCTAACACCGTTTTTAATCAAATACGCAATACGCGAGGTCAAAACTTTAGTTTTTCCGCTGCCTGCGCCCGCAAGGATTAAAAGCGGTCCTGTAAGCGTTTTTACGGCTTCTTTCTGCTCTTTATTAAGATTTTCTAATAATTTTTCCATATCCCATATTCCCAAAAATGATTTTTTATGATATCATTATAAAACAGTAAAATGTAGAATGCAATTATAAGGATGATAATATGGAAATATTGTTAAGTGCAGATGATGAAAAAGAGAACCAACAGCCGTCAATTGTGGTTCCAATGGATGATTTAGACCGTGCAGGCGAAGACCCTGAAGTTATGGACGAATTGGCAATGGAGCTTGCGACAATTCAACAGTCGGCAAAGAAAATTGCAATCATCGGCAGCCGAAATCTTCCAATCACTCACCAGCAGACAATTGAAACCCTTGCAACAGCACTTGTTATGCAAGGCAACACTATTATCACCTCCGGCGGTTCATCAGGAACCAACGCGGCAGCTATCCGCGGCGCAATGAAAGCTAACCCTGATAAATTGAAAGTTATTTTACCTCAAACAATCGGTCAGCAACCAAGCGATGTTCAAAACCAATTAATCGGCGTTCCTAATATCGTTGAACATTCAGACAGAGCAATGATGACTCTTGCTGACGCATCAAGAGTTTGCAACAGAGAAATTATCGACGACTGCAACCAGTTGATAGTTTTCCTTTCTCACACAAGTAAAACTTTGCACAGCGCTGTTCAATACGCTGAAGAAGGTCACAAAGTTATTACTGTGTTCTATTTGGATTAATGCAGAACTTAATAAAAAAATTAACCGGAAAAAACCAATCCGATTACGAGCCGGTTGCTCGTCAATTGATTAATATTCCTGATATTAATCTTTTTGAAGAACTCGTAAAACAGGATGATTTTCTGTTCGATTTTGTAAAACAAAATGTCGCAAATCGTTTGCAAAACGCGTGTAATAAATCAAATTACCGCAATCTTCTTTCGCTAATGAAAGTTTATTCTCCGTTTTATGAAGACTTTATCGTGTCAACATTGGCGAAATTCGCAGATGAAGATTTGACGGACGAAATTTTAGAAATTTTCGAAAACGGCACAGTGGCAGAAAAAACATACTGTGCAAAATATTTTTCACGCATTAAAGACCCGCTTGCACTGGAATTGCTGCGCGAGGGCGCATTCGGCGAAAACGAAAGCCTAGCGGCAAATTGTGCAATGACACTGGGCGCATTTGAAGATAAAGAAAGTTACACAAAAGCACTTGAAAACCTTAACTCTGAAGATGATTTTGAACAGTTCAACGCTATAAGTTTTCTTATCTCTTACGGCGACAAGAGTGCATTAGATGCCATAATAGACGCAATGGAAAAATCTTCAATGGCGGAAAACATTGCAGGTGAAATCCCGTATTTGGTTGACATGGTGACGCTTTTGAACAACAAACGCGGACTAGTAGTTTTAAACAACATCATCAACGGTCTTGGCGAAATCCTGCCGCTAAGCGGGGTTTTCGATTATAATCTTTATGAAGTGTTTGAAAAATTGGAAAGTCCGATTGTACTTCTGAATGCCCGTGAAAAGTTCAATTTGCTCACAGAAAACGACGAATACCTTTTTGATGAAGACAAAAACACTAAAAATGAAGTTTACGAGATAAAAAATCTTCTTAACAGCATACCTGTTGACGAAAAAGCTGTCGACACAGAATTAAGAGAAGAAAGCCCGTTTGTCTACACGGCGCTTGAGTTGACTGGCAACGCCAACGCTGTTGAAGAACTTCTTTCAAGTAAAAATCAAACATTGGTTCTTAAATCTGCTGAAGTTTTGAAAAAACTCGGCGCGTGGAATGAAACCACACGCGCCAAATCTTTATCAAACGTAACCGACGTTAATATAAAATTGATAATCGAAGCAATATAATTACCTTTTTACACAGCGGACAGCATTAGCAATGCCCTCTGAATCTATTGAACTACCCACACTCCGAGGGAAGAAATTCCCGGTAAGCGAGACAATCCAAGCGTTTTGACTATCAATCCGCGCAGAAGTCCAATATCTTTGATGCCCGGTTCCCACAAGCTGCCCATTATACAATAATGACATCATTTCTTCCAGGTTAGGTGCCCTATATTCGCTATCGAAATTCTTACACGCACTGTTTGCTTGTGCAAATGTTACTTCTAACTCACCGCCGCGCAAATGCGGATATGGTGCGACAACCACAGAATCTGAAGGATAAAAGGCAGTGATTATTCCAATATCTTTACCAAAAGTGTTCGGTCCCTTGCTACCATTCAAATCATAAACGAAATTGACACATACTTTAGACTGAGTAGTTCTATAACCATTGCTTGCCAGCACATCTTGTGCCTGACACTCTCTGTTATAAAAAGCTAAAACACTTTCCCCGTTCGCAGTCTCAAACGCGGCAGCCGTTAATTCCGGATAAGACAAGCCGTTTGCATTAAAGTTTGCATTTTGTATACCACTGGTAGTCTTAGGGAGACTCATTGTAGACGCGGAGGCATTGATAATTTTTGAAGCCAATCCGCAATCAGATAGGTGCTCACTGTCACAGATATTATTAATCTTCAGGACTTTAGAAAGTCCTGCTGTAATAAAAGTTTCTGTTGCGTCTTCAGCGGTAGTACCATAACCATTTAAAGCAGGCATAAGCGCTATTGCCTGGCTAAACCGTGCATAAAGCGCTTTTCTTTGAGTGTTCCAGGTTCTCTCGTTAATGTTGCCGGTAAGAGATGGCAGCGTTATCGCGGCAACTACACCAATAATTGTGAGGGATAATAATATCTCTGCCATAGTAAAGCCGCCGGCTGAGCCGGTTCCACATTTGTCTGGGTGGCTGCCGGTTACGTAGGATTTACCTGATGAGCGGCTCCCCCCCCCCCTGTGCAGGTTAATACATTTTTCTTGTTCATAGTTTCTATCCTTTCTTTAAACATTATGTACCATGTTTGAAAACATGTCAATATTTTATGTTATAATTCATTTATGAAACTGGAAGAAAAAACTCTTAGCTCACAAATTGTTTATGACGGAAAAATTATGACTGTTCGCCGTGACGAAATCGAAACCGCCGACGGTCACCACTCTTTCCGCGAAGTTGTCGAGCACTCCGGCGGCGTCACAATCGTTGCTATAAAAGATGACAGCATTCTTTTTGTAAAACAATTTCGTTACCCGATTAAACAGGTTATGCTTGAGCTTCCGGCTGGTAAACTGGAAAAAGGCGAAGACCCAGACGAGGCTTGCGAGCGCGAGCTTGAAGAAGAAACCGGCTACCGTGCAAAGCACTGGACATCCTTAGGCTACATCTATACCTCAATCGGTTTTTGCGATGAAAAGCTCTATCTTTACCTTGCACAAGACCTTGAATTTGTCGGGGAACATCCGGATGACGGCGAAATTTTAGAAAATTATGAATATAAGATAACAGAAGTTGAAAAAATGATTGCAGACGGGAGAATTTGTGACGCAAAGACAATTTGCGCAATCCACCGCGCTTTGAGGGAAATAAAATGATTAAATTAATCGCGACAGACATAGACGGAACACTACTAAAAAAAGATTACACCTGTCCTGACGGGCTTATGGAATGCCTTAAAAATCTCGAAAACAACGATGTTAAAGTGGTTCTTGTCACGGGCAGAATGCATCAGGCTGCGGTAAAAATTTATAATCTTTTGCAGCTCAACAATCCTTATGTTTCATATCAGGGTGGACAAATTAATACGCCGGAGGGTGAAATAATTTATCAAAAAACTCTTGATAAAGACTGTATAGAAAAAGCGATTAAATGGGCGCGCGAAAACAAAATTCATTTGCAGCTTTACACAAACGACAAACTTTACGCGGAAGAAGACAATGATTTTATTAAACGCTACGCAAAAGAACAAAATGTTGCTTATGAAATAGTTAATTTTGACGACTTAAACCCACAATATGCGAGTAAACTTCTTGCAATTGATTTTAACAATCCTGAACGTGTTACGGGCTGGGTTAATGAGTTAAAAGAGAAATTCCCCGGCTGTTTCATAGTAAAATCAACGCCTTATTTCTGTGAAATTTCGCATGTTGAAGCTAATAAATGCGACGCGGTTAAATTTTTACAACAATATTACGGGCTAAAAGATGAAGAAGTTCTGACGATTGGCGATCAAAACAATGACATTGCGCTTTTGCAAGCTGGCGGCGTCCGTGTTGCAATGGGCAATGCAACCCCTGAATTGAAAGAAATTGCGACTTACGTCACCGATACTGTTGACAACGGCGGCTGGATAAAAGCAGTTGAAAAATTCGTCAATCTTTGATAAGATAGTATCATTCAGATACTAACGAGGTGATTATGGGATTTAAAGACCTTCCGAAGTGCCCTGTAGAAACGACTTTACTCATGGTGGGGCAACGCTGGAAAGCGTTGGTAATTCGGGATTTATTGACCGGTACAAAAAGATTTGGGGAACTCAAAAAATCAGTTGAAGGCATTACGCAAAAAGTTTTGACAACAACGCTACGAAACCTTGAAAAAGAAGGCATTGTTGAGCGCAAAGTTTACAACACAATTCCGCCAAAAGTTGAATACACTCTGACGGATGTCGGTTATAGTCTTTTACCGGTTCTAAACGCTATGGCAAGCTGGGGTACGGATTACCAGTACTTTGTCAAACTTCTTGAAAAACAAAAAATTAATGAACAATAGATTTCACTGCGTTATCCAATAACGTTTCAATTCGTTTTACGATAATCGGACGAGCTTGCAGCTTTTGTTCAAAGGTCATATCAGAGTTACGTGAAAGCAACGGATCACGCGAACGCATTACCTTGGTTTTAAACGATTGGTACTTCGTAATTACGGCGTTTTCATCAGAACTTGACAGTTCAAATCGTTCTGTCATTTGACCGGCTTTATTATAAACATCAAAATGAAGATTATGTGCATCGCCAACATTTCTTGACATAAAAATATAGTTTTTCTTTGTACGTGCTGGAACAACTTGTAAAACATCTACGCTTTTGTTCAAAATGTTATATGCTTCTTGTGCATTTCCTTTTAGCACAGCAGGGCTAATTGCGGGTAACATATATTTCGGCTCCTTTTTATATCTTCTATATTACGTTATGAAAAAAACCTGTCAACATTAATTTTTGCTATTCTCAAACCTGTATTTTGTAAAAAGATTTGAAACACCGGCAACAAAAAATCCCATAACGCCTATACTAAATAAGTAAGGCACACCATTAATCAGACATTTTTGTTTGGCAAGTTTTTTGAACTCTTTATTTACAGTTGTGCCGCGCTGTTTAGCGAGTTTTTCAGCTAATTTCGGAAGTTCCTCCATTGTTGGATTTTCAGCAATAACATCTTTACATTTACCAGCTTTTTTCAACAGACTTTTGAACCCGTTTTCAAAAAGTTCAGACCCAGTTATTACATAAAAACCTACAAGCGGGTAGCGGAAAAGCGTTTCAAGAAAGTTTTGGCGTCCTCTGTCTTTTGCTGCACCAAAATACCCTAAGCCGCCAATCATTACGCAAGAAGTTAATTGTCCTTTACTTAGAGCAAGTTTGCCGTTTTCACCGTTGAAATCCAACGAACAGTATTTATCAAAGAATTTTTGTGCCTTACTGTCTTTTTTAAAGAATTTTGTACCCGGCGCAAGGATTGCTTCGCCGATATTCTGTAAAATTTTACTGTCAGCGCCTTTCTTCGCCATCAAAATTCCCCCTGCTATGCTCAAGGCACAAGCCGTTGCTGCACGTTTAATGTTTTTTCGCGCAGATTTTTCTACACGGTCCTGAACAGTATTGTCTTCTTCTTTTTTGTACAGGCTCGCAATATTATTGAAATCCCCTTGTTTAAAAGTTTTCAGTGTAAAAAGATTTTTTATGTAATTCAACGAAAACTCCACAATAGGAATTGTCAACGCGCACATTGCAAGCCCTGCTTTAGCCGCAACCACACGCTTATCAAACTTCCCTTTAGAAAACGGTGTAGCGACCTGTTTCTTCATTTCTGCGCTCATGCCTGCCGTAAACGGCTTTCTAAAAATCTTTTCACCCAAAAACGTAGGGACAAAATACACAAGCGCGCTTTCGGAAAGTTCTAAAAAAGTATTCTCCGCCAAATCCGCCTTGCTTCTTGCAAAAGTTGCTTTTGGTACCAAATTCACCGCCGTATCCTGAACAAATCTTGAACCGGAAAGCCCGTTAGCTTTCTCCTGATAGGCAACAAAACGCGCTGCTGATTTAATCGGTTGGGATAATGTGTTTATTAAATTGACTGACATTTCTTTTTTCTCCATAAAACTAAAAAACCTATACAACGATATGTACAGGTCATCAATTTTATGAAAATTCAAGCTAACCTGTACTAATTACAGGCGCCACCAAGAAAAATTCAAATTTAATAAAACGTTTTTGTTCATACGGGCAATATAACGCAAAATTAACATATTGTCAACATACCGCAATTGACATAAAAAGCCATATCATGGTATCGTTAGGAAAAAGGAGACATTCAATGGGTATTATCCAAAATATTCGTATCAACAAAAACTTAAAAATGGCTATAGGTCAGCTCGAAGGCATTTTGAAAATGATTTTGACAAAACGCGACAGCGTTGAAGTCAGCGACCAATTAAATGCGGTTCAAGCACTGATTAAAAACTGTCAAAACGATATCATCAAAGATGAAATCACACTTCAAATCGAAGACATCGTTGCAACACCAGATACAGTAGACAGAAAAGCCAAAGTCGATAAACTTGTTATCTTCATTGACAGAATGATTAAGTAATGATTGAAAACGATGAATTAATACTTAATATAGAAAGTTTTTCCAATCTTGGTTTTGGTATAGCGCGCCAGGACGGGAAAGTTGTGTTTGTCGCCAACGCCTGCCCCGGGGATGAAGTTGAAGTAAAAATCGACAAGGTTTGCAAAAATTACACATACGCAACCGCAAAAAAAGTTATAACACCGTCAGCGCATAGAACCGAACCGATTTGTCCGCTGCAAAAGGTTTGCGGCTCCTGCCAGCTAGGATTTATTGACTACGATTACCAACTGGAATTAAAACGTCAAAACGTCGAAGACGCTATGCGTAAAATCGGCGGACTTGAGGTTGAAGTCAATGCACCTGTTCCAAGCCCGCAAAAGTTGAATTACAGACATAAAATTCAGTATCCTGTCAGCGAAACAAAAAATTCCAAACGAATTTTAGCCGGCTACTTTAAACAAAAATCACACGAAATCGTAAATATTAAATACTGTCCGGTTCAACCCTCTGCCTGCGACGAAATCATTGAATTTATCCGCAACAAAGCATTTGATTTCGGGATTTCAGGTTTCAATGAAAAGAAACACACCGGCGACCTGCGCCATATCGTTTTACGCGCATCGGCTGACAGCGGGAAAATTCTTGTTATACTGGTTGTAAACGCAACGCAATCTTTTGCGCGTTTAAAAGATTTTGCTCAATGTATTTTTGACGAATTTGAAAACGTCACCGGAGTTTGCGCGAACTTCAACCCTAAAAAAACTAACGTAATCCTTGGGTCAAAATCCGAATGTCTTTGCGGAAAAGACTATATAATAGAAAGGATTTTAGGCAAAACTTTTAAAATCGGTGCCAATACATTCTTCCAAATCAATCCGAAAAGTGCAGAAAATATTTTTGCATACGTAAAAAAACACATTGAAGACAATTTTGACCGTCCAACGGTTTTAGACGCCTATTCCGGTGTCAGTGCGTTCGGAATAACCGTCAGCGATGTGGCAAAAGAAGTGGTTTGTGTAGAAGAAAATACCGACTCCTGCAACCTTGCCCACGAAATTGCACGTGAAAATAAAGTTAGAAACATTGAAATAAACAACATGGATGCCGGCAAATTCTTTGCGCGCGAAAAACGCAAGTTTGACGTCGTAATCCTCGACCCACCCCGCAGCGGATGCACGGAAGAGTCTTTAGACAACGCACTGAAGGTTTGTAAAGGGCAGATAATTTACGTAAGCTGCAACCCTGCAACATTAGCGCGCGACCTGAAATACTTGACAGAAAAGGGCGCTAAAATCGCAGGTAAAATTCAGCCGTTCGACATGTTTTGCCACACTTACCACATCGAAAACGTTGCCATTATCAATGTTGCAAATTAAGACTTGTTATTTTTTAACTTATACAATCTTCTGTCTTCCTTGATGACAGGAAGCATTTGGTTGAAACCTAAACCTTGATTTAATAAGTAATCCGGCGCTACAAGGAATTTCTCACTTACTTTTGTCTCGAAACCTTTTGCACCTTTAAGTCTTTGCGCAATATATGACCAATAAGTGTAATCTTGCATAGCATCTTGTCTAAATTCCCACTCACGTCTTTCAGCTTCTGTAATTTCTTTACCTCTTTGTGGTTTCAATGGAGCCAAGCTAGCTAAGCGTTTTGAAGTTTCCGGATACTTATCAGCATCAAGTTTTCCGCATTTTGCTTTGTAATAAACATCTTCAATATCTTTAAATCTTTCAACGTCACGACCCATTAATTGAATTTCACCGGTATACCCGTTCGGAAGACTTACCCTCAAGTGAATTGCCTGATATCCGGACGGTAAATCGTGTTCCTGAAAATCAAGTTCTCTGCAGCGTGTACGACAAATTCTTTTAAATTCATTCATATCGCTTGGCGCAGCATAATCAAAGAAACCGCGTTTCTGCATTTCTTTTAATTGTTTAGGTGACAAGTCAATACCTAAATCTTTACGATATCTTCTAACGATATCTTCCGGAACGTCATCAATAATAGGACGATAGTTTTCAATCTGCGTAATATGCAGCTTACCGTCTTGAACGGCCTTTCCTAATGCACCTAAAACCTTCTTAACCGCTGCCTTACTATCATCCCTGATAATAATTCTGCCGCCAATAATATCTTCTACAAGCCCTTTTAAATCATCAAGACACTCAATTGTTACATCTTTCTTATCACTTGTCGCAACACCTTTTTTAAAGATTTCTTTACCCTCTTTAACCCGGAATTGCAATGCTTGAATAGGTCTATCAGATTCGTTAGATGAAATTAATTTGCCTAAATAACGTTGAAGAGTATTCTCTAGATACTGTATAGCCGTATGTGCATTACGCTCCAAACTACAAGCCATTTCAACGTTCAAAACACCCTTAGTATCACTTATAAAAGCATTTGGGTTTAAAATTTTATCGCCCCTTAACGCGCCGAAAGAAACCGTATCACGTGCTAAAGGCGCAAGATTTGACGATTGTTGATTATTACGAAGTACGTTGAGATTTATGACCTTACCGCCAAACGCCTTTAAACCATTGAGAGGACAATCCCCCCCCCCCCCNNCCCCCCCCCCGTTAGAATTTGCTTGTGACGATACAATGGGGGTTTGATTATTTTTATACTGCATATTTGGGGTAATTGTAAGATTCATAATAACACACTCCTTGAAAAATTTAGTATAAAGAGTATAAGACAAAACGAACAAAAAAGTGCTACTTTTATAGTATTTATTAAGATTTTGTTACAATCCTTACAAACTTGCGAAAAATAAACTTTTCAGTTAGAATTAATGAAGTTAAATAAGGAGAAAATTATGGGATTAATGACAGGTAAAAAAGGGCTTATTTTTGGCGTTTCAAACACTCACGGTATCGCTTACGGTATCGCAAAACAATTGTTTGAAGAAGGTGCTGAAATAGCTTTTACATACGCTAACGAAATAATGGAAAAACGCGTTAGACCTATCGCGGAAGAAATGAACGCAAAAATTATTCTTGAATGCGACGTAACAAAAGAAGAAGACATCAAAGCTGTTGTTGCCGAATGCGAAAAAGTTTACGGAAAATTAGACTTCGTAGTTCACGCAGTAGCGTTTGCAGCAAGAGAAGACTTACAAGGAAGATTTATTGATACATCACATGCCGGCTGGGATTTGGCAATGGGTATCAGCGCATACTCACTCATTTCAATCTGCCGCAACGTAGAACCTATTATGAAAGAGGGCGGTTCAATCTTCGCACTTACATACCTCGGTTCACAATACGTAGTTGCAAACTACAACGTAATGGGTGTTGCAAAAGCTGCTCTAGAATCTTCAATGAGATACTTAGCGGCTGACCTTGGTAAAAAAGGCGTTCGCGTAAACTGTATCTCTGCAGGTGCAGTAAAAACATTGGCAGCAAGCGGTATCGCAGGCTTCGGCAAAATGTTAAAAGCTGCAACAGCGAAAGCTCCTTTGGGCAGAAACGTTTCATTGGAAGATGTCGGCAAAGCAGGTCTTTACCTAGCATCAGATCTTTCAAGCGGTACAACCGGTCAAATTTTATACGTAGACTGTGGCTGCCATGCTGTTTACGCTTCATTGGAAGAAATGGACTTGTTAACAAGAGAATAATTGATTTAATGGGAGCGGAAAAATTTTCCTGCTCCCATTAAAAAAACTGTTGACAACAAAAATTTATTTGATAAGATAATAGTTGTCGATAGCCGAAAGATTATAGAGATAAGCTCCCATCGTCTAGAGGCCTAGGACACATCCCTTTCACGGATGCGGCAGGGGTTCGAATCCCCTTGGGAGTACCATTTACATAAGAGCCGAAAGGCTCTTTTTTAATATGTAAAAATTTATTAACTCTCTACTCTTTTCAAGCAAGTTTTTTTATTGTAGAGTTTTCTATAATCGTCATGATCTTACAAAATATTAACTCGAGTAACAATATATATTTTCAGGCTAAAGAAAATTCTTTAGTAAATCGTTATGCACTTGACACTTATCTTGGACTGGGTGACAGAGTGACAGATTGCTATACCGGTCGTAGACGCAAATCTTATCAGGCTATCGAAAGTTATAAAGCCGGTGAAATTTCAAAAGAAGAGCTTAACAAACAACTTGAGAGAAGATACAACGCACGTAAAGAATCCTCTGAACTTATCAGTGATTTAATTGTTAGTACAGCATCTTTCACAATGTTTAAAAATATAGCAAAATTCAGTTCCGTAACAGAGCTTTTTAAAAAAGGTTTGGGCAAGAAAACAACAGGAATTGCACTCGGGGCGTCGGTTATCACAGGCGCGGTTCTCAACCCGCTCGTAACTTTTACGGATAAACTTTTTGGTGATAAAACAACAAAACGTCCATTACTTGACAGAATTGCACTTGGCGCATTGAATGGTCTTGCTTCACCGCTTCTTGCGACCTCCAACTTATTCCTTACAGTTCCGGCACTACTGGGTATAAACACCGGTGCGAGATACTTAACTAACAAAAAACAGGATAAGAACTTTAACGAATATCTGCAAATGCAAAAGGATAACCTTGATATTCATATAGTCGGTACAGCTATGGGGTTAGCATATACCGCGTCAAAAGGTAAAGGCGTTATTAAATCCTGGGATGAGGCTTGCAAAAAAGCTAAGGCTAATCATCAGGAACTAAAAGCCTTTCAAAATCCATACGGAAAGAATTTCAATCTGGAAGAGTTTATTACCAGACAAAACGACCAATTGCAGGAAGAATTGGGTAACATTTTACGTTTAATTTATGAACAGCCGCACGAAAATAAAATCATTGACTCAAACATTTTGCTTGCTAAGTTCCTGCAAACTATTCCGGACAAAAACATTGATAATATAAAATTCATGAATTTCCCGCTGCCAAGCGAATTAAGACAGGCTGCCAAAAACCTTAAAGGTGCTTGCCGCCCGTCATATACACCGGCAGAGGCACAAAGTATTATTTCAAAGGCATACGGTAAAAAGTACACAATCGTGCGAGAACAGCCGCTGGGCGTAGGTACGGTAGCTGAAACTTACCTTGCAAAGGATAACGCAACAGGCAAAGAAGTTGTTATCAAATTTCTCAAAAAGGGAATGAGCAAAGAAAAAATTGAGGCAGACCGCAAACAGGTATTGGAACTTTTAGAGAAATCAGATATTCGTAATAACAAGGAAGAGTATTCATATTGCACAAAATTCATCAATACGATGTTTGATGCATGGGCACAAGAGACTAATCTTTCCCTTGAAAAAGAAGCTGCCGAGGTTATGGCCGCAAACGCGAAGAAATTTAACGTTGTTAAACCTATCGAGGTAAAAGACAACGTATACGTAATGGAAAAAGCAAGCGGAGTTCAGCTGAACAAACTTGATGAAGAACTCAAACGCCGCAACATGACATTGACTCAAGAGCAAATAAAGAAATTAATAATGAACTACAACGAAGTCTTTATTGAACAGTTAATTTCAATACCGCGCAGCGGTCAAAAAATGGTTCAAGCGGATCCTAACTCTGCAAATATTTTTATAGATTTGGACAACCTGGATAAACCAATTACGTTCTTGGATTTAGGCAATGTACTTCGTTATGACAACCTGACAGCGACCCGAAACGGTTTAGGGCACCTTGATTACATTTTCGGAAATTCAAGAGGGATTGCAAAAACGAACCTTGAGGGCGCAATTCTTCCTGACGGTGTAAGCCATAGTGAAGCCGTAGATAGGGTTGCAGCAGAACTTGACAAACACATATTTAATAACAAAACGAGGATTCCGACTCCGAATGTTATAAACGATTTTTGTTCAAACGTAATGCGCGATATGAGAATTATACCTAATGCGAATAATGCGAACCTGATAAAAGCCGAGACAACATACTTTGCTAATATTTTTGAGTTACGTAATAAAATCCAGGACGGCTTAACCCAAGAAATTCAAAAGCAAAGCGATATGGGTGGTCAGGTAAAACGAATGATGCAGGAAATGAAAGAAACAGGAGATTTCCAAACACTTGTACGTTGTATTATCAAAGAAATTTACACCTCTGTCAAAAACGCATCGTTCACGACACAAAAACACGCATATAACGAACTTCAAGAGAAAATCCGCTACATCGACACCAATAAGGAACAAGCCCTTACAACTTTCTATGGTCTGTTAAATTAATTTTAACAAATCGTTACAATAGCACAATAATTTTAAAGAAATCCCGCAAATAATCCGACTACGTAGGTAAGGAAATCTATCAAAACCCTAAGAAAGGCGGATTAAAATGGGATTAGCGGCATCACAAGCTAGATTACTCTCCATAACATCAAGAATTTCTGACAACGAGTTAAGAGCCCAGCTCATTAACAACCAAAAAATGCGCCTTTCTTCAGAAAGTTCACAAGTCAGTGAAAACTATATTAACGCATTAAACAAAACTAATTTGGTATTTGCGAATTATGACGAAAAAGATAATGCGCAAAATGTACCATTAACATTCAATAATTTAACGGCATTCAACCAATACAACAACCAATATGGTTTGACAAACGCTGCCGGAAATATTTTGATTTCAGAAACAGAAGCTAAAAAATATCAAGCATCTATGGGTGCAACTGACCAACAAGCAGAATTTTTGAAACAACACGGTATTGAATACACAACTTCTTACTGGGATGAACTTGAAAAACAACTTGGAAATTCTGGTATTACATATTCATCTACAGAATTAAGAACAATGTACGAAGGGGTTCAAGATACTAATAACCCTGCAAACAATGTTTCTTCATATAATGAAACTATTAAAACTCAAGAATACACAGACTTTAGCGGTTACTTGGATGACTTTATTACCGCAAAAGGTTTTTATGATAACGCTTTAGAAAAGGCTACCAGAGAGGCTATTAACGGAATCGGAGACAAAACATATAATGTTAACGGCGTAAACAGAACACTTAACGGAATTATTGACGATGATCCTGTTACCCTTTTCCAAACCAATGCCCAAAATTTAAAAGATATACTTACAACAGTATTGAATGATAATTGCAAACCGGGTACAGATGTTGCAGGCTTTGTTAACAGTCACTTTAATGCAAGCAGTGATGATTATATCAACATTGAATATACCGGCGGCAAATTTATTCAAAAAGGCAACTATGAGGATTTAGGTCTTGGCGCGAATGCACCACTTACCTCAAGTAACGCAGGTACAAATAGCTTATTGTATACAAACGGTGGTTTTACTTATATCAATATCGGTCCTGTAACTATGGATGATACCGGAAAAGAAATTATCGGCTGGGTTAAAGTCGGCGATGCAGGCAACGACTGTAAAATATACAAAAAAGATGGTACAAACATGGTTATAGCCACCGATACAGATGAAGACGGTAATACCCAAGAAATGTCAGTTAGCAGTAAAAGCTATACCAGTGGCAATTTCTCATACACATCAAATGTAGAATATCAGGATGATGCCGGAAATACCCAAACCGGTCAACAGACAATGACTATAAAATACAGCCCGACAGCTACAAATGTTTCGGGTGTAACCGCAGAATTAAGCGGTGATAAAAATGGTATGTCAGAGGGTATAGCCCAAGCCTTAACAACATTACTTCAAGATACTTATGCATTCTTGAGAACGAATATGAAAGACGTAGATGCAACAACATCAACCGATCCTGATATTCAAAAAGCGTTAACAGAATGTATTAACATAGGACAAAACTTAGCGAATACAATTTTAGGAACGAATACAGACGGAACACCATTTGTAACTATTAATAAAGATAACATTGACGATCTTTATAAATATATTCAAAATGTTGTTGACGGTGAAGCCGCAGCAACAGACCCTTGCCTTGGCAGAACTCCTAAAAAAGAATTCCAAAATGTTGTCAATGCATACATTCTTGATACAATGATGGATATATTTGGTGAACCTGTTTACGGTTACTTATACACCAACGGAGCTGGCAAAGTAACGCCTAAGAACGGTAACACGGATGCATCTGCTGAAGCAAAATGGTATATTAACCTCTTTGAAAAAATTCAATCATCAGGCTATCAAATCTTAGCAAACGGTTTGGCAAGTAGTACCGAATGGTTACAATTTGCGCTTGAAAACGGTATTGTTGTTATGGAACAAGTTAACTCTGATGATAGTTGGCAAGGTATAACTTATACAAGTTGTTCCGATATTTCAGAACAAACAGACTCAACAGCAGCGACTATTGCAGAGGCAGAATACAATAAAGCAATGCGTCAAATTGAGGCTAAGGATGAAATGTTCGATTTAGAACTCAAAAATATCGACACCGAACACTCTTCACTTGAAGCAGAATATGAATCAGTGAAAAAGGCAATGTCCGGCAATATCGAACGAAACTTCCAAATGTACTCGTAAAAGAGTATAGCCTTTTTGCAAAAATGAATTAAAATAATTGTATGGAGAATAAAATTAATCTAACACATTTGGCAGGTAAAAATGTACTGCGTGCGACCCAACAGAAGCCCGCGGTACATTCTAATACTCCTCCTGCGCAACCGCAGGTTTCGTCCGCCAAACCATCTGCACCTCCGGCACAGATTGCCCAAAATCTTCAGTCCGCAATGATGGGCGGTGCTGAAAATGCAGCTTATATAAAAGAAATGATGAAATTCCCGAAAAATTTCAACGCACTAATTTATATTATCCAAAAAAATCTTACAAATGCTCAATTGCAAGCACAATTGCACTCAAATCTTCTTGCAGGGCGTCAGCTTTCACAAACCCAGACACAAATCCTTGCCCAACTTCAAGGGCTTAATTCTGCGGAACTTATGCAAAGTGCCAAACTTAACCAAGCATTACTTTCCCAACTTGAAGCGTCAATAAAAAAACTTCCGATATCAGCATCTGGAATGATTAACCTTGCAGACATCGCAACGCTTATCAAAACAAACGGCAAAGAAGCGCTTACACAAATTATAATAAGTATGGCAAATTCTGCGAAAAACGGAATTAACGATGTTAGCCAAATGAAAGAAGCTGCGAAACTAATAAATGCAAGTATAGCAATCGCAGGTCAGAAAGATAATGCCCAAACCCTAAAAATGCTTATGCTTTTGTATCTACCCTGGCTGCCATTGCAACAGGGCGTTGATTTTGAGTTGGAAATCGCTTCAAAAGAAGAGACAAAATCCGATAACAGCATACTAATAATACGTATTCAAACCGTAAACTATGGCGAAATAGTCGTAATGCTTGTGCTTGAAGAGGCAAATGCCGTAAGTATAAATATTCAATGTAGTGAAGATTTTCCAAAAGACGAGCTGACCCTGCGCCTTGATACTGAAAATAAACATTATTCAGCACAAACGAGCCTTAGCTACACGACGAAACAGCCTGACAAATCCAAAGCCGAAAAGACACAGGCAACGATAAATATGTCGAATACCAATGAAATTAATCCATATCTTCTTTTGACCGCGCACCTGATAATAAGGCACGTCGTGGAACTTGACAGATATTACGAAATGTAACAAAACTCCACCCCTTTCCTAAAGTTTTAAACTTAAGCTGCCGACATGCATGATACGAATACAAACTAAGAAAGGGATACCACAATGGGTATGGCAGCATCT
>MOYE01000009.1 GCA_001899335.1 Candidatus Gastranaerophilus phascolarcticola
ATCTCCAACGAAATGGATGCCGTTACCAAGGTAATCGAAAAGAACGTTGAATCCTCTTTCAAGACCTTTGGGTAATTTAACTTTGCTTAATTAATTTTTATTATAATTTTTTGTTTCCTTTATTTTTAAGGGGCGTTATTTTACACGCCCCTTTTTATTTAGGTATTCTAGGTATTCCATGAATGCGATTTTGTTCTCTAGAGCTGTTGTTGTCGGTCTTCCCAAATCTGCGCGTGCACCAATAGAACATTTGACTTCAAGCAGGCAGAGTTCAGAAGAATTTTTGCATTTAACCAGTTCTTCGTCCAGTCTTTCAAACGAATTTACGCTTACGGCTTTAGGATAACCGCAGGATTTTGCGATACCGATAATATCAATTTGGCTGGCAACGGTAGGCATGCCGCCGACGGTTTCGTGGGCTTCGTTGTTTATCACGATGTGAACAAGGTTTTTCGGGCGGTTTGCGCCGATTACTGCCATTGCGCCAAGGTGCATAAGCGCTGCACCGTCTCCGTCTATACACCAGATTTTACGTTCCGGTTGTTGTAGTGCAATACCAAGTGCAATTGAGGAGCTGTGACCCATTGAGCCGACAGTTAAAAAGTCGTATTGATGACCCTGGTTGTTTGCAACGCGGGTTTCAAAGAGTTCGCGGCTGGCTTTGCCCGTTGTGGAAACAATTGGGTCTTCACCGGAAACTTTTGTTATATGTTGAATAATTTCTTCACGTGACATTGTGTAAGCGTTTTTATACGTAACTTTTTCATCATAAGACAGGGCGCCTTTTCTGATAACGAATGCTACGCTTTTGCCGGCGGCGAGCTGCGGTTGAAATTTTTCAAGTGCGGATTTTAATTCGTCTTCAGTTGTTTCTTTGTCGATTATGAAAGATTGAATATCCATATCATCAAGAAGTTTTACAGTAACTTTTCCCTGATAAACGTGTTGTGGTTCGTCTTTAACGCCCGGTTCACCGCGCCAGCCGATTACGAATATTGTCGGAATTGCGTAAACGTTATCGTTCAAAAGGCTTGCTACCGGGTTAATGATGTTTCCCTCGCCGCTGTTTTGCATATAGACTACCGGAATTTTACCGGTTGCAAGGTGGTAGCCGGCGGCGATTGCTGTGCAGTTGCCCTCGTTTGCAGCGATAATATGGTGTTTGTTATCAATGCCGTAGGTGTTCATAAGGTAGTCACAAAGCTGTTTAAGCTGTGAGTCCGGAACTCCTGTGTAAAAATCTGCGCCTAATATATCAACAAAATTTTTAACTTGCATAAATTTCTTCCCTAACTTTGGTTAATTCTTCTACTGTATCAATTTCGATTATTTTCCCGGATTCGACAGGGTGAACTTTTAGTTTAAGTTTGTCTAAATTTCTGTCTACGACTTCATCCCAGAAAAGGGTTTCATAGCCGGGTGTGTGGTAAGTTTCTTCTATTGCTCCGGCAAGAATTTGGGCATCGGATTTTTTCAAGAACGCAATGCCTGCCATATTATAGCAATCGTCGCCGAATTTGCCCACGCGTGTTATTATGCCGTTTTCGTCCAAATTAAAAACCCAGTCGTCGGAATGTCCCTCAATCATTTTGCCAAAATAGCAGGAATAATCAAGGTTTGCATTAAATATCGACGGGTCGGAAACGTACAAATCTGCTTCACAAATAAAGCAATCCGCGTTTTTGAGAACCTCGCGTGCGGCGTAAATTGAGGAAATATTATTTATTGTCAGGTAATCAGGGTTTTTTATAATTGTTACATTGGAATATTTTTCTTTTAAGTATTCAAACTGTTCGCCCAAATACCCGACTACAATATAAATATTTTCAACACCGCGTTTAAGCAAGCCTCCAATAACGGTTTCAATCATTGGGGTTTCACCGACTTTCAAAAGCGGTTTTGGTGTTGTTTTTGTCAGCGGAAGCATTCTTGTGCCCAGCCCTGACGCCATTAATATTGCGTTTTCCATTCTTTTTCCTTATAGTTCGTCTATTAACGAAATGATTTTTTTAATAGGCATTAATCTGTCGTCAACTTCTTTTGCCCTGTGATATCTTAAAATATCTTTTGCGGTTGCTTCCATTGCAGGGAAGGCGCTGCGGGTTAATTGGTTGGCGTAGATTACGATATTGACGCCGTGCTGCGCAAGTTCTGCCTCTGTAACAGTGTTGAAAGAAGACGGTACAACGACAATCGGTGTTGTTTGGTCTTCGGCTCTGAACTTGTCGCAAAATTCAAGAATTTCTGCAGGATTTTTTTTACGGCTGTGAATCATTATGCCGTCGGCTCCTGCTTTCACGAATGCTCTTGCACGTTCAAGTGCGTCTTCCATGCCTTTTTCAAGGATTAAACTTTCTATACGTGCGATAATCATAAAATCATCCGTAAGCTGAACTTTTTTTGCTGTCGAAATCTTTTTACAAAAATGTTCGATAGTATCTTGGGTTTGTTCAACGTCAGTTCCGAAAAGCGAATTTTTCTTCAAGCCGACTTTATCCTCGATGATTATTGCAGAAACGCCCATTCGCTCTAAGGTTCGCACAGTATAAACAAGGTGTTCGGTTTTTCCGCCGGTGTCACCGTCGAAAATAATAGGCTTTGTCGTAACTTCGGTTACATCGCTTATGGTTCTGAAACGTGAAGTCATATCGACAAGTTCAATATCCGGTTTGCCCTTCGCTGTTGAATCGCAAAGTGAACTTATCCACATCGCGTCAAATTGGTCAAATTCTCCGTCGTGTTCAACAACTGTTTTTTCTGCAATCAGGCCGGTTAAACCGCTGTGAACCTCAAGAGTTTTGACGATACCGCGAAGTTTGATTAATTGTTTTAATCGTTTGCGGCGGTATTCAGGCATTGAGAGTTTTTCTTTAATTTTTTGGTCGATTAAAGCCACATTTTCATTAAATGTGTACGGAACATCAATAATTTCCCCACCGAATTTAGCAAGAAGTGAGGCGACATTGTTTCGGATTGAGAGTAGGGGGGGGGTCTCCCAGTTGTTCCCGTGAATTACATAATCCGGACGGATTTCTTCGATAACTTTATCATACATAATTTCGTCCTGAACAATTACGCGGCTTACACCTTCAATATTTTTTGCCATCTCAAGGCGCTCCTGAAATGTTACGGTCGGAAATCTGTTAAATCTTATCATTGCTTCGTCACTTAAAACGCCAACGATAACTTCGCCGTATTTTTTCGCTTCGTTTATGATGTTGAGGTGCCCCTCGTGGATTACATCAGTACAAAAACATGTATAGACCTTTTTCATTGTCCCTCCCTAATATTTAACCGGTGTTGAAATGTTATAATGATTAAGCGCGTCTTTGAAAACTTTGAAGAATGCTTCAATATCTTCTACATCAATTGCGCCGAGCGAGCAAAGTCTGAATGTGTTTGTTGTTGAGATTTTGCCCGGATAGATTGTGAAACCGCGTTCGTAGCAATAGTCGTGAACCTTTGTGAAATCCCAGTTCGCGTCGTTCGGGTATTTCACCGAAACCACCAAACCTGCCTGCCATTCGCGTTTTATTACGTCTTCAAATCCAAGTTCATCAAGCCCCTTGTGAATTGCTTCGAAAACTCGTTTGTGACGTTCCCATTTTGCAATCTCACCCTCTGCAAAATATTCTTTCAGCGCCTGAATTGTCGCGTATATCGTTTGAACAGGAGGTGTGAAATGCATTTCACCTGTTTTTTCAAAGTATTCGTATTGCAGGTACAAGTTGCAGTAGTATGAACGTTTCGGATAGGCTTTTGAAACTTCAATTACGGCTCTGTTTCCGACAATGAACGAAAGTCCTGCCATTGCCATTAAACCTTTTTGGGCTGATGCCATGCAGAAATCAATGTTATCTTTTTCCATATCAATCGGACGCATCGCAAAAGTAGAAGTTGTGTCGACAACGAAAATTGCGTTGTGTTTGTGAGCCAGCGCACCGATTTCACGGATTGGATTTAAAATACCGGTGCCGGTTTCGTTGTGCGTTGTGTAAACAAGTGTAATATCAGGATTTTCCTGCAAAGTTTTCTCAACTACTTTCAAATCAGGCAATTGGTCAACCGGGAATTTCAAATTTATATGAGGAAGTCCGTAAAATTCACAAACTTCAACCGCTCTTGTACTGTAAGCACCATTGTTTACAACAAGAACCTTGCCGTCTGACGGTAAAAGTGAATTAAGGCAGACATCAATGTTTATTGTTCCGGAACCGCAGAAGAGTACCGATGTGTATTTTTGCGGGTCAGCGTGAACGATTTTCAATAAATCTTCTCTCAAACCTTTCATCATTGAGGCAAATTCCTGCTCTCTAGGACAGATGTCAGGCACAACTTGCGCCATTTTTACCGTGTCAGTCGTCGTTGCAGGACCAGGGTTCAATAATATATTACGTTTAATGCTTTGCATTTCTCTCTCCTTATAGTGTGCTAAGTTTTTCTGCGCTTTTATTCAGGAACTTTTGCAATTCTTCAAATGTCTCTTCGCCATAATAATCTTTTAGGGTTTTATCTTTCTGAAAACGGAAGTGGTGGGCGTAGAGTTTTGGCGGCCAAGACATATAGTCGCCGTACATTTCACTAAGGAATGTATCCAAATCGTTCGGGCAATAAAATACGCCGTCTTCAAATTTAATTTCTTTAAGCGGGAAGTAGGTTGAGTGCGAATAAACAAGATAATCATTTACCTTGTGTTGGAAATCTATGCCCCAAACTAAATCCGAGTTTTCAATTTTAGGCTTTTGCGAAAATTTGAAGAACTCTTCGCCTTTAGCCTTTATGTATTCCAAAAGTTTTGCCTCTTCCCCTGTTTTTATGTATTTTAAAATCTGCGGGTTCATCGTACGGCGAAAACGTTTGATTTTATTAGACAACTGTAAACGCTGTTTCTTACTTAATTGCTCGCCCGTTTCGTCAATAGGCGTGATATCTATGAAAATCCCCGGGATTTTTTTATGGCGGACTTTCAGAAAAATATTACAGTCCTTTTTCGTATGAATCATTTCAGGGTAGAAATCAAGTTTTTCATAATCCGCATTCAAAAGTTCGATAAGTTTTTGGTAATCAGCACGGGTCATTTCAACGTCGATATCATCATCCCACGGAATAAATCCGCCGTGCCTTACCGCGCCTAGAAGTGTACCGAAAGTCAGCCAAAGTTTTAAATCGTGTTCGCGGCAATATGCGTCAACCTTTTTCATTAACTGATAATTCGCAAGCTGTGTAATTCTAAGCGGTCCGTCCGCCTGCGGTGCATCTGTAATCTTTCCGCCGGCGTCTTTAAAATCCTGGAACTTATTGTCCTTCAACTCCTTGCCCGCAAATTTAATTTTTATCCCTAAAAATCTGACGACAGTACGACAATCGTCTTTATCATAAGTTATTGAAAAAATGTCTTTAAACAATGTGTCTCTCCCCTATTTAGATACAGAATATATTGACTTATAATTCTCGTATTTGTTTGTAAAGTCAGTATTTTCAAGGCTTTTAGCTCTTTGACTGTATTCGTGTTTTTCCATTGTGGAATCTTTTATCTGAACCGTGCAGGTCGCAATGTTTGAACAGTGCGCCGCAATTCTTCTTAAATCGTTCATCAAATCTGAAAACATAAAGCTGACGTCAACAGAGCAAAGTCCGTCTTTTAAACGTTTGATGTGACGGTTTTTAACTTTTCGGATGTTCTTTTTGATAACCTGTTCAAGCGGCTCAACTTCCTGCGCAAGTACTGTGTTGTCAGTTGTGAAAACCTCAAGTGTCATACGGAACAATTCCGAAACCGCATGAACTATAACTTTTAATTCTTCAATTGCTTCAGGTGAGAATTTTTGTTTTTTCTCGTGCATAGTTTCTGCAATTTTTAATATATAAGATGCGTGGTCTCCTATTCTTTCGTAGTCACCGATGGTGAGAAGAAGTTGTGTAATCCTGTTGCTGTCTTCGTCGGATAATTGACGTCCGGCAAGTTTTAACAGGAATGAACCTAATTTATCTTCATAAGTGTCGATTTTTATTTCGTTTTCAGCGATGTGTTCAGCGCTGCGCTGGTGAAAACTTTTGAGCATTTTTGTTGAGTTAAGGAAATTATATTCAACAACCTTTGCCATTTCAGCTGTAAGACGTGTGCATTCGCCGATTGCAAATGACGGGGATAACAGAAGTCTTTCGTCAATAATAACTTCCTGCTCTTCTTCCTTATCGTCTTTAACTGTAACCATAGCGATTTTTTCGAGGAATTTAGTGAATGGGAAGAGCATTACGGTTGTTGTTATGTTAAATATTGAGTGTAAAACCGCGATACCAAACGGGTTAATGCTTTCTTTGAAAAGCGGAATATCCCAAATAGAAGTAATAATTTGATATGCAGCCATAAAAATTATTGTTCCGAGAACGTTGAACGCAATGTGAACTGCTGCAACTCTTCTTGCATTTGTATTAACACCGATTGCAGAAAGCACCGCGGAAATACAGGTTCCGATATTTTGACCCATAATAATAGGGAATGCCATTCCGTAGGAAATACTTCCGGTGAGAGATAAAGCCTGTAAAATACCAACTGATGCTGCAGAACTTTGAATTACCGCTGTTACGACCGTACCGATGATTATGCCGAGTAACGGGTTGCTAAATGCTGTAAGAATATGTGTAAATTCCGGCATGTCAGCAAGCGGACTCATTGCGTTTTTCATCAATTCCATACCAAACATAAGAACTGCGAAACCAATAAGAATTGTGCCGACATTTTTGGTTTTATTTTTTCTGCTTGCCATCATCATAATTACGCCGGCAAGTGCAAGGAGCGGTGAAAAGGATTCGGGTTTTAAAAGCTGTACAAAGAAATTATCGCTTTCTATGCCCGATAAACTTAAAATCCAGGCTGTGACCGTAGTTCCTACGTTGGAGCCCATTATGACCCCGATTGCCTGGGTTAAGTTCATTATTCCTGAGTTTACTAAGCCAACGAGCATTACCGTTACCGCCGAAGAGGACTGGACTATTACCGTAATCCCCATACCTAAAACCAAACTCTTAACCGGGTTTGAGGTCATTTCGCGCAAAAGCTGCTCCATTTTGCCGCCCGCTACTTTTTCTAACCCCGATGACATAACCGTCATTCCATATAGGAAAAATGCCAATCCGCCAAGTAACGTAAATATATTAAAAATATCCATAGTTTGCTCCTGTTAGCTATTCTACTACAGCATAGCATAAAAACGTAAAAATTTCCGGTTTGTTAGCCAATTGTAACGATATTATACGACTATTGTTAAACTTCTTGTACTACGTTATAATACTCGCAAAAGGAGTTGTTATGTTTAAAAATTTGGTAAAAGAGTTACGTGAATTTATTATGCGCGGCAATGTGATTGATATGGCGGTAGGTATCATTATCGGTGCAGCTTTCGGCAAGATTATTGATTCGCTTGTAAAAGATATTATTATGCCTCCGATCGGATTGCTGTTGGGTAAGGTTGATTTCTCAAACCTTTACTGGCAGATTGCTCCGCAGGATGTTAGTTATCCAACTCTTCAAGCCGCAAAAGATGCCGGCGCGGTTACAATGAATTACGGTGCGTTTATTAATACGGTTATTTCTTTTCTTATTGTTGCGTTTGCGGTGTTTATGCTTATCAAAATGATGAATAAACTTCAAAGCGCAGTATGTAAAAAAGAAGAAGCTGTAGAAGAAGCTACAACTAAAGAATGCCCGTATTGCTTTACGACAATTAATATTAAAGCAACAAAATGCCCGAATTGTACAGCTGATCTTAAGCCCGAGAAAATTTCGTAAGAAATTTTCGAGTGGCGGGTGAGACAGCGCAGCCACGGGTTGGCACACGTGAGTGTGGCAAGCAGGTGGCGGAGTACTGCTTTCCCAGGCGGTCGATTAACGACCGCCAGATTGGCTATTGAGTTTTCAAACTTTTTAATATAAGATGATTTTCGAGGGAGAGAATTATGTTATTAGAAGATTTGAAAATTGTTAGTGATACGATTAAAAATATTGTTACATTTATCCAAAATGATGAAGTAGTTAAGGGCGATTTTGAAGAATATATTAGAACTATTGGCGTTGGACAGCAAAATGCAATTATGGATTTTAACACCGCCTGCCTTAACTATATTTTTGAACGCCGTTTGCAAAACAAACCTATCGTTAAACTTTATCTTGACAGGACGAAAAAACTTCCTGAAGAAGAAAAAAAAGTTTGCGATGCGTTATTAAATTCTATTCACTCTGTTTTTGAAATCAAACGTGTTCTGAAAAACGGTTTTTCTCTCTATAGTGTAATTAACGAAAAAACTTATGACGCCGTATCTCTTGTAAAAATGACAGCGTTCCGCGGTGTGGGTGTCGGGCAGTATGTTGTCGCACGTATTACCAAATATGATAACGAAGTTTGCCTGCTCGAAATTTCCGGAATTTTGCCGTCAGCAAGGAAAGAAGATGCTCTAAGATATTCAATAGCAAAACTCGTCGAAACCCCGGAACTTGCGTATCAGGATAACCCTGAAAAACAAGCCGAACTTGAGGCAGATATTGAGGCACTTTATCAAAAGTTTGTAGAATTTTTCGGAACCGATGAAGTTATTACGACAAGCAGATTTGCAGACGACGTAATCGGTGCGTATAATGAGTTCGCGGAACTTGGCAACAGAACTGATATTACAGAACAATTACAAGAACCTGAAACATATAAATTTTTCAATGTAAGCGAGTTTAATAATTCCTATAGTGATTTTTTGGAAAATTCTCTTGGTGGTTTTTCTGCCCACGAAGAACTTTATGATGTCGGTGTTATCTATGACCGCGAGCTGGGACTTTACGCTGTGCCGTTTTATAAAACTTTCAACAAAATCTTTGAGGTTGAGGATTATAAAACAATTGACGGCTACGAAGAATGCATTAAGTTTTTCCTTGAAAACGATAAACTTTCTGCGAATTTAATAAAACGTGTTGCGGCTAAATATCCTAATTTTATGGATAGAGTAAACGAGATTATGAAATCAGGTTTTACGTTGGACGGACTTTTGCAGCAATATAAACCACAGTATTTGGAAAAGAAAATTTTCTCACCAACTTCAGTGCTTTATAAATCCAAAGCGTTCTCAAATACATTGGGAATAATTGAGGATGAAGAGGAAATGCCAGAAGTTCCTGCAGGTATAGATTATTCAAGTGTAGGCAGAAACGATCCTTGTCCTTGCGGCAGTGGCAAGAAGTTTAAAAAATGTTGCGGTGCAAAAAACTATTGACAATTTCCCTGAAAAACGGGTAAAATAAAGGCATGGCAATCGTTTATTTAAGTTTAGGATCCAATAAAGACGACAGAATTGGCTACATTCAGCAAGCCAATCTTCAACTTGGCGCGATTGACGGGGTAGAAATTATTCGGACTTCTGCTTTCTATGAAACAGAACCCTGGAATATGCAATCGGATAACTGGTTTGTTAACGCTGTAGTTGAACTTAAAACAACTCTGACGCCTCATCAACTTTTGGAACAATGCCAGCGTATTGAGAAACAACTCGGACGCAAAGCCGCAACACCCGGGGTTTATGAAGACAGAACTATTGATATCGACATCCTTTTTTACAAAAAGGAAATTATTAACGATGCGGATTTAACAATCCCGCACAAATATTTGCACCTGCGGGCGTTTACACTTGTTCCGCTTTTGGAATTAATTCCTGATTTTGAACATCCGGTGTTGCATAAAACTATTACCGAACTTCACGAAGACCTTGAAAACCCTGAAATGGTATTTCTTTATGGCACAAGAATATAAAGTCGGAATTATTGGCGCTGGTCCGGCAGGATGTTTTTGCGCATATCATTTACAAAATTCTTGTGACGTAACTATTTTTGAGAAGTCTTCCCCCCTAAAATCCCTGCTTGTCACAGGCGGCGGACGGTGCAACCTTGCGCATAATGAATTTGATTTCCGCGAACTAGCTAAATTTTACCCGCGCGGAGGGAAATTTTTGTATTCGGTTTTTTCACGTTTTGCTACCGCAGAAACATTGGAATTTTTCCGTTCAATAGGTGTGGAAACATACGTTCAGGAGGACAACAGAATTTTTCCGACATCAAATAGTGCCGCGGATGTGAGAGAAAAGTTCCTTAAGGCTTTGCATGTGAACATAAAAAAAGAAAAGGCGTTAAGAGTAAACAAGCTCGACGGTGTGTTAGAAGTTGTTACAGACGAAGGTTCGTATAAGTTTGACCGTGTTGTGCTTGCAGTAGGCGGGCATGCAGGGTTTAATATTGCAAAATATTTAGGACACAGGATTATTGACCCGAAACCTGCACTCGTTGGGCTTAAAACAGATAAACTTTTTCCAAGCGGTGTAGTCTTGAAATCTGTAAAAACAAAAATTGGTAAAACAGTTTTACAAGAGGATCTGCTTTTTACGCATAACGGAATTTCCGGTCCGCTGGCGTTTAAAATCTCATCACTCAATGCGAGGGAGAAGTTTCCATATACGGTTTTGCTTGACCTTGTAGGTGAAATTGACTTGCAAAAACTGTTTGATGCTAACCCGCATAAAACTTTGAAAAATCTTGTGGGTGAACTTGTTCCGAAATCATTTGCTTCGGCGGTTTGTCCGTCAGGAGAGACTAAGTGTTCGCAGGTTAGCGCCAAAGTTCGTGAAGAGTTGTATAAAAATCTGACCGCACTAGAGGTAAAAGTTTTAGATGTAGCCGGTGGCGGCGAGGTAGTAACTTGCGGCGGGGTGGATTTGGATGAAATAAACCCGAAAACAATGGAATCAAAATTGGTTCCGGGGCTGTATTTCTGTGGTGAAGTTATGGATATTGACGGCTTTTGCGGCGGTTTTAACCTGCAGAATTGCTGGTCAACCGCCTACATTGCCGCAATGAACATTATCTAAAGATGCATCTTATTCTGGCGTTCCCTTGACCAACAGTTGTACGGGGTCCTCTTACTCCTGTAGAAAAATGTTGTATCCAGGTATCAGTTATGCTATTTGATGTTGAAAGTGTAGATGTCCAACGGTGATAAGTATCATCTTCCGGTAAACTTAACCTGCGATTGATAAATATCGCGGAGGTTTCATCTTTGTTCGGTATCCGGTACTGTTCGCCTAAACCGTGGCAGTAGCTTGTAGCTTCCTCAAAAGACAAAACTTCATTATTATATTCGGTTGAAGGCATTGGAGCTACAACACTAGGGTCGTAAGAATAAAATGCTGTTATATACCCTATGTCTTTTCCTACGGTGTTCGGACCTTTTGTTCCGTTTAAATCATAAATAAAATTAGCACACATTTTTTCCTGTGCCGCGTCTCCAACACCTTCAACATTGGCACCGCAGCTCGGATTATAAAAAGTTAAAATGCTTTCGCCGTTAGCTGTCTCAAAAGCTGCGGCTTTAGTGTTGTAGATTGACCTTGCCGTAAAGCCTTGCGGAACGCTATAGTTAACAATAATATTATTTAAAGTTCTCATATCTAACGGGGTATCTATTTTTGTAGCGACCTGTGTTGTGATTTTGCTTGTAAGTCCACAATCCGCGATATGACTGTTGTCGCAAATATTATTTATTTTTAAAACTTTAGATAACCCTGCAGTAATAAAAGTTTCAGCGGCGTTATCTTCGACTGTGCTGCCGGTTTCATCTTCTGTGTATGTACCGTAACCGTTTAGGGCAGGCATGAGAGCAATAGCCTGTGAAAATCTCGCATAAAGCGCTTTGCGTTGTGTGTTCCAGGTTCGTTCATTAATGTTGCCCGTCAAACTAGGTAAAGTAATCGCGGCAACAACACCTATAATTGTTAATGACAGAAGTATTTCTGCCATTGTAAAGGCGACTTTACGTTTTCCGCTCCTGACAAATTCTACGCAATTGTACTTAACAATTGCAGAATTTGAAACGTCGCCGACGTAGTGTTTCGCGCCCTGCTCGCCACGCTCCCGCGTGTCGACACTGGCGCTACACCGAGCGTAGCCATACCCCCCCCCCCCNNACCCCCCCCCCCGTCTGAACAGGGGCTTACTACAAGGGTTTTCAGAGTTTAAGTTTTTCATATTCTATCCTTTCTTTTTTCTATATTTTAAACTATGTTTCGCGTAGTGTCAATATATAGAGGGCGCAGGCAATGCCTGCGCCTTAAATTTCTCCTTGGAAAGCTAATTCTCTTTCAATTTGTTCTTTTACTTGGAATTCCTTATCCTGTCTTAGGTATCTGATTGCCACCATGATTGCAGGGGCAAGTACTCCAAGGGCAAGAACGCAGGAACCCATATTCTTCCATACAGAGGCTCTTTTCAACTTTTTCACGCCGCTAAGGAATTGTTCCAAACTTTCACCGGATTCCTCATATTGCTTATGAAGTTTATTGAGCTTGTCGGCAACGCCTTTGAACTCATCAATATCAATGTAAGCTCTTGTATCAACCACATCAGGATTGTCTAAAAGCGGCATCATTCCTGTTCTTCTTGCAAATTTAACAAAAATGTTTTCATTACTGCATTTTGTTTTGACAATATCTGATTTTTTCGCCATTTTGACTATGAAATTGTCAGGGTTTTTGTTGATGAATTCATAGACCTCAACGTCGGTTTTGCAATTTGAGAACGCATCAATACTTCTCTTGAGAGAGTTATCGTGGAACGCTTTTTTCAGTTCATCACTTTCGATTACTCTTGCATCGAGGTCGATTGATTTTTTGTGTTTTGCTTCTGATGCTTTTTCGAGGTGTTCCTGAATTTTTTGACCGGCAAAGTACATAAATACCCAGAAACTTCCCTCTTTGATTGTGTAGCCGAGGAAATCCTGCATGTTTCTTGAGGTAAGAAGTCTTTCGCCGGAAATTGCACCGTCTAAAATCATAAGGTTTTTAACAGGGCTGAACATAAAGTCTTCTAAACCTCCTTTGAAAGCAACTTGCTCTTTTTCGTTATCTTTAACGGATACACCTTTAAACGCCGCAGGTCTTGGGTTGTAAGGTGTGAAGGTAGTATTATTCTTTTTTGCTTTGTGTTGTTCAATAATTTTTTTCTTAATGCTTTCCTCGGTATATTTGTGCCTGTAATGAGTTAAGGCACCATAGGTTCCGATAGTCATGAGCGTTGAGGCTGCAAATTTTGCAAAAGTTAAACCTTTGAAAGTCTTTTGATTTTTGCCGACTTTTTCAAATGCAGATTTTATTTTGTCATTGTGGGCAAATTCTTTTGCTTTTTCAAAAATATCTTTGTTTTTAAGCACTCTAACGTCAATTTTCGGGTCATAGCCCATTGTTTTGAATAGTGCTAAATCAATAAGTTTTTTATACGCCGGAATCCCAAAAAGCCAGAGGGCTTGTGTTCCGAATTCGTCTATTAATCTGTCTTGTCCTTCGTCTTCTTTTCCGACAATGTAAGAGCCTGCTGTAAGACCAACGCTGTTTGCAACGTCTTTTAGGGCTAGCGGCACTAAAGAATTATTATTTCCTAATATTGAGTAAACTTTACTTGCTGTTATTACGGGTATCATTTTTCGTCCTTACACAGCCTAATTTGGCTGCAATTCAATCAGAGTACTACAAGCCCCAGATTAAGTTCATCAATCTCACGCGAGGGGCATTCGCTTTTTTTGAGTTGACTTCTTTGATTGAATTGTGTCGTCGTTCTTTATATTGCATTACTTACCTTCTTTCTTTTTAAGTACTGTGAAAAATTTAATTGCTAAAATTTCGGTGTTTATTAACGATTTTTAACATAAAAAAAGTGTGTAAAGTTATTATGTAACAATTTGTTACAGAAAGTCAATTTTTTGAGCGCAAAATTCTTTATATAAATAACACGGGAATATTTTATAATAATTCGGGGATTTCGAAAATGGGAAACGAAATTAGTAAAGTTGATTTGAAATACGATGTTATGCGTGCAAATAATCAGGCAATGGGTTATAGCGCTGATGGCGAAAAACCTAGTGTCGGAATAGCGGATACAACGGCTGAAAAAGGTGCTTACGCATTGGGTGTTGCAATGCCTGTTTGGCAATATAAAGGCAAAATTGGGGAAGCATGGCAAAATCGTTCTTGGCAGAATGTTGGCAATGCATACAAGCAAGGCTGGCATAATGCCGGACAAACTTTAAGACACCCGACGAATTACTGGGATTTGGAATTTGTTAACTCTAAAGTTGCAAAACTTGAGGGTATTATGTCTTCAAATATGCCTAAACTTCCGGAAGGATTTTCTGGCAGCCCGGAAGCAAAAGAGTTGTTTGAAAAATTAAGTAAAGCAAAAAATCAAAAAGAATATTCTAAATTAATTCGAGATAACCAAAAAACATATAAAAAACTTAGAAATATTTTAGGTCGTACAGCTCCAGAAGAGTTGAAAAAGTTGCAAAACGTTGCAAAATACAACGAAATGTACGGTGATTTGCTAAGAGATTTTAAAACAGCGCAAACACAAGTACAATCAGGTAATTTACCTAAAGGTAAAATATCTTCATTGCACCAACGTTTTTCTAACGCACGACTTGCTGAAAACAAATTCCTTGAGGCAGGAAAAGCCGGCATGAAAGCAAAAGCGGGTGCTAAGATTGGTAAAGGTTTAAAAACCGCTATGTCTGCATCTAAGACTTTGCGTAGTGTTTCCAGAGGCGTTGGTAAAGCTGGCGGCTGGATTATGGTCGGTATGAGTGCTGTTACAGCAGGTTTGGATATTTATAGTGCTGTTGCAGCGTCTCCGGATGGTGAAGGCTTGAAAAACGGGCTTAAACAAGCCGGTAAATCAGCTGTAAGGTTGGGATGCGAAATCGGCGCAATGGCTGTTGGTCAATGGGCGGGTGCCGCTATCGGTCAAGCATTAATACCTATTCCGGGCGTAGGTGCAGCAATCGGTGGTTTCGTAGGCTCAATGATTGGCGGCTGGATTGGTTCCAAAATCGCAGATAAGATTCCTTATACTCAAAAAACAGTAGCCGAAGAGCTTATGGAAGAACAAACTGACGCTCAAAATAAACAGGTTTGTCAGGCTATTGAAAAAGGTGACATAGAAACTGTTCATAGTTATACATCTCAATTTAAGGAACAGGCTGTCGATGCCACTGGTAATCCTTTGACAGATGATAATGGAAATCCGGTTTATAACATAGCTAAAATTAGTGACGATGAAAAAACACAAAAAGAATTTGAACAACGTATTAAAAACCTTGATAATTATGTAATGACAGAGGCTGCTAAACAACAAGAAGTTGAACAGCTAAAACAAGAGGCTGAACAGGCAAAACTTGCACGTCAACAGCAAATGAATTTTAGCGGAAGTCTTGGATACGCACCGTCCGGTTCTACGAGTACAGCTGCCGGTTTTGGGGTTAATGGTAACGGACAATTCGGTTCTTATACCACTGACTGGAGAAATCCGGCTTGGCAAAATAACTTAGCAAGCCAATACAATAATGATAGTTTCTATTCATTCAATCCAAACAACTATTCACCAATGTGGATGATGAACAATAACAACATTTTTGCTCCGGCAGCTTAGTTTAACTACTCAAAAAATCATTGTAAATTCTAAAACTCGTTACGTTTTTAAGTAACGGATAATTCTCGAACATTTGTGTGTTTACAAATGTAATAGCTTCATTCCTCGCAATTTCTAAAATTCTGGCATCTCGCACAATATCTGAAATAATCAAATCCGGGATGCCACTTTGCCTTGTACCGAGAAACTCTCCGGGTCCTCTCAGTTCAAGGTCTTTTTCTGCAATAACAAAACCGTCGTTGGTTTCTGTCATAATGTTTAAGCGTTCACGGGTTTCTTGGTTTTTGGTATTTGAGTAAAGTATGCAATAGGATTGCAAATCACTTCTGCCTACTCGTCCGCGAAGCTGGTGCAATTGCGAAAGCCCGAAACGTTCGGCGTTTTCTATTAGGATTACTGTGGCGTTTGGAACATCAACGCCGACTTCCACAACTGTTGTGCAGACGAGAATGTCGTATTTTTTTGCCTTAAAATCTGCCATAACCTGTTCTTTTTCGGCATTTTTGAGCTTGCCGTGAAGAAGTCCTATACGCAGGTCAGGGAAAACTTCCGCCTGCAAACGCTCTGCCTCAATTGTAGCGGCTTTGGCGGAAAGCGTTTCGCTTTCTTCAATCAATGGGTAGACTATATAAGCCTGACGACCGGCTTCTATTTCTTCGCGTATAAGTTTGTAGGTAAGTTTGTGTGAGGAGACAAAACTCGTTTTGATTGGTTTTCTGCCTTTTGGAAGTTCGTCGATGATTGTTAAATCAAGGTCGCCGTGAACGGTTAAAGCAAGAGTTCTCGGGATAGGCGTTGCTGTCATTGTCAAAACCTGCGGGTTTTGGGATTTCTTTTTTAAAACATTACGTTGTTTGACGCCGAAACGGTGCTGTTCATCAACAACAATCGCGCCAAGGTTTGCGAACTCTATGTTTTCCTGAATAAGCGCGTGGGTTCCGACGGCAATATGTGTTTGACCGTTACGCAGGTCGGTTTCAAAAGCCGTCCGAACTTTTTTGCCGTGGCTTCCGAGGAAAAGTCCCACATTAATCCCCATCGGCGTAAGCCAGTTTACAAGATTGTTGTAGTGCTGCTGCGCAAGGATTTCTGTTGGTGCCATAATCGCGCCCTGATAGTTGTTTTCGACGCCCGCAAGGAGCATAATTGTTGCAACAACTGTTTTCCCGCTGCCGACATCACCCTGTAAAAGCCGTGCCATAGGTTTTTCACTGTTAAGGTCATTGAGAATTTCATTAACAGCTTTTTTCTGACCGTTTGTAAGCTCAAAAGGCAGACTTTTTATAAATTTCTGAACAAGTCCGTCCGTGCCGACTTTAAGCGCAGGACAGGTGTTATTGGCAAGGTTTTCCTGGCGCGCTTTCGCAAGTCGTAATTGAATTAAAAATAACTCTTCAAAGACAAGCGAAAAGCGCGCCTGCTCCAAAAGTTCCATTGTTTCAGGGAAGTGGATTTGTTTGACGGAAACTTTTTTGGACAAAATTCCGTGTTTTTCGCGAATATAGTCGGGCAGAACGTCTACAATATAGTCGTTATACATTTCAATCGCGTTGAAAATTGCGCGGCGAAGAGTCTTGATATTCAACCCTTCGCAAACCGCGTAAATCGGGACTATTCTGCCCAAATTAAGGTTGCTGCCCTCCATAAACTCGCCTGTCATAATAGAATATGACGGTTTGTCGATTGTCAGTTTCCCTGTGTAATTATTCCGTTTTACGATGCCCGAAACCATAATTCCGGCGTTAACAGGAAATTGTGACTTAATTCTTTCCTGCATAACACGGGTTGCTTTTGCCTGAAAAAACGAGAGTTCCAAACTTCCGCTTTCATCCTGAATTATTACGCGTACAACCGAAAGATTGTTTTTTGTGTTAAAAGCCGAAACTGATTTTACATAGCCGAAAACGGTAGTACTTTCGCCCTCTTTGAGTTTTTTAATCAAAGTTCTGGAGGAATAATCAATGTGTTTGCGCGGGAAATAGGTGATTAAATCCTGTGCGGTATAAATCCCGAGTTTATTAAGATAATACGCGATTTTCGGACCAACGCCTTTGACGTAGGTGACGTCAACCTTATCCGGACTTTCAAGTCTTTTTTCCTGTGTAACGACTTCCTCTTTTTCTTCCTCAAGCGTAAGTTTTATAACTTTAACGAGGCGTTCGATTGCCTTGCGGCGGTCGTTTACGTCAAAACAGCGGTAGCCGTCAAAGGTTTCCATAATGACATTCCAGCGTGGGTTTTTGCCGGAGGTTTTGTAAATCTTGCGTGCCTCGCTTTTGATAAATTGCGAAAAAGTCTGGCTTTGCCCCCGAATATCTATGTACCGGTGCTTAACCTCGACTTCTATGGCTTTTTTTATTTTCTCAAGATTTTCCACAAGCTCCGCCTAGTTGTTTTTGTCGTCGTTAATCCCTGAATTTACACGCAGAATTTCGTAGATGTCCATTTTCTTTTGTTTTCCTCGGATTGTAACGCCGCCGATTTTGATTACGTCAACGCGGTTTTTTACAAATTCGTAGGTCGTTGAACCTATGAGAAATTTCGTTTTATAAACTTTGTTGTAGCTTTCAATACGGCTTGCGATGTTTACCGTGTCGCCGATAACCGTGTATTCAAGACGCTTTTCGGAACCGATGTTGCCCACAAAAACTTCGCCGGTGTTGATACCGATACCGATTTCAATATCGGGTTTGTTTTCGTCCATCCATTTGTAGCGAAGTTTACGAACGCATTTTAACATTTCGTTTGCGCAAAGAACAGCTTTCATCGGGTGAAGTTCATCCTCTATCGGGTCGCCAAAAATCGCCATTACCGCATCACCGATAAATTTATTAATTACGCCGTTATACTTTGTGATAATAGGCTCGATTGCAGAAAAATATTCGTTAAGGATTACGGAGACCTCTTCGGCGGTCATTCGTTCGCTCATTGATGTAAAGCCCCTGATATCTGCAAAAAGAACGGTTACAGTTGCTTTACGCCCGCCAAGACGAATGTCGTCAATGTTTTTGACAACGTTTTGCATAACGTCCTGCGACAAATATCTGCCCATTGCCATTTTAACTTTTTCTTTGTTTTTGTTTTCAAGGATAAACCTGAACGCGTAGCCAAAAATCAAAGTAGCTAAAATTACGACCACAGGTGTAATCGCATCAGGTACAATATTTCGCGGATAAAGCATAAGCGCGTTGATTAGAATATAGCCGATAATCGTACCCATTACGACCGAGAGCGAAACCCCAAAAGTCAGGTTCATTACAAGCAGGAATGTTATCAATGACAGAACCAGCGCAACTGCAATTTCTGCCAAAAGATGCGGACGGTGGAGAATTTGACCGTTTACAAGGTTATCATAAATGCTTGCCTGAATATCAACGCCGGGGTGATTTATTCCGACAGGTGTCATTCCGGAATCCTCAAGTCCGACAACATCACCGCGGGCATTCAGCCCGAAAAATACGGTTTTGCCTTTAAACTCTGCAGGGTTAATGAGGGGTTTTTTACCTGCTTTTATTGCGTCATAAGAATTTATAATATCAATCGCAGAATATGTTTTGTGCGAATAAATTGTACCCGGGTGATATTTGTAAAAATGGATATTGCTTGTGAAAAGCTGTTTGTCAGTTACCGGAATTTTTAAACCTGTTTTGTCCACAACGATTTTGTCGTTATAGAGCGTAATTTTATCGGTATCGTTTGCGAGCAGATACATTCTTAACGCGATTGACGGATAAAGTTCGCCATTAATATTTACCAGCGAATAGGTTTTAATGAAAGTTTTATTAACACCGTGCATTCCGTTAGCAGATGAGCCGACATTTTTTACAGAGAAAAAGTATTCGGCAGGGAATACCGCCATTGATTTGTAAAGCGGGGCAGCTTTTTGCGTGCGCTTGTCTTCAATATTGATTTTAAATCTTTGATTGAAATAAGCCTCATAAATTCCGCCGTCCACATCTTCCGGATAATCCTGCATTGTCGGAACAAAAGCCGTAACCAATTTGTCTGAAAGCCTTGCTACAGCAGCGTAAAACGCTCTGTCAGACGCCGGGTTCTGCAGGTCGGAACCTTTTACAACCGTATCAAGCCCGATTATTTTAATATCCGTATAGTCGGAGAAATAATTCATAATTTTTGCGTACATTTCGCGTTTCCACGGCCAGCGAACCTTGTCGATTGACTTATCGTCAATCGCAACGATTACGGTTTCCGGGTTGCCGTAGGTTGTTGCTGAAAACGCCTTAACCATAAAATTATAAATATTCGGGAACAGGAATGTATACGAAATAAACCAAACAATAAGAAATATTATCAAATAAACAAGTGATGAATAAAGATAAAACAGTCCGGTTTTTAATCTGTCAAAAAATTTTCCCATACATTCTCCCGTGGTAGCGTGAAAGGTTAAAAATAATTTAATCATTTACCCTTTTTATGATATAATAAATTAAGAAAAAAGGGTAGTGGTATGAAAAAATATATTTATAACGACACGTTAATAGAAATTTTAAAAGGGCAAAAACTTTTCCCTGTACTTCGCGGGAAAGATAAGAATAAAATGGTTGCGACAGCGCGTGCGCTTGCAAAAGCGGGCATTGAAATTGTTGAAATAAATGTTGATGCACCGGAAATTTTTGAGGCAATCGAGGAAGTTTCAGATGAAATTACAGTTTGCGCAGGCGGAATTATAACATCACTTCAGGCTCAAACTGCATTTGAAGCCGGCGCAAAAGTTCTTTCTTCACCGATTTTTCAAACGAATTTACTAAAAATTTCAAAAAGCAGAAAAATTCCGTATATTGCGGGTACCACAACGGCAAACGAGGCATACAACGCTTGGAAATCAAGGATTCCGTTGATTAAACTCTATCCGATTACAGCTATGGGCGGAACTATGTATCTTGAAGATATTTTAAGACCAATGCCGTTTTTGAACATTATGCCTGCCGGAAACGTTAAATTATCACAGGTTAAAGATTATATCAAAGCCGGTGCAACCTGCGTTGGCGTCGGACGTGATATTTATGACGGCTACACACCTGATGAAATTACCGCGCGTGTACAAAACCTTTTAAAAGAGATTAGTGGTTAATGGCTAAAAAAGTTGCTATTTCAGGATATTACGGGTTCAAAAATTTTGGCGATGAATTAATTTTGTCAATTTTGACTGACCGCTTGAAATCCCAAAACGCGGATGTAACTGTTTTCTCGGTTGACCCAGAATTTACGGCGCAATCTTACGGGGTAAAGGCTGTACGAACATTTAACCCTGTTGACGTTATTAAAACCCTTGCGGCAACGGATGTTCTAATTTCCGGCGGCGGAAGCCTTTTTCAGGATGCAACCAGCGTTAAAAGCGTAATTTATTACGCATTTGTCCTCGGGCTTGCACAGCTTTTGGGCAAAAAAACTATAATTTTCGCGCAAGGTGTCGGACCGCTTTATAATCCTCTGTCACGTTTTTTGGTTAAAACTCTTTTTCGCAAATGCGATTACCTTTCCGTGCGCGACGAGAAAAGCCTTAACCTTTTGCAAAGCTGGGGGTTGAAAGCTGAACTCGTTCCTGACCCCGCATACTCTTTAACAATTCCACCTTGCGAAAAAGAAAATGTGCTTGGAGTTCAGTTGCGTGAGTTCTCCGGCATGGACGAAAACTTTTTACAAAATCTTGCCCGTGCGGTTGATGTTAACCCAAAAGTTTTCTCGCTTCAAAAATCTCTTGATTTTGAAGTTTGTCAAAACTTTGCCGAACTGACTGGCGGCGAACTTGTTGAGGATAACCTCATCGAAGAACTTAGCCGCGTTGAAGTTCTAGTTTCAATGCGTTTTCACGCGTTAATTGTAGCTCTGAAAGCAGGCGTCAAATGCGCGGTTATAAACTACGACCCAAAAGTTCAAACACTTGCTGAAACATACGGGCTTCCGCTGATTGAATTTACCGACAGTCCTGACGTAATCGCACAAAAACTTCGCAATGCTGCCGCTGCTGATATTCAGAAAAATTCTTACCCTTGGGAAAACCTGTTAAAGTTCGTATGCTGATTTTTCCGGAAATCTTTCCTCCAGCATTTCTTTCATATAAATACGATCTTTGTCTGTAGTCTTTTTACAGTCGTTTATGCAAAATAGCTTGAAATCTTTACCCTTAAAATGTTTCATTTTTTTGATATTACAGCTTGAATAAGCTACTTCCGGTACCGTCGGGATTAGAAAATCGTACCATTTACGGCTGTATTCCTTGAGAGTTGCACCTTTTTGTGCAATAGCATAAAAACTTACAGCCATTCTTTGCACATCACTCATTTCCCTGAACTTGTGGCTCGCTGTGCGTTCAAAATCCTCTTTAAAATAATTTATACATTCAAGAAAATCCGATTTTCTATAGCTGTCAATCCCATGATGCGGCCAATACATAAGGCTTTTGCCAAATTTTTCCAAAATTAATCTGTAGCTGTTGTCAATAACCTTACCGTATAGCGAATGAACATTTTTGGCATTCCGTTTTATTACACGGCAAATAGGTGCACCGCTTTCGTTAAAGAAAAATTCTTTTCCTACCTTTCCCCAGAAAAACATGTCGTCATTCGCAAATAAAAAATGTTCGCTTAATCCCGCAATCATCGGCAAAAATACTTCAATCGCCACCGAATTAAATGTCGGCAGATATCTCGCAGGTATTATATCTTTATGATCAATAACTTTTATTTTAGGGTGATTAATGTCTAACCACTTTGGAACCTGCTCAAACGTAACTATATAAATATTCCTAATCCAAGGCGCAAACTTCTCTACGGAGCGCAGAGAATATTTTAGTTCATCTGTATCAATAAAACGAAAATTAGAAGTGCTATCTTTATCTAATGTTTTACCGGTTGCCTCTAGTGCCGCCATCCGTTGTTTCTGAAATTTGGGGTCGTTACCGTCACACCAAAGGTAAACTATATCTACATCAAAATTTAATTCCATTATATTATTTTATTAGGAAATTGTTAGGAAAGTGTTAGGAGAAAATCGGGCGCGATTTTCGCGCCCGATTTGTGCTTACATTTTAATATTTAATGTGTCGTTTGGATAAATGAGAACTGTGTATTTATCTTTTTCAAAGTGTAAATCATTGCGTTCAAGGATTTTGTAGGTGCGTTTAAGAATGTCTTCATCACTTGGCATTTCCCCGCCATTTTCCTTGATTAATTCAGCTTTTGCGATATTCCAGCAATTGTCACCTTTTCTTACAATGTACTTGCCGCTGTCTGTATCGCGTGGAATTTCGCTTACCACTTTTGCCTCAATTGTGTCAACCGGTGCTGCCTGTTTTGTATCTTTTTTCGGCGCTGCCGGAACAGTTATTGTGTCCGCAGGAGTGGATTTTTTGCCTTTTGTTGCGAAGTAAGCAATCGTTCCGCCAATTACACCAAGTGCAAGTGCTGCTAGTGCAAATTTGCCCCTTTTACCGAGTTTAAAACCTTTAGCCTTTGGACCTTTAGGAGGCTTGTTGACCGGTGGTTTTTCTACTGCTGGTTTTTCTACCGGCGGCTCAACCACAGGCGGCTTCTCAATTGGCGGTTCGGTAATAACCGGAGGTTTTTCCCCTGCATCTTTGAACAATTCTTCATAAACTTTTTGCATTTCATTATGTCTGGCGTTTCGGGCAATTGCTTCTTCCGCCATACGGTCGGCGTGTGCTACATCTGAAAACGGTGCTGTATAAGTTCCGCCGTGTTCCTGTGCGTATTTTGCCCAGCTCATACCCTTTGAAGAGGTTGGCGCTGCTGTGCCAAGAGGCGTGACGCTCGGGTGTTTCCCGTTTCCGTATCCGAAAAGTCCGTTATAAACCCCTTGCATTTCTGCGTGTTGCGCTGCCGCTTGTCCTGCAGCTTTTTCTAATGCTTGAAGTCGTGAATTATATGTTGTTCTTAAACTTTGCGGTAATTTTTTGCCATATTCCCTTTCTAAAGCCTTTAAGTCATCAACTGATTCTGCATTAAGTATTGCTTGCCTAAAGTTTTCATTTTTAGTAAATTTTGGGTCAGTACTTCTTGCGGCTAGTTCTTTTCTACGTTGGGAGTTTGTAAGTCCCGGAGCAAAATCGTGTTCCATTTTTTCAAAAAGTTTTCTTTGTTTTGGTGTGCCGCTTGAATTGACTAATTCTCTGATAGCGTCTAAATCCCCCTGGTTTTTGCAATTTTGTAAAGCCCATTTTAAAAATTCCTGTGTTTCTGCTGCGGTTCTTTTTGCTGCGTTAGCCTCGCGGCGTCCGGCTTTCATAATATCAGCCAAAGTCTTTTTCTTAGGCGCAGGTGCGCCTGCTTTACGTCCATAACTGTAATTAACTCTTTTTTCCTCAATTCTGTTTACCATAATAAATAATCCTCGTTTTTCCCTTTTGTAACTTTTGGTTTGTCGACTTCCCCGTACTTTTAAAAAGGAAATTTGATTTCGCAAAATGCTAATTTTAAGCACAATCTTTACAAAAATTAATAGTTATTAGCTATTAAATACCAGTTAATAACCGTTAGATATTGATTAAAACAGGGTTTATACTGTTTATAGATGAATAAGAATTACGATTTAGAAAAGAGGTTTGGGGCTAAACTTGCCTATGTTCGGAAGTCTAAAAAACTTTCGCAGATGAAACTTGCCGAGATCGTAGATATGAATTTTAACTACATTGGTCAGATAGAGCGTGGTGAGGCAAACGTTACCATAAAGACCATGAAAACCCTAGCTAACGCGTTGGATGTTGAAGTTAGCGATTTATTTGAGTTTTATTTTTAAAATGTGTCAAGAAAATTTTTGAACAAATGTCAAGAAAGTTTACAAAAACTTTACAAATTGACTTTTATTTGCTATGATGTAGTAGTTAATAGGGTAATCCAATGGAGTAAAGATGACATCAAAAGAATTAAGTTTTGAAGAACTGTTGGCAAAATATGATTACAGTTTTCAAAAAGGAAGTTTAGTAAAAGGAACCGTTTGCGGATACGACAATTCCGGCGTACTCGTTGATATCGGTGCAAAAACAACGGCAGTTGTTCCAATGCGCGAAGCTGTCGACAAAGGCGAAAACGTTGAAGAAAAACTTGAAAAAGGCAAAGAATACGAGTTTTTAATTATAAAAGAAGAAGATGATGAAGGTAAATTTTTACTTTCTTACAAACGTGTTCAAAGTGCTTATGCTTGGCAAGAACTTGAAAAGGCAAAAGGTGCGGGAGACGTTATCCTTGCAACTGTCACAGGCGTTGTTAAAGGCGGCTTGTTAGTTGAAGTTTCAGGCGTTAAAGGCTTTGTTCCGTCTTCTCAATTGCGTTCTAAAGACGCTAACGTTGAAGTTGGTTCTAAAATCGAGTTGAAAATTCTTACACTCGATGCACAACAAAATTCATTCATTCTTTCTAACAAGAAAGTTTACGATGACAGCGTTGTTGAAAGCCGCAAAAACCTCTTCTCACAAATCGAACCGGGACAAGTTGTTAAAGGTGATGTCGTAAGAATTACCGATTTCGGTGCGTTTGTTGATTTAGGCGGAATTGACGGTTTGTTACCGCTTTCACAACTTTCTTGGAGATGGATTGATCATCCGACAGATGTTCTTAAAGTCGGCGAAAAAATCGACGTTGAGGTTATCGCGGTTGATCACGAAAAACAACGCGTTTCATTGAGTTTGAAAAACCTTGAGCCGGATCCGTGGATTGAGGCTGAAAAGAATATCAAAACCGGTGATAAAGTTGAAGGCGTAATTTCAAGAATTAAACACTTTGGCGCATTCGTAGAAGTTTGCCCGGGTGTTGAAGCATTACTTCCGCACGCGGAAGTTGTTGAACTTCAAAACAAAATCGGCTCTGTATTAAAAGTTGGCGATAAAGTTTTGACTTACATTTTGAAATTCAATCCGACAGATAAGAGAATTGCTCTTACTGTTGACGAATCAAAATTTGATACGGACGCGGAAGTTGAATTTGTAGAACCTCCGGTACCGGAAGTTACAGAATAACAAAAAGCCCGCTCAATCGAGCGGGCTTTTTTAAATTTCATCATTTTTTATAAGTCTGCTGTAGTTATCGTTTAGATAATTGCGGCATTTTTGCATGTTGCATAGTACTTTGTTAACAACGAGTTTATTTATGGCATTAAGGCTTTCTAATTGGTCATTGTAAGCACTAGGATTCTCACTGTCAAATAGACTGTAATTACCTTCAAGGACTTCTTCCCGTTGTGCGGCAATCATTTTTAAACCATACACAAAATCATAATTGTCATAAAGAAAATCTTCTATCAGCATATTCGCTCCTCTCATTACATTGTCTTACAAATTAATTACAATGTATAATATACTATTTTTTCATTATATTGTAAAGTTAATGTAATACAATGTAAAGGAATGTTATGAAAAAATATTTAACAAAAAGCGGAAATAGCTGGGTTATGACATTTACTAAGACCCTTTTAGAGCTTCTTGAACTCAATCCAGAAAATGAGCAAGTTGAAATTGAAGTTGAGGGTAAAACTCTCAAAATAACCAAAGCAAAAGAAAACAAGGATTAATATACTTTAATACTTATTTAACTCGTGAAAATACTTCCACATTAATATCATCGTAAGTATTTGTGTTGAAGTAGGCACAGCTTGCAACCATTGCCGCATTATCAGTACAGTATTTCATTGGCGGCGCAAAAACTTTGTAGCCCTCTTCCTCCAGTGAGAAAACTTTTCTGCGGATTTCAGAGTTTGCAGCAACACCGCCAGCTAAAACTACTTGTTTGTAGCCGCGCTCCTCAAGCGCTTTTTTCAATTTTTTATAAAGAGTTTTTGAAACGCATTCCTGAAAACTTGCACACAAGTCCGCAGTTGGTAGCTCTTGTCCGTCAAAGGATTTGACAAGTTTTAACATCGCGGTTTTTAGCCCGCTGAAACTGAAATTATATCCGTCAACTTTTGCCTGCGGCAAGATAAACGCCTTAGGGTTGCCCTCGTGAGCCATTTTGTCTAATTTTGGACCGCCGGGATACGGAAGTCCGATTAGGCGCGCAACTTTATCATAAGCCTCGCCGACAGCATCGTCGATAGTTTCGCCCAAAATCGTTTGTTCGGAATAAGATTTTACATCAATAATTTGCGTGTGCCCGCCGCTTACCAAAAGCGCCAAGAACGGCGGTTTCAAATCCGTATCAAGATAGTTGGCGCAAAGGTGCGCGTTAAGGTGGTTTACGCCGATAAACGGTTTGTCGTTCACAAGCGCTAACGTTTTTGCAGCATTCAAGCCGACAAGTAAGCAGCCGACAAGTCCCGGTCCGACAGTTGCCGCGAATGCTGTAATATCAGAACCTTTTACACCCGCTTGTTTATATGCCTCGTCAATAACAACGTTTATCGCCTCTAAGTGCTCGCGTGCCGCGATTTCAGGAAAAACGCCGCCGTACTTTTCGTGGACTTTAACCTGTGATGCAACAACATTTGCGACTACTTCACGTCCGCCTTTTACAATTGCACAGGCAGTTTCGTCACAGCTTGATTCTATTGCCATTATCAGTGAATTTTCATCCAGTTCTACCGGTTTATTTGAAAATGATGTAAATTTCTTATTGTTCATGCTATTATTTTAACACAAAGGAATAAAATTATGCAGTTTATAGATAAAAGTAAAATCAGAATAGTATCAGGGCGCGGCGGAAACGGAATGGTTGCGTGGCGTCGTGAAAAATATGTAGATAAAGGCGGACCAGCAGGCGGTGATGGCGGACGCGGCGGGGATGTTTACCTTGTTGCAGACGAGGGGATGTCTACACTGATGGATTTTAAATATAAATCTGTATACAAGGCTCCGAGCGGTGAAAACGGCGGGATTAAGAACTGTCACGGGGCTTGTGCGAAAGATTTGTACATAAAAGTTCCTGTCGGAACGCTTGTTCGCGATATTAAGACAGGAAATGTTATTGCGGATTTGACAAAGAACGAACAAACCGTAATGGTGGCAAAAGGCGGACGCGGCGGACGCGGGAACGCACGTTTTGCTACCGCTCAAAAACGCGCGCCGCAATTTTGCGAACCGGGAGAACCCGGCATTGAGCGTGAACTCTTTTTAGAATTAAAATTAATCGCTGACGTGGGACTTCTCGGAATGCCAAACGCAGGAAAATCTACTTTAATAAGCCGAATTTCATCTGCGCGTCCAAAAATTGCGGATTATCCTTTCACAACCCTTGTTCCGAATTTGGGTGTTGTCAAAAAACGCAACGGTGACGGCTACGTTGTTGCAGACATTCCGGGGCTAATTGAGGGCGCAAGCGAGGGCGTCGGCTTGGGTTATGAATTTTTACGCCACGTCGAGCGCTGTCGTTTCTTGGTTCATCTTATTGATGTTACGGCTGAAAACCCGTTCAGAAATTACGAAATTATCAACAACGAACTCAAAAAACACTCCGAGGCGCTTTATGAACGTTATCAAATCGTTGTTCTAAACAAAATCGACGCAATCGACGAAGAACGTCTTGCAGAAATTCGTGAAGAATTTAAGCCGCATGTGAAAGAAATTTACGAAATTTCAGCTGTAACCGGCGAGGGGTTGGATAAACTTCTTGATGTTATGAGCCAAAAAGTTGACGAAATTCCGCATCCGCCGTCAGAAGTTAACGTTGAAGAGGATTTGGGCGCGTTTGACAACGATGACAGTAATTTTGAAGTCTTCAAAGCTGACAAAAACACATTCATCGTTCAAGGCGGAAAAATCGAGCGTCTTGCGCAGGTAACGAGCGATCGCAACCCTGAACAGGTTATCCGTTTACAAAATATTATGAAAGGTATGGGAATTTTCGACGAGCTAGCCAAACGCGGAATTAAAGACGAAGACACCGTAATCGTCGGCCATCTTGAGTTTGTTTATTTTAAAGATGAAATCTATGGCTAGGTCTGCGCGTTTAAGTGTAAATTTCTTGCAAAAAATTTAGAAATTTTATATAATTTGAAAAGAAATAGGGAGAGGTGTATTATGAATATTGAGCATATTAAAAAAGTTGACCTGCAGGTCGCTGAACAGATTGAACTTGAATTGAAAAGGCAGCAGGAAACCATTGAGCTTATTGCCAGTGAAAATATTACCTCTCTTGCAGTTATGGAAACCTCCGGAAGCGTTTTGACAAATAAATACGCCGAAGGCAAGCCGCACAAACGTTTTTACAACGGTTGTGAACACGTTGATGTTATTGAAGAATTGGCGCAAAAACGCGCGTGTGAACTCTTCCACATGGATCATGCAAATGTTCAGCCGCACTCCGGAGCGCAAGCCAATATGGCAGTTTTTGTTTATGCGCTTAAACCCGGCGACACTGTTTTAGGTATGGATTTGTCAAACGGCGGACACCTCTCTCACGGTTCACCTGTTAACTTTTCAGGACTTTATTTTAACGTAAAAAGCTATGGCGTTGACGAAAACGGCAACATTGACTATGAAAACGTTCGTCAAATGGCGCTTGAACACAAACCAAAATTAATCATCTGCGGCGCAAGCAACTATTCAAAAATTATTGATTTTAAAAAGTTTAAAGAAATTGCGGACGAAGTCGGCGCGCTTTTGCTAGCTGACATTGCGCACATCGCAGGGCTTGTTGTCGCAGGCGTTCATCCGTCACCTGCGCCTTATGCGGATTTCGTAACCACAACCACACACAAATCACTTCGCGGACCTCGCGGCGGCATAATTATGTGCAAAGAAGAGCACGCGTTGGGTATTGATAAAGCTGTTTTCCCTGGAATTCAGGGCGGTCCTTTGGAGCACATTGTTGCAGCAAAAGCCGTTGCGCTTAAAGAGGCGGGCGAACCTGAATTTAAGGCTTACGCAGAACAAATCGTTAAAAACGCAAAAGCTCTGGCGCAAGGGTTACTGGACAACGGAATGGATATTGTTGGCGGAATGACCGAAAACCATCTTATGACGCTTGATTTGCGCAAAACCGGCAAAACCGGAAAAGATATGGCAAATGTTTTGGAACGCGTTGGAATTACAGCGAACAAAAATACGGTTCCGAACGACCCGCAAAGCCCGTTTGTAACAAGCGGTATCAGACTTGGAACCCCTGCTGTTACGACACGTGGTTTTAAAGAAGACGATTTGCGCGTTGTTGCAGAAATCATTGCTGATGCGATTAAAAATTCTGACAACGAGGCAGAACTTGCAAAAATCAGAGAAAAATCTCTTGCACTTTGCAAAAAATATCCACTTTATGAAGGTTAATTTACTATGAAAATGAGCGCACATATATTAGGTTCAGTGATAGCATATATTTTTGGAATGTTTCTTGTTCCGATGATTATTGATTTTTCAAGAAAAGAGGGGCTTGTTGACGTCCCGAATGAGAGAAAAATTCACACTAAACCTATATCGCGAATAGGCGGGGTCGCTATTTTTTCAAGCGTAATGCTTACGTTTTTAAGTTTAGTGCTTTTAAGCTATTATCCATACGGAAGTCTGCTTTCAGGTGTTTTGCTGGGAAGTTCTCTGATGTTTTTACTCGGGCTTGTGGACGATATCTACAACCTTGACGCTAAGACAAAACTCTTTATGCAAATTGCAATTGCGACTTTGGCTTACCTTTTGGGAATAAGTATTCATACTTTGCCGTTTGTTGGTGAAATCGGTTTGTGGTCATATCCTGTAACGATTTTGTGGATTGTCGGAATTAGCAACGCTCTAAACTTTATCGACGGAGTTGACGGGCTTGCCGGAACTATTACAACCCTTGCGGCGATTTCACTTTCTGTAATCGCGGTCACAATGTCGCCTGCAAACCCTATTATTGCTTTGGTTGGTTTTATCCTTGCCGGCTCAATGCTTGCATTTTTGACCTATAACTATAATCCTGCAAAAATTTTTATGGGCGATTCCGGTGCTCTGTTTTCAGGGTTTTTGCTCGCAGCGATTTCGATTGTAGGGATTATGAAAACCGCAACGCTTGCAATCTTTATTATTGCTCCGTTGGTTCTTGCTGTGCCGATTTTGGATATAACGTTTTCAAGCCTTAGACGTATCGCAAAAGGTAAATCTCCTTTTGTCGCTGACGCAGAGCATATTCACCATAAACTTATACACGCAGGATTTTCGCAAAAGTCTACAGTCGGAATATTGGCGTCTGTTGCGATAGTGTTTAGTTCAGTCGCTGCGCTAATTTTGGGCAACCAAACCGTAAGATATTTTATAACCGCAATCGTAATCCTTGTTTCTATTATGGTTATTATGAATTTGTTGAAGTTTTATTTTGGTGCGAAGAAATAGGCTTGCCCGCGGTCAAGCGGGTTTCATAATTAAATCCGCGCTTTCGGTCTTGACTAATTGTGAAACATGGTTTAAACTATGAAAAGAAAGGATAGAGATTATGAACAAGAAAAATGTATTAAGTTGCACAGGGGGGGGGGGGNNGGGAGCCTCTTAACCGCATTTACTATGGCAGAAATATTATTGTCTTTGACAATAATAGGCGTAGTAGCCGCGATAACGTTGCCAAGTTTGACGGGCAATATTAACGAGCGAACCTGGAACACCCAACGAAAAGCGCTTTATGCGCGTATGTCACAAGCCATAGCACTTATGCCGGCACTGAATGGGTACGGAACCCTTGATGATACAACAGATACCGCGGCTGAAACTTTTGTTACCGCTGGGCTTGCAAAAGTTTTGAAAATTAATAATATTTGCGATTCTGAACACTTACCTGACTGTGGATTACCGAAAAAAATTAATCCGTTAACCGCCGGGGCTGCTTTTGAATTAGAAGATATTATAGATTTAACAGCTTATAATTATATGTTTGACGGATCTTTTTCGGGTAATGACGGAACTGGTGACTGGTCTGCTTCTTACAAACAGAAAAATACCAAAGCCGCAGCATTTGAAACCGCCAACGGCGAAAGCATACTTGTCCACTATTATCCACTTTGTTCCAGCCGCACAGAAGATGGCAGTTATTATTCACAAGGTAAAATGTGTGCAAACTTTATTTATGATTTGAACGGCAATAAAGGTCCAAATACAGTTGGTAAAGATATAGGCTTTATGTCGGTTCTTTATCCGACTGATTCAGTGGTTGTAGCACCGCTGCCGTATTATCGTGAAAAGACGATGACAGCTTCGCAATATAATGCGCAGGCAGAATGCAAAAATATTGATACAGAATATCGCATGCCAAATATCGCGGAACTTTCGTCAATGTTTTATAATATTAAAGCTATGACCGGAAGTGACCGGGAGGAACGATCTTTAGCTTACTGGTCGAGTGAGGTCAAAACCGGCGGTGAGGACGGAACCGGCTGGGCATTAAGGGTTTCGGACGGTAAGGTTTCTCTGTATACAAGGCGCTCCGGCGGAAGTATATGGTGTATCAAGCGATAGGCGTTATAAAGTGTTGTGAAGTTTTATCACAACACTTTATTTATACACTTGACAAAATATTACTATTGTGATAGCATATAAAAAAAGGATTTAATTACTCAGTTTGGCGTGGATTTTATATGGGTCCGCAAAAAATATTTAAGTGTAAATTCTGCTCATAAGCCAAAATGATTCAAGACGAATCAAAAAGGTCGTGTGTTAGTTAGTACGAGGTTAGGACTATGCCAATAGACAGTGTTCAAAACTACAATATAACTTCAACAAATAGAAGTGCGTTATCAAATGTTATCGCAGGCGGTGTTTTAGGCGTTGCTGCAGGCTATGCTGCTAAGCACGTTGTACCTCTTGACGAACTTGAACGCAAAAATATTCCTTATCGTTCTATCATCAATGTTGCAAGAAAAGAAACTAACAAAAGAATGGTTGATAGCTATAAGGCTCTTAATACACGTACTGAAGCGCAAGATGTTTTTGTAAAAATGATTAAAGACAAAGACTTCAAAAACAGCGCTAATATTATCAAAACTTTAGAAACTACAAAACCTGATGTTGCTAAAGATTTTAAAAAGATTGTAAAAATTGCGGACAAAGACTCAATGGCTGTTGCAAGACAGTACACAGGCGCTTATCATAAGTTCCTGAAATGTATGCGTCCAAATGCTCAATTTGTGGGCGTTGGGGTTGCTGCCGGTATTCTTGGCGGTATTCTCTATAACGTTTTTTCACCAAGTAAAAGAGCATAATGCGCGACCCGAAAGGGAGCGGTAAAAGTTTATTTTTGTATTTGAATATCGAGTTAAATTGGTCATTGATTTATGACCTTTTTTTTATTCGCCGAGCAGAGCCACGGAGATTGCGCAGCAATCGTAGAGACGAGCGCGTGCCCGGCGAAACCACGCTTTCGACGGCAAGTGCGAGCGGTGGCGTTTACTGCGAGGCGGGGTTGCCGATTGCCAATTTGTTCAGCATATTAACCGCAGGGAAGTATTCTTTCAATATGTGCAGGCAGGAAAGACAGTATTTTTTCGCGTCTTCAAGTTCGCCGTTGTCAAATTTCATAAGCGCTATGTGATAATGCAATTCCGGATCGTTGTAGAAAAAGTCTTTTGCCTTGTTTGCAAAAAATTGTGCAAATTGAGGATAATGGTTGAAGTGGAAAGCACGGGCGTAGAATTTATAACTTTCTGCATTAATGCTCGCAAAAATATCCGAATATGCGCAAAGAATTTCTACATAATTCCCCTTATTGTATTTCATTAAAAGACTTAAATCTACTTCAAGAAAATTCCTTAACTGAAAGAATGTTGGCATTTCATCATAGTTAATTTCTTCTGTTGTGAATTTTTTCTGAAGAATTGATACGATTTTATAACCCCAAAGTGCACGATTATCAAAGTCTTTGGTCTTGGAAAACAGCTGTTTTGCGCCTTTCAAATCGTCTTCAAGAAGTTTGCAGTATGCGTATTCAAGTGTGTAACCGTTTTTTGCAAAGAAAGTTTTTGCCTCTTTAAGGTCGCCATTGAGAAGTCTTTCTTTGTTTTTTAGGTATTTATCTTGCATAACTTAATTTTTTTCAGAGTTGAAGTCCAAAGACGGCATCATATAGTTCATCATCATAGCCTGAAGCATTTGAGGATTGTACTGGCTAGGATTATTTTGAGACTGTGCCATCATATAAGGAAGCATATCAAATGAGTGGTTTTGGTTATTGTTGTTACCAAGCAACATACTCATTTGCGCCATTTCAGAGTTGTAATTTGGTGCCATAGGCATGGTCGTTGGCTGAATAGTTACCGCCATTCCTGCGTTTTGAAGTGTTTTTAATGCTTGAGCAACTTCATCGTTATTAGGTGCTGCTTGCTCTTCAACAACAGGTTGAGCTTTTGGTGCTACTGTTTCTTCTTTTGTCTGTTGGACAAGCATTGCCGGAAGTTCTTTTAAATCAGTTGTGCTGTCGTTGAGAAGAGTTGATTCGTCTTTGTATTCTTTTACTTGTGCGTCAATATCTGCACCCTCTACGCCAAGGTTAGGGCAAGCCGGTCCGCCAATCAAGCAATCTCTTCCGCGAACGGCACATTCTGTTAAAGTGTCGCTTGGTTTGAGTTTAAGTATTGCATCGTATAAGTCGAGTGCAGCTTTAACATCGCCGATTTGAGTATAAGAAAGCGCCATATAATACATTGCTACAGGGTTTGGGTTATCCTGCTGCATTTTTGATTGGGCTTCCTGAATACATCCGACATAATTTTTTTCTTTGTATTTTTCGATAAGGCTTTCGATTAACGCCGGATCATAATATGTGTTATTTGTAGAGGTTAAATAGCTTTGGGCATCTACTGTCGGGTAAATTGCTTTAGCGCTTGAACCTACTGGCGCTGCGTTTTCACCGTCTTTGTCAGCACCGGTAGCACTGTCTGCATCGTTAATCGCTGCATCTAAGTCGAACGAAAAGTCTTCAGCACCGAATGCAATGCCTGAAAATCCGCCAATTATTGTACATATCGCCAGTAATAATGTCTTTTTCATATTAATCAACCTCTTTGAATATTTTAATAAAAATTTTTTATAAATCAATTTAATCATATTATACAATACTTTGCAAGTTTGTGACTAATATAAATGAATTATTTTTTTGCTACTTTGTACAGAATTAGGAAGAAAATTATGATAACAACGGTGACGGCGAGGATTACGAGTTCGATGTATTGTTTTATTGTTTCGCCGAAGAACATCAGCACAACGCTTACGAGAAAGAAGCGAGCGCCTCTTCCAACGAAACTCGCAATGAAAAATTGAAGGAAGTTCATACGCAGGATACCGCTTGCGATTGTGAAAATTTTGTACGGAATAGGTGTGAACGCAGAGAAGAAGACGGCGAGCATTCCGTATTGGTTGTAGAGTTTTTCAACGTTATCAAATTGTTTCTGGTATTTTTTGAATAAAAGGTTAAAAGCAGGGCGTCCGCCGAAACGTCCTATTGCGTACCCGATAACGCCGCCGACGGCGGACGCCATTGTGCAGATGAAGGCGTACCACAGGGCGAGCTGCGGGTTTTTCAAATCCATTGTTATAAGCAGAATGTCAGGCGGCGGAAGCAGGAAGAAACTTTCCACACAGGAATTAATGGCAAGACCTAAAAGTCCCCATTGTTCAAACCAGCCATTCATCATTGTAAATATTTCGTGCATGGTCAGATTATACTACAAAATTGTTTTTTTAAAAAGTCTTTCGGCGGGGCTGTGAGTTCAATAAAATCCCACGGAAGCTGGGTCTCTAAATCCCAGTTGGCAGAGGCGTAGTAGTCTGTGTCAATTTTGTTAGCTTTTGCTGCTTGTTTGAATGCTCCGGACTTACCGCCGAGTTTGTAAGCGTCAATGAGAAACTGTGTGAAAGTTCCGTCTCCGCGCGATAGAACCGCTTGCCAGTAATCCCATTTCGCACTCGAAATGTTTATGTTTATGCCTAGTTTGTGGAATTCTTTTTTTAGATAATTTGTTTTCTTTTCTAAACTTTTAACGTCTTCGTGTCCGCACCATTGGAAAGGTGTGTGGGCTTTAGGTACAAATGTTGAAACTCCAAATGAGATATCAAACCCTGGGAAAGTTGATTTTAAGCGTTTCGCTAGCGAAATCAATGCGTCAATATCTTTCTGGGTTTCTGTCGGCAATCCTATCATTGCGTAAAATTTGAAACCTTTAAGCCCGTTTTCTTTTGCAATTCGGACTGCGGAGAAAATCTGTTCTTCGGTAATATTTTTGTTGATAACTTTTCTTAAACGTTCGCTGCCCGCCTCGACCGCGAGGGTTGAATGGTGCGAACCCGTCAGAACAAGGGTTTTGATAACGTCGGGCGTTATCGCGTCGACACGCAAAGATGAAAAATTCATCTCAATCCCGGGGCGTTCCTGTGCTTTGTCATAGATGTATTTGCAAAGCTCGTGGAATTTTGGGTGTGCACTGATTTGGGCGCCAAGAAGTGCGATTTTAGGCGTGTAAGTAAGTCCGAGGTCGATTACGCGTTTTAGTTCTTCAAGCTCAACGAAACGTATCGGAAGATTTAAAAAACACGCGAGGCAAAACCGGCAGCAATTTGCACAGCCGCGCTCGACTTCTATGACAAAAGTGTCTTTAAAAAATGCCTCGTCACTTAAAATCGTTGAATAAATACACTGTTGAAGTTTTTTTGTTGATTTTTTAACCTTTGCCGGCAGGGACGGAACATAAACCCCCTCGACTTGCGCAAGAAGTTTGAGGATTTCTGCGCGCGACAGACTTTTGTTTTCTTTGATTAAATTGACGACCTGTACATTTACCTCTTCGCCATCACCAATTACAACAAAATCAAAAAAGTCGCGGTAAGGTTCCGGGTTTGCGCTGACTACAGGACCGCCGGCAAACACAAGCGGATGATTTTCATTGCGTTCTGATGCACGCAACGGAACACCATATTTATCAAGCATTTCTAAAATTTTTAAGAAATCAAGGTCAAACGAAAACGAAAACGCCATTAAATCTACTTCTGCCGGCATGAAACGTGTAGTTTGCGTGTCTGTTGTAACTTTTTCCACGCAAACATCCGGCAACATTTCGATTTCTTTCAAAAGCCATAAATATCCCAGTGACGAAAGCGCAAAAGAATTTATCGCCGGATAGCAAAACCAAAAAACAAGTTCGCAGGTTTTATTTTGCGGCGGCGTGTAGAGTTTAGTCTCCATTTGGTTCCTCGTCATTAATCCGTTTTAAATAAAGTTCGTCAACCAATACACAAATCGTGGAAGCTATTGCAGGAGAAAGGATTACGCCTACAACGCCGAAGAATTGCTGTGCAATAAATAAGGCAAGGAACAGGGTCAACGGATGAAGTGACATGAATTTGCCAAAAAGGAATGGTCTCACCACGTAGTTTGAAAGCTGTTGAACAATCAAGAACGCAACTATTGCGAGAATTACCTTGAGCCAGCCGGCAGAGTATGCAACAAGTACGATTGCAACAAGCGCAATTGTAGGTCCGACAATCGGGATTATATCAAGTACGCCTGAGATTAAGCCCAGTAAGAATGCGTATTTGATTTTAAGAATTGCAAGCCCTATCATAACCATTACGCCGACAGAAATCATTGATAAAACTTGTGTTCTGACGTAAGCACCTACTTTGAATGCAATAGTATTAAGAATATTTTTTGCGCTTTCTTTCATATCCGGCGGGAAAAATTCTACAAATTTTTTCTCAAGATAATCTTTGTCGATTGCAAAGTAGAAAACAAGCATAGTGAATACAATTAAGAAAACGCATATTTGCGCAAGGTTCATTGTTAAATCAATAGATTTGTTAACGATATTTTGAGCAAGGCTTCCCATTGGCGCTAAGATGTCTTGCAGGTCAAAAAGATCTGCAAGTTTATAGCCAAAGAAAGATTTTGTTGCAATAAAGTTTGATGCAGCGTTAATGTTATCCGGCAGTGATTCGCCAAACGAGATAATTTCATTAACAGATGCGACCAAAATTGGAATAAAGGTTACGAATGTCAGCGCCATAAACGCAAGAACTACAATAGCGGCAGCGGCTTTCCGGTTCATAAATTTTTGAAGTTTTTCTATGAACGGCTCCATTGAAGATGTTACAACAAACGCCGAGTAAAAAAGCAGAAAAATTCCCATTACCTGCGGTATAAATAATAAAATTAATAACAGAAGTAAAACACATACTACATTTTTAACCGTAAGCCATTTTGTATTCATTGTTGCTCCTTTTAAAATAGTTCTTTGTAATCCGGAATTTCAAATTTTTCGTTATTTGCGTCTTTGTTGACGAAATCAAGATAATAATCAAGCGCGGTTTCTTTTGCGTTTGCATAGAAATCATCAGAAATAAATTTTTGATGAAGTTCTGTTCTATCGCCTGAGTAGTTACCTAAGATTCCGGCAAAAGTTTGAATATTTTCTCTGTCAGAACCGCCGCCGTAGGCTTTTGTTTTTGCGTCAGTTCCGGACGGACGAATTTCAATATATTTGTCGGTGAAGTCTAAATATGTTCCGTCACCTACGAATTTTATTGCTGTAAGGTTTGAAAAATCAAGTTCTTTGAACGCATCGGCAAGAACTTTTTGGACATCTTCAAGCGTCATTAAACCTTTTCTTACGGCAATTGCCATTGAAAGATAGAAAAGGTCGTTTTTCGTACGTTTTTCTTCGCCTAAAACTTTTTCTGCTTTAAGTTTTTCAATATCCGGCTCGGATTCGTTGTAGTATGCGATATCTACGCGGGTATCGTATTGTGCAACAATACCGTTTTCTTTCAGAATATGGATTAAATTTTCAGCGAGAGTCTTTTTACCGAGTTGTGAAACAAGTGCGGAGGCTACGATAATCGCCTCTGTTGCACTCTTTTCTCTCATTGCGATTGCCTCTCTGCCGTGCATTGATTTGATTAAATCTTCAGTTCCCATAATCATTCCGCCGGATTCCTCACCGCCGAATAAAAGACGCGGATTTACACCCAAATTAATAGGGTTGCCGAAGACATCGTCAACGATTACAGGTTTTTTAGGCGCGTTTTTGAGTTGAAGTTCAACTTTTTTCATAATGTTTGCAATCTCTTTGAACCCAACAGGAACATTCACAACTTTAACGCCGTTTTTCGCTGCCCATTCATCCCAGGATTTTGCTGACGCGGTTGTTTTGATGATAAATCTCGGGTGCTTGTCCCAAAGTTTTTGAGCTTTCAATTGTTTTGCCCAGAAATCCATAAGCATTAAGAATGATTGGTTTGCGGTGAAAACTGCAAGGATTGTTCTTGCGTCAATACGAACATAATCAATACCATGTTTTTCAAAGAGTTCTATATTTTTAACGCGCTCTTTTTGGACAATTGTAAGCCTGTCGTGGTCAGGGTCTGTGATAAGAACCGTCGTACCCATTGGATAGTTTCTGATATTATTTTCGTAATCCATGGTTTCGATAACAGGGAAAAATGTTTCGCCATCCGGCTTTCTGGCAATAACTGTCGCGTCTACCGAATAGTCATAAAACGCATTTTCACCTTTAGGGGTTTTGTTGAATTTACCGATTCCGTGGAAGAACGGATCTTCTTCAATGTTAAGCCAATCAAACTTTTCTGCAATCCCCAGTTGTTCAAGTACGCGGCTAAGGGTTCTGTAAGCAGAACCGCCAACGTTTTCGATTACGATTTTGCCGGGGTGGTTTTTGATTAATTCCAGGTTGCTGTCCTTTGCAACGCCTGATTTAAGGTATTCTACGTATAAATCCACGCCGTCATTGAGTTTTTTCATAACCTTTTGGTCTATTTTGTCATTATGCGCAGAGGCAAAGTTTATTGCATAATAGCCAACGCGTTCGGTTTCGTCAAAAATTTCCTGAATTTTGTTAACAAATTCAAGAGATTCTTCCGGAAGATACTGGCTGCCTTGAGAGTTAAGGTCTTTTGTTGCGTTTTTGACAGAAATTCCGTGGCTTGAAGTAATGTACTCGCCGCCGAGTAAATCAAGTTTGAACGCTAAAAATGATGCAAGCCAAATAGGAATAGATTTCTTTTCGTTAGGAAGAAGTGTTACGATATCGTTTGCCGCCTGGATTCTTGCGATTGCCTCCAAAAACATTGCGGAATTGTATCTTACTTCGCGACCTGCAATTTTAACGATTTTTTTGTCCGGGTATTTGTCTTTTGCAACAAGCGCTTTTGCCAAAGTCGCAAGAACGATGCCTACAAGGTTAATCGGAAATCTTGTATCCTGCGGGAAAAGAATATTTTGCGGTCCGCGAATCCCGGCGGTCGAAACTTTCGCCTCTTTGGCATAGTTCGCAAACCACTCTTTTAACCCCAAACCTTGCGGATTTTTTTCTTCATCGTAAGGCTCAAGATGCTCTTTCTTTAACAAAAATGTAAACTCTCCTTTTTCGTTAAAGTCTATAAGATTTAATTCTCTGATATAATCCGGAGTTTTGGCATAAACACTCTTAAATAACTCATTTTCTAACGGACAACTCGCTGTATGCATAATCACATCTCCCTTTTTTAATTTCGCTTGAGAAATTATACCACAAATCATGTCAAAAACAAAGTTTTGTAGTATAATATTTGTATGGCAAAAGAAAAAAGAAATTATTGTAAACGTGATGCGTCTGAATTCAACCGTTTTAGAACTTTTTGGCAAATTCTTGTGTGCGGTTGGATTTATATGGTTTGGTATAAATTAATTTACCGTCTTGAGGTACATGGCAAAGAAAATATTCCTAAAAATAACGAATATATTGTCTGTGCAAACCACTTATCAAATTTAGACCCGCCGCTTTTATGCGGGATTATGCCAAGACGTGTGAGCTTTATGGCAAAAAAAGAACTCTTTGACGACACAAATCCATTACTTCGCTGGTGGATGGATTGGCTTGGAGCTTTTGCCGTAAACCGCGAAAAACTGGGCGCTTCAACAATCAAAACCGCAATGTCTATTAAAAAAACCGACTGGGTTTTGGGACTCTTCCCTCAAGGCACACGCGGCGAATATGGCGTTATTAAAAATGTTTCTAAAGGTTTCGCAAGCCTGGCAAAAGTTACTAAATGCGGAATTTTGCCAATAGGCGTTTTGGGTACCCAGGAAAAGAAAAATATACCTTTTACAGGTAAAATCGTTGTAAAAATAGGTGAGGTAATACCTTACAGCGATAATGTTGATGAAATGGTGCAAAGCTGGATTGCATCAATTGAAAAACTTACCGGTTTTAAGTATGAGGAATAAGTATGGAAAAGAAGGCTAGAAATTTTAACAGAAGATATGCTCGTGAATACAATATTTTTAGAACAATTTTCTACTATGGAGTAATATTTTTCATGGTTATTCCGTTCATGAAAAAATATTATAATTTTACTATCAGCGGTCGTGAGAATTTGCCTAGACATAAAAAAGCAAATAAACTTATATACGCAGCGAACCATGTGTCCGAACTTGATCCGCCTATGGTTTCAATGGCAGTAATGCGTCCGATAGCTTATATGGCAAAAAAAGAATTATTTGAAGAAACCGATAAAAGACACTGGCTTGTCAAACGTTTGGGAGCGTTTGCGGTTGACCGTGAAAAACCTGAAATCGCAACTTTCAAAACGGTTAAAGATATTCTTAGCACAAGCTGGTCTCTGGGAGTTTTCCCGCAAGGCGGCACTCGCGTATACGGTAAATTGGACGATTTAAAACGAGGTTTTGTTGTAATCGCTCAAAAAGCACAGGCTGATATTGTTCCGGTTGCAATTGGTAAATGGGACGGTTATCCTGACAAGAAAAACCCGGAACCTAAGAAAAATGTCTCTATTCATATCTGCAAACCAATTTCATATAAACTTTCAACCGAAGAAATCCTTTACCAGTGGAGTAAAGCAATATCAGAATATGCTGAATATTCGGAAATTATGCCTGAACCGGTTAAAAAAGCGGAAAGGGTTTGACCCTCCCCGCCTTGTTTAATTTTATTTTTTGTAAGCGTTATAAACCTGATCGCCGTAACGCCAGTGTTCTACTAACATTGCACGTTGCATTGCCGCAGAGCCGCCGGATGCACCCGGTGAAAACTCATCAATTGCGTTTTCAATAAGTTCTTTTGTAATAGGTTTTCCTGCTGCAACTTGTTTTTCAAGATAATCAACCATATTTAGCGTTTCCTCAACAAGTCCCGGACCGTAGAAGTTTTTGTTTAATTCTTCGATTACCTCATCAGTGAACCCTGCTTTGGCATGGGTTGCGGCGGATTTGTCTTTGGTCGCTTTTCTCAACAATGCAATTGCAGCTTCGTCGTCGCCGGCTTTAACAAGTTCTATAAACCTTGCAGAATTCGGATCTGCTTCGTTTGGAACAAGTTGCCCTTTGGTAATTTGTTTTTTCAATTGTTTGAAATTGTTATAAACATTACCGTCAACGTCACCCATTGTTATATCAGTTGTAATCGGTCCCTCAAGGGTTGTTAATTTTTGAGGGCTGTCATACGCAACGGCATTAACTGTTGCATTAGGGTCTTTGCGTACAGGTGTTCCCGGCTCCATAGTTGAAAAATCAATTTTTTGACCGGTTTCCGTGATGTAAGAATTTTCAAGAATTTGTGCCCCTTTGTCGTTTGCGATGACGGCACAATCCATAATATTCCCGTCCGCATCGGCGTTGCGCGCAGCCCAGGTTTGGTCAACATACTGGTCAGTTTTAGGGTACTTGCCATATTGCATAACCGCTGAATTTCGGTCAATCCTATGGTAACCGCCCTCGGTCCAAATGTCTTTTATACCCATATAGTAGCTGCCGTCTGCGTCTTTTACAAGCTCAATATTTATACCGTTTTTCTTGTTGAGGGCAATGGTTTCTTCAACAGTTTTGCCCCATTCAATTTTGGTACATTTATAGACCGGCTGGTCTGGAGCCTGCTTGAATGAAATTCCCTGACCGGCGATATTGTCAGTGCGGGTTGGGTGCATAAGTTGTGACGGTTTAGCTTTTAAAGAAGCTGTTTTGTTTTTGGCATCATCTATAATATGTTCAATTGCACTTTTATTTACAATTATTTGCTTGCTTTCAAGTTGTTGTATTACGTAGTCAATTTCGGCAGGGGTAGAAGATTCTCGAACAAGCGCTTCTAAATCCTGAGTACTTCTTGCGTCATTAAATTTCGTTTTGAAGTTTGCTGACACTTCAGGTTGTGTTTTGCCGAATGCGGCAGGGTTAGCCTTAATCGTAGAGTCAAACGGGTCGCCGATTGCCCGCCAGAGACCTGCTCCCCGGTTTTTATAGCGGACAATAGATGAAATTTCTTCCGGATTGTCTAAAATCGCGTAAATTCTATCCGGATGGTGTTCGATTGTTCCGGTACAATTGCGCAGAACATCGTCAATTTCTGATTGTGTGAACAATGGTTTACCGTCAGGAGTTTTGTAAGTTCCTAAACGTTCAACCATATCAGGGTATTGCTCACGCATTTTGGTAATCACAGCGTCTGTTTTGTTTGCTGCGGCTTTAGCTGCCATTTTTACCGCAACAATATTACCTGCACCGGAAAGCAGCACGTTGAAAACCGTTCCTTCGACAGTGATTTCGCCGGTCATAAGTTTTTCTGCGCCCATACCTGTGACGACATCTGCCCCAAACATCGCTGCAGCTTGCTGGACAGTCGTTAAACCTTTTGAGGCGAATTGTACACCTTTTGCGACACCGCCCCCAATCAAAACCATACCGCCGCTAACGACCGCTTGTTTAAAGATTTCTGTATAATTTGTGTTTTCGTTGCCTTTTTTAATCGCCGCAGCTAAACCGTCAGATTTTAGGGTGTCTATAACTTCACCCGATGTGAATTTATCTGTAACTTCGGTTGCTACTGTTGCGCCTGCCGTTACACCTGCGACCACGGCAAGTGAGCCACCCCCGGTGAACGCAGCAGCAACGCTGGCGCCTATTACGACGGCAGCCTTTACGGCTCCTGCGCCTGCTTGTTGCGAAAGATTATATTCATTAACACGTTTCATAATATCGTTTTTGACGCCAAACGCGGCTTTATATGAATATTCGTATTCGTGCTGAACTTGTTTAAATTCTTTGCCGCCTCCGGTTTTTAACGTGTTTTTGTGAAGTTGGGCTGCAATATCCTTTGCCATATTTTGGACAAACGCAAATTTTTTATCCACATCAGCCTTTTCAAGCCCTGCGTTTTTAAGTGCATCTGCTAAAACTTTTTGACCGTCTTCGCCTAAGAAATTAGCGAATTTTTTAACTTCTCTTGCGTAAACCTGTTCTTTCGTTGCACTTTGCACTGTAACCGGAACTGTTCCCGGCATGGTTGTGTATTCGGCTGTCAATCCCTTGCGGTTTAAGAAATAGCTTGACTGGTCTTTATAGTATTCTTCTAAACTATGATGTGCACTGGCTTCAGCGTAAACTTTTTCTTTCTTTTCATAAACTTTAATGCTTTGCGCGTCAAATTCTGTACCAAAAATTTCGCGGAATTTTGCCTCATAAGCGGCTGCCCCCTGCTTTTTGGCGGCCTCTAATTGCGCAAACTGATTTTTTGCAAGGCTCAAATCTTTTCTAATATTGTCGGCAGTATTCTTTGAACCGTAAAGTTTACCGGCGAAATCTGCCACATCGCCAGCCCAACCGTCTTGTTTAAGCTGGTTGTTAAAACTCTTTTGGGCAGAATTTATTCGGTTTGCAAGCATTTTATCCGCTGCTGTATGGTGTTTGGATAACGGTGTATTTGCAATCTCTGCCCGGTCTGCGGCTGTTAATTGCTGTTTGTTTTCGGTCGCTTGGATTAAAGAATTTACAATTTCGTCCATCTTTTTAGTGTCTGTAAAACCAATTTTTTTGAACTGGTGATTTAAATCCGCATTAAAATTTCTCTTAAAATGCGAAACATCAACGCCAGCTTCCTCGGCTTTTGCCAAAAGTTTGTTAAAAATATTTGAAATTGCAGCTTTTCTTTCGTCGGAACTGTTGCCTTTTTCATCGCAAATCATTTCGATAAAACTTTCATCCGGTGAGATTTTGTCATATTCTTTCAAAATAGCGATGACGTTATCCTTATTTACGTTTTTAAGTAGGTTCTGGAACTCCTCTGTATCTACCGCACCCCAGTATTTTTCTGCACTGGCTTTGAATTTTTGAGCTAGCGCTTTGGGTTTAAGTGCTGTGGTTTGTTTTACGGTTGTCCCTTTACCGTTGTTCTTTTTAGGCGGGTTAAGCAATTCAGCAAGTTCTGCTTTAGTTAACTTCCTGCCCAGGCGGGCTTCTGCCTGTTTGATTTTTTGTGCCGCTGTGGTTGAATTGATGTTTGATACCATATCTGTGCTCCTTTACACGTTTGTCCTTCACCGCGTACAACACAATGAGTATTGTGTTGTACGCGCCCCTGCAGCAGATAATGATATGCGCGTAACAATTCGTAACAGCTCTTATAGTAATAATTAAAGTTTTTCAGGCAGGATACCGAAAAAGACATCATAAAACGCAACACAATACTCATTGTGTTGCGTTTTGGGCATTAAGAAATAATTAATTTTAATAAAATCGTATAGTTTTTGTATTATCATTAATATAGGAGATTATTATGAAATACAAAGACTACTACGAAATACTGGGTGTCAAACGTGAAGCAAGTGATTCCGAGATTAAATCTGCGTATAGAAAACTCGCTCGCAAATATCACCCTGATGTTAATAAAACAAAAGAAGCCGAAGCAAAATTTAAAGATATTAACGAGGCTTATGAAGTTCTTGGAGATAAACAAAAGCGTCAGCGTTATGACAGTTTAGGTTCAAACTGGCAGGGCGGCGCTGATTACACCCCGCCTCCCGGATTTGAAAACTTTGGTTTTGGCGGCGGTCAGGGCGGTTATCAACAATTTGATTTCAGCTCAATGGGCGCTCAAGGTGGTTTTTCTGACTTTTTTAGCTCATTATTTGGCGATATGATGAGCGGCGGCGCTGCTTATTCAAATATGGGCGGTTTTGAACGTGCGTCATCCCGTAGGCGTGCCCAAAAACCTGAACCGAAAGATTTGGATGTTACCAAAAATCTTAACGTAACGGTAAAAGAGGTTTTAGAGGGAAAACCTATTTCAGTAACCTATACCGAAATGTCAAAGTGCAAGCACTGTAACGGTGGCGGCTATTGTCCTAACTGTGGCGGTACCGGAATTGTAAGTGAGCCAAGAACGATTAAAGTTAAACTTCCTAAAGATGTCAAAGAGGGTCAAAAAATTCGTGTACGCGGCGAGGGCAAAGCTGATGAATACGGAAACAAAGGCGATTTATATTTTATTGTTAATGTGAAAGACCCTGAATATACTGTTGATGGTTTTAACCTTACAAAAGAAGTTGATGTTTCGCCGAGTGATGCGGTTTTGGGTTGTAAGAAAGAGATTACAACGCCGCATGGAAAGATTACGATTACAATTCCGCCAAGGACTTCTTGCGGTCAATCTTTAAGGCTTAAAGACCTTGGATTGCCGAAAAAAGACGGCGGATATGGCAACTTAAATGCAAAAATCAGGATTGTGGTTCCTAAAACCTTGACTGATGCACAACTGGAACTTTATAAAAAACTTGCAGAACTTGAAAAGGGAAGTTAAAAACTTCCCTTTTTTGCAGGTTGACAAAGCCTTGCACATGCTACATAATGGGAATAGAAAGGATAGAGACTATGAACAAGAAAAATGTATTACCACATGNNGGGGGGGGGGGGAGCCGCTTAACCGCATTTACTATGGCGGAAATCCTATTATCCCTCACAATTATAGGCGTAGTTGCGGCTATAACTTTACCAAGTTTGACGGGCAACATTAACGAGAGAACCTGGAATACCCAACGAAAAGCTCTTTATGCGAGATTTTCGCAAGCAATTGCCCTAATGCCGGCACTGAATGGGTATGGTGTAGATAACCCTGATACAGCCGCTGAAACTTTTATTACAGCAGGATTATCTAAAGTTCTGAAAATTAACAACATTTGCGACGCCGAGCACCTTAAAGATTGCGGTATTGCCGAAAAATGGATAACGCTTAAAGCTGCTCCAATTAATTCAATACCAAAAACACTTGTGGAACTTAATGATATGTTCAACGGTTCCTTTGTTGAGACTGGTGGAGCGATATGGAGATATTCGCAAATTGATACTAGTGCAGCAGCTTTTGAAACCGGAAATGGTGAAAGTTTGGTCGTTTATTACAACCCTAAATGTGCAGGCTCGTTAAATGAAGCAAACAGCTACTATGTACAGCCTAAAATGTGCGCAAATTTTATATATGATTTGAATGGCACAAAGGGTCCAAATACGATAGGCAAAGATATGGGATTTTTAACGGTTATGTATCCGTCTGACCCGGTGGTTGCGGCACCAATGCCCTTATTATATAACACCAGAGCGAAACAGGAAGACGCCGGAAAAGCATGTACCGCATCTGATACCGAAAGCAGGATTCCGACTTTTGAAGAGCTGCTTTCTTTATGGACAAACCGTTCTTTAATAGGTTATCAGGATTCCTGGTCAAGAGTTTGGTCTTCCTCTACTACGCTATATAACGGCGAACTTTTGGGGCGTGTACTGGATTTCCCAATGGGACAGTTTCGAATATATCCGAGGGACGGGGTATATACGGTTATATGTGTCAAGCGTTAACCGATAAGTTCACCATAAATTTGACCGTCACAAGCTCTTGTGATTTTAACCCTTTGCAACGTGTTTGTCAGGCTTAAATCTTTGCTGTCGGTCACTATTGTTAAATAATTTTCACTAACGCCTTTCAAAAGCCCTGTGGCTTTTTGAGGGCGTTTTTCTATGTGTATTTCATGAATAGTTCCAATGTTTTTCGTGACAAATTTTTCGTATTTGCGTTTGGAAATCTCTTTGATAATATTTGCGCGTTCTTCTTTGACGCTGTCCGGTAAATGCCCGTCGCGTTCTGCGCCTACGGTGCCCTGACGAATTGAATACGGGAATGTATGGATTTGCGTAAGCCCCGATTTTTCAAGGTTTTGGCGGGTTATTTCAAAATCTTCTTCGGTTTCGCCCGCAAACCCTGCAATAATGTCGCTGCCCAAAAACGGCAGGTTAAACATTGAATTTATCCGTTCAATTTGGTCAAGATAAAATTCAACAGTGTAAAAACGGTTCATTGAACGCAAAGTTTTATTGCACGCTGATTGCAGCGAAAGATGAAAATGCGGCGCAAATTTTTCGGATTTCGCCAAAAATCCCAGCATTTCATCCGTAATCTCAAGCGGGTTTAGCGAACCCAGCCGGTAGCGGTGGATATGTGTTTTTTCTTCTACCTCTTTTAAAAGGTCTAAAAGTTCTAAACCGATATCTTTGCCCCACTGTCCGATGTGAATACCAGTAAACACAACTTCTTTAAATCCGTTATCCGCAAAATTGTTAATCTGTTCAATAATAAATTTGCTTTCGGCACTTCTGCTTTTGCCGCGCGCAAACGGAATTATGCAATATGTGCAGCGATTGTCGCAGCCGTCTTGAATTTTAAGACTCGCACGGGTTTTGGTCATGTCCGAAAGCGTTGCGGGGGTGAATTTTTGGCGGTGCATAATATCACCGGCAATTACTTTGGCACCGCTTTGCAAATGCTCGTAAAGTTTTAATTTCTCATCGTTTCCGATTACAAAATCAATATAATCCTGTTTTAAAAGTTCATCCTTTTCTACCTGCGCAATACAGCCGGTTAAAACATTTATGATGTTTGCGTTTTTATGTTTTGCATTGCGCAAAAGATAAAATGCCTCATTGTCGCTTTTATGTGTTACCGTGCATGAATTGAGTATAAAAATATCCGCTTCTTCAATGTTTTTAACCTGTTCCATTCCGTTTGCAATCAGGTTTTCAATAATTATTGAGCTTTCGAATTGGTTCGATTTGCAGCCCATAGTGTGGATGTAAAACTTTTTCATATAGGGTATAATATCATGAAAAAAAGTAGAACGCTCCTGACAGATTTGTCTCGATTGCTTTGCAATCGTCAAATCTGAAACGTCGCTGATATTGTACTCGCCTGCTTGCCACGCTCTCGCGTGTCAACACCGCGAGTACCGGCTTGCGCGTTTTGTAACAAATTATGAAGAATTTTTCCACATGTTAGCAAAAAAATTTACTCATAGGTTTTATCTTGTTATAATAAAGTAACTAATGGAAGGTGTGTGTATGCAAATTCAAGCAATAAATAGTAATTTGGAGTTTGGTAAATCAAAAGCACGTAAGGCGCGTGAAGCCGCAATTAGGCAGCAAGAAGACGCAATTTTGATGCTTAATGATAACCAAATTAAAGCGATTGCACGTGAAAGCGCGTCAATTCAAACAAATGACAAAAAACACCAAAAAATTTCAAACGGTTTAATCGCATCAATTCCGGTTTTATGCGGTATTAATTCAGCATTAGCATCCCGCGGTATGGACGGAAAAATGATGGCAAAAGAACTTGCCGAAGATGCTCCTAAAGGTTTAACAACAAAATTCTTTAATACAATTGGTAAAAATCTTAACGGCGCTGCCGCAAGAACTGCTGTAGGACTTGCAAGCGCTTTAAGTTTAGTTGGTCTTTTTGCTATTGTTGACGGAACTGTTATGGCAAAAAGAAAAGCATCTGAAAATTCTGACGGTGTTAGAAACTTTGAAAGAAAGCACCCTGGAACCACAATGCTAGCAACTATCGGTGCCGCGTTTGCCGCAGCTCATTATATTCCAAAAGGTATTTCAGCATTAACAGATAAAATTTCATCAAGAACTGTTGTTAATATGCAAAAGAAAATGACAAAATTTGGTGAAAACTTCAATAAAAATTCACTTGTAGATTCTTTAGTATCAGGTACAAGAAAGTTAGCGCAAAATACACCTTCTTCAGTGAAGAGTGTCGGTAAATATGCCTTAGCTCTGGCACCGTTTGCGGTAGTAGTCGGAGCACTTGCTCACGCATTTGACCACAGCGCACAAAAAAGTAAAGTAGCTGCTCAAAATTTCAGAGACATTAAAGATTTACAAATGGATATCATAAACCAAAGACGCATAAATAATGAAAAAGCTAAGAATGCAATGGCACAAAAGCTGAATTCACATAAAGCGTAATTAATAAAAAGCTCCCGAAAGGGAGCTTTTTTATTCTTGACAAAGCCTTGCATATGCTACATAATGGGAATAGAAAGGATAGAGACTATGAACAAGAAAAATGTATTACCACATGCAGGGGGGGGGGGGGCGTGCTCAACAGGCCTTCACTATGGCAGAAATCCTGTTATCCCTCACAATTATAGGCGTAGTAGCCGCGATAACGTTGCCAAGTTTGACGGGCAACATTAACGAACGAACCTGGAATACTCAACGAAAAGCACTTTATGCGAGATTTTCGCAAGCAATTGCCCTAATGCCGGCACTGAATGGGTATGGTGTAGATAACCCTGATACAGCAACTGAAACTTTTATAACCGGCGGGTTATCAAAAGTCCTTAAAATAAACAATATTTGTGACAATGAACACTTGCAAGACTGTGGCATTACGGGGAAAATCAATCCTTTAGCCGGCGGCTCTGCGATGTCTATGCCTATAACTTTATATGAGTTAAATCCGGGTTTTTCGTCTGCACATAGGTTTGATCATCTACAATATCACGGAATAGATACTAAAGCTGCTGCGTTTGAGACCGCTAACGGTGAGAGTGTTATAGCTTTCTATAATCCAAGCTGCTTTAAATCCGGAGGCTTTGCGCAAACTATGATGTGTGCGAACTTTATTTATGATTTGAACGGCGCAAAAGGTCCTAATACTGTAGGCAAAGACATAGGTTTTGTTACGGTATTTTACCCGACTGATACCGCCGTAGTCGCTCCTATGCCTTATAAAGGTGTGCTTGGAGCCGCACATGGGAAACAAGCGTCTGCAATATGCCGAAAGCAGGGTGATGATGTGCGGTTGCCTAATATTGAAGAACTTTCATCTATTTGGGTTAATAAATTTATCGTTGATACGGCAGATCAAACTATCTGGTCGTCAACATATCAATCCCCGGGGGTAATGTATTCAATGGCCGAAAACGGCTATTGGACTGCTTATTCTGATGGTGACGGCTATACAATTCACGTCCGTTGTATCAAGCGTTAAAGTCTTTTTATTTGCCTATACAGAAGTGTTCAAAGATATTATTTAAAATTTCATCTGTTATAACTTCTCCCGTGATTTCATCCAGAAAAAGCAATGATGACTTGAGATCTATGGAAATTAAGTCCTGTAATTCGTGGTTTCTCGCAGATACTAACGCATTCATTAGCGACTCTCGGCTGTTTTCAAGGCAATTTTGCTGGCGAGTGTTCGTTGTGAACTCCATATCTTCATTTGAGAAGTTATAACTGTATTTTTTTATACGTTCTTTTAATTCTTCCAATCCCTCTTTGGTGAACGTTGAAATCGCTAATGCCCCGTCTATTAACTCTTTTACGCCCAAATCGGTTTTGTTCGCTGCGATGATGTATTCTTTGTCACCTAAAAGTTTAAAGATTTTTTCATCTTCCGCGCTGTAACCGGCATGAGAGTCGTAAATAAAGATTACAAAATCAGCTTCCTCTACCGCTTGTTTTGAATATTCAATCCCGATTTCTTCTACTTTGTCGACATCTTGCGTATCACGGATTCCCGCGGTATCAATAAGCGTAATCGGAACATCCCAATCCAAATTCTCACGTAAAACATCACGCGTCGTGCCTGCAATATCTGTTACAATTGCACGTTCAAGATTTAATAACGTATTAAAAAGTGAGGATTTCCCGACATTTGGACGTCCTACAATAGCAATCTTTAAGCCCTGACGCATTATATTGGAGGATTTTGCGCCCTCTAAAATTTTGTCGATTTCAGCAATAATGCGTTCAAAATTTTCTGTTAAATATGAATATTCCGGCTCCGCTACGTCCTCCGGAAAGTCAATCCCAGCGATAATCCGTGATAAAACCGTAAAAATTTCGGCACGGATTTCCTTAATCCTTTCCGCCAAAACCCCGGAAAGATTTTTCGCAGACTGTTTTGCAAAGTTTTTTGTCTTGGCATGGATTAAATCCGCTACGGCTTCTGCTTGGGATAAGTCCATTTTTTTGTTCAAAAACGCACGTTTTGTAAATTCACCTTTTTCAGCAATGCGGGCGCCGTTTTTGATAATTAGGTCAAGAATATTTTTGACAACATTAATCCCGCCGTGACAGTGGATTTCGACAACATCTTCGCCAGTGTAGCTATGAGGCTTTTTGAAAGGCAAAACGATTACCTCGTCAATTCTTTTATCGCCATCTAAAATCCAACCGTGCGAAATTCTACCGGTTTCAGGGGTTTTGTTGTATATGCGTGCCAGAATTTCATAAGTTTTATCGCCCGAAATCCTTATAACACCTACTCCACCTGTGCCCAGCGGGGTCGCTATTGCCGTGATTGTATCAAATTCCTGTAAAATATTCATACGCGAATTATTGCACAAACGCGCGGGTTATACAACTTTAGATTGATATTTGATGTTATATTGTTATGAAAATTTAATTTATGGGAATAATAATAGTGAGATGCGTACATAAGGAGGATAATTATGGAAGCTATCAACTTAATTCTATTTGGTTTTATTGTGTACACTGCGTTAGTAGTTGTTCCAAGCATTTGGGAAGAACTAACCACCGAACACTAAAAAACAACCTTACAGCGGGTTTAGCCAATAAGGTTGTTGTGTAAAATTTTAAGTGTAGGAACTACTCTTCTTCTGCGTCGTCTTTTTTGATTGACTTAACGACTAATTGCGCCATTTCTTGCGCAATAACTCTTTGAGTATTTGCCGGACAGTTTTGGAGCATGTTCATTGCCGTTCTGATTGTTGAATCAATGTCATACCAGCGTCCTTTTCTGGTGTCTTCAAGTCCTGAACCTACCGCATTAATGATGTCTTCAACCGTTTCACACTGACCGTCTTCAATGTTGTGCTCAATAATGATTTTAATAAGATTCAATGCGATGCGAATTTGGGTTTCATCATCAGAATTCTCAAGTGTTTTAACAGCGTTTGATAAAATCGGATCTTTATCATACCAGCGTCTTTGTTCGTTACTATAAACTTCTTTCATATTCTAACTCCTATTTTGTATTATTATATATTATAATTCAAATTAGGTCAACGCTTGACAAAGCCTTACACATGCTACATAATGAATTAAGAAAGGATAGAAATTATGAACAAGAAAAATGTATTACCACATGCAGGGGGGGGGGGGGCGTGCTCAACAGGCCTTTACTATGGCGGAAATCCTGTTATCCCTCACAATTATAGGCGTAGTAGCCGCGATAACGTTACCAAGTTTGACGGGCAACATTAACGAGCGAACCTGGAACACGCAGCGAAAAGCGCTTTATGCGAGATTTTCACAGGCGATTGCCCTAATGCCGGCGCTCAATGGTTATGGAGATAACTCCGACAATGCCGCTGAAACTTTTGTGACCGGCGGGCTATCAAAAGTCCTTAAAATAAACAATATTTGTGACAATGAACACTTGCAAGACTGTGGTATTGTTTCAAAAATTACTACAATTGGAGGTGTAAATTTTATTGTTCCTGTGGATATGACGACATTAAATTCCTATATGACGAGTTCAGCCAGTGACGGGTATGGTGGTTCGACATCTATGCTCAACACTAAAGCTGCCGCATTTGAAACCCAAAATGGTGAAAGCATTCTTGTTTATTACAATCCTAGATGTATCGGAAGTCTAAAGGAAAATCCGTGGATGGGTGGTAGTGGGTTTTATATACAAAATAAAGTTTGTGCGAATTTTATTTACGATTTAAACGGCAATAAAGGTCCAAATACCGTTGGTAAAGATATTGGATTTATGACGGCTATGTATCCTTCAGATGTCAAAATTGTTGCGCCTGTACCTGCTAATAAATATTTAGATAGCACTTATGGATTTCGTTCTGCAATAAAAGCGTGTTCAAACTACGATAGCGATTACAGAGTACCAAATGTTGAAGAAGATATTTCAATGTTTGTTAATAAGAATTTATTGCAGGGAAATAATATTACAATGGACGGTAAGCGTTTTTGGTCTTCTGAAAAAATATCATCAGGAAATATTATTCAAGGACTTATGATTAGTTTAGGAACGTATCCAGGACAGGTCGACGATAAGTCACTAAACGAGTCGCTCTATGTATGGTGTGTGAAACGCTAAAAGACGCCCCCTGGGGCGTTTTTAACAAACCAATTCTAAATTTCTTAAGTTAAATTCTGAAAGCACTTTTTTCATTTGTATGTCTCTTACCTGACATTTTAGCTTGCCTTTCGGGTATTTGTTAAAATGGTAGGTCGAGGTCAGGGTCAAAACTTTTGCTGCCTCAATCAATGAAAAATTACTTAAATTCAAATCCAGGCGCGGACAATCTGAATCATTTATCTTTCGTTTTATTCTATTTATAAATTTTTTTGCATCATCCATATTTAAGTTTTCGGTACGGTTCAGAGAAAATTCAATCTTTTTATAACAAAATACTATATTTGTTGTATAATGGGTTCAAAGGGAGTGCATTATGCTTTCGAGAGAAGAATTGATTGAAAAGGCAAAGAAAATAAAAATTATGGCGTTTGATGTTGACGGAGTTATGACTGACGGCAGTGTAACTTATGATGAAAACGGCGTTGAGTATAAGACTTTTAACGTTAAAGACGGTCACGGACTGGTTCGTATGGCGCAATCAGGTTTTGTGACAGCCATTATCACGGCGCGCAACAACGGAACCGTAAAACATCGCGCTGAAAACCTCAATATTACGGAGATTTATCAAGGGCAGAAGTATAAACTTCCGGCGCTTGAAGAGATTATGAAAAAATATAATTTGACTTTTGAAAATGTGTCATATATGGGTGATGATTTGCCGGATTTGTGCATTTTGGAAAAAGTCGGACTTGCATGTTGTCCTGCGGACGCAGTGGAAGAAGTTTTGGACGTCGCGGATTTTGTTTCTGCTAAAGACGGCGGACGCGGCGCAGTCAGAGAACTTTGCGACTTCATTTTAGATGCGCAGGGTATTGAGAAAATCAGAACGGTTTCAGAAGGTAAAAGGAGTTGTTAATATGTTTGAGATTAAGACGCAGGCATTTTTTTCTGCAGCACATCATTTATTGAACTATTCTGGCGCGTGTGAAAACCAACACGGTCATAATTGGATGGTTGAGGCTTATGCGCAAGGGGAAGACCTTGATAAAAGTAATATTTTGATTGATTATAAGGTTTTGAAAAAAGAGCTTAACGCTGTATTGGAATACCTTGATCACGTTGATATCAATGAGCTTCCGGAATTTAAAGGTGAAAGCCCGTCAAGCGAAATGATTGCAAGATTTATTTATTACAAATTAAAAGAAAAAATTGTTTTAATCAGTAAGGTTTCAGTGTGGGAAACGCAGTCTTCCTGCGCGTCATATTACGAGGTGTAAGATGAATTTAATTCAGGCGATTTTAATGGGAATAGTTCAGGGGTTGAGCGAATTTTTGCCAATCTCAAGTTCTGCACATCTTGTTTTTACTTCAAATTTTTATAAGGTGTTTAAAGGTATTGAAATTGCCGAGCAGTCCTCGCAGGAAGTGTTTTTTGACATAATGCTGCATCTTGGAACGCTTATTGCTGTTTTGATTTTCTTTAGAAAAGACATTTGGGTAATATTGCAGGCAATGTGGAACGCTTTGAAAACCCGTAATTTTTCGGATTTGAACGCAAGAGTTGGATTTTTTATTCTGCTTGGTACTTTTGTAACGGTACTAATTGCGTATCCGTTGCACGAAGTTGCGGAAGCATTGATTTATCTCCCGTTTGTCGTTGGGATTCTTCTGATAATTACAGGGGGCGTTTTATTCTTGAGTGAATATTTATCTAAAAAAGCTCCGCAAAAAAGTGAAGTGGATTTGAAAACAGCGGTTTTAATGTCAGTAGCACAAGGTTTGGCGGCGTTACCGGGATTTTCACGTTCAGGGTTGACTATCGCAACAGGTCTTTTCTGCGGGTTAGACAGAACCAGTGCCGCAAGATTTTCATTCCTGCTCAGTATACCGATTATTCTCGGGGCATCTATGGTTTATCCTATCATTAAACTTGATTTATCAGAACTTTTGACTTACAATTGGGTTGAAATAATCGTTGGTACGATTGTTTCAGGATTAGTCGGATATCTCTGCATAAAATATTTCTTGAAATTTGTCTCTAATTTTTCACTTAATATTTTTGGTATCTACTGTGTTATAACAGGGATTTTTACTAGCGTTTTCTTTTATTTAAACCGTTAGCCCTTTGTAAAAAAATGTTAAATTAAAAGCTGCATGCTAACAAAAAAATCTGTTCATAAGTGTTAAAACCATAACATTTGTGAGTGTGGGGAATTATTTAAATGATATCACCTTTAGGGAATGACATAAATAATCGGAATTTATCATTTGCGTCGTCGGATAAACAGGAGAAGAAACTCGACTACTCTCACGATACGCTTTTGAAGAATAATTTTGTCACACGAACACGTATAGGATTTGATAAGTTCACTAATGCACTCACAATTTACCCGGCAAAAGGTATTACGGGTAACAAAAACTCTAATTTCTATGAATTTCTCACTATGGGTACAATCCCGTATCTTGTCGGCAGCGGCATGTTAATGGGTGTTTTCAACCTCGCAAATAAATACTTCTCACATTTTGATAAAAGCAAAGCTGATGTTGTTGGTAAAAAACTTGCACTGGGTGTAGTTTTCTACGGACTTGCAAAAAATATTTCCAAAAGTTTTATCACCACACCGGTAAAACATATTACCGGCGTTGATACCGAACTTCCTTACGCAAAAGTTGTAAACGAGTTGCCTGACAGTGTTGACGATACTGATGTTGTAAGTATTGAATATCACAAAGTGTTTGAAAGTATCGAGTTCCCTCGTTGGGATTTGCTATACGGTGACGACAGCAAGGGTGAAGTAAGAAATCAATACTATGATAAAATTGCCAAGAAACTTGGGCTTGGCGAAGATTTAAACGATTCTGACCAGGATGTAAAACCGCTTATCAGAGAGATTGTTGTTAAATCCAATATGGCAAAAACCATTTCATCATACCTATGGGCTGCGACAGCAGTAGGTTTTGCTATGCAGAAACCTTGGGAAGGCTTTATGGATAAGGCGACTTTGAAATTCTGGAAGAAAGAAAAATTTAAACAAACCTGTTCCTCATTTGGTACAGCGGCGAAAGAAAGTGCAAAACTGTTCTTTAACGGTGAAGGGCATGGCATTAAGAAACACGGGGGCAAGATAATGCTCGGATTATCTGCGCTTGCGACAGTGCTTGGCGTTGCAAATGTTATGAATTACTCCAAAAAGCCGGATGGTTTGGATGCGTCAAATGTTATTATTCAATCAGAAAAGTATGAGGTGTGCTAGTGAATATAGATAAGATTAAAAACAGTACACTTACATATAAAGGCTTTTTCCCGACCTTGCGTGAGCAGCCGCAGGATAAGGAAAATCCGTATGCATTAAGAGACGACTTGATTAAACCTTTGCCGCCAGAGGGGCATTTGGTTCACACAAACATTTTTAATGCGCCGAAACACATGGTTGACGGGTTTGCGTATGATTTAAAATCTTTGAAAAAAGGTTTTAACGGAACCGCAAACGACCACGAATTAGGTAAATTGAATTCAATCGGAATGGTAACAGGTGGTGCTGCGTTGGCAACTTACCTTGCAACAAGAAGACAGACAGCGTCTTCAAAAGCTATGGAATTTGTCGGAATTGGTTCATTCCTGGCTTCTATGGCGATTTGGCCTGCTGTAGCAATTCAACTACCTACTAAATTAATCCACGGGTTCAATGTACGTCAGCACTACAAAGACAGCATGGATAGAGAAAAACTCTTCTTTAACGACCCGCAATATATTCCTTGGGATTTATACAGCGAACAACAAATCTATAAAATCGGCGATTATATGGGTGTTCCTAAAGATATGAACAACCGCCGCGATTATATTCAAAACCGAATGAAAAAAATTGCGACCCAGGATAATACTTTGTGGATGTTATCAGCAGGTTTTGCGGTACCGATTATGAGTGCTTTGATTTGTAACCAGGCTGAACAACCGGTTAAAAATCTTTGCGGTTACATCAGAAGTGAACAAAATAAGAAAATTCTTTCTAAAGCTCTTGAGGCTCAATACGATGCTGAAAATTCCGATATGTATAAACGTTTGGATTCTCTTCTAGAGCTCCACAAAGGTAAGGCTTTAGACCAAAATATTGTAAATCAAATTTGCGAAATAGTTTCTTACGAAGCAAACCCTATGGTTGATGCAAAATTGCAATCAGATTTACGTGCGTTATTAACCAGCAACAAGTCCATTTTGGAACAACAAGACGGCGACAAAATGCTTAAAGTTTTAGAGAAAAATCTTTCTAAAAAACTTGGTAAGGATTCGCCGGTATTTAAGGCAATAATGCCGAACATTGATGAATTAACAGAGTGGCTTTCCGGCGGCAACTTTATCAATCGGGATTTGTCAAAAGGCGATTTTGTAAAACTTAATGCCTTGATTAGTAATAAAATTGTTGAAAAACTTGAAACTTATAACGCAGGGCTTCCGGAATCAGAACGTGTTGCAAAAGAAAATATCTTAATGCTTTTAAACAACAGAGTTAATGCAAAAAGTTCTGTGAACAGATTCCGTACAATCCGTCCGGCGGTGAAACTTGATGAAAAACTTCAAGGCGTTTTGAGAACTCTCGTTAGAGAACTTACAACTGTTGATAACAAAATTGAGATTGTAAAAGATTACTTATTCAAAGAGCTTTCAGCTGCAGAGGAAACAAAACTTGCAAACTTCTGGAATAAATCGCAGGAAGATATCTTCAAGGCTTTGAATATTCCTTGGAAAGATATGAATAAAGCCAGAGGCAACAGGGATATGATGAATGAAGTTATACGTTCATCAATGGATAGAATTGCGTCAGATAAATCAGAGTTTGAAAGCGTTATGGGCAAACTTGCAGAAGTGGCAAAACGTATGGATGAGTTTGAGGGTATAGTTTCTGAAAAAGGAAACGTAACATTCTTTGAACAAACTATCAGCAGAGTTTTGAACCCAACGGCTAAAAAATTGATTGAAATGGGATTAGAAGACACGGCAGAAGCACTTGCCGGCGGTAAGCCAAATTCTGAAAAGGCTGTTTTAAAATCCTATGCTAAAAACAGACTTATGGGCGTTAAGAGTACATTATACAGACTTATCAATACTCTTGATATGCACCGCAGACTTGCGACAATGACCAATGTAAGCGGATTGCTGGGCAACGGTTTATGCCGTGAGGTTCAGGAGGAAGTCGTTGAGCTTTCAAAACGTTCAACATTGTTTGCGCACCGTTCAGATTTTGCGGTTAAGTTCTTCTTTAACGGAAACCCTCGCCCTAATTACGGTGATACTTCAAATATTGAAGTTCGTGACGGCAGAATTGTTAATAAATATTATAAAGCCGGACGTGAGGGATACAGAGATGTTTCGGCTGATAGTAATTTGTATCGCAGCAGTATGCAATTAATCTATAATGATAGCATGCATCCGCAATCCAAAAAACTTCTAGGTGAAAAATTGGCGGAAAAAATTGCAAGATACCGTCAGGAATCATTTGAGACATTCGGTAATGAATACTATTTCATAAGACCAAATTCTTATATGGAAAGCGATAAAGTATTACAGGAATACGACATGAAAATGCATCCGCAAAAACAACGACCTGATAATCCAAACTATATTAAACCAAAATATAAACGTGTTTCTAATAAGTATAAATTCCTCTTAACAGGTGTTTCAATGGACGACCTTGCAATGAAATATGCGACCAAAAAACATAACGCAAGAGCTTGGATGAAACTGTTTGGCGGATTAGGAATAGGAATTTTCGCTATAACAGTCGGCGCTCAATTCTTCTTTGGTAAAACCCCGAAACCTAAGGAGCAGGTACAATAATGATTAACAGTATTTCTACAAATTTGGTAATGAATAGAGTTGATACGGTGAAGTCACAAGGGTCTTCATCATCAAAGAAACCTGCCCAAACACCTATAACTAACGGCGGGGAAAATGTTTTGAACAAGTACCTTGAATCAATTGCGCTGATTAATGCGTTTCAACTGAACGAAATCGGCAAAAAGCAGTTAAACGGCGTTCACGGTCTTGAGTTGGACAAAAAGAATGAAAAACTTGCTGATTATAAAAATAATTTTAAAGCCGAACTTCAAAACGGTGAGGCAAAAATTTTGGCGATAATCCCGAGAACTTTCTCTGCCCAAGATTATAACGGAAACGATTATATTGAAGAGGGCGAAGAAATCGGAACTTTCTTAAAAGGTATTTCGCGTTTGGATGAAATTAAAGAGGCAGGTTTTAATACACTTCACATTCTGCCTATTCACCAGCCGGGAAAATTAAAAGCAATGGGTACAGCGGGTTCTGTTTATGCACCAAAAGATTTGTTAGGTATTGACCCTGCACTTATAGAGCCGGACGACCCGAGAACGGATAAAGAACAGTTTAAAGCGTTTATTGACGCGTGCCACGAGCGCGGAATCCGCGTAATGCTTGATTTGCCAAGCTGCGCGTCTTACGAACTCTTTGTTAACAGACCGGAATTAATGGCAATGGAAGAGGATGGACTTGCGAAAACTCCTCAAGGTTGGAATGATATCAGAATGTTTCAGCCGTGGGAGGATGAAGGACGCAGAATTTTAAATCCGGCGCTTGTTCACGAACATAAAAAATACGTTGATATGTGTATAGAATTAGGTATTGACGGAATAAGGGCGGACGTTGCCCGTGCGAAACCGGTTGAATTTTGGGATATTATAATTCCATATTCACACGAAAAAGACCCGAACTTCGGTTGGCTTGCAGAAACTTACACCTACGAAGACGCCTCACCGCAGGCAAATATGATGCATGACCGCCCGAAAGACTTGTTGCGTGCCGGTTTTGACTCATATTACGGTCAATATCACCTTTTCCCTGAATGGGAAACCGCTACTGAATTGATTGATTATGTAAAAGATAATCTCAATATGTCATACGAAATGCCGGAAAGAAAATCGCTTATTGGTTCGTTTGCCTCTCACGATGATATTTCTGCGATGTTTCACGGCGGTTCAATGTACTGTAACCTGATTAGCGGCTTGCAGGCAACGCTTCCGATGACAAACCCTTATTATATTGACGGTTACCAAACAGGTGATTACTTCCTCTATCGTTACGAGGATATGTTTAATCCGTTGGTAACAGATACCGATAGCGCAGAAATGACCGTTCACCGCGGAAGATTGGATATTTTCAATAAGTCAAAACGTCCAGGTGGCAACCACCCTGAAATCGCAAACTTCCTCAAACAAACTTTTAACCTGCGTGAAAAATATAAAGATTTAATTCTTAACGGTTCATTTATTGAACTCAACAAATGGGGCGATAAGAACGACCAACTCGTGACTTATGCGCGTCATAAAGACGGAAAAACCCTGCTTGTTGTTGCGAATAAAAACGTTAACAGAAACGTTGTGGGCATAATTCAGGTTCCGACAATGAAACAAGGACAGGAATTGGACAACCTTCTGCCGTCATACGGAAAAGAAAGTATTTTACAGGCAATGGATAACGAACTTCGTGTGGATATTGCACCGGGCAGGATTCACGTGTTTGAAATCGACACCCCTGAAATCGAACAGTATTCAAGAAAAGTTTATAAACAAAATATTTAAAACATTTTAGCGCGTTTTGTTTTAATTTCTCTGATTTTGTCGCGGTAGTTGCCGTGTGTGAGTTCGCCGAGTGACTTATATAGTTTCAAAATCCCGTTTTGAATGTTAACGCTGTTCATTGTGAACATATCGTTTGCCATTTCTTCGTTTGAAAGTGCAAGCCGCGTCATATCCCGGAAGCCGCTTGCAGCCATTTCGAGTGCCAAAGGGTTATCCTCTGCGCACATAAAAAGCCCCTGTGCTACAATCAGCGGCATGTGTGAAATCAATGCTGCAGCCTCATCGTGTTTTTCAGGCGTTGTGATAATCGGTTTAGCGCCGAGCTGTTCTATCACGCCGCGTAAAAGTTCAAGCCCCTCATCCCCAAAAACCGGTGTCAAAACCCATTTTGCACCTGTAAAAAGTTCCGGGAAGGCGTTTTCAAATCCCTTGTGCTCTGTTCCTGCCATAGGGTGAGACGGAATAAAACGATACGGACGTGTTTTTTGACAAACAAAACTTTTCAGGCTGCAAACATCTGTTACCACCGCGGTTTCCGGCATGATAGTTTCTAATCTGTCGAGCGTTTCAAGGCATTTGTTCATTGCCGTGCAGACGAAAACCAAATCGCAGTCTTTTAGGCGTTCGATGTCCGCAAATATGCCCTCACCGGTCTGTGATGCGGAAATCCCAATTACGTCAACCCCTAATTCGCGCAGTTTTTTGAAAATTGAACCGCCAATTAAGCCAAGTCCGAGTACCCCGATTTTCATTAGATTAAATCCTTATGGTTAAAATGTTTTACACCTTTTGAATAATCGTCTACGATTTCGCCGTTGCCGCGAAGTTTGTATTTGTAAATTACAAGCCCCTCAAGTCCGACCGGTCCGCGGGCGTGGGTTTTGTTGGTGGAAATTCCGACTTCTGCGCCGAAACCGTAGCGGAAACCGTCAGCAAAGCGCGTTGAAATATTATGGTAAACACCCGCAGAATCAACCTGATTAAGGAATTTTTCAGCGTTCGCACTCTCACGGGTTAAAATGCAGTCGGTGTGACCGGAACCGTAAGTGTTAATGTGTGAAATTGCCTCGTCAATGTTTTCAACTGTTTTTACAGCAAGTTTCTTTTCACCATATTCAAACGCCCAGCTTTCAGGGTTATGGATTAGCTCCACGTCTGCTGCCGCGATTTTTTTCAATAATTCTTCACGATTTGGAAAGTTTTTGTGAATTAAAAGCGTTTCTACCGCGTTGCACGCACTTGGATATTGGGTTTTTGCGTCAATTATGACACGCGCAGCAAGCTCAAGGTCTGCGGTTTCGTCTGTGAATATGTGACAAATTCCATCTGCGTGACCGAGAACCGGAATTTTTGTATTTTCTTTGATGAATTTCACTAAATTATTGCCGCCGCGCGGGATAATAAGGTTTATATATTTGTCGCATTTGAGCATTTCTGCGACATCAGAACGGTTAAAAACTTGTGATACAACGTTTTTAGGGAAACCCTCCACTTTATCAAGTGCGCTGTTTATCACGTCCAGTATTGTTTTGTTGGTGTTTGAAGCCTCTTTTCCGCCTTTAAGAATTACAGCGTTTGAGGATTTAATAGCAAGTGATGAAATTTGCGAAATTACGTCCGGTCTTGCCTCAAAAATTATACCCAAAACGCCGATTGGGCAGGTCACTTTCTCTAAAACAAGACCTGTGTCAAGTTCGCGTTTCAAAAGAGTTTTATTGACAGGGTCCGAAAGTTTCGCAATGTCACGAACCCCTTGAATCATATCGCGCATTTTGTTTTCGTCGAGTTTTAGACGGTTGAATGTGGATTTCGTAATTTCGCCGCTTTCGACAAGTTTTTCAGCATCTTTGAGGTCTGCACGGTTTGCGTTGTAGATTTTTTCTGAATTTGTTTCAATTGCGTCAGCAACGGCTAAAAGTGCCGCGTTTTTTGTTTCGCTTGACAGGTTCACAATCTCTAATGATGCGGCTTTCGCGAGTTTTGCAATATTTTCAAAATCCATAATTTTACCTCACAATAATGTAATGTTGTCGCGGGTTATGATTTCATCGTAGTTTTTGAACCCGAGAATTTCTGCGATGTTGTTGGAATGGCGGCCTTTAAGTTTCGCGCAGGAACTACTGTCATAGTTTACGATACCACGCGCGATTTCGTGGCGGTTTTCGTCCAAAATAGAGATTACATCGCCCTTTTTAAACTCTTCAAGGACTTCCACAACACCGATCGGCAAAAGACTTTTTTCTTGGAGAAGAGCCTCTTTTGCACCCTGATTGACAACGATTTTGCCAATAATGTTGGTTGCGTAACCAATCCAGCGTTTTTTGCCGGATAAGTTTTCGGCTGACGGTAAGAACATTGTACCCTCATCGGCACCGTCAAAGATTTTACCGATAATATAAGGGATTTTGCCGTTTGCAATTAGAACTTTGCCGCCGAAACGGGTTACAAGTTTTGCTGCCTCAAGTTTTGTTTTCATTCCGCCGCGTCCACCGTCAGAGGTTCCGTTTGCAAGTGCCATAATATCTTCTGTAACCTCATCGACCTCGCGGATTAATTTTGCGTTTTTGTTTTCTTTCGGGTTGCTGTCATAAAGCCCCTCAATATCAGAAAGAATTATCAAAAGGTCAGCGTCAAGTTCGCTTGCCACAAGTGCTGAAAGTTTGTCGTTGTCGGAGAAGCAGGCAATTTCTTTGCGCTCATCACGGGTTTCAAGAAGTTCAATTGTGGAAACGGTATCATTTTGGTTGATAACCGGCACAACTTTCAGGTCAAGCAGTTTGTTGAGCGTAATTCTAAGGCTTAAATAACGGCTGCGGATTGAAAAATCGTCTTCTGTAAGAAGTATTTGCGCCGCAACAATTCCGTAAGCGTCAAAACCGTTCTCGTAAATTGACATTAATTTACTTTGTCCGATAGCGGCACAGGCTTGTTTAAGCGCCATTCCGGCAGTGCTGTCAAGCCCCATTTTTTTCTTACCCAAACCAACCGCGCCGGAGGTGATGAAAATTACTTCTTTGCCGGCTTTGACAAGTTTAGAAATATCTTCGATAAACGAGTAAATTCGCGGGAGTGAAACCTGTCCGTCATCTCCGCGTAAAACGTTTGTACCAACTTTAATTACAATTCTTTTTGCGTTAATAAAATCAATTCTTTCCATAGCTTTATTTTAGCATAAAAAAATACTATCTTGACAAAAATTCAAACATGGTTCATAATCATAAAAAAAGAAAGGAATATTATATGAAACAAGGAAAAAATATGACCCAAATCGGGGGGGGGGGGGCGTTTAACAGCCTTAAAAATAACGGAATAGCCGCAGAAAAATCTTTCGCGTTTACGTTAGCGGAAGTTTTAATCGCATTAGCGATTATCGGTGTTGTTGCTGCGATGACAATTCCAACATTTATGGCAAATACCGCCGGAGCTCAATTTAGAACGGGGTTTAAAAAAGGTATTACTGTATTAACCCAGGCTGCATCGGCTAATTATGCTACAGAGGGTTATGATTTTAGCGGAACTAACGGTTATGCAGGTGCTACAACGGCTTCCGGAGACGATGCCGGTGGTAACCCTATAAATCAGTATGATTTGACCGGTAAAAATGCAGAAGGTGCGGATGCAGGTACAGAACAGCCTGCTATTATAGGTTTTGATAGTTCTTCAGATGCGTCAAAAGGTACCTCAAGTGATATCCATCCGGATACACCATCATTATTTCATTTATTCCAAAATAATTTGAATATGAAAAATTCAAAAGAAATTACTAACTATGCCGTTATGCCGGCAGATGCCATGTTGAGTTGTGCTGGTAGAGATGGTGCCGGAGCTACGATTAAAGTTCCGGGAAGTTCTGTAACATCAGCGGAAGCAAGTACTTATGCTAAAAAGGATATTTCAGCTAGGCAAGCTAGCGGTAAGGGTAGTGCTATTCAAACTGGCGGTGGTTTGAAAAATTTCTGTGACGGTCGTTCTTTAGATAGTGGTGGCTTTAATCAAGGTCGTTTGTTCCAGCTGGAAGATGGTATGACATTTACATATGATGGCGCGCAGGCTTACTGTTCCGAATCCAATCCATGTTATGGGTATATTGATGTCAATGGTCCTACCGGACCAAATAGGGTTATTTCCTGCTCTAACGAGGGTGGTGCGGATGACTGGATTTTGACATACGGCAGAAATGCTAAAGCCGGTGACTTGTTGGCAGATTGTACCGTTGAAGCAAAAGACATTACGGATATTTATCCCGTACTGTTTTACGGTTCTGCTGTAAAACCTGCGTCCCGGGCTGCAAAGTCAGTTTTGTACTCTAAAAAATCTAATCAAACGACTACAGAGACTAAAGAATAAAAATTTGTTGAATATCTGGTCTTAGAAATAGGACTAAGGGGGAGAAGTTCTCCCCCCTTTTTTTACTTCAGACCTTGACGAAAATAAAAACATGTTACATAATGAATTAAGAAAGGATAGAAACTATGAAAAAACGAATTGTAAACATTTTGACAGGGGGGGGGGGGNNGGGGGGGGGGGGAGCCGCTTAACCGCCTTTACTATGGCGGAAATCCTGTTATCCCTCACAATTATTGGCGTAGTTGCCGCGATAACTCTGCCATCGCTCACGGGGAACATTAACGAGAGAACCTGGAGTACCCAAAGAAAAGCACTATATGCAAGATTTTCGCAAGCATTGCCTTTAATGGATGCGCTTAATGGTTATGGCACTCTTGACGACACGACGGATAATGCTGCAGAAACTTTCATCACCGCAGGTTTGGCGAAAGTTCTCAAAATAAATAACATTTGCAGCGATAACCTAAAGGATTGCGGCGTTCCCGAAAAAATTAACACGTTAAAAGGGCATACGATTTCTACACCTACAACATTGCAAATGTTAAATTCTGCGATGGTTGGCACAAGGACTAATAATACAGTTGTGGCTGAAACATTTACGGTAAAAAATTCTAAGGCTGCTGCGTTTGAAACACAGAATGGTGAAAGTATTGTTGTGTATTACAATCCAACTTGTAACGGTACACTCGGGGAAACAACTTCAAAAAACTCTACGAGTATGGCTGGATATTTCTTTGTTCAGCGTAGAGTTTGTGCAAACTTCATCTACGACTTGAACGGAAATAAAGGACCTAATACTGTTGGTAAAGATATTGGCTTTATGACTGCGATGTATCCGTTTGACGCTCAACTTTACGCTCCTTATCCGGCGGTTTCTCCGTTGACATTTACGTCAGGAACCTCATTCGCAAATTATTCAAAAGAATGCACTAAACGTGACGGGGATTACAGATCGCCTAATGTCGGAGAGCTTGTATCCATGTTTGTTAACCGTGACTTGATTGATTATGATTCTTATGATGTTCAAACATATGTTTCAACGGAAAGAATGGTAAATGGTACCGGTACAACGCTTTATATGGGTGTTTCATTCTCTAACGGTATGCAGGATGATTATGTAGGAACTGGCACCGGCAATGGCACTGTTGCTGTCGCAGGCTGGTGCGTTAAACGTTGAATTTAACAGGGGCGTTCGTTTATAAATGGACGCCTTTGCTTTTTTATGTTATTATTATTTAATGCAAAATACAAAAGTTTCCGTTATAATTCCAGTTTACAACGTGGAAAAATATGTTTCAGAGTGTATAGAGTCTGTTTTGGCTCAATCGTTAAATGGTGTTGAAATTATTTTGGTTGACGACGGCAGCACAGATAATTCCGGACAGATTTGTGCTGATTATGCTAATAAGTATCCCCAAAATATTAAATATATTCGCAAAGTCAATGAGGGCGTTTCAATAGCGCGTAATACCGGTTTGTCGTATGCTAAAGGCGAGTTTGTGCATTTTATGGATTCTGATGATACGATTGATGAAACCTTTTATGAAAATTGTTATAACATTGCTAAAGCTGAAAATAGCAATGTTGTATTTATTGATAAGTATTTTGATAAATCTGATTTGAAAGATATGTATTCTAACACCGGGTGGGCATTATTTATAAGAAAAGCTGTACTTGATGAAAACCCGTTGGTACGTTTCCCTCAAGGTGTACAGCCGGCAGAAGACGGTATTTTTGTGCATAAACTTACGGCTGTTTTAAATGGAGACGGATATAGTTTAAATGATAAAAATAATTATAATTATCGCATTCATTGTGGTGGTGACCATATTCGTATCAAGAAAAATAACGATAAATTATTTATTCAAATCCAAAAATGGCTTCAAACTTTGGCAGAATTTTATGATGAAACCGGTTTAGCCTCTAAAAGAGCGTTTTATATCGGACGATTTTTAAACCGTGAGCCTTTGGGTCGTTTACTTGCTACTGATTTTACAAAAGAACAGGCGAAAATTCTAACAGATAAAATCGTGGAATTTTTCAATGCTTATGTTGCAAGTAAAATTGTCCGGGGGGGGGGGNNGGGGGGGGGGGGACTTATAAAAACCTTCCTCTTAGGTTGCGTGTGTTTATAAAAACACGAAATCTTATGTTGACCCGTTTTATAAATTCTGTACTTCTGTTTATTTTCAATCTTATACCTAACCGCAGGTTGCGAAAAATTATAAGGTGGCGTTTGTTGTGATGTTTATGCTATAATTGTCTCACAAGGAGAGAAAATTATGGTAGATATAAGACAAGAATTTATAGATCAGGCAAAAAAACTTGCAAGAAGTACAGAAGTTTTGCCTGGCGGCATTGAAGAGCTTGCCGTAAAATTACAGCACGCACACGACACTAACACGCCTTTAAGAGTTAAATTGGGCATGGATCCGACCCGACCTGATTTACACCTTGGTCACACAGTTGTTATGAGAAAGTTACGCGAGTTCCAAAAGCTCGGTCACAAAATTGTCTTAATCGTCGGCGGCGCAACCGCAATGATTGGCGACCCGTCAGGGAAATCCGAAACACGTCCTGCACTTACTAAAGAACAGGTTGAAGAAAACGCTAAATCTTACTTTGAACAAATGGCAAAAGTTGTTGACGTCGAAAACGCTGAAGTTACAAACAACGCAGACTGGCTGCATAAATTGAACTTTATGGAACTTCTTCAACTTGCCGGAAAAGTTACAGTCGCGCAAATGATGACCCGCGATGATTTCGCAAAACGTTACGCTGACGGTAAACCGATTTCTATCCACGAATTTTTCTATCCGCTAATGCAGGCTTACGACAGTGTTGCAATCGATGCGGATATTGAATTTGGCGGTACAGACCAGCGTTTCAATACGCTTCTCGGTCGTGATATTCAAGCAGCTTACGGCAAGAAATACCCGCAAATGGTTATGCTTTTGCCGCTCATTGAGGGTACAGACGGACTTGTTAAAATGTCTAAAACTTACCCGGAACATTGCATCTCGCTTACTGACAGCGCAAAAGATATGTTCGGTAAATTGATGAGTATTCCTGATACTTTAATCGTTAAATACTTTGACCTTTTGACTGATATTTCAGATGAAGACTTGAAAAAAGTCGAAGAACAACTCAAAGACCCGTCAGTCAACCCGCGTAACATTAAAATGCAGCTTGCGCACACAATTACCGCTGAATACCATGGCGAAGACGGTGCGCAAAAGGCACAGGAAGAATTTATTAATGTCTTTTCAAATAAAGGTATTCCGGATGATATCGAAGAAGTTAAAGGTGCAGAGGGCAAAGCGCTTGTTGACTTGCTTCTTGAACTTGGTTTTACCCAAAGCAAAGGCGAGGGCAAACGCTTAATCCAAGGCGGCGGCGTAAAAATCGGGGGTGAAAAAATTGCCGATGTCGCTTATGTAATTTCTTTGACAGATGATGTAGTATTACAAGCAGGTAAAAGAAAGTTCGCGAAACTGGTAAAATAATGATTGATGTCTTAAAACGAGGTATTGAAAAACTCAAAGAGGATATAAAAGTAATTTATGAAAACGACCCTGCGGCAAATAATTTGCTGGAGGTCGTTCTCTGTTACCCGGGTTTGCACGCGCTGATTATGTACAGGCTTGCACACCGCCTCTACAAGTGGAATATCCCGTTTTTCCCGCGTTTTATTTCACACCTGACACGTATAATCACTGGGATTGAAATTCACCCTGCAGCGAAGATTGGAAGACGGCTTTTTATTGACCACGGTGAGGGTATAGTTATCGGCGAAACAACCATAATTGGCGATGATGTTCTTCTTTATCAGCAGGTTACACTTGGCGGAACCGGCAAAGAAAAAGGCAAACGCCACCCGACCATAGGAAATAACGTAATTGTCGGTGCCGGAGCAAAGGTTTTGGGAAATATTACAATCGGCGATAATTGCCGTGTAGGCGCTGGTTCCGTTGTAATCCAAAATGTTCCCGAACACTCAACAGTCGTGGGGGTTCCGGCTCGAATCGTCCACCGTACAATCATTGATGAGCACGGAAACCTTATGCACAATCGAATCCCTGATCCGGTAACCTGCGATATTAACAGGCTTTGTGCTGAAGTGAGACTTTTAAAAGAGGAGATAAGTAAAAAATGAAAGCTGTAGTATTTGATGAAGGTTTAAAGCTGGATAAAAATTATGAAAAACCAACGCCGGCGCCTGGTGAGGCGCTTGTCCGCGTGAAACTCGCCGGAATTTGCAATACTGATTACGAAATTACAAAAGGCTATATGGGCTACAAAGGCGTTCTCGGGCATGAGGCTGTAGGAATTGTTGAGGAAGTTAATTCTGACGACAAATCCTTAGTTGGTAAACGTGTTGTTGCCGAAATCAGCTACGGCTGTGATGACCCAAATTGCCCTTGGTGCGCGGTGAAAAATTATCGCCATTGCCCAAACCGTCATACTTTAGGCATTTGGCGCAAAGACGGCTGCTTTGCAGAATACTTCACAATGCCTACAAATGTTTTGTTTGAAGTTCCGGCAAACGTAAGCGATGAACAAGCAGTTTTTGTAGAACCTCTAGCCGCGGCGCTTGAAATCACTGAACAACACCATATTAAGCCGTTTGAACGTGTTGTTGTGCTTGGCGACGGAAAACTCGGGCTTACAACGGCGCTTGCCTTAAACGCTCAAAATCTTGATGTAACTCTTGTGGGTAAACATCAAAATAAACTTGATATTGCAAAAGCTCAAGGGGTGAAAACTTGCCTGCTTTCTGACTTTAAACAAGAAAAAATTTATGATGTAGTTGTTGAGGCAACGGGTTCGCTTTCGGGGTTTGAAACTTCAATGGCGCTTGTTCGTCCGCGCGGTGTGTTGGTTTTGAAAAGTACAATCGCGGCATCAAAAGAGTTCAACCTTGCGCCGATTGTAATTGATGAAATTACGGTTCTCGGCTCCCGCTGCGGTCAGTTCCCGCCGGCACTAAGAATGCTTGAGAGCGGAAAAATTGATTTCAAACCGCTAATCAGCGCGGTGTATGATGTTGACGATGCGCTTGCAGGGTTTGAAAAAAACAAAGAAAAAGATACGTTGAAAGTCTTATTAAAATTTTAAAAAAAGGCGGGTTTACCCGCCTTTTTTAACGCTTAACGCATCGAACAATATTATAACTTGCACTATTATTAATATTGTTCTTTATTGCTCTTCCTGTAGATGTACTTATCACCCAGGCATTACTTGAATCATATCTTGTAGTTGACCAATGGTGCGAACCGGTATTTAGTTTAATTAAACTCAAATTATAGAACATAGAAGTCAACTCACTAATGTTTGGTGCTCTATAATCAGGATCTAAAGCCGTACATTTTTCAGCTGCCTCATTAAATGTTACCTGAACACCGGCATTACGTAAAAACGGCATTGGGGCTGCAACTATGCTGTCTGACGGATATAAAACCGTCATAATGCCAATGTCTTTGCCAACAGTGTTAGGTCCTTTATTACCATTCAAGTCATAGATAAAGTTTACGCAAACCTTTTCTGCTACGTAGTACCATTCTGATTCTTGCATGTCGGATTTGCAGTTTGGATTGTAAAATGATAAAATGCTTTCACCGTTTTGAGTTTCGAATGCGATAGCTTCGGTGTCTACCATTGAATAACTTCCAACAAAAGCATCTGTTGACCAGCTCATATTTGTATTTAACGAGTTTAAATCGCTGATTTTGTTAGGAGTTGAAATTGCTTCTCCCAAAACATCCATCATTTTTGGCGGAATACCACAGTCTTCTAAGTGGTCATTGTCGCAAACATTGTTAATTTTAAGAACTTTTGCCAGCCCATCGGTAATAAAAGTTTCGCCATTTGAATACTGATTGAGCGACGGCATTAACGAAATCCCTTGAGAAAATCTTGCATAGAGCGCTTTTCGCTGCGTGTTCCAGGTTCTCTCGTTAATGTTACCAGTTAAACTAGGTAAAGTAATGGCAGCGACTACACCAATAATTGTAAGAGAGAGTAAAATCTCTGCCATTGTAAATGCCGCCACTGCGGCTCGCGTAAAACGCCACCGCTCGCGCTTGCTGCCAAGAACGCGGTCTTGCCAGTCGCGCGCTCGACTCTCACTAACGTTCGTGGCTCTGCTCGCCTTGCCCCCCCCCCCCTCGGTGGAATGCCCATAAAATGCGGGTTTTCAGACTTTGTTTTTTCATGGTTCTATCCTTTCTTTTGCGTGACCGAAAGCCACCAAGCCAAATCTAGATGTGGCTCAGCCACTCCTTTCCTTTCTATGATTATTATGGGGTATTTTCATTGCTTTGTCAACCCGCAATAAAAATCCCGCTGAAGCGTCAGCGGGTTGTTTATTTCCTTATTTCCTATTATCCTTATTTTCGTTTTCCTGTTTTTCTATTGAATTTCCGACGTCATTTTTTTAGGGTCTGTTATAAAATTGCCATTGATACAAAGTTTATAACGTCTCTTACTGAATCTTTTACAAACTCTTTGGCTAGAGTTGGAATTGGGCGGTTTTCGATACAATCAAATACATAGAAGATTGGATCTTTTGAATTATTGAAACGCATTCTCTTATCTTTTCTTTCTAAGATATTTGCCATTTCAGCGCCTTTTCTTGTGCGTCTTTTTCTATTTTGTGTGGTTAAAGTTCCGAATTTGTTTTCAGTTGCAGTAGCCATTTTTTTATCTCTCTCTTTTAAATCTCTCTTGTATATATAAAGTATATAAACAATAAAAAATTGCTTTTTTGGATTTATGATTGTAAAGAAATGTTAATTATATTTTTTATTCACAACAAGAGACGGGAATTTATGCCTTACTGTTTCAAGAGAGGCTTTGTCAGGCTCGTATGTTCTGACAGGTCTAAACATAAGAATTTCATCAGGTTCAAGCCCGAAAATTTTATATTTCTTTTTCACGTTTTTAGCAGTTCCGATGTAGCCGTCAAGGTATGTGTCCATAATTATTGTGTTTGGGCGAGGAATAAAAGGACGTAATTTTTGTTTATCATTTTGGGATTTTTTGATACCGATTGCGGTAATCATATGATCCAGCTTTCTTGGTTTTTCTTTTGAATTTGGCTTTAGGGCATATAGTTCAAACATGTCGCAGTTCTTAACGCCGTTAGCTTTTAGTACGGTTTTCGTTATTTCTGCAAATTCATCACAATGAGCGACTTTAAAAGCCTGTACAATTCCGATGAGTCCGCGGAAATGTTCAGGGAGACCGCCGTCTGCGTAAAGTGTTTTGATAAAAGCTCTTATAAATCCAAGACGATTATTCAAGTCTTTAAATGTATCGGAGGTTGAATCTCCTGCCATAGCGTATTTGTTCGGGCTTTCGACCCCGGGAAGAGTTCTGAAGATTGCATTTTTAACCTGTGGGAGAACCTTTTTTAATTTTGGTCTTGCTGCAAAAGAGATTGAATAATTTGAATTATTAATATTGTCTAGCATATTGGAAATAAAACTTGTAAAAATTTTTTTTGCTAAGGTATTGCAAAAAAAAATTCAGCGTTTTATAATAAATTTTGTCGAAAGCCGTGGGAGCGTAGCTCAGTTTGGTTAGAGCGCATGCCTGTCACGCATGAGGTCGCGAGTTCGAGCCTCGTCGTTCCCGCCATTTTTAAAGAGTCCGTTAGGACTCTTTTTTAATTGCTTATTTTAGAAGTTTTCTTCGTTGTTTTATTAACAGGGTTAGTAATTCGGTGGTTCTTGCATAGAGGTTAAGCGATGAGATTAAGTTTTCAACCTCTTTTAGTTCCGCTCTTGTTGTCGCTCTATAGATTTTTGGGGCATAACGGTTATATTCTTTTTTGTTTGTTCTAAATCCGTTAGTTCAAATTTTTGTGGAAGTTCTTTCGGTAATAAAATCTGATTTCGACAAGATCCTGTTCAAGTTGTGCCGGTAGCTGCAGTTCCGGATTTTTTGGTGTTCTCGCTTGAAAATTAAGTTGATATTGTTTTTGCGGGGAAATGTTAAAGGATAAAATATTCATATCATTATAAAATACGGGCAAAAAATCTTTTGCTACTATTTTAACAATAATTTGGCGAAACGCCCCAATTTAATTTGTTTTTTAATATTGTATAAAATTCTGTATCGTCAAGAATTAAGAGTTTTCCGCGCAGCGGGGATTTTTTAATGGTTATTTCTCTGTTAAATTTGTAGTTTCCCTGACCGTCTACGGATAAAATAAATTCTTTTTCGTCACCTACAGATGAAATTGAAATTTCCTCATTTGCCGGAACCACAAGCGGGCGGGCTGTAAGTGTATGCGGGCAGATTGGAACGATTACAAAAGCCTCAATATCCGGTGAAAGCACCGGACCGCCGGCGGAAAGCCCGTAAGCAGTTGAACCTGTAGGGGTTGAGATAATTATCCCGTCTGCTAGATAGTTACAAACTCCCTTGCCGTTAATTTTTAATTGGAAACGTGCTGTTCTGCCTTGTTCTGTGGTTTTTATTACAAAATCATTCAGCGCAATTTGTTTTTCAGTTTCAATCATTAAGCGATTTTCAATACGGTATTCGCCGTTGAGAATTTTTTCAAGCGAGCGTGCAAAGTCTTCTTTTGAAGATTGCGACAAGAACCCAAGTCTTCCGAGGTTTATACCAAAAATTGCTGTTTCTGTATCAGCGTAAAAGCGAGCTGTTTTTAGAATTGTGCCGTCGCCTCCGATTACGAAAGCTATATCAAAACCTTTTTTCATATTATTTATATCAAGAATTTCGCATTCAATTCCGCGCTTATGTATAATTGCGCGTAAATTGTCTTTTACCTCCGGTGCTGCCGGGATTTCAGGATTATAAATAATTGCAAATTTCATAATGTAATTAATCTAGCACATTTTGTCCGGCTAATCAAGAGTTGAATAAATCTGTTTCCTTTTTTATGTGGTTATGTTATATTATTAGTATTCGTCCAAGGAACATTTTTTAACTCCATTCGTCTTAATGATTAAAAGAATGGAAGTTGTGGAGGAAGAGTTTAAATATGATGAAGAAAATGAATACTACAAAATCGGTTATTACATTGTTATTAGGTTTGGCATTGACGTTGCCTGTTATGGCAGAAACTCCGCAGGATTTATACGATTATGTCTGGAGAAATGTTAATACCAAATATGTAGACCAGACCAACAACGAACAGAATTGGGCAAGATGGCGGCATAAGTACGATGCGTCTATTAAAACACAGGAAGATGCGTATGTGGCTATTGCGACAATGCTTGCAAGTTTAAATGACCCTTATACGAGATTTTTGGATCCTAAGGAATTTGCGGAAGAAACGAGTTCTATTCAAGGCTCATTAAAGGGTATTGGTATTCAGATTGCGGTTAAGGATGGGAAATTAATGGTCATTGCGCCGCTTGAGGGAACGCCTGCAGAGCGTGCCGGTATTATTGCGGATGACGAAATCCTTGAGATTGACGGCGTAAGCACAAAAGGTATTACAGTTGACAAGGCGGCTGACAAAATCAGAGGTAAGGAAGGCACTTCCGTTAACCTCTTGATTAAGCGTAAGGATTCGGCACCTAGAGTTTACAGAGTTACGAGGGAAAATATTGAGATTAAATCAATTTCACAAAAAACACCTTTTGACACTGCGGTTCCTGAAAATATGGGATATATCAAAATCAGTTCGTTCTTGAGCCGTAATTTAACAAAAGAATTTACCAATGTTTTAGCGCATTCACTTGATAAACAAGGCTATATCTTAGACTTGCGTTCAAATCCGGGCGGACTTTTGGATAATGCGATTAACATTTCCGATATGTTTTTGCCGGGCGGTGTAATCGTAAGCACTGTTGACCGTGACGGATATAAGGTTTCACAGCGCGCAGCAAAAACGGTTTACACTAACAAACCGTTGGTTGTCCTGATTAATAAGGGCTCTGCGTCAGCGAGCGAAATTCTTTCTGGCGCGCTTAAAGATCACAGACGTGCAATAATTATTGGTGAAAAGTCTTTTGGTAAAGGTCTCGTTCAGGAAGTTAACCACCTGCCGATGAATGCCGGTATGAATATTACTATTCAAAAATACCTCACACCAAGCGGTAGTGATATTCACAAAAAAGGGATTACACCTGACGTCGTCGTAGAATTGACAGAAGACAACGTTAAGAATAAAGACGATGTTCAATTGAGAAAAGCAATTGAAGTCCTGGATAGTATGATTAAAGAGCAAGCTGTAGCAGTTAAGTAATGAAGTTTAAAGAGTGGATTTACAATAGTAACGCAAAAGAAGAAGCCGCACTTACAAAGAGGCTTCTTCTTTCACGCGGACTTACGGGCGCAGAGGAAGTTGAGGAGTTTTTAAACCCACTGGAGATGAAACTTACATCTCCTTATGATTTTATTGACATGCAAAAGGCGGTTGACAGGGTTATTAAAGCTATCGTAAACCGTGAAAAAATTGTTATTTATGGCGATTTTGACGCGGATGGCGTTACTTCTACTTCTGTTTTGTATAAAACTTTGACGCACCTTGACGCGAATGTCGAATACTTTATTCCTGACCGTGAAAAAGAAGGTCATGGACTTGATTCGGCGGCGCTGGTTAAAATTATTGCCGCGAAAAAGCCAAAACTTATTATTACCGTTGATTGCGGGATTAGTAATGTTAAAGAAGTTGCGTTTTTGAAAAGTTTCGGGGTCGAAACGATTATTACCGACCACCACGAGTCGAAAGACGAACTTCCGCAGGCTTTTGCGATTATCAACCCGAAAGCCCCGGGAGCACTTTCAGAGGCACTTCCGGCGAGAAAAATTAAAGAATTAACTTATCTTGCAGGCTGCGGCGTTGCGTTTAAGTTGTCGCAAGCGTTACTGGAAAAGTTTGATAAGGTAGAATTTGCACTGAAAATTCTTCCGCTTGTTGCTGTCGGAACCGTTGCGGATATTGTACCGCTTTTGGGTGAAAACAGATGTTTTGTAAAACGCGGTTTAGAACTCATCTTGAACCACGCCGGCTTGAGAGAACTTCTGCATACGGCGGGTTATTCAATCGAGAAACCCGTAACCTCCGAGGTTGTTGCGTTTGGAATTGCACCGCGTCTGAATGCGTCAGGACGGCTTGAGAATGTCGAAAGTGCGATGAAGCTGCTTTTGAGCGATAATCCTACAGAAATTCAGTTCGCAGTCCAAACCTTAAACGAATTTAACTCTATCCGTCAAACTCTTTGTGCCGATACTTTTGCGCAGGCTGATGATATGTGGCAAAAAGAAGGCATGAAAAACCCTGCGGTTGTTTTATTTAGTCCTGAATGGCATATCGGGATTATCGGAATTGTTGCATCAAAATTTGTTGAAAAATACCATAAACCTGCGTTTTTAATGACGTATTCCGAAGAAACAAAACAGTTCCGCTGTTCTGCACGCGGCGTTAAAGGGTTGAATATTTTTGATATCCTGAATGAAAGCGCGGAATTTCTTGACGGATTTGGCGGGCATGAACTTGCTGGCGGCTGTTCGTTCTCAAAAGAAAAAGCCTCTTTTGAACAAATTAAAACAGCAATAAATAAAACAGTAAAAGACATGCTCAACGGACAGGAATTGAAACCGTTTGTTGAAGTGGATTTAAAACTTTCTCCGTCAGATATTACCGAGCAGCTTGTGAATGACCTTGAAATTTTCGAACCTTTTGGCGCTGCCAACCCAAATCCTGTTTTCGCAGTTGAAAATCTTGTTGTTAAAGAAAAAAAGGTTATGGGTAAAGACAGTACTCACCTTAAACTTATCTGTGACGCCGGCGGGCATGAATTAACCTGTATTTGGTGGCAAAAAGGTGATATAACGCTTAACCCAGGTGATGTTTTGGATGTGCTTTTCCACCCGAATATCAACGAGTTTAACGGAAATACCTATCTGCAATTGATTATTCAGGACGCGCATTCTGACGCGATTGAATACGAAAAAGACGTCTCACCCGCGACAGAACTAAAATTCTTTGATCACCGCAAGAAAACAAATATTTTGCCTATGGTTGACGATTACGTCAAAACTTCCAAACTTAACATTAAAGTTTTTGCAGAAAGTAAAGCTGTTATCGACGCGTTAAAACCTTATAAATCGCTTACAGAACGAATTTTTAACCGCAATAACCCGGAAATTTGCGATGCGGTCATGTTTTTTGACTATCCTGCCGATAAATTGACGCTTTGTGATATCCTGGAAAAAACTTCCGCCTCAACAATTCATTTAATGGGCTACGACGTAAAACATCTCTCGCAGGAAGAGCTTGTCATGACCGCTTTCAAAATGCTTAAATACGCAGCGAATTATAGTCATGGCGAAGTTGAACTTTATAAATTTGCAAGTTTTTTGGGTAAATCAAATGATGTTTTAGGACTTTTGTTCTCAATGTTTAAAGAAATCGGGCTTATGAAAATCCTTTCGCATAACGATAAAGCGATTACTGTCGCCCTCGATGATACTGTAAGCCCTGCGAAAATTCTTCATTGCGCGGATTATTCCGCACTTGCTGCTGCAGCAAATGATTGTGAAGAGTTTCAAACATTCTTAATGAATGAGGATTTGGATAAAGTTCAGGAATTATTTACATAAAAAGAAAGTCTCGTCAATAGACAAGACTTATAAATATACATTTACCCTAGACGAATACTACCATGATAGTTTCTTTTTGTCAACACCTTTTTTATTAATATTTGGTAATTATTTGAAAAATGTTAAGAAGCTGTAACAATTGACATTGTTATTTGGAATGTTATAATTTAATAGTTAGTGATAAAAAGGAGAAAATTATGAAGAAATTATTTGTATTATTTGCATTACTGGCGTTTTCAGCAGGAGTTTCCTTTGCGGCTGATACATATACAGGTTCAATGGTAGAGAAATATACTTCCGGAATCGCTAAAAAAGAACAACAAATGAGAGATGATGCAGCAGCAAGACAAAAAGCAAATGATGCTAAAAAAGCAGAGTTTCAAAAGAAAATAGAAGCCGATAAAGCTGCACGCGAGGCAAAACAAGCTGAATTTAACAAGAAATTAGAAGCTGATAAGGCGGCTCGTGAAGCAAAACAAGCGGAAACCAATAAAAAAATTCAAGAGAAAAAAGATGCTTGGAATACTTTAATGGGTAAATAAGATAAAAATTTTGGGGGGCGTTTTAAACGCCCCTTTTTTATTGAAAATAGGCTGCATGGCTAAATAATAATTCTTAATATATGCTTTAAATAGCTATTGTTTATGTTATTCTGAAAATGTTAAGTTAAGAGGGTTTAGTGATTAAAGAGCAGTTGGACATTTTTCTTATAACATACAACAGAGCAGAAAAATTGAAAAAAACGCTCGGGTTTCTTTTTGCTCCTAATTCACCGATTAAAGATTTTGAGATTTTAGTTATTGATAATAATTCAACTGATTCTACGCCGCAAGTTGTTCGGGAGTTTGCGCAAAAGTTCCCTAATCTTAAATATAAAAAGAACAGGTATAACATCGGCGGGAATGCTAATATTGCCAGAACTTTTGAACTCGCGCAAAAGAAATATGTTTGGATTTTGTGTGATGACGATGAATTTTGCTGGGATGGCTGGTGTGAAGTTGAACAGGCTATCCTAAATAAGGAGGAAGCTATTATTGTCGGAAACACTGACAACCCTCAATTAAATATTGCTCAATTATTTGGTCAAACGAGTTTTTTACCTTCAATGATTTATAAAACTTCTAATATTGACGAAGACGTTATTCTCAATATGCAATATAATATCTCTAATATGTTTCCGCATATGGTACTTTCTGCAAAATTGATTAATGAGAATAAAGCATTTAAAATTATTTCAAATCCGGTTGTTATTCATAAGGATGACGAGCTGCCGCTTGAAAAGACTTCTACGCGCGGGTTTAAATACGAGGATTTGCACCCGTATATGGCAAAAATGTCATATTTTACCGGGTACGCTAATACTACAGCGTTGATTAAAGACAAGAAAGTTCGCGATTTTATTGTTAATAAACGCCGTTTTCTCTCACCATATCTTACTTCGGCAGAAGTTTTCTTTGATAATGAGATGAAATTCGGTGGTTCGCTTTACAATCTGCTTTGCGTTTTCTGTGCGTTGAATACTTTTGAAAAAATAAGATTTATTTTTAACTGGTTGATGTTTAATTCGCTGTATAGAGTTATTTATCTTTATAAGAACGAAATGTTTGATGAAGAAACATCAGAAGTTACAACATTTGTTAGAGCAAGGCTCTTTTACTATATAAAAACAAGATTATTTAAATTTAAAAGAAAGATTAAGGGGGAATAATGAAGGTCGTTATTTTAGCCGGCGGGTTAGGAACCCGTTTAAGTGAAGAAACAAAATTAGTGCCGAAACCTATGGTTGAAATCGGAGGAAAACCGATTTTGTGGCATATTATGAAAATTTATTCTCATTACGGGTTTAATGAGTTTATCATTTTGACCGGTTATAAATCCCATGTTATTAAGGATTATTTTGTACATTATTACCAGCAGTATTCTGATATTACGGTTGATATGCTGAATAATTCGGTTGAAATTCACCGTATAAAAACCGAGCCGTGGAAGGTTACGATGCTTTATACAGGTCAGAACACTATGACTGGCGGAAGAATTAAAAAAGCGCAGGAATATATTGGCAACGAGCCTTTCTTGCTTACTTATGGCGACGGGGTTTCTGATGTCAATATTGATGAACTTATCAAAAACCACAAAGCGTCAGGCAAAATTGCCACTATGACAGCGGTTCAGCCGTCAGGACGTTTCGGAGCGCTGGTTATTAAAGATGATAATATGATTACGTCGTTTATGGAAAAACCAAAAGGTGATGAATCCTGGATTAACGGTGGATTCTTTGTTTGCGAACCGGAAGTTTTTGATTATATTCCGAAAGGTGATGATGTTATTTTTGAACGCGCTCCGTTGGAAAACCTTGCAAAAGATCATAAACTTAACGCTTACAAACACGACGGTTTTTGGCGTCCGATGGATACTTTGAAAGACAAAAACGACTTAACCGAAATGTGGGAAAACGATAAGGCGCCTTGGGCTGTTTGGCAAAATCGTGAGGTTGCACATGTTTAATAATATATATCAAGGAAAACGCGTATTTTTGACGGGACACACAGGATTTAAAGGCAGCTGGCTTGCGCTTTGGCTAACAAAACTTGGGGCGGAAGTTTGCGGATATTCGCTTGCTCCAAACACTGAACCGTCTATGTTTAATGAGCTAGGTATTGAAAATAAAATCGCAAAATCCGTAATCGGAGATATTCTTGACGATGCCGCGTTAGAAAAAACAATGCAGGATTTTCAGCCGGAAATAGTTTTTCACCTTGCGGCGCAGCCTTTAGTAAGGCTTTCTTATGCAGAACCGGTTTTGACATATAAAACAAATGTTATCGGAACATTGAATGTTCTTGAGGCGGCAAGAAAATGTCCGTCAGTTAAGGCTTTTGTAAATATTACAACCGACAAATGTTATGAAAATAAAGAAATTAACCGCGGGTACCGTGAAGATGAACCAATGGGCGGGCATGATATGTATTCATCATCAAAAGGTTGTGTAGAAATTATGTCTTCATCATTCAGACGTTCATTCTTGCAAGAAGGTTATGCAATGGCAACTGCGCGTGCCGGAAATGTGATAGGGGGGGGGGACTGGGCTCTTGACCGGCTCATCCCTGATTGCGTGAAATTTATCAACGCAGGACAAAAAATTGAAATCCGCAACCCTGTTGCTGTTCGTCCGTGGCAGCATGTTTTAGAGCCTTTGTCAGGGTATTTGCTTTTAGGACAGAAATTATTGGAACACGGTTTGCATTATGCAGACGGGTTTAACTTTGGTCCGAACGAAGATAGCGTTTTGAAAGTCGCGGAAGTCGCGCAAAAAGTTACTGAATTTTACGGCCGCGGCGAAGTCGTTGTGCATAAACGTGACGATTTGCACGAGGCTAATTTGTTAATGCTTAATATTGAAAAAGCAGAGAAAGTTTTGGGCTGGACGCCTACATACACCGCTAATCAGGCTATAGAAAAAACTGTTGAATGGTACAGGCATTTCTATGCAAAAGATACGGATATGTACAAATTTACTATTAATCAGATTGAAAATTATGAGGAAAGCATAAAATGGAACAAGAATTACGCAACAAAGTAAAAGCCGCTGCACAAGAGTATTACCAAGCTGTTTACGGCAAAAAACGGGAATTTAATTATATTCCGCCAAGCGGAAAACTTTTGGGTGAAGAAGAGTTAATGAATATGATTGACGCTTCTTTGGATATGTGGCTTACGGCAGGTCGTTTTAATAAAGAATTTGAAACTAAGTTCGCAAAATATTTGGGTGTAAAATTTGCGCTTTCAACAAATTCCGGTTCAAGCGCTAACTTGCTTGCCTTTTCTGCACTGACTTCGCACAAACTTGGCGAACGCGCACTTAAAAAAGGTGATGAAGTTATTTCTGTTGCGGCAGGGTTCCCGACAACGATTAACCCTATTATTCAACACGGAATGGTTCCTGTTTTTGTTGACTGTGAAGTCGGAACTTATAACATTGATGCTGATAAAATTGAAGAGGCAATCAGCCCTAAAACAAAAGCAATTTTCCTTGCGCACACACTTGGCAACAGCTATGATTTAGATAAAATTATGGCTTTGGCTGAAAAATATAATCTTTGGGTTATTGAAGACAGCTGTGACGCTTTGGGCGGTGAATATAAAGGACGCAAAATCGGTACAATCGGGCATATCGGAACATTCAGTTTCTATCCTGCACACCACCTTACAATGGGTGAGGGCGGTGCCGTTATTACAAATGACCCTCAATTGTACAAAATTATTATGTCTTTCCGTGATTGGGGACGTGATTGCTGCTGCCCTCCGGGACGTGACGGCGTTTGCGGAAAACGTTTTACACAGCAATTAGGAAACCTCCCGTACGGATATGACCATAAATATACATATTCGCACATCGGTTTCAACCTTAAAATTACAGACTGGCAGGCGGCTCTTGGTTGTTCGCAAATTGATAAACTCGACAGCTTCTTAGAAATTCGTCGCAGAAACGCAGCACTTTTGAGTGAAAAACTTGCTGATTTGAAAGATTATTTAATCCTCCCTGAAGTTCGCGAAGGTGTAAAACCGTCCTGGTTTGGATATTTGATTTCCGTAAAAGAAAACGCACCTTTCACAAAACAGGAAATGGTTGAATATATTGAAAATAAAGGGATTGGAACACGCCAATTGTTCGCAGGTAACATCCTTAGACAACCTATGATTGTTGATAACGATGTTGATTTCAGAATAGGAAATTCCGGCTTGATTAACTCAAAAGATTTGACCGAAGAACATTATAAACTTCTGCCAAAAACAGATTTTATAATGAATAACACTTTCTGGGTCGGCACATTCCCTGCTCTTGGCGAAGAAGAAATTTCAAGAATTTCGGATGCAATCCACGCTTGTGTAAAAGAAAAGGCAGGTGCGCTATTATAAAAAATATTTTATTGACCGGCTCCGGCGGGTTTATCGGGAAAAATTTAAAGGAATATTTGAAAGATAAATATAATCTTTTAACGCCGCGTTCGTATGAATTGGATTTGTGCGATGCCGCTGCCGTGAGCGCTTATTTTGGTCAACATGAAATTGATTTTATAATCCATTGCGGTTCAACCGGCGGCGCAAGAGGTATTGCTGACAGGGACACAACAATTGAAGACAACCTTGCCATGGTTGATAATCTTTTAAGTGCAAAACGCAATGACGTTCGTATGATTTTATTCGGTTCAGGAGCAATGTATGACAAATCTCGTCCGATTTGCAAAGTTTCGGAATCCGAAATCGGTAAGATCGTTCCGGCTGACCTTTACGGTAAGTCAAAAATGCTTATTGCCCAAAAGATTAAAGATAGAAAAGATGTTCTTTGTCTGAACATTTTTGCTTGCTACGGTTACGGTGAAAAGGAAAGCCGTTTCCCGAGTTTTGCAATAAATTGTGTGCTTAACCAAAAGCCGATTGAAATTAATCAAAATGTAGTTTTTGACTATCTTTTTGTCGAAGATATGGAAAAAATTATTGAATATTTTATTGAAAATGTTTCGCAGGATAATATTTTAAATATTACTCCTACGCAAAGCATTAGTCTTAAAGAAATTGCCCAAACAGTTAATTCTATAGCAGACAGACCTGTCGAAATAGTTGTTAAAAATCCGGTTATGAACAACGAGTACACGGGAAGCAACGAATTGCTGTTGAAAAATTTCCCCGAAATGGAATTTACAAACATTCGTGACGGGTTAAAAAAACTTTATCAGTATATAGAAAAAGGAGAAAAATAATGAATCAGTTAGAAAAGAAAATGGTTGACACCTTAATTGACTTACGCGAAAATCACCACGTTGTTGGTATAAAAGCAGAGTTTGAAGCAGAAGGTACAAGACTTGAAGAAGCATTGAGATTGAAAGAAGTTGTAACCAAAGCCGGACTTGAACTTACTATCAAAATCGGCGGCTGCGAAGCAATTAAGGACATGTACGATGCCAGAACAATTGGTGTAAGCGCTATTGTTGCTCCGATGATTGAAACCCCTTATGCTATGAAAAAATATGTTCAGGCTACAAAATTTGTATTCCCTGAAGAAGAAAGAAAAGATATTAAATTCCTGATTAACGTGGAAACAATTACAGGTTTTGCAAACCTTAAAGAAATGATTGCATCTCCTTACTTTGCAGAAATCGCAGGGGTTGTATTGGGTCGTGTAGATATGACAGGTTCTATGGGCTTGACAAGAGAAGATATTAACTCTAAACAAATTTTTGATATCGCAAATGTTCTTGCAACAGAAATGCATAAACTTAATAAAGATATGGTAATCGGCGGCGGTGTATCTGCTCATTCACTTCCGTTCTTCAAAGATTTGCCGGCAAATTCTTTATCAAGATTTGAAACAAGAAAAATTATTTTCGACGCTCAAAAAGCATTAAAAGACCCTAACGCTGACAAAGGTATCCTTAAAGCTGTCGGTTTTGAGTTGATGTGGTTGAAAAATAAACGTGAATTCTATGGAATGATTTTCCAAGAAGACGCGGCTCGTTTGACAATGCTTGAAGCAAGATACAAGAAATTAATTGAGGAAGCTGGCGGAGTTTATGCGTAATAGTTTCGATAACTATATTTTTGATTTAGACGGCACACTGGTAAATTCATCAGAAGAAGTTTTACTCTGTTTTAAAAAAGCATTTATTGCAGCGGGTTATCCGATAGATGAGAGCAGGCTTACTTCTGATGTTATCGGGCCGCCGCTAAGGCAGATTATTGCAACACTGGCTCCCGAATTGACAGATGAGGATATTATTTCTTCTATTATCAAAAACTTTAGGGCAATATATGATTACGATGAAAATGATATAAGTGTTTTGTACGACGGCATTTATGATTTTGTTTCCGGCTTGAAAAAAGAAGGTAAAAAACTTTTTATCGCAACATTTAAACCTAAAATTCCAACGATGCGTTTGGTGGAAAAGTTTTTCCCAAATGTTTTTGATGATATTTACACCATAGATAAATTTGGAAAACAAATTACCAAAGAAGAGATGATTAAAGATATAATTTCAAAATATGCTTTGGACAAGTCTGCAACTGTAATGATAGGAGATGCTGCCAGTGACGTTATTGCCGGTAAAAACGCAGGCGTTACAGCCGTTGGCGTTCTTTGGGGCTATGGCTCTGACAAAACTAAACTTATTCAGAATGCTGATTTCGTTATTGACAAAATCCAAAAGGACAAGGTGTTAATTGGAAAAGATTTATAATATTGGTTTTTTAAGACTAATTTTTACAATAATCGTTATAGTTTTTCATGCTTTGCTGCATGCCAATACTTTGTATGGCGTTTATCCTGATTTGTATGCGCACGCCCATGCCGCAACAGCAAGAGGATATGTCGCTGTCGAAATGTTTTTTATTATCGCCGGTTTCTTTTTGTTCTTCTCTGCAAAAAAGAATATCGATTTTAAAGAGTTCGCTCTGAATAAATTCGTACGCCTCTGGTGTGTTCCGGCATTTGCCATATTTTGTATTTGGATTTTATCATTATTTCATTGGACACCATATCATAAATATGCCAATATTCTTCACCTGTTTTTATTGAAAAATACCGGCATGACACTTTGTCTTGCCGATAACGGTTCGGCTTGGTTTATTTCAGTACTCTTTTGGGTCTCTTTGTTTTATTTTTATCTTATAAAGAATTTTGAGAGAAAATATGTTAACCTTACCATCGCTTTAATAACGTTTTTCTCTTTCGTATTGTTAGTAAATGGAAATTCTGGTGCTTTTTATAACCATTACAAAATGCTGAATAATTTTTTTAATGTTGGTATGCTCCGCGGGCTTGCCGAAATGGGAATTGGATATTTTATAGCTTTGTTTTATGAAAACTATAAACCGGCAGGTGAATCAAAAATAACTTTTGTACTGGTTTCTGCATTGGAAATTTATCTCTTTGGATTTATTATTAATAATCTGTTATTCAGAAATATTAAATTCGCAAATGATATGATATTTGTTATTTTTATGTCAGCCCTGTTTATCTTGTTCCTGTTGAGAAAAGGCATTTTGAGTAAATTGACTGATAACAAACTGTTTTATAAACTCGGAACTTATACTTTTTCTATGTACGTTATGCAAGAAGTAGTTTTCCGTATTTTGTTCAAAAATTACTGTCAATGCAGCAGTTTTATTACAGCATACCCAATGTTAGCGTTGGTTTTATATATTGCAATAACCTGTTTATTCGGGATTGCAACATATTATATTATTGAAAAACCGGCGATTGCTTTGTTTAAAAAGAATTTACTCGGGGGGGGGGNNCGGGGGGGGACCTCTGGCCGGTAATGACATACGCGTGAAAGAAGGGAATATAAAAAATGATTAAATTATCAGATTATATAGCAAAAAGATTAAAAGAATTTCATAATGTAGAACACTTTTTTATGGTGTCAGGCGGCGGCGCTATGCACCTTAATGACAGCTTAGGAAGATATATTCCTTACACGGCAAACCACCACGAGCAAGCGTGTGCAATTGCCGCAGAAGGATATGCCAGAGTTAATCAAAAACTCGCCGTTGTAAACGTTACAACCGGCCCGGGCGGCTTAAACTGTCTTAACGGCGTTTTCGGTCAGTGGACGGACAGTGTTCCTGTTCTTTATATTTCAGGTCAGGTAAAATATACGACAACCATGGCGTCTTGTCCCGAAATTCCGCTTCGTCAGCTTGGAGACCAGGAGGTTGATATAATTTCCTGCGTTAAACCGCTTGTTAAATATGCCAAAATGGTTACAGAACCAAATGAAATTAAATATCACCTCGATAAAGCCATTTATGAGGCTACAACAGGCAGAATGGGACCGGTCTGGCTGGACATTCCGATGAACGTTCAGGGTGCTATGATTGACGAAGAAGAATTGAAAGAGTTTACTCCGCCGCCGGCTAAAGTATATGATTTAAAAATTGCGCAGGTGGTTGAAAAGCTGAAGTGTGCAAAACGTCCGTTAATCGTTGCCGGTTACGGTATAAGACTTTCAAAACAAGAGGAAAATTTCTTAAAATTCCTTGAAACCACGGATATTCCTGTAGTTACAACCTTTAATGGAATGGATTTACTTCCGACCGACCACAAAAATTTCTGTGGCAGAATAGGAACAGTCGGTCAGCGTGCCGGAAACTTCACGCTGCAAAACGCAGATGTAATTTTATTCTTAGGAACCCGCAACAATATTCGTCAAGCTAGTTATAACTGGGAAAATTTTGCGAAAAACGCTTACAAAATGGTAGTAGATATCGACAGTGCGGAACTTGATAAACCTACTGTCGTGCCGGATTTGAAAATTAATGCGGATTTAAAAGAATTTTTGCCTGCGCTAATAAAAGAATTCCCAACGCTTGATGTTAAAGAATGGGCAAGTTTTTCTAAAAATTTACAGTCAAAATATACGTTTGAAAAAACAGAGCAATATCAGTCTAAAGACGGTGTTATCAATGTTTATGATTTTATTCATACATTGAGTGAAGTTATGGAAGAGGGCGACATCGTTGCGGCGGGAAACGGTTCTGCGTGCGTTTGTGCGCATCAGGCAGCCCTTGTGAAATCCGGACAGCGAATTTTCTGGAATTCAGGCGATGCCTCAATGGGTTATGATTTGCCGGCAGCACTTGGTGCTTGCTATGAGGCGCAGGGAAGAAATGTTATTTGTTTGACCGGTGACGGTTCCATAATGATGAATATCCAGGAACTTCAAACCGTTGCATTCAATAAACTTCCGTTAAAGATTTTTGTAATAAATAATGCCGGATATTCATCAATTCGTCAAACACAAAGAAATTTCTTTAACGGGCATATGACCGGTTCTGGCGACGACAGCGGCGTAAGCATACCTGATTTTTGTAAACTCGCAGGCGGCTTTGGGTTAAATTCCGTAAGAATTTCTAACCCGAAAACAATGCGTTGTGAACTTGCAGAAGTCTTAAAAATGCAAGGTCCTGTAATTTGTGAAGTAATGGTAGAAAAAGAATATGCGTTCTCACCAAAACTTTCTGCGAAAAAATTACCAGACGGAACAATGGTGTCTCCAAGTTTAGAAGACATGTTCCCGTTCCTGGACAGAGAAGAATTTAATGCAAATCACATTGTATAATTTCCCCCTTTCTTCTTGATAAAATTTTTCAAATCTTGAAATGTAATTCTTTTCCATATACGTCTTACTAAAAGAAATGATAGTTTACGCATACCGAGTTCTTTAATAGGAGGTTCTGTTTTTATTGGCGTGTCAATTCGTGAATATAAATCTCTAAATTCTTTTATTCCAAAATTAAATCTTTTTTCGATTTCTTTCCTTGTGTTATCATCTTGCATTAAATCATGTAGTTTTTGATATCCGGCAAATCTGTATGGCGTGTTGTAACTTGCTAAATTATGGTAAGCTATTATGAATGGTATGAATTTTTTATCTTGTTCGGTCAAATCCTTTGCAAACGGAACGTCATCGCATAAATCTTTTATAAGATTTATATCGGTTATCTTATTAAAGATTTCAATAAACTTTATGCTTTCATAAAAACTTCGATATCGTACTAAATCTGCTTGCTGACAAGAAGCTGTTTGACCGTTGTGTATTCTATATTTGACTAGGGTGTCCTTTATGAAAATGGCTTTTTTGTCTTTTATAAGTAAATCTGTCCAGATTCCCATATCAATTAACATGATAAAAGATTTGTCAATATCTGCATGTTTTAATACGTCAGTTTTAACGAGAACTGATGGATACGGAATAAAACCTATGCCTTTGAATAAATATTTTAACGTGTCAATTTCATTATGCTCAAAATTAAAATTCGGACGTTCCAGTGACCACTTTGTATTTAATGGCTTCTTATATTGATTAATATAGTCCATATCAGCCCAAACTATATCTTTGTTTGGATTATCTTCAAGATAATTAACAAGTACTTCAATACAATTCGCGTTCATAATATCGTCAGCACAGAATAGTTTTGTATATTTGCCTTTTGCAAGTTTTAAAAATTCAAGCATGAGAATTCCTGAACCTGCCCCAAGATTTTTATCTATATCAATATGTTTAATTCTTTCATCTTTATATGAATGTACAAATTCTTTACTTCCGTCTGTAGAAGCATGGTTTAATAAAATTAATTCAAAGTTTTGATAAGTTTGGTGGAGAACCGATTCAATGGAATCTTTTAAAAAACTCCTATCATTATAATATGGTATGAATACCGATACTAATGGTTTTTGTGAGTTCATAATGATATCCTCTTATAAGTTACTTACATAATTCTTTAGCTTTTGTTTGTAATGTTCTTTTATCTCACCTTTTGAACAATAATAGAGAACAGTAGTTCGTCCAAATTCAAAGAAATCAGCTTTTTTATTTTTTTCATAATATTTAGTTGCATTACATAAAATAAAATCTAATGTTTTTTCTAAATCATTTACTTTATCAAAGAATTCAAATGTAATACCATTCGTTCTAAATGTCATCAACTTTTTTTCGAAAAATTTTAATAAAAAATCTGTTTTCATTGCGTCTTGTGCCGTTGTTGCATAATTTGAAAAGTACCAGCATAATATATTGTTTTTATTTTTTATAGGTTTTTTCCATAATTGTTCAATATTTTCTACGCCATCAATATCTTTAATTAAATCGTTGTATTTGTACGCAAGTGAGATAATCGGTTTGTCCCATAATAAAGCTGTAAATCCGGTTTTAGATGTTGTATTCATAACTGCATCTACTGCATCAAAGTAAAATAATGAATTGGAAGAATAGCCTTTGATGTTTGTTTTATCTAAAAAGATGAAATTTGGATATTTATTTCTAAAATATTCAAGTGTTTCACCTTTTAAAATACCGGTTGCGTCATGTTCAGTTACAAAAACTCCGATATCACTCGGTAACGCTTTAAAAATGTATTCAAGCAAATCAAAATCATTTTTATAATACGCAAGTCCAAATCGTTCGCCTGCGTCACTACCCACTAATGGGCATAATATAGTTTTTTTGAAATGTTTTTTATATTGTTTTAGTTCTTTTGTGATTGGAGAGTTTTTATTAATTAGTTCTCTTAAATTCTTTTTAAAATTTTCAATAATTTTGTTTTCATTTTTTGATATTTTCAGACTTTTTATCTGTTCTGCGAAACGGTTGAAAAAAGTATCTAATGTCCCAAACGGATCATAAGCTAAAGTCCGCGGAAATGGTGGACGGCAGAATATAGCGTTTTCCTGACTTAAGCAAAGTGCTCTTGGGTATAAATTTTGTAGTATTATTGAAGGTGTTTCCCAAGCATGACCTAAAATAATATCAGGTTCCCAATCCCCTAATTTGTTCTTAATTATTTGTTGAAAAAGTTCTTTCTCATTTTCTGCTAAGCCGTTAATATACATTTTGGTATATTTTTGTCTATCTGTTAAAGTTTTATTCTCAAAGATACTATCTAATTCTGCTTTGGACAATAATATAGGATTTAAGAAATCAAGTATATGTGTCTTGGCATTTTCATTGCATATTTCTTCACTAAGAAAGCTTTTTATATCAATATTCTCTTGTGGAATATTTTTTAAACTCCATTTAATCAAATGATCGTTTAGCGTACTAATAGGTTTGTCAAAGCAATTAAGGATAAGGATTTTCATCTACGACCTGCCTAACAATGCCTTTGCAACTTCAAAGTCCTCTGCATCATCTATATCGACTGCTTCACGTTTAGAAACTACAAATTTGAACGGGTTGTCACCTAAGAAATAATTCTTATCAATCATTGTTTGACGTGGCAGCATATAAATACCGTTAGTAACAATATACCAATCAGGCAAATTTTGGGAAATAACATGTCCTGCACCAAGTTTATAATTTAGCGGTTTGTTGCTATCCCAAAGGTATTCTTTAAATAATCTTACGCTTACCAATGAATCATATTCTTTTTTGTTAACAACTAACTCAAAATACTCTTTAATAGCTTTTTCGTATGTCTCAGGCTCTAGTAAAGGACAAACACATACAGCCCATAAAATATGTTGACCCTCAACATTCATTGCAACATGCCTATGTGGTAACGTAGTGTCATCACAAAATAGTGCATCTCTTTTATGTACCAATACGCCCTCTTTTGCTCCCATTTCAAGCATTTCATCGCTATCAGAAGAAACGACAATATTATCAATAGATTTTACTTGTTTCAATTGCCTTATTTTATGTACTAACAGATTACTGTCGCCAAATGGTAAAATATTTTTGTTCGGTAATCGCTTACTGCCGGCTCTTACTGGTATTACAGCTGTTATTTTGTTTTTATCCTGCATCATATATGTCGCCTCCAACTTCCAAAATACATGTCATGATATATCATAAAATTAAAATTTTTACAACTTAATATAACATTTTGTAATGTGTGTATTAATTTTAAAATTGTAAAGGAGAGTAAGGGATTTGATGGATAAGGCAGAAGTAAAAAAGTATGTAGGACAAAAGATTCGTACTTATCGTTTGCATTTAAAGTTATCCCAGTTTGCTCTTGGGGAAAAGGCCGGGATTAATCAAAGGCAAATCGCGCAAATTGAGTGTGGAAAATCTTTACCATCTCTAAATACCCTAATTAAATTTGCTGAAATTTTTGAATGTGAAATAGGAGATTTTTTTGAATATCCCATTATAAAAACTGACAGAGAACTTAAGCAGGAAATAAATGCTATTGTTGAAACATTTAATTCCAGTCAACTTATTTTTATACATTCATATTTAAAAAAATTTTCGATGGTGAGATGAAAAACTAAAGGAGTATTTATAGAAAGTGAGTAAAAAAATACTTTTAACAGGCGCAACAGGTTTCTTGGGCAGTCATGTTTTATCTATGTTATTGAATAGAACATCTGACGATATCTTGATTTTGAAACGCTCCTTTTCTGACTTATGGCGAGTAAAAGAGTTGATGAGTAACCCCAGAGTTTCTTATATTGACATTGATAACAATAATCTTGACGATATTGATTGGCAAAATATTGATACAATTATTCATTGCGCTACGGAATATGGAAGAAACAGCAATTCCTGTTATAAGGTTTTAGAAACAAACTTGATGTTTCCTATAAATTTGATTGAATGTGCAATTAAAAATAATGTTAAAACGTTTATTAATACTGATTCCTATTTTAATAAAGAAAATATGTCTTATTCAAATCTCCTAAATTATTCTTTATCCAAAAAAAGTTTGAATATGTGGCTTAAATATTTTTCAAAAAATATAAAAATTATCAATATGGTTTTAGAACATATTTATGGAGAAAACGATAATTCAGATAAATTTGTTGAAAGGATGATACAAGATATCGCTATTGCTCCTAAACCTTTTGTTGATTTAACATACGGAGAACAAAAAAGAGATTTTATATATGTCAACGATGTTTGTGAAACATATATTGCAGCGTTGAAATATTCCCGTGAAAATAATTTTAGATTCAGACAATTTGATATTGGAACGGGAAAACCTGTTTCAATAAAACAGTTTGTTGAAACTATAAAGTTAATGGCGACCGGGGGGGNNGGGGGGGGGGGACTTACCCGTCCTGAATTTCGGTAAGCTCCAATATAGAGAAGATGAGATGATGTGTTCTTATGCTGATACTGTTGAACTATCCGCGTTAATAAATACCGACAAATTTTTATCCTATCAACAGGGTATTGAGAAAATAATTAAGTATTATAGAGAGGGCAAGAATGTCAATAAAAGATAGACTTCAATTAATATTAATAACCTATAACAGGGCTCCACATGTGAAAAATACGCTATCCAAACTTTTGTCGGATGGTTCACCTGTTAAGAATTTTGACTTATTAATTATAGATAACAACTCAACTGATAATACGCGTGAAATAATATTAGATTTTCAGAAAAACTATTCAAATATAACTTACATTAAGAATAAATATAATATCGGTTTAGCAGGAAATATCGTTAAAGCATTAGATTCTGCAGATAAAGATTACGTATGGATTTTGGGTGATGACGATTTATATGATTTTTCAAATTGGTCCGAGGTAGAATCTGCTATCAACAATAATGAAAAAATTATATGTGTTGCACGTTATGTTTTACCTGAAGAGAAAAAGTATGATGTGGCGACTCAACTTTTTCAAATAACATTTCTGACCGGCGCCATTTATTCTACGTCGTTATTCAATGATGTAACAATTAAGAATTCTTATGATAATATATACACCTTATTCCCTCATCTTCCTGTAACGGTTTCTTATATAAATTCCGGTGGAAAGATTTATGTGGTTGATAAGCCGATTTCTGATAATGGAATGAATCTGGAAACAACTGATTGTTCTTATACAAGAGGTGTTAGCAATAAAGATGAGCTTTACGACAGAACTAATGAAATGTCATGGGTTTTAGGCTATTCAAACGTGATTTCACTTTTAAAAGATAAAAATTTACAACAAGAATGTTTGCGCGTGGCAATCCCATATAAGGATATATATGCTTCTTGGGAAAATTTTTATAAATGTATAACAAACAAGTATATAAATACCAACAAGATAAACTATTTTCTGGAAATTTATAATGTTTTGCCTGATGAGCATAAGCAATATTTTGATCTGAATAATACGTTTGTACTTGCAAGTGTTTATAAAAATCTTGCTTATAATTTGAATAATGGATTGAAGAATTTAAATTTAAAGGTGGATAATAATACAAATAATTTGATTTCAAAGTTGGATTGCATAATGAATAAGATGTCAAAACCTACCGTTATGCAACGGATATTTTCTGTAAAAAATGAGGGTAGCTTTAAGGTATTGAGAATTTTAGGAATTAAGTTTAAATTTAGAAGAACTGGAGAATAGAGGAATATATGAAAGATTGTAAACCATTTATTATTAATAGTAATTTATGTTATGAAGAGAATGATATCGCAACATTTGATAATTATATGAAATCTATACAGTATAATATTGGAAATTCATATATTACTTATTCGTTGATAAAAGAATTGTGCGGTGGGTTCACAAAAGTTCCGCATATTCAAAACATATACTATTATGATTTTGCAAATGTTGATAAAGATATTGAATATATTAATAGTGAATGCACACATGTTTTCTTCATGATTCAGGATTTTATACGAATTAATGAGTTTCCATTGCCTTATGAGAAACTTATAGATATGTTTTCGCGTATCAATAAACCTTTAATTGTTGCCGGTATAGGAGCCAATTCATTCGCAAGTTTTGATAACAAACTTCATAAAAAATTAAAACCGGTTGTTGTGAAATTTTTGAAATACTTATCTGACCGCTGCGTACAAATTGGTGTAAGAGGTTTTTATACGGAAGAAGTATTGAATAATTTAGGTATTCATAATGTTACCGCCATGGGATGTCCTTCATTCTATGAAATGGGACGTGAAAGAAAGGTCGTAAAGAAACCTATAGATGAAACCCTGCGGGGGNNGGGGGGGGGGGGGGCTTATCTTATTGTCAAGCGCTTTAGTTAATAAATATCTATACGACAACATTCAGATTTGTCAGGACTTCCAAGAGTCAAATATTATAAAGGCTATTGCTTTTAATGATTTTGATAATGTTTTGGTGAAAGAACAATTAGAAAGAGTTTTTAACAAGAAATTTATGGCTTTTTCAAATATTGATGATTGGCGTTCGTTTGTTTCCGGTTATAGATTTGTCATTGGCAGTAGGGTTCACGGCTCTATTCTTTCTTTGAATGCCGGGGTTCCAGCTGTTTGTCGTAATGGTGATACCAGAGCGGCTGAGATGTGTAGATTATTACATGTTCCTGTACGTACTAATCTCGGTTTTGAGACTGATATCATAAAACTTTATGAGGAAGTTGATGTTGATGCAATGAACAGTTCTTATCCTGCTCTTTATGATAATTATGTTGAATTTTTACATAAAAACGGACTTTCAATTTGTGAACCGTCAGGAAGTGAAGTTTATGATGTTCAGCCGTCTTTAGAGCTTTACAAAGACTTTAAAGATGATGAAGAATGGAAAAATTCGGTTAGGCTGCGTGTTAATTTAGCGACAGTTAGGAAGAATAATGAAGATTTGTTATCAAAAATTGAAACCTTGAATTGTAAATGTGATGAACTTTTGAAGTTTCAAAGAAAACCTAAACTGTTACAAAAAATATTTTCGATTAAAAATGAAGGAAAACACAAGGTGCTAAGATTTTTAGGAATAAAGTTTAAATTTAGGAGAACCACAAGATGAACAGCGTAAAAGATAAACTTAAAATTATTTTGATTACATATAATCGTAAAAAGAAATTGCAAGATACTCTAGATAATATATTGGCAGAGAATTCACCAGTCAGAGATTTTGACATAACTGTGCTGGATAATGCATCTACAGATGGTTCCTCCGAGGTTTTAGAGGAGTATTGTAAAAAATATTCTAATTTAGAACATATAAGACATAGGATAAATATTGGTGGTAATGCGAATATTTGTCGAGCTTTTGAATATGCTGCAGCCTGTGGTAAAGAATATGTTTGGGTACTATGCGATGATGATAAATACGACTTTAATAATTGGGAGGAAGTTGAAAAAAGAATTTACGCTAAAGATGACATAATCTGTGTTGCGGATTATGTTTTCCCTGAAGGTCAAAAGGATAACAAAGCATATCAGATTTTCCAATTAACTTTTGTACCTGCGGGTATTTACAGAACCGGGATTATTACAGACGACGTTATTATAAACATGTATGAATCCATATATACAATGTTTCAACAGGCTTGTCTTTCAATAGATACAATCAATAGAGGCGGCAAAATTACGGTCTTGTCAAAACCTATTGTATTTAACGGAATTGATTTTGAAGATAGGGTTGAAGACGTTTCATACACAAGAGGACAAAGTAAAAACGGTTTAATTTCTAAAAGAAAACAAGATTCTTTCTGGATATTAGGTTTTGCAAGTATTATAACAATGTTAAACGACAAATTCTTACAGGGCGAGTGTATGGAAGCGGCTATCCCTTACAAGGATATGTATGGTAATTTTGATAATTTCTATAGAGCTATAAACTATTATTATGTAAAAGAGGGTAAATATAGTTATTTTTATGAAATATACAATGTATTGCACCCACACCGACAAAAAGAATTTGACAAAATAAATGAATTAGTCTTAAACTATGATATTGCTCAAATCCGTAAAATGAGTGAAAGATTGGAGGCTAAAATGGCTGATATGTCGGCTAAATTCTGGTTCCTCCCGTGTTTGGTATCTGTGAAAAAAGATGAAAAACACAAGATAGTTAAAGTATGCGGTATTAAATTTAAGTTTAGGAGAAAAAAGTGAGTTTGGAAAATGTTTTAGATATTATCCTGATTACGTATAATCGGAGAGGGTTTTTAGAAAACACCTTTGAACAAATTTTTGCGGAAAATTCTCCTATAAAAGATTTTCCTATTACTATTTTGGATAATAAATCAAATGATGGTACTTATGAGTTAATACAGGAATATAAAAAGAAGTTCCCAAACATTAATCATATAGTAAATAAGAGAAATATTGGTGGTAACGCCAATATTATTCGTGCGTTCGAACTTGTATCTAAAAAATATTTTTGGATTTTATGTGACGATGATAATTATGATTGGACTCATTGGGCAGAAATTGAACAGGCAATTATGGATGACAAGGATGTTATTTTGACAGAACACTTGACACCAGGTTCAGATTTACCTATTGAAGTTATTGTAAACGAGTTAAATTTTCTGCCGGCGGGTATCTATAAATCCGAAATAATCTCTGATGATGTAATTCATAATGCTTATGTGAATATTTATAATTCATTGCCGCATCAAGCTCTAGTCGCAGAAGTGCTCAATAAGAACTACAAGTTTTTTGTTCCGGAGCATACTGTAATTGAACAGAACATAAGAAAAGGCGAAAGTTCCGGATATAAAAGAGGTTATAGGGAAAATATTCATTTTAGGATTGCTAATTTCAATCTTTTTTGCGGAATGGTTAATTCTTACCAAATGATTAATGATCGCAGAATAAGAGAAAAATGTTGCAGTTGTTTATATATCGGCAAAAGTTTTAAGACTTCAATGCAGGTATTTATAAGAGAAAGCGGTTTATATCCTTATAATATTTGTGATATTTTTAATGGCGTTAGTTTTACGAATAAACTGATACTATTATGGGTAATATTTACTTATCCATTTACCAAACCCAAAAAATTTGTTGGTTTCACAGTCAGTGAAAAAGGACTTTATATTTCCGTTTTGGGAAAATTTTGCACGCGAATTTTACCCAGAAAACTACTGTTTTGGGTTAAATAAAGATTGATTACTTATTTATCTTACAGAACAAAATTCATATAGCTTTCATCAATTCTATCCTGTTCTATTCCGATATACCTCAATGTTATTGAAGTTGAAGAATGGTTCAGGATTTTTTGTAATATCGCTATGTCTTTGAATTTTATATAATGATGATAACCAAATGTTTTCCTTAATGAGTGCGTTCCAACCTTATAATTTATTCCGACATCATTGCATACTTCGTTTATTATTCTGTAAGCCTGGTGCCGGTCCAGCCTGTTATCATAAACCGTTTTAAATAACGGCTCTCGGTTTGGACGGTTCTCCGTGTGCTTTTTTATCAAAATCTTGAGCTTTTCATTTATAGGAAATTTTTTGTATTTCTTTGTCTTCTTCTCTTTTATTGTAATATGCGTTTTGTCCTTGACATCTTCGACATTCAAATTTAATATATCCGAAATCCTTAATCCGCTGTTTGTACCCATCACAAAAAAGAGTAAATCTCTTAGACTTTGTTTCTCTAACGCTTTTTCAATTTTTTCCAAATCGCTTTTGTTTCTAATTGGTTCTACAATGTTCATAGTTGCCGCCTTTCTTTTTTATCCTATAAAAGAATTGTAGGCATAAATAAGACAGTTATTGAATTTGCTATGCGTAAAGTTTTGTAATTTTGTGGTAAAATGCTAGGTGTGAAGAATATACTTAAATTACTTTTTATATTTTTCGTTTTTTTAATGTCACTTTGTAGTGGTGTACAAAGTGCAGAGGTTTCTAATGCGTATTTGTCAAAAACCTCTGCCGGTGTGGAACTCTCCGTTAAATTACACGAGGCGGAGACTTCAATTGTTGCTGCAAATAATCAGTCTTGTGAAATCTCATCTTTAAATGACAAAAAAGATATTTTTATCAATGGTTCACTGGACAAAGCCTGCGCACAAAACAAGTTCCTTCAGCAAATTTTTACTTCTAAATATAACCAATTATATAGTTGCTCATCTCATAATATATCTTCCTATTTAAAAAATGAGATTTGCATTAGAGCACCTTAATTTCCCCTATTAAATTAATATTTTTATAATGAAATTTAATTGAATAGGAGAAAACAATGGATATCGAATTATTTAAGACAGGCTGTCTTATTATGTGTATCGGTATGGGCGTTGTTTTAATATTCCTGTGCGTAATGGTTTACGTTATGGGAATAACAACCAAAATACTGGGTTTCATAAATAAATTTATGCCTGAAGAGGTTGAAGAAGATAAATATGCCTCAAAGAAAAAGTTAGCCCAAAAAGATAATAATGAAGAAATTGCTGTTGCTATAGCCTGCGCTATTGCAGAAAGGAGCAGAGTATGATTTCGGAATTTATCTCTTCGCATAGTGTTGTTATTTCAGCGGGGTTGCTTTTGTTAGCATATATATTCATAGCGCTTGAGAAGATACCTAAAATGACGATTGCGCTTATTGGTGCTGCCGTTACAATAGTTTTGGGGCTTGTTAGTCAGACCAAAACTCTTGACGGCGTTATAAATCCTGATTACTTTATTAACTTTGTTGATTTTAATGTAATCTTTTTGCTCGTTGCGATGATGATAATTGTTTCTATCACAACACGAAGCGGGGTATTTAACTGGATTGCAAATGAACTTTTAAAATTCACAAAAGGGCATCCGGTTAAGGTTTTATTTGCGCTAGGAATTTTTACAGCAGTAACAAGCGCATTTTTGGATAATGTAACGACTGTAATCCTAATTATGCCGATTACATTTGCTATAGCGCGTAAACTTGATGTTGACCCTATCCCTTACCTTTTGACCGAAATCTTTGCGTCAAATATCGGTGGCACGGCAACGCTTATTGGCGACCCGCCTAATATTATTATCGGTAGCGCCGGTGGACTAACTTTTATGGATTTCATAAAAGAACTGACACCTATAGTTTTAATAATTTTGTTAGTTGTTGTCGGGCTGTTATCATTAGTCTTTAAAAATAAACTAAAGGCATCAATTGACAAAATGAATGAAGTCGCACAAATTGATAATTCACACACGATTACAAACAAAAATCTAATGCTTCGTTCAACTATTGTCTTGGCATTGGTAATCCTTGGTTTTATGCTTCACGATGTAATTCATATTGAAACCTGCGTTGTAGCGATGCTTGGTGCCAGCGTATTGCTTTTATTTGAGAAACCAAATGATATATTAAAAGACGTTGAGTGGAATACGATTTTCTTCTTTATCGGCTTGTTTATAATCATTGGTGGCTTAGAGGCATCAGGCGGTATTAAACTTATGGCAGAGTGGATTTTGAAAATTACTCAAGGCAGCCAGGCTGCAACATCTATGATAATCCTGTGGGCATCAGGAATTATTTCCGGTATTATTGATAATATTCCATATACCGCAACGATGGCGCCTATGCTCGTTGAAATTGAGAAGACAATGGGCGTGGAATACACATTCCCGCTTTGGTGGGCATTATCATTGGGAGCCTGCTTAGGTGGCAATATGACGATTATCGGAGCAGCAGCAAATGTTATCGTTTCTGAAAATGCCAATAAAGAAGGATACCCTATTTCATTTATGAGATTCTTGAAATATGGTGTAGTCGTAGTGGCGATTTCTTTAATTCTAAGTACACTTTATGTTTATTTTAGATACTTAAAATAGGAGATTTTTAAAATGGAACCACAAGAAGAAAACAATATACCAAATCAGGCAGATTTTAAAAGTAACCTGATGAGTGTTTTAAGTCCTTTAATATTTGTCACGATTGTAATAGTACTTATGGTCGTGCTTGCTCATTATAAAGGCGTTTAGCAGTTTAAAAGACCTCTTGATTTACAAGAGGTCTTTTTTATATTTTCATATTGCATTTTATTTGACCTACTTAAATTTTTTATATATATTTTAGTTATGATTAAAAGGGTGTTAAACATTTTTTTATATATTTATTCGTTTTATGTATATTTTTGTTTATTATTAGCACTATGTGATGTCCTAAATTTGACACCCATTGGAACTGGTGACGGTATTGTAATGTTTATATTATTACCGGTAACCTTTTTAGTATTTGTTTTATTATCTTTAGATTTAATAATTTTAATCCCTATTTTTCTTTTTAAAGTCTATAAAAGAGAGTTATGTTTTCCTAAGATTGAAGATTTTGTTTATAAGCTGAAAAAACATCCATATGTTACTTCTTTGGAAATTCTAAATTATATAATTCTAATAGGTTTTACAATATATATTGTTAGAGTATTCTCTTAAAAAAGATTCATTTGACCACCTTAATTATTTTGTGTATATTTTGACTATGATTAAATCGTTAATTCTTATTACTTTTTATTTATATAGTGCGTTTATTTATACGCTGATTTGTACAGATTTAATTGCCGAATCTAAACTAATAACGGGGAGTGAGGTTGACGGTTTTGTTTTAATGATTAGTATTTTAGCTATACTTTTTTTTATACCGATTATATTATCGTTATTGTTAGTTTTAACATGCATTGTAGTTTACAAGATACGCAAACGAGAACTAAAATTCCAAAATTTCAAAAACTATTTTTTTGAGTTCGGCAATAATAAATTCCTTGCTGCATTTAGAATTATTAATTTGTTGATTGTCATTTGGCAGACTGTTGTTTTAAAACTATGGCATCTACCTGGGATGTTATTTGCTATACTTCATGAGTTCATTACTAATATTTTATAAACTTCATAGCGTTTTATTTGACCTCCTTAAAATTTTTATGTATATTTTAGTTATGATTAAATGGTTGATTTTATTTCCGTATTATTTATACAGCGCATTTATTTATTTGTATTTATTGACGATTTTTGCTATCAACGTTGTTCAAATGCCTGGTGGTACTGTTGATGGTATTGCTGTTTTAATCTATTTAATAATTTTCCCTTTCGTTTTAGCATTGATTCTTTTTGATTTAATTATTTTCTTGAATTTGGCAATAATAAGGTTATCGTTACATTAAAGATTATTAATTTTCTGATTGTTTTTGTTACTACAATAGTACTGATATTTATGTAATCTTGGGTATATGAATTTTATCATTAGTTAGGGTTTATTCTATTTCATTTGACCTCCTTAAATCTTTTTCGTATACTGATTAATTAATTCTTAGTCGATATTTGAAATTTTATTTTCTCATGTTATATTTATTTTGTGAAAAAATTACTAAATTTATATCTCTATTTTTTATATGTATTCACTATTTTTTGGGTTTTTCCTGTAGGGATATTGGCATATGCTTTTGTAACCGCTTTTTTTATAGTAAATATGGCTAATGGGGCATCTTTAGCTATTTATCTAATTGCCATACTCTTTCACTTTTTACCGATAACAATTGTTTTTGATTGCGTGCTATTTGCCTTACTTAAAAGTATAAATGTTATTAAAAACCATTTAAACTCAAATTTAGAGGATACACATAAATTAGTTTTTTGTGTTAGTTTGGGGCTTATATTATTCATATTAATTTCATCTTATGCTATAAAAATTTTAATACCTTTTTTTATCAACTAAAAAATGAAGTCTTAATGCTAAAAAGGGAAATAACATTTGTTATTTCCCTTTTTAGTTTGGGCAGGGGTGGATTCGAACCACCGTAGGCTCGCACCGACAGATTTACAGTCTGTTCCCTTTAGCCACTCGGGCACCTACCCATATTAAATTTTCATTCGCTTCTCTGCAATGTGTTCCGCCAGTGTCCGTAACTTTATCTAGTGCTTTTCTTTCGGCTAATTATTTCTTTTTCATTACTTTGTGCTATTCATATTCCATCAGTTGCGGACCGGCACACACATTTTTTGTTGCTTATTATCAGATTGGTATCTCTGATTTGTTCGAGATAACGCAATATGCCCTTGACGAGATTTGAACTCGTGGCCTCTCCCTTACCAAGGGAGTGCGCTACCCCTGCGCCACAAGGGCTTGCCTTCTGGTTTAAAAAGCCGGCAATAGGAATCGAACCTACAACCTACGGTTTACAAAACCGTTGCTCTACCGTTGAGCTATGCCGGCGCGTGAGAAAATTGTATAATGAACATATTTTAATGTCAAGAGGATTTTTCCTAATTACTCAATAATTTATTTTCACCGAATACAAATGCCTGAAACTCTTGTTTTATCGGCTTATAGAACTCTTTCAAAAGCACGTGTTGGGTCTGAATACATTCATAATTTCTGGCATGGAGGTATGTCTCATAGTCCTGTGCAAATTTTAAATATTTTTTCTGTTTCAAATACACCCGAAAATCACTGTTACGCTTGCTTATGATTGATTGAATCCCATAGGCAATAATCTCGTCATAACTCAAATTATAGCCGTTATTTTTGGTTAGCGAAATGATAAAATTAAAGTTGTCATTCGTCTGCACTGTTAAATACGCAACGGCGCTGTCGCCGCATAAAAGTACGAAATTGTCCTCGTATTTGTTGTTGAAAATTTTTACCAAAGGTTCGTGGAATTCTTCTTCTGTTTGTTCCATTGCCGGGCGGTAGTGGGTTATTAGTTCTGAATTATTCAACTCTGCGATAAGTCCGGCATGTGAATCCGTTGCGTTTTTAAGCTCCAACGGTTTGATATCTTTAAAATAGTTTATGTCATGCGAAATATCCCAAAGATTTTCGTATGACCCGCAGCGAAAACCGCAGCCCTCCATAAATAGTTGTTCAAGCTCTTTATGATTATTGTCGATTACGACTTTGAATGTTTTGGCACCCTCTTCGCCGTAGTGTTTTATGATAAAGTTAATAAGTTCTTTCCCTGTGTGGTAATCATTGTTTTCGAACAGGAGTCTGTTGATGTTAATCTGTTCGGGGTTTCCCTGCGTCGGGAAAACTGAAATCATGCCTTTTATGCACCTATCATCAGAATAGACGTAGGATTCGGGCATGAATTTAAATCGCAGCGGAAGAAAACTTTGTGCGATACACGCGCATTCTTTCATCAGGTGGTATTTGAAATAGTAATTGGCGTTTGGGCTTGCCAATTCAGCAATTTTCTTTAATTGATTTTTATCGAAAATATTTAACCTTCTGATGTTGCTCATACGATTATTATAACGTGTTTTTTCCGGTTGTACAAGAGTTAAATAAAAAACGCGGTGAGACATCACCGCGTATAAATAAAGTATTTTATTAATAAGTAAAATTATTTACCAAAATATCTAGCTAAAAGTCCGTCGAAACCTCTTCCGTGACGCGCTTCGTCTTTAGCCATTTCGTGAACTGTGTCGTGAATAGCGTCATAGCCGAGTTCTTTCGCTCTCTTAGCAAGCATTAATTTACCTTCGCAAGCCCCTTGTTCAGCAGCAGCTCTCAATTCTAAGTTTTTCTTAGTTGAGTTAGTAACAACATCACCAAGAAGTTCTGCGAATTTAGCAGCGTGTTCAGCTTCTTCAAAAGCGTATCTTTTGTATGCTTCTGCAACTTCAGGATAGCCTTCGCGTTCAGCTTGTCTGCTCATAGCCAAATACATACCGACTTCGCAGCATTCGCCGTTGAAGTTAGCAAGTAAACCTTCCATGACTTCTTTGTCTTCAACTTTACCGTCGCCAACTTTGTGTTCGCAAGCGTATACTTTTTCGCCGCCAGCTTCTTGTGCTGTAAATGTTGTTGCGCCGCAGATAGGGCATTTAGCAGGCTGAACATCAGCTTCTGTAGTCCAACCGCATACTGTACAAATGTATTTCATATTATTCTCTCCTTTTTTATAATTAACATTTTATACTATATTAAATAAAATGTAAATAGATTTTATTATTTTAGCAATTTTTATTTTGTTCGTGTTTTGATAGGATTATGGTAGTGCAAAAAGTTAGTGTGAATACGCCATCAGTGATGAGTTTTGGGGCTGGAGTTGCGCCTCAGGAACAACAAATTTCGCCTGCGAAGCCGCGTAAAGACTATACTAAAGCGATAGGCTGGGTCGCAGCGGGTTTAGCGACTGCCGGACTTGCCGGTGTGCTGATTTATAATGCGCGAAAAGGAAAAGTGTCTGCCGGTTCTGACGATTTACAGGGCGTTGGAACTTATTTAAGAAAGTTCCTTGACGATTCAATTTTTACCAAAAGCGCAGAGGCTGTCAAAAACGGTTCACAAGACGTTGCGGTCAAAATTAGTTCTGACGGAAACGACTGGCAGCTTTGTGATTTTGCGCAAAACCTTGGCTGTCACCTGGTTAAAAAGGTTCCGGATGCAAATACACCGCATTTAGAATTTGACTCAAGACCTCTTAACATAAAAATCTTTAATAAAGATTCTGATTCTGCAAGGTTTGATTTTATTCTTGGTGAATTTGATGATTTCAAGTTATCAATAGATGTTGACTCTTGGCGCGGTAAAGTTAAAAATGTCAGCACAACGGATTTTAATAATGATAGTTATAGTATTACGGCAGAACAGGGACAAAGTGTTTTGGAAAGTCTTGATATGAAACGACTTGTTGATGATCCAAACTACAGGGTTATGTACACCCAATCCTTGTTCCAAATGGTTGGTGATACAGTTAAAAAAGTTCAGTTCCAAAAAATTGCAGACAAATCCGGCAAAACTTTTGAGGAAGTTCAAAATATTTATAACTCTAAAGAATTTAACGGCTTTGTAGATGTTAAGGATATGCTTGCTATGATTCATCATAGATACGGGCTTCCCGATTCTGGAACTTTCGCAGCTTTGAAAGGCAAAGATTGTTTTGGAATGTTGGACGATTTTATCAGCGGAAATTCAAAATTGAATATAATAGATGATTTTGTTGAAACAGATGTTCGTTTCCCTGCGGATAAGACCTGTTACGAACTTTCAATTCCGTCTGCAGATGGCTCCAGTGTGGTAGAACATTTGCGTTTCAGTCACGATAAAGAATATATTTTATATGAAAGATTTAATCCTGAAGATGCCGCGGATAAGTTTAAAGTCAAATGTTATTATCCGGTATTAACTGACCAAAATAGCTGCGTAACGGATTTGGAAACAAAAGGCGCGTCATTCTTTATGGAAACGACATTGAGCGGACGCAATTATGTAGAGGTTACTCATCCAACAAGTTCTGACCCGTTGAAATTCTATTTCAATTCAAACCGCAAGTGGGATGAAGATATAGATTATGGAGATGAGCTGCAGCCATATATGAGCTATATAGAAAAGATAGCGAATACGCTGTCTGACGATGAGGGCAACTGGAAGTTTATACAAGATTTTGCTACAAAAGGCAAGGAAATGCTTGAAGAATTTGCTAAATAAAAACGGCCCCTTTCGGAGCCGTTTTTTTATTACATCATACCTGGCATACCCATTCCCGCTGGCATTGCCGGTTCCGGTTTCTCTTCCGGAAGCTCGACGACTGCCGCTTCGGTTGTCAATAACATTGATGCAACTGATGCCGCGTTCATTAATGCTGAACGAGTTACTTTCGCTGGGTCTACAATTCCGGCTTTGAACATATCTACGTATTTGTAATCCAATGCATCGTAGCCAAATGCTCCTTCGTTTGAAAGAACTGTGTCGATTACAACGTCAGATTTCGCGCCTGCATTGTGTGCAATTGCTCTCAACGGTACATCAAGTGCGGTTGTTAAAATTTTGAAACCGACTTTTTCATCGTCTGAACCAAAGTTGATTGTATCAATTACGTTGTTAAGTGCTTGTTGAACTCTTACTAACGCAACGCCGCCGCCCGGAACAATACCTTCTTCGTTTGCTGCACGGGTCGCATTCAAAGCGTCTTCAATTCTTAATTTGCGTTCTTTAAGCTCAACTTCACTTGCTGCACCTACTTCAATTACAGCTACGCCGCCTGAAAGTTTTGCAATTCTTTCTTGAAGTTTTTCTTTATCGTATTCAGAATCTGACGCTTCAATTTGTTTTTTGATTAAACGGATTCTGTCTTGTACGGCTTGTTTTGTTTCTGGACCTACAACGATTGTTGTTTCGTCTTTGGTTACTGTAACACGTTTTGCAAGACCCATCATTTGAGTAGTAACGTTTTCAAGTTTGATGCCGAGTTCTTCGGTAAACATTTCGCCGCCGGTAAGGATTGCGATATCTTCAAGCATTGCTTTTCTTCTGTCGCCAAAGCCAGGAGCTTTTACCGCTACTGCTCTTAAAACTTTTCTCATTGTGTTAACAACAAGAGTTGCAAGCGCTTCGCCCTCGATGTCTTCCGCGATTAACAACAAAGCTCTGCCGTCACGCGCAACTTGTTCCAATACCGGAACTAAGTCTGTGATAAGGTTGATTTTTTTGTTTACGCAAAGAACATAAGCGTCTTCAAGAACGGCTTCCATTCTTTCAGCATCGGTTACGAAGTATGGTGATAAATAACCTTTGTCGAATTGCATACCTTCAACAACTTTCAATGAAGTTCCGAAAGATTTGCTTTCTTCAACAGTGATAACGCCCTCTGTGCCAACTTTTTCCATTGCTTCAGCGATTAATTCACCGATTTCACGGTTGTTGCCTGCTGAAATCCCTGCAACTTGAGCGATTTCTTCTTTTGTGTTAACCGGTTTTGATAATTTTTTAATTTCGTTGATTGAAATCTCAACGGCTTTATCAATACCGCGTTTCATAGACATAGGGTTTGCACCTGCTGTAAGGTTTTTCAAGCCTTCGCGAACGATAGCTTGTGCCAAAACTGATGCGGTAGTGGTACCGTCACCTGCTACGTCATTTGTTTTTGATGAAACTTCTTTCAATAATTGTGCGCCTGCGTTTTCCAAACCGTCTTTAAGTTCGATTTCTTTCGCGATAGTAACACCATCGTTAACGATTTGAGGTGCACCGAATTTCTTTTCAATAATTACATTTCTGCCTTTTGGACCAAGGGTAACTTTTACCGCGTCCGCAACAGCATCAATACCTTTTAACAAGGATTTTCTAGCTTCCTCGTTAAATACAATTCTTTTTGCCATTTATTTTACTCCTTATTCGATTATTGCAAGTGCGTCTTTGATTGATAAAATTTTGTAGTTTGTGTCGTCTAATTTTACGTCTGTTCCTGAATATTTTGCATAAAGAACGATGTCGCCAACTTTAACGTCCATTGGTTCTCTTTCGCCTTTGTCGTTCATTTTGCCAAGACCTACGGCAACGACTTCACCTTTTTGTGGTTTTTCTTTTGCGCTTTCAGGAATAAAAATTCCGCCTGAAGTTTGCTCTGTATCTTCAATAACTTTAATTACAATTCTTTCTCCTAATGGTTTCAACATAATAATGTCTCCTTTCTTCTTGTCTCATATATTTATAACGTAAAGAAAAAAGGTTGTAAAGTGGCAAAAGACTAACGTATCGGGCAATAGAAACAGATTACGATAAGATTTCCAGTTTGCCGCTCATCTCCGCGATAAGGTCAAGGTCGTTTGTTTGGTTCGCGTAATTCAAACCTTTAGAAAGCAAACTTTTAGCTTTATTTAAGTTATGGTATTCAATCATCAAGTCTGCGGCAGCGTTGTAGTTTTGTGCAACTTTCAGCGGTGAATCTGCCTGTGCGTAATGTTGCACGGCTTGTGAGTATTCTTTCAGCGCCTCTTGTGGCTCGCCGAATTTTGAAAGACTGTCCGCGGTGCTTGATGCAATAAATCCTTTAACTTTTGAGTTGTCGGTTTGTGCGGCTATATCTTTTGCGCTGGAGTAATATTCAAGGGATTCCTGTTCATACATATCAGCGTAAATGTTACCCATTTTTGCCAGCGAAACAGATTGGGCAACCAGGTTATCCTCTTCCCCTGCATAAGCTACTGTTGTATAGTAGTGATCCAGGGCAGGCGAAATTTGATTTACATTGTCGTAAATCTGTGCCATTGAGTAATGGGCTTTAATTTTGACCGTGTTTTCGGTCGCGCTTTCGAGTGATTTGTGGTAGCTTGTGAGAGCTTGAGGCAGGTAATTGTAGTCATTGTAAATATCGCCGACTTCAAGGTAAATTTTGGATTTCACAGACTCTTCGCCCAGTTCGTCTGCGCGGGTAAGGGCTTTTTGAAAACTTAAAAGTGCGGCTTTAGGGTTGTTTTCACGTGCCAGTTGTTTGGAATACTTGAACATATTTTTCAGTTCTTCGTCCACCTGTGGCACAGCAGGCTGCGGGGTAGGGGCAGGGGCTTGTTGTTGAGCCTCCTGTTCTTTGTTTAAAGTTCGTTCTGGGAACTTTACCAAAAACTGTGGATTAATATCGTTTTCGTTATATTTGAAATCTATTTGTTGCAAGAAAATTGCGTCAACCCAGTTTTCTACAACTTTTGACTCTTTGTTAAGGGTTTCTGAAATGTATGCGTCAAGCAAGGTTGAGGCATTTTTCAGGTTTGATTTAATTAATTTTGTGTTTGGATTTTCTTTGGAAACCTGTGATTGAATAAGGTTTATATAGCCGTCAACTTCTTCTTGAAGTTCGGCAGGGGTTCCGATAGCGAGAGCGGTGTTTTTGAAATCTTTTAAAATTTGGGCAATGTTTATGTTTGCTGAAACGCCCTGATATTCAAATGTATCAGTGGCTTGCGGCTGTGTTGCTTTGTAGTGTGATTGGGCTTGAATTTGGCTTTTTGCAGCCTGCCAGCCTTGCTGCTGTTGAACTTGTGCAGTGTAATTCGGAACAAACGGTTTTGGTTTGTCCTCTACAAGTGCAAGGCCTTTGCTTCTGGAATTTTGTTGTTCGTCCTCTGGCTGACGTGCGGATTTTTCCTGTTCCTCTTTCTGATTAACAGGCTTTTTACCGTCTTTGACGATATATGGACGTTGGTTTACACTACTTAAATTTAATCCCATACTCTTCTCACTCAAGCTATTTTAACTATACACGAAATTGTACTTTGAGGCTCTCAATCCTTAGCATGATTTATTTAATATTTTTTTGAAAATAGTCAATCTAAGGATTGATTTTTAGGTTATAATTCTATTATGGAGAAAATTATTGCGCTGGTAGATTGTGACTCGTTTTTTGTTTCTTGCGAGCAGGCAAAAAATCCTGAATTGAAAGACAAACCTGTTTGCGTACTTTCAAACCGTGACGGGTGCGTAATTGCGCGTTCGCGTGAGGCAAAGCGTATGGGAATCCGCATGGGGCTGCCGTATTTTATGGCTAAAACCGATTTCCCGGGAGCGATTTACCTTTCGGGACATCATGATTTGTATAAAGAGGTTTCCGCTAAAGTTATGGATTTGTTGCGAGAGCTTACGCCTGTTGTGGAGGTTTATTCCGTGGACGAAGCGTTTGTGGATTTGACCGGGCTGGAACGGTTTTATAAGATGAATTCTATTGATATCGCAAAGTTTATCCGCCGCGAAGTCCGCGAAAAAATTGATATTCCCGTTTCAATCGGACTCGGGGCAACAAAAAGCCTCGCAAAACTTGCCTCTGATAAAGCTAAAAACGAACTTGACGGTGTTTATTACATCGGAGAGGGAAACCTTATGGATGAGCTTCGACATACTTCTGTCCATGAAATTTGGGGAATTGGCAGGCGGCTTTCTGTTAAAATGGCGCAAAACGGAATTTTAACCGCGTATGAACTCGTGCAAAAAAGTGACAAATTCCTTGATAACCTTGTAGGTATTCGCGGCTTAGAGATGAAACATGAGCTTTTGGGTGAAATTGTTTCGCCTGTGACAAACGAGGTTAAGCTCCCAAAATCAATTCAACGGACCTCTGCCCTTGCTAAATTTACCTCTGACAAGGAATATTTGAAAAATTCGATAAATTACCATATTCACCGCGCCTGTGTGAATATGCGAAAAATTAACGCCAAAACACTTGAGGTAGGGCTTCTTTTGAGAACTAAAGACTTCAAAGTTTATGTCGAAAAAGAAACGCTTAACAAATCCCTCGATTTTGAACTTGAAATCTCCAAAATAATATTTAACCTGTTCGAAAAACTTTATAACCCAAAAATTGTTTACAGAAGTACCGGTGTGTTTTTTGATAAACTTGTCTATAATGATGCCAGCCAAATGTTTCTTTTTTCGGAGGAGAAAGATGAGCGAAAATCGCGGCTTAGTCAATGTTTTGACAGGCTTGAGGCAAGATTTGGGAAAAATATTATTCAAACCGGTTTTGTAACAAAAGATATTTGATTTTTTTGCATAATATTGGTATAATAATTGTATGTTTAAGAAGATTGTTTACTTGGTTGTTTTGATTATCTTATCCCTATGTGTCGTGGAACGCGTTAGGATACACATTTTTGATAACTGGTTTTTCCCGTCAATGTATCAAACTGCGCAGAAAAATAATGACTATATGCTATATATTAAATGCGGTCAGATTAAGTTGATGGCGAAACAATACGACAGTGCAAAAGCTATATTTCTAACCGTATTAAGAAATGCAAATAGTAATGATGATAAACGTGTTAAGAATTTAGCGTATTATTATCTAGGCAACACATTTTATGAAACTGAAGAATATGACGGTGCGTTAAAGGCGTATGCTGTTGTTTTGAAAAACGATCCGGGAAACAGAAAAGCGTTGAATAAATATTCAAGAATTAAAATGGCTAAAGGTGAATATGTTTCGCTGTATCCGTTTGTAAACGCGTATATTAAAGCTAAACCGAACGATTCATTCGGTTACACCGAACGTTGCGCACTGTTAACGCGTTTGGAGAAACTTCCGCATGCTAGAAAATCTTGCGAACAGGCTTTAGAAATTAGAAAAGGTAATGCAAGAGCGCATTATGATTTAGGTGTTGTTTATGAAAAACAAGGTTTTAAGGACTTGGCTGCTGAAGAGTTTAATCTTGCGCGTAAAAACCAACCGAAAATCAAATCCCGTGAAGAATTAGAGGCAATGCTTAACATTACCGGGGGGGNNGGGGGGGGGGGGGACCTCTCTGATTAATTTTGTTATGTGTTGAAAAGTTATGAAAACGCGGCAAAAGACCGTTCAACGTTTTTGTCCATAACGCCTTTGATAGATTCAAGCTCTTTTTCGAGCGCACTATGCTCGGTGTCTAGTTTTCGGATTTTTTGGTCAAATTTTTTATCTTCTCGTTGTATTTCTTTAACGGTTTTTTCGTATTCTGCTTCTGCAAGCGCAATTTTGTCAGAGTCTTCAACCTCTATAATGTCACTTGTGCTTGAATATTCAATGCCCTGCCAGTTGATGTCGCCTTGGGTGCTCAATGTGGCTTGAGATATTGTGACAGTTCCATTTGTAATTGCAAATTGCAGCCAGTTAGAATCAGATGCCAAATTGTCTTCAAGAATAACAAAATTTGCTTTCTTGTCGGCTGTTTTTTCAGCATTTGTTACTGCGTAATAGTCAAATTCAGCTTTATCATTGCTGGTTGAATAAACCTCATCAGAATCAGACATTCCGTTCATCGCGTACCAAAGGTTTGTATACCATTGTGCAAGCGGTTTATCATAGATTTTAAGAGTTTCTTCCGGCGGCAATGGCTCATCCCGTAAACTTTTTAACGGTTGTGGTTCCCCTACCGGATAATTTAAGTCTGGTTCCGGCGGCGGTGTCGGAAGTTTTGGAGTGTTTTTTAAGTCTCCGTCTGTGAAGTTAACAAGTAAATCATACATTTTCGCACTCGTAAGTTCACTGCCAAACTCGCTTTGGTTCTTGATAATATACATCATATCAATTGCTTTTTGTAAAACGGATTTTAAAGAATAAGAATAAGTTCCGTCTCCATTATCTGTTTCAATAAAATCACTCATAAGTGTTTGAAGTTTTGACGGGGTGCTTCCGCTTTCTCTTGCTGCTTGAAGAATATTTTGTTCGCCATCAGTGTTTATGTCGTCATCACCATCGCAAACCATAATCGGTTCACCGTTAGAAGTATAAGTTTTATTTATTACTGCGCCCATGCTGTTTGCTATTTGTTGTCCTTTACCATCTCCGGCAAGGGTTGAACCTGATACATCACCGCTGCCTATATTGACAGTATCACCGGCACTTGTTGGGAAATCTTTTGCCGCTCCCGGATTGATTAAATAACCCAGAACATGTTTGTAACAGTTGCCTAAAGGATTGCTTAAAGCTGCAGAATAGCAACTTTGTGGAGCATCAGAAGTGCCTACAATACCAGAGAATATTGTGTACGGGTCTCCTGCTGCGACACTTTCATCATAATCATTTTTTGCGGTTGTATAATCAATGTATGCCTGACTGCTATAATATGTGCTCCATTGGTTAGCAATCCAGTTCGCTTTATCCGAATTATATTGAATCCATTCAGGAGTGTTTTCAGCATTAAAGTCTGCCATGTATGCATAATAATCATCTCTTTCTTTTTCCCAATTTGTATGGTCTGCTTTGTATGCTGCATCTTCCTGTGCAAACTCGGCTTTACCTCTGTCAAAAAGACCATAGCAATTGAGGAAATCATACAAATCATCAGATTTTTCAAAATTAGCCGCGTCTTCTGCATTAACAAAAATTTGTTCTTCAGAATTATAAAGTAAATATTGATTTTTGAGCGGATCGTATTGCGTAAGCGCATTAAATGTTAGCGCCACGTTTTCCTTAATACCTGTTTGGTTATAAGAAATATATTCCATTTTTGTTGCACTAAGCGCGTTAATGTACTTTTCGCTAGCTTTCACATTCTGATTAGCCAGTTGAATTTTTGAGTTGGAAATAAATTCTGATTGAAGCTCATTGTTATTAAGTCTTCTGGTAATACTAAGTAATCTTGCCTGTGATGCTGAAAGTCCCATACCGATTTTTTCCTTTCGTACAACATAATATGTATTATGGTGTGCAAAAGTAGAAAACCTTTGCTGCAAAAGGTTTTACAGCTTTTATTAGGATGACGTATGCGTATAAATATTTTAAAATATGTTGTAAGCGTTAAAGAAAAAATAGCGGTATACCGATATAGACACCATAATACATATTTTGTTGTGTTAAGATTTATTGCAAAACGTAAAAAAGGGGCAGGTAAAACCTGCCCCTAAGCAATTAATATTTCAACATTGAAACGATATTATCTGTATGTAATTTTTCTCTGCCGTTAAGGGCTTCTAATTCAATCAGGAACGCAATACCTACGAGGTCCCCGCCGGCTTTATTGATAAGTTTGCACGCTGCCTCTGCAGTTCCGCCTGTTGCAAGAAGGTCGTCAACGATTAGGACACTTGCTCCTTCAGGGATAGCATCTTTATGAATTTCAATTGTATCTGTGCCGTATTCAAGGTCGTAGCTTTGGCTTAAAGTTTCTGCCGGCAACTTTTTAGGCTTTCTGATTGGCACAAATCCGGCATTTAATTTATATGCAATCGGCATTCCGAAAATAAAACCACGGCTTTCAATACCTGCAACATAGTCGATTTTGGTATCTTTAAATTGTTCGCACATATAGTCAATCATAACCTTTAGGGTTTCAGAATCTTTGAGCGCTGTCGTAATGTCTCTGAATACAATTCCCTCTTTTGGAAAATTTTCTACTGCGCGAATTTTATCTTTTACCATTGCTATTAATTTTTCAGTCATCGTTTTCTCCATTATGCTTTAACTTTAGCTTGTTGTTGTTCTTCCTCCAGCACAAGACCGTGAGCAGTCTTGCCCCAGTTCATATCTTTTTTCATAAATAAGATTTTAAAACTTATAAATAATACAAGAGGGAACCATATTAAAAGGAAATAAATACTTGTTTGTATTGCCTGAATGAAAGCATCCCGTCTTGAAAGGTTGTCATATCTTCTTAGCGAATATCTGATTGTTACGAAAAATCCAAAACCTATTACAGCACCAATGATTACTGATGAATATAAAATATGCGGCGGAGCGTCTTTTACCAAGCATTTGAAAGTTCTTATAAAGAGTTCTAAAAGAAACCAGCCCGGCATGATGAATTGTGAAATATAAATTGTCATATCGAGGCTTGCGCGTAGTGACATATCTTTTGAGGTTAAAACATCCTGACAGTATTCAAGGTATCTTCTGATAGTACCTTCAAGCCAGCGTCTTCTTTGGCGGTAAAGAGGCAGAATGTAAGCGATACCCTCTTCGTATACAATTGCATCAATGCAAAAACGTATATCCCAGCCTTTAATATGAAGTCTTGTAGACATATCAAGGTCATCGGTAATTGTATAATTATTCCAGCCGCCTATATCTTCTAAAGCCTCGCGTTTTATAAGTTCACCGTTCCCGCGAAGTTCAACAGCCCCTTTTACGGAATCTCTGCCAACTTGAAGATATGCGTCCATTGTGTATTCGTTGTTTTGGCAGCGGGTCAACAGGTTGTAATCTTTGTTTCTGATAACTTTTCTTGCCTGAACAGCACCAACATCTTTTGGCTCAAGCATCGGAACAAGTTTTTTTAAAAAGTCAGGCTCAACTGTTGCGTCAGCGTCAAAAACCAAAATTGCCTCACCTTTTGCAAATTGCATTGCATCGTTTAACACCGCGGATTTGCCGGGGAACGCGTCTTTTGGACGGATAAACGCTTTTAAATTATTGTACTTTTTTTCTAAATCTTTTATAACAGATGCCGTATTGTCAGAACTTCTATCATCAATAACTATAATTTCAAAGTGTGGGTAGTCGATTTTTTGTACATTCGCAACCGTATGAGAAATAACGCTTTCTTCGTTATGCGCAGGTATCATTATTGTAATAAAGGGTTTATAATTCTCATTAACCGGCTCGGGATGGTATTTTAGAACACGTTTTTTAACCTTATACGCAAGCGTTGTGGTGACACCGTACAAGAACATTCCAAAACATATAAGCGCCAAACCCCAAACAGTATTGAAATAGCTTTGATAGATATAAATTGAAACACCAAGTCCCAAGATAATTAAGAGTAATAAAATCCGTTCTTTCATCGCGTCATCTTAAATCCTATATACTATTCCATTATACCAAAAAAATGAAAGTTCAACGTTTTTAGCCCCTAAAACGTTACACATTTAACATTTTGAAGAAACTTTTCAACTTGCCTTTCCAGTCGTTACCGTTTGGAATGTTAGCGGATTTGTAGAATTCTTTGTATGAATTTATAATATTGAAAGGTAAATCTTCGCCCTTATCAAGGATTTCAGCAATCATCATCAGGTAACTGTCCTGCTCTTCTTTATAAAGTGCATCACGACGGCGTAAATCTTCGTCCGCCTCAAAATGCACTAACGCATGATAAGCAGCCTGAATACTTTCATCCTCATTGTTGTGCGGAAACTGGTTTATTGCCTCGCGCACACAAAATTTGCCAATCAGGACAGACCTAATCAGTTGTGCTACGTCTTCTCTTTCCATAACTATTTTACTAACAACTCAAATTTGTTTTCTACAAAACGAATGAGTGATGCAGAATTTCCGTCAAAGAAGTTGTCCATAACTTTTTTGACCGCATCAAGAGCCATTTCTTCTCTTTGCATAGTGGCTTTATAGAAAAATTTCTTTCCTACTCTGTATCTTACCAAAATACTCTTAACAGTTAATCTGTCCATAACCGTCTTGATTGTGGTGTAAGCACGCTCAATGCCTTTGCTTGACAAATAATCAACAACGTCCTGAATTGAAATATCTTTATCCTCTTCGTTGCTTGTTAAATCCCAAATAGAGTTTAAAATGTCAATTTCTAAAGTTCCACATGTCATAAGTTCTTTTTCCTTCTTCTTCCTATTTAAAGTATGATTAACGTATTACGATTGTAACATATTGCGCAGGTTTTTGCAATATGTTTTTTAAAACATTTCCAGTAAATTTTCATCTTTTGTTACAAAGTTCTTTTTCTGTCTTGTTTTAAGATTTTTCTTCTTGGTTTTGTTAGAAACCTTTCTGTATGCATTGTCTATAGAAATTTTTGTAAGCGGGGTACCTTTCTTTTTGTCGAAAAATACCAGCCAAAAATTCCTGTTTATATTATCTACGGAAAATGAAATATTTCCAACGATTTTTTCGCCCGGTTTTATTTGTTTGAACATAATTTTAGTGTCGCCAAAAATTGACGGACGAAAAACGGCGTTGTAGTCGTTGATTAGTGCCATATCAAGCCCGGAAAGGTTTTTATCCGAATGATTTGTAATCATTATTGTCAGGGTAATTGTATTTGCCACATCAAACGGGTCTTTTTCATGCTTGATGTTGCTGATAAAAATATCAAGCCCCGGATAGAAAAGCTCGTGCTGCATAAGCGCTTCTTCTCGGTAAACCGGAAGTTCAACGTTTGATTTGATTTTAACTTTGATTTCGTCACCCGGCGCAATGAGGACATTGTGACCCTTTCTGACTAACGCCATACCAAGCCCGTACGCTCCGCCGACAGCCGCACCGGCTGCAAGTGTGTAACCTTGAGAAGCAATAGCCGCCTCAAGACCTAAAAGGTTAAGTGCCACAATCCCGCCAACTACGCCGCCTGCTGCTGTATAGCCGACATCCTGCGCCACAATTTTCGCGGTTTCAACTACAGGGTTAAGTTTTGTGCTCATGTGACCCTCGATTGGAATTTCTCTGCCGTCAGGTGTTATGAGGTAATCAAAGTCCATTTCAATCCAGGCTGAACGTCCCAAACTCTTTGCCTCACCGGATTCAATGATTGAACCATGGGCTATCGTTCCTTTGGGAATTATAACGCCCTTGTCGCCGATTACATCAGTCGTAACTTCTGCAAAAAATTCGTCACCCTCAAAGGTAAGCGCACCGTCAAGAACCTGTGAAACCGTCATATTAATGACATCCTTACGCTCAAGTTTTTCGATTTCACCGGTGAAGATTTCTTCCTGACGCGGAATGTAGTTTTCGTTGTATTCAACGGACGCATCAAAGGTTTCCGCCAGTACAAGCGGTTGACACAATAACACCGATGAAATAACTAAACCCAAAATCTTCTTCATAATGAAATTATACTACAATCCTTACGGATAATCAAATAAAAAAGAAGGGCGCGCGGGTTACCCGCGCGCCTTGTTATATCCTAAATGTTGATTTTGCCTGTAAAAATATCCCTCGCAAATTGTGTGTAATCTTCTAATACTTTATTGGCTTTTTTCGCAATCAATGCGCCTTCTTCTTTCAAACCTACCGACTCGACTGCTTTTGGAATATCCAGCCTCATTCTGCCACCTGCAGCCTTTCCGTTTTTTGTAGTAGTTTCAAGAACACCTTTTTTAAGAGAGCTTACTACCTCATAATCCTGAATTCTTGGGGAATGAGCAAGGTCATTAAAAGCGCTGTAGCTGAAAACATCACCGTTTCTGCCGGCGTTGAGGCGCATTTTGAAAACGGCATCTTCTTTACCTAAATTAGTCACAGAACCTGCGCCGCTTGCTAAAACTTGTTTACCGTCTCGAACTCTGAATGCGCCAACGGTATAACCTCTTTCAGATGCCTTGTATGCTACATCAATTTTAGGGTCTTTCATTTTACAAAATACTTTTGCTAATTCTTTGCCAGCCTTTGTATCCTGTTTGCCGACAGCTTTTAGAATTTGAGTTTTGCCTAAAGTTACGCGTGCGGATGAGCCTGTAAGTCTTGTTGCTGTGCTGATTAATTTACTAATATGTCCCATAAAAATTTTCCTTTCCTAAATGTTTGTTTTTTACTTATCCCCGGGTCTTATGTCTTAATAAAAAACTCTCATTCTAGGAAATTGCTAAAAAGTTCAATGCAAAACATCATGAAATAATAAAAACTAGAATTGGTAATACATTCCGGGTTCATAAAACTTAATATAATATGATTTGGTAGGTTGTATTTTTGAATAAAATGGATGTTCTACTTCCAAAGGAAAGAAAATTTATATGAATATCAAACAGGAACTTGGTGAGAAAATAAAAAGATTAAGAAAACAACGAGGCTTGACGCAAGAACAGCTTGCAGAAATGGTAGATATTTCGCCAAGAAATCTTAGTAATATTGAGGTTGGTGTAAGTTTTGTCAAGGCAGAGACGCTGGAGAAGATAATAGATTCGTTGAATGTATCTACGGAGGAGTTGTTTGCGAACGAGCATATTAAAACAAATCACGAATTAATTCGTGAGATAGACGGTTACGTGAACAAGGTAAAAGACGATAATCGTTCTCTTGAAAAAATTTATAGGATTTTAAAATGCCTGTTTGAGGATGTCTAAAATTATAGGCATTTTCAAAATATGGTCAGTGTAACGAATTGTAAATCCTGAAAGCATAATATATCAAAAAAGATATTGACGGTTTTTATTTAAATTCAAATAAAAATTGGAGGTTAATATGAGAATTCAAAGTTTAGGATAAGGAAATTTGATCGGTACCTCAAAATCAGGAATCAGGGTTTTTCAAGATATCGCAGAAAATGGAACCAGAATTATTAGCTCATTCAAACCGGGCGAAAGTGCTCCATGTAAAACAGTATACAAATATGCAGATTCTATTGTTGAACATCCTATATTTAGGGAGCCAATAAAATGTCACTGTACAAAATGTATAAATTAGATGAACCTGTCATTACTATACGCAGTGAGGAGATGTCTAATAACCTTGGTGAAAAATTCTTTAAAGAAAAAGAATCTGTATCTGTTCGCGGTGAGCGCATCCAGGCAGGAAAACCTAAGATTTCGTGGGAAAAAATGAGCTTAGTGCCTTGTGATGGAACGAAGGTTAGACAAGATTTTACTTTATATGAGGATTTTAATATTAAATACCGACAATATCTTGATTACTGTTTTTTAGGTTCAGTTCCGCAAAGAGGTCTTTGTGATTCTATTGATTATAAAATTGCTCTAGATCGTTCATGTAAAAGAACACTTTAAATGCGAAAGAGTAACACTTCAAATGCGAAATTTGGAAGAATTATATTGACGGAACAGTAAGTTTAATACATTCAGTGATGATAAAAACCTGCAAAAAATCGCAAATTTCAGAAAGATTTAACAAGTCTACCTTTTTAAAATTTATGGATGGAACTTTATTAATTTCTTTTTGATATTATACCGTTGATTTTCTCCTTTATTGGTTTGTTTTCAAAACTTTGTAATTCGATGTTTATTTTGATATTTTATGCAACATAACATTTTTATTTTAAATTGACTTCATTTAAAACTTCACGCATTTTTTGTAGTGAATTTATTAAGAATTGTTGTTCTTCAATACTGATTTTGGACAAAACTTCATTTTGTTGTTCTATTGTTAATTCTTTTAAGAGGCTGTCTATGTAAATAATTTCGTTGTAAATTTTAAAGAACTTTCTCATAATACTTAACCTCTTTTTTTATCTGAATGTAAAACAAATAGCATCACAATAATTACTAATCCTAAAATTGCAAAAATTCTAAATGAATCAATAAATGCCCATAATGTCGCCTGTTGTCTTAATTGTTGATAAATTAAAGTTTCCGCCATGTGTTTTGCAGTGTAAAAGTCAACTGACTGTATAAACTGTCCAATATAGGCTTGTAATCTTTCCATATAAACAGGATTGGTTTCAGTTAAGCTATGCGTTAACATATTTTGATGAATTTGTGAAAATCGAGATAGAAAAGTCGCAACAATTGAAGCTCCAACTGCTCCACCAACGGTTTTAATAAAGTTTTGAACCCCGGATGCATTGGACATATCTTCTTCTTTAATATCTTTACAAGATAATGTAATAATTGGTATCATTCCCATTGTCATACCCAATCCATATAACAAGTTTGGAATTACGATTGAAGATGAAGATATATTTAAGTTAATTGTACCTAATTGCCAACTACCAATTGAAAGAAACATTATACCTGCAAATGCTATTAATCTTTTATCAATAACAGACCCAAATTGCCCAACGACAATTACACCAATCAAGCATCCAACACCTCTTGGCATCATTGTTAAACCTGATGTATAAGCATCATATCCCATCATATTTTGCATAAATTGTGGGAGCATTGCCATAGAACCCATTAATACAATATTTAAAATTGCTAAAATAAGAGTACCTATATTAAAATTCCAACTTTTAAAAACATTAAAATTCATTAAAGAATCTTTTTGCTTTATTTGTGAAACTATTAATCCGATTAGAGCTACAATCCAAATAAACGTAAGTTTACAGATAAAAGGTGAACCAAACCAATCGAGGTCATTTCCTTTATCCATCATGATTTCAAATGCAACACAAAATGTGACAAGAAATGTTAATCCCCAATAATCAACTTTAGTGGTTGGGTCTTTTTGTGCCCATGGCGGGTCAATAATAAGTTTCTTTGTAAGCATCAATACAACTATTCCAACAGGAATATTGATAAAAAATATCCAAGGCCAACTCCAATTCTCAGTAATCCAACCTCCAACGACAGGCCCCAGTATAGGAGCTATAATACAAACCATTCCGAATATTGAAGATGCAACATCCAAATCTTTACCTTTGAAAGATTCAAGCATAATAGCTTGAGATATCGGAATTAAAATACCGCCGCCTAAACCTTGAATAAATCTTGCAACAACAAGCATAATCATTGAATTTGAAATTCCGCATAAAAAAGATGAAAGAGTAAACAAAAATACGCACAATAAGAACATATTTTTCCTTCCCATAAATCTGATTAAAAAATCCAACATAGGAATGGTTATGCAGCTTGCAATTAGATAACTTGTTAATACCCAAATGGATTCTTGGCTACTAACCGAAAATGTTCCTGCAATATGAGGAAGGGCTATATTTGCAACTGTTTCATCCAATGCAAACATAAAAGCTGCAATCATTGGCGGAATTATACCCAACCATTTTTTTATCTTTTCCTCTTTGCTCATATTTTCTACTATATCTACCACTTTACCACATCCTATTGTTGAAATATACATTGCGTACTATTCAACATGATGATAGCAAAAAAATATAATGTGTCAATTTTGTTAGAACTTTAAATTAAAATTCTTGATTATCCTTTGAGATAATTCTAATAGAAAATCTCTTGTTTCGTTTATTTTTTCTAATTCTGAATCACTAATAATCTGACTTGCTGATTTTGAAGATAATTCTTGTGTTTTGTGATACATTGCTAAACCTTTATCAGTCGCAAAGTTTTTAATTGTTACCTGCTTTTTACCTCTAATGGCTTTCTTTTGGCTTACATAACCGTTATCAATTAATTTTGTTAAAAGTTTACAAACGTAAGAACGGTTTACCAATATCTTTTTGGCAATATCTATTTGTAAAACACCCGGATTTAAGACAATAGTTTCCAGAACACGCGTTTCTTCATGTCCGATACCTATATTTGATTCTTTATCAACCTTCTTTCCCGCTTCTGTGCTTGCCTTGATAAGTAGTTCAGCGGCATATAATAAAGAATTACTATATTGTAAGTCTTGGTCTTTCATAAAAAAAATTGTATCATAAAAATGAGATACTATACTTGGAGTTTTCATTGTATGAACACATTACCTCTGAAGATAAAGGAATGGAACACTATTTCCGACTGTTGTGTCTGTTTCGTATCAATTTAAATCAAGGGGTAACTTTTATTAAATATCCATAGTTTTAGCCAATTTATAAATCAGATGTATCATTTCTTTATCTCGAACCTTTTTTATAAATTTCCCACAGACTTTTGCTCCAAAATTTTCGGCAACTTTGCGTGAAGGTATATTGTTTGGACGAATTTCAAAAATAACATCATTTAAGTTTAAAGTTTCAAAAGCATAGTTTTTTAGTGCGTTAGCAGCTTCTGTTGCGTACCCTTTGTGCCAGTATTCTTTTTTTAGAATATAACTAATTTCATAATATTGATTACCATCAATTATGTCAGGCATTAATGCAGCTTGCCCAATAATGTTATTTGAAATATTTTCACTCACTATGAAATAACCAAGATTGTACTTAGCATAAAGTCCTAAGTTTTTATTAATCCATTCTTGAACATGATTATCTGTAAAATCATACTCCCAAGCATACATAACATCTTTATCTTGTAATATTGTTTTTAATTCTTCAAAATCATCTTGAGTTATATATCTTAAATTTAGTCTTTCTGTTTTTAAAAACATATTTTGCATAAAATTGATTTTAACATAAAAATGTTTCTTAAAATTTTCCGACTTTTTGGGGAAAATTTCCGACTTAAATTTCAAAAGTCCTGTACCAGATTTCGCATTTTAACCGTACAAAGGTAAACACCGTCTAAACTTCGGCTATTATTGGGGTTTTGTCAACTGTCCAATCTCGGACAAATTTCGACAGCTCGTGGACTTTTGAGGACTGTTGAACTGCGAAATTTGGAAGAGTTCCGACTGCTAATTTTCAAACACGCAGGCTATTTGAGGCGATTTCGCATATTAACCGTACATTCGTGAAATGTCCGTTCAAATACAGTTCAAGAGGCATATAAATACAGAAACTGCATGGTAAATAAAAAAGCCACCTTAAAAGGTGGCTTTTTTATTAGGAGGAGGTGGGATTCGAACCCACGGAACGCGTGAACGTTCGACAGTTTTCAAGACTGCTCCAATCAACCGCTCTGGCACTCCTCCAAGGAGTTTGGATACATTTATTCTATACGCTGAATTTTTATTGTCAACATTTAATGTCCGAGAAATTTTCGCGATTCGTCAGTATCGCGAAAATTTGGAGTGGCACTCTGCCGAGCAAAACAATTGAGTATTGTTTTGTGAGAGGTAGGCAGCGCAGCCACGCACGGCTCGCGGTTCAGCGAGGCGGGAGGTGGCGGAGAACTGCTTTTTACCTTAGCAAAAAATATTTTTTAGAGGATTTAGGATATTATGAAGATTTTTGCGCATTCTTTTAACTTTCATAGAAAACTTATTCCGTTTATAACGGCGGTTGGGCTTATGGTCCCTGCAAAAACTGCTAAAGAAGCCGCCGTTATTTTACCAGACCTGGCACACGTCGTTACTCTTCTGCCGCAAAAATGTGCTGAAAATTTGAATGCCAAAGCTCTTGAAGGCTTAAAAATTGTCTGTGATACTAATTTTAGAGGCGGTGTAACACACAGGTTTGACGAAAATTCAGTTAAAACTCTCAAAATGCGCATTTTAAAACCCGAGGATGAAGTTAAATATAAAGCGCCAATCGAAAATTCTAAAAATGTTTACCTGGAACCTTTTGGAATGTTTTTCGCAAAACGCCCTGACGGTAAAAAGTCACGACCGCATTTAGGGCTTGATATTTTTGTTAGCAAATTCTCTCGGAAACCTAAGACGCCGGTGCTCGTTCAAGCGCCTTTGGATGGTGTTGTTATTGCACATAAACGTGCACGTGAAAAGGACAATGTAATTGCGAATGCTGTGGTTATGCTTGGAGTTGACGGTAGAAGATATGCCTTTGACCACCTTGCGCGTCCAACGGATTATAAGGATTCTGTAGCTCTTCCTACAGTTGGCAAAATTCTAAAGGCGGGAGATCCAATAGGTTATGTGGGTAGTACGGGTGAAACTTCTATGTGGCATCTTCATTTTTCTGTTATGACGGATGAGATGCTTGAAAAACAGATGAAAGATAAATTTTGGTTGGATTTGGCGGCACGTACTCAATATGCAACGTTAAAGGGGCAGGTTGATCCGTTGAATTTTGAGGATGCAGGTCCAATTGCGAAACTAATCAATCAATATCGCCGTTAGCTTTCAGTTAACAGATGAAATTTGTCGCTTGGCAGACGGAACAAATCAGGGTCTATGCAATCATTCTTAAAGCCTAGATGTCTATAAAAACTTCTGCCGCTTTGCAGCGCTTCAAGTTGTATTGAGTCCAGTGATTCGTCATGGATTTTTATGATATTTCGTAAAATTGCTTTACCAGCCCCCTTTATTTTATCGGAGACTTTAAACTGAAAGCCTAAAAACGATATTAGTTTTTTGTCAGGTTTGCGGATTTTATTATTTTCTGATTTTGTTTCTAAATGATTTATGAAGAAAATATTTCCGTCACGCCAGTCGCAAGTATATGTACCATCGCAGAGTCCTATAATTTGATTAGGATTTAGGTCTTTATGCCCCATTCGCTGACGGGTTAGGGCAAAGGCTCTGCAGCTTCCGTCAGTAAGACAGCGTAAATTCGTTAAAATTTCTGCGCCCAGTGCACTGTAAGGATCTTGAGCAACATAGGTTTTTATACTCGGTATGTCGTATTTTTGTTCCAGCTCGACAAAATCCACATCTATCTTTTTATAAAAAGGAATGAATGGAAGTTTTTCTTTTATTTTTGTTGTTGAAATATATTTTGCACCAAAGTTTTGTGTTGGTGAAGAGTTTCTTATTTCCATAATGGCTTAAAACGCGTAAATGGAAATTTTTGCGGGTAGATTAGAGCAATATTTGGGTTCCGACCATGAAACGGTGGGAGTCTTCTCTTCCCTGGTTTTGGCAGAAGATGTAGTTGAGAATAAGTTTCAAACCTTGTCCTTTGATAAAGTAGTTTATGCCGGCGGTGTATTCTCGTCTCATATTGTGACCTACGTTTCTGTCCGGATCAAATTGGTCGTATCTGGCTAATATTTGCAATTTTGGGGTGATTTTATAACCTATGGTTGAATAAAAACCTGAAGTTTGTTTATTGGTATATCCGGCAACCCCGTTGGAACCGTCTGCCTGTGCCCATTCAAAGTTGGCGAAAAATCTTTTGTATTCGTAACCTGCATAAGCGCCTGCAACAAAGAACTCTCCGCTGCCGTATTGACCGCCGTTAATGCCGCCGCCAAGTTTAAGATTTCCGTATTTGCCGTTTGTTTTGCCAAGCGGTTTAAGGTTTACCCAGCCTGTAAATTCTACGCCCGGGAAGAATTTTTTAAAATATGTGTCAGAACTGTAGCCGCCAAAATCGTAATCGACTAAATCATAATTACCCTGAACTCTGATACCGAATTTACGAACTGTACCGTAGGTTCTGGAAATCTGTGAACGATTGACAAACGGGAGGGTATAAGGGCTTTGACCGCCTTCAACACCTATAGGGGGACGGGAGTTCCCGAACATTACGCGGTGGTGCGGGATTCTGTTTGTGGCTATGTATAAATCGGCAGGTAAATTTTGCCAAAATGTTCTGTTATGAACAGGGTTAAAGTTGAACATAAGGCGAAAGTCTTCTTTCCCGCCTCGAAATTTACCGTCTATACCAACATTCAGGTGACCTTCCGAATAGTCTACTGTTGTTGGGGCATTATGTCCCATTGAAAGTCCGACTTGCGGCAGAATTGAACCCCACAGGTGAAGGCTTTCAATAGGACCCTTTTGGGTGTGCACAGTTAATTTGTCTGCAAGCAGGTGATATGGAATATCAGTTCTTTCAACTTCACCTTCCAGAATTTCGTGAACCTTTTCTTTGAATGTTTTTTCGTGGGGGATTTCGATATCCTGTATTTTAGGGGTTTCCTGAACTTTCTCTACTTCTGATTCAAGTATGATGTCTTTTAATTCGATTGGCGCAATGTCTTCTATTGCGTGTACGGGCATAAATGATAATAACGTTAGTGTAAATATTAAAAAAATCTTTTTCACGGCTAGTCACAACCTTTAAAATTGATTTCGCCCCTTGGTACGGGGCGAAATTCTACTTATAATTATATTACTTGCAACCTAAATAATCAAGTATTCCGTTGATAATTGTCAGCGGGTGTGCCGGACAGCCCGGAATATACAAATCTACCGGGTGGCGTTGGAAAAATTCACGGTCGATTTCGTCAGAGTCTTGGAATACACCGCCGGAAATCGCGCAGGCGCCGACAGCGATTACAATTCTTGGTTCAGGCGTTGAAAGGAATGTATCTTCCAATGCTTTTGCCATATTTTTTGTCACAGGACCTGTGATTACAACGCCGTCTGCGTGGCGTGGAGAGGCTACAAAGTCAATACCGTATCTTCCGATATCAAAGTTTGCATTTGAGCAGGCGTTGAGTTCCATTTCGCAGGAATTGCAGCCGCCGGCTGAAACTTGACGCAATTTCAATGATTGCCCGAAGACTTTGACTATTTCTTCTTTTGCAGCAATCGGATTGATTTCGCCGTTGACAATTAAATCTTCACGTTTTGTTGCGCTGTATTTGTGGTTGCGGGTAAATGAAATTGCTCCGTTTGATACGCGGGCGCATTCGCCGCAGAAAATACATTTGCCAAGGTCGATTTTCTTGTCGTCTGTGATTGCGCAGGTCGGACAAACCTTTTGGCATTCTTCAAGGTTCGTTAGTTTTTCCTCGTCGATTACAGGGATTCCGCGGAATTTAGGTTTAATTTCGCGACCTCTTATGTCTTTTATTATCTGATTTTTTTGTAAGTGAACAGTTTTTAATGTTTTTAACATGATGTTTTCCTTTATTATAGGTCAAATCCACAGTATGAAAGGTCAAAGCTCTTGTTGCAGACTGGGAAGTCTGAAATCTGGTTATTTCTGACAGCAAGTGCCAAGCCGAACCAGTTGTGGAATGACGGGTCTTTGATTTTGTATTGTTCGATTGCGCCGGCTTTATCGGTGATAATTGCGTGGCAAATTTCGCCTCTCCAGCCTTCCGTAAACGTCAAACACATACTGTCTTTTGCGTAATCTGTTTTTATTTCAGGTGTTTCAAGGCTTCCGTTTAGTTCTTCAAGCATTTCTAAAATCATTTCTTTAGATTGTTTGATTTCCAAAAATCTCTGGTAAGCTCTTGCCCAAACGTCGCCGTTGTGTGCGGAAACCGGTGTGAAGTTCTTGTAATCGCCGTAAATTCTGTTGTCAACGATTACACCTGACGCTCTTGCCGCAGGACCAACCATACCGATTTCTTCTGCTTTTTTGGTTGAAACAAGACCGGTATTTTCAAGTCTTGATAAAACGGTTGCGTTACCAAACATTGCATTGCACATTTCAGTTACGCGGGAATCGACTTCATCAAGCATTGAAGTGATTTTGCCTTTGAGTTCGTCATCGATATCAAAGTTTACGCCGCCAATTCTCATTAAACCTTTACCAAAACGGCTTCCGGAGATTTCAAGCATTGTATTGATAACGAGGGTTCTTGTAACGCCCAGAACATTTGCTGCCATAAGGTAAGCAATATCTCCTGCGATTGCGCCAATGTCACCGATATGGATTGCCATACGTTCCATTTCGAGTGCAATTTTACGAATTGTTTTAGCGCGAGGGCAGACGTTCATTCCTGAAAGCGCTTCCAAGCCAGCTGCAAAAGTCATTGAATGACCGATTGTAGTATCACCGCAAATTGATTCTGCAAGCCAAATGTTAGGATTGTTTTTAATCATTTTTTCAACGCCGCGGTGTTGCCAGCCAAGTTGGATTTCAAGGTGCATTACGCGTTCACCCTGGCATAAAAATCTAAAGTGACCCGGTTCAATAATCCCTGCGTGAACAGGACCTACCGCAACTTCGTGTGATTGAAGATCATCGGATTTTAAAAATTCATAACCCTCATTCACTCTGACCGGTTTTAAGAACGGGTGACCTGACGGACGAATCCCGTAGTTTTCGTAAATTTCACGTTCAAACATGTGAACTGATGAACGTTTTACTGTCAGTGACGGGTATTCGTTGCCGACAATAGTGCTTGCAATGTGAAGTTCTGCGTTTTTATCGTCCGCGATTACCGCGTACATATTGTTTTTGTATTCCTCCTGATTGATAAACAGGTTTGCTACGCGGTAGTGGGTGTCTGTTACCAAACGTTCAAATTCGCTAAATTCCAATACTGGAATATCTGATTTCTTTATTACTTCGTTATTTTTAAATTTAAGTGTTTTTGTCATTACCATATTATACCACCTGCGTTTTTAATTAGTTCAAATAGTCCGTTCGGCATGTAAATACCAAGTACAATTGCTGTCGCAATCAGGAAAATTTGAGGTATATAGTTACTGATTGGTAATTTTACCGGTTCAGTTTCGTTATTATTTGTTGTATAGTTCATTTTCAATACTGTGTTCATAATTCCGAAGAGGATAATTGTTAACAGCAATACGGTTACAACGCACAACACAACTTGTCCGTTAAGCAGGAATTGCTTGATAATCAAAAATTCTGAAAGGAACAGCGGTGATGGCGGAATCGCAAGGATTAACATTGCGCCCAAAAGCCATAACCAGGAGGTGCATTTGTTTTTGCTTACCAAGTCCTTAACCTCATCAACTTCTTTTGTATTGTATAGGTGTAAAATGTTGCCTGAAGTAAGGAACAGAGAGCTTTTAATCAATGAGTGGCAAAGTACGTGAATCAATGCCCCGATTGTACCTAAGCTGCCCAAAGCAATACCGATTGAAATTATACCCATATTTTCTACAGAAGAATAAGCAAGCATTCTTTTGTAGTTTTTAATTCTGTAAACGTAAACCGCAGTGATGAAGATTGAGAGTAAGCCCATTGTAAGCATTAAAACCTGTACAGTGTGACCTAAACCCGCAAGGCTCATCAATTTAACGAGTCTGAGGATAACGAGAACCGCAGAGTTTAACAATGTTGCGGATAACATTGCGGAAACCGGTGACGGCGCTTCAGCGTGCGCGTCAGGCAGCCAGCTGTGAACCGGTGCGAAACCCGCCTTTGTACCAAAACCGATTAAAATAAATATGAATGATAATTTTAACCAGAAAGGATTTATTGCCGCAGCGTTTGCGTACAAATCATTATAGAACAATGAGTTTACGCTTCCTGAACCTATAAGCAATAAAATTATGCCCACGAACGCCAGTGAAATACCGATTGAGCAAAGGAAAACGTATTTCCAGGTCGCTTCAAGTGAGTTTTTTGACTTGTGCAGCATAATCAAATATGCGCTGGTTAAAGTCGTTGCCTCTACGAATACCCAAGTTAAACCCAGGTGGTTACTCAAAAGCGCGCCGACCATTGAAAGGAAGAACAAGAAGAATATTGAATAATATTTCAGGTTTTCCTTAGCGTTTTTGCAGTAGTTGAACCCTTGGTAAAACATCACACAAACGGTTACAACAACAAGTGCAATTAAAAATAATATGTTTAAACTGTCTAATACAAAATAATTATTCATCTTTCGCCATCTCGCTATCTTTTAAATTACAAAGTTGTGAAACATCAGGGTTGCCGTAGATATTGCCGATTTCGCCAATCAACAAGCCCAAAATGAATACCGCTATAAACACATCAAGTAAAACACCGAGGTTTACGATTAGCGGCATTTCTTTCGCGATTGAAAGTGAAAGAAGGAAGATGCCGTTTTCAAGCATTGCAAACCCGATTACGTGAGTGAGCAATTTCTTTTTGATTGCAATGAAAACAAACGCAGTGATAATTGTAGAAACAGATACGCCGAAGTAAAGGCTTGAAATGTTTTGCAAAATATCAGCCTGGCTGCTTGCAATCATAAACCCTGCAAACAGGATTATTGTTGAAATTACCAAAGTATAGAAGTTAGGGAATTGAGGGTTGTTATCCCTTTTGATGTTACTTTTTTCAGCGACTCTATCCAAAACGTTAGGGATGATAAGTGCTTTGACAACGAAAGTTTCCACAATTAGGAATGCCGCGCCAACAAGTGTGTCAATGTGTGTGAACAAAGAGGTTATTGCTGCCCAGATGCTTGAAGTATCAAGTTCGTGGATATGTGAGATTATGGTTATAAAGCAAAGGATTATACCTTGAAGTCTCAACATATTAGTCTGTGCTGCAATACGGCTTGAGGTTGCCATATATAACATTGAAATCCCGAATATAACAATTAATAAGTTAATCATATTACAGATGTCCTCCGTGCATAATTAATAGAACAAGAGCCATTACAATTAACGCAGCAACGATTAATGTAAAAGTATATTCTATTATGTGGGTAAGTCTAATTCTAGCGCATAAAGATTCGATTATGCCGATTAAAACAGCGATAGCAAGCGCAACAAGCACAGACCCAACGAAGCTTAATGGTGCGATTGTCATTGTGATGATTGTTGTGAAAAGCATCATTTTTAAAGCTGCGCCATATTGAATGAACGCTAAATCAACACCAGAGTTATCAAGAACCATAACTTCGTGAATCATAGTTAATTCAAGGTGTGTTTTAGGGTCGTCAATCGGAACTCTTGAACCTTCGATAAGGATTATTAAGAATAAAGCGAAAACGGTTGCAAGAGCAATCAAAATCATAATGTCGTTGTTAGACCAGAAAAGGTGCGCGAGTGACGCGAAAGAGTAAACTCCGTTCAGCGCGCATATTGATGAAATTATGATGAAGAAAGCCGGTTCAATTAATGAAGTGTAGCTAACTTCTCTTGAAGCGCCCATCCCCTCAAAACTTGAGCCAGTATCCATAGCCGCCGCAACGGAAACGAATTTGCCCAAAGCCAAGAGGTAAGAGAAGAGGATAAAATCACCCTCAAAGTGGATTACCGTAACCAGCATTGCCGCAACGATTAAGCAGGCAAGGTTGATTACTGGCGCAACACGGAAAATTCCTGTTGCCGTCTCGCTTATAACTTCACCCTTGTTCATAAGTCTGTTAAAGTCAAAATAAGGTTGGAAAATGCTTGCGCCTTGTTTTCCTGCGAATTTTGCTTTTACTTTATTAATTACACCAATGAATAAAAATGGAAGTGATAATAATAATATCATTTTTAATATTGGAAAAATAATCATTGTTAAAAGTGCCATTATATTTTTCCTCCTAATACCAGGCATATTGCGATAATCAATGCAACAACGCCGTACCATAAGTATCTTTGAGTGTTACCGCTTTGAATCCAGTAGAACTTAGAGAGTAAGTTTTCATCGAATTTAACAAGCGGGTTGATGATATAGTATTCAAAGATATCGTAAATTTTAGATTTGAACGATGTTTTTTCAGGGAACAAGTCCTTGATAGGTTTGAACTCCATAACTCTTACGTAGAACGGATTTAGGAAGCCTAAGAACGGTCTTGTGAAAGAGGTTGAAGTATATTGAACTTTTGCCGTTCCTTTGTCGTATCCGCAGCCCCAAGTGTTTCTTACGGTAACGGTTTTGCCGGCAAGGAAAGCCTTTCTAACCAGTAGAAGAACTCCGATTGTAATCAGCAAAGTAATGTTGAAGAATGAGATTACAGTCAGGATTTCAACAGGGTATATGAATTGAACGAGTTCGTTTGTCGCCCCGCCAATCAAAAGGATTGAATATTGCGGGAATAAACCGATTAGTGAAAGGATTACGACGAGCGCAATCATTGGACCAACCATTGACATAGGAACTTCGCTTTTAACGTGTTCAGCTTTTTCGGTTCTAGGGTTTCCTAGGAAAATTGTGCTGTAAGCGCTAGTGAAAGCAACCATTGCGGTCGCGCCGACAAACGCTAAACCAGCCATTGCCAAAATCATCACAGGAATTAATAAATAATTAGGTGTGTTGAAAGAGTTCAAGAAACCGTAATAGATTAAAAATTCACTGATAAAACCGTTGAACGGAGGCAATGCGCACAATGCCATTGAGCCGATAAGGAAACAGAAAGCTGTTTGAGGCATAACTTTTGCCAAACCGCCCAGCTTTTCCATATCCTTAGTGTGAGTTTTATTATAAACCGCACCTGCAGCAAAGAACATTAAAGGTTTGAATACCGCGTGGTTTATGATGTGCATAAAGCATCCGAGGAAACCTAAGGTTTTTAAACCAATGTTGTGGTATGCAATACCTAAAATTCCAAGCCCGAGAGCGAGGGTAATAATACCCATATTTTCAATTGACGAGTAAGCGAGCATTTTTTTGAAATCTCTTTGCCCTGTAGCGTAGAGGATTCCAAGTAAAGCTGTTGCAACGCCGACCGCAAGGATTGCATAACCCAAAGCGGCAGACGGTTCGTTTAATAATTGGGTCATTCTTAAAATTCCGTAAATCCCGGTTTTAATCATAACGCCGGACATTAAAGCTGAAATATGGCTAGGTGCAACCGGGTGAGCTTTGGGCAGCCAAGTATGAACAGGAACGAGACCTGCTTTGATACCGAACCCGATGAACATAAGCGCATAAATCAACGGTGTAACTTGTCCGTTGAAATCAAAGAACCAAATACTTCCGGTTCTGATGTTTAAAAGGACAAAGCCTGCAATTAAAAATAAAACCCCAATGTGCATAGTAACCAAGTAGCGCATTGCGGTTTTTCTAACACTTGCCTGATCCGCGTCGAAAAGCATTAAGAGGAATGAGCTAAAGCTCATAATTTCCCACGCGATAAGGAAAGCAAAAACATTTTGAGATAACACGACTAAAATCATTGAGATGACAAAGATGTTAAAACAGAAGTAATGAGAATTAACGCTTTTGCCGGCTTCAACGTATTTAGCGAGGTAGCCTTTAGAGTAAATCATAGCGAGCCAAGAAACCACGGCTATGATAAGAACAAAAAAGGCGGATAATCCATCTAATGATAAAACGACATTAACGAGAGTATTGCCGAACTCAAACATTAAGTCTTGGTTGTAGCTTTGGCTAACGAAACAGCCCAGGGTTCCGCCAACAGCTAACAAGGTTGCAATAGTGTTTAACGCAATAAGGTAGTTACATTTTTGGTTTTCTTTAAAGAAGTATTGCGTAAACGCACCGAATAAATAAGTGATAAGGGCTAGTACAATAAGTTTCATATTTTCTAATATTTCCTAATATTACCTATCTCTCTTTTTCAAGAATAAATAATACTCCGTAAAGTATAGATTTCAAGGGGAAATATTGAAATGCGTTCACAATTTTAACAAAGCGGAGAAACCTAAGTGCCGCAATAGTTTTCGTTGATTATACGTCTTTAATAAATTCGTTAATATCCACATTAAGGGCGCGGGCTATGTCAATTATAGTGAGAACAGAAGTTTTATGGTTACCATTCTCAATATTACTAATTGTATCGTTTGAAACTCCAACTAATTCCGCAAGTTTTTCTTGCGAAACATCTTCTTTAATTCTAATTATCTTGATGTTATAACCTAGAGTTTTCAGACGTGAATTTCTCATAACTATATTTTAAGGTATTGACATTTTTGTTTCCACCGTATATCTTTATAAAAGACTGAAAACTTTCAGTTAATATGGTAAAATTTAATTGGATTTAGAAAATATTCGGAGGGGTAGAGTGGAGATAGAACCAAGAGCAATACTGGAATTGTGGGCAAAAAATGTACCTTTGAAAAAACTTGTCAATGCGTTAGAAAAAGAAGATAGGATGAGAAGACGTTACCCTGAACCGGAATTGACACTGATTGAGGCAAATGTGTTGGCTGCCATTGCTGACGGCAGGGTTAAGAAAGAGCTTGAAACTGCTATCAATTTGTACGCTGCAAAACACGATTACAAGGATTCCTATAACGCTATTGTGAGGCGTTTAATGACTAAATTTGAGGCTTTTACGATTGCGCATGTCGTTTATAAAGCAATGAAAGTTGGTATAATTGAGTAAAATTTTCTGTTTATGCTATACTTTTTCCATAATTATATAATAAGAGGGAATTTGAATATGGAAAAATATTATTTAACTACAGCAATCGACTACGTTAACGGCAAACCACATATCGGACACGCTTATGAAAAGATTTTGACAGATATTATCGCACGCCACTATTCACAACGCTGCGAGGACGTTTTCTTCCTCACCGGAACCGACGAACACGGGGTTAAAATCCAAAAAACCGCTGCAGCTCAAGGCATTACACCAAAAGAACTTTGCGATATGAACGCCCAGTCTTTCAAGGACGCGTGGAAAGCTCTTGATATTGATTATACAAAATTTATCAGAACTACCGATAGTTATCACGAGGCTGTTGTTCAAAAAATATTCAAAAAACTTGTTGAACAGGGCGACATCTACAAGCATTCATACGAGGGCTGGTATTGCTCCGGCTGTGAATGTTTCCTGAACCCGAAAGATTTGACTGAAGACGGACTTTGTCCTGACCACCTTAAAAAACCGGAAATCGTCAGAGAAGAAAATTATTTCTTCCGTCTTTCAAAATACAAAGACGCTATTATTAAACATATTAAAGAAAACCCTACTTTCATTGTGCCGGCGTTCAGAGCTAACGAAGTTTTGAACCAGCTTGAAGACATTCAGGATATTTCGGTTTCACGTGCCAAGTCAAACGTAAGCTGGGGCGTGGATGTCCTGGATGACCCTGAACAGGTAATTTATGTTTGGATTGATGCGCTTTCTAACTACATCACAGCTATCGGTTACGACGTAGAAAACCCGTCAGAAGAATTTAAAAAATATTGGCCGGTTGACGTTCATGTTATCGGTAAGGATATTTTGAAATTCCACAGTATTTACTGGATTGGAATTTTAATGGCATTGGGTCTGCCTCTTCCAAAACACATTTTTGCGCACGGCTGGATTACGATTGATGAATCAAAAATGTCAAAATCTCTTGGCAACGTAATCTCTCCGACAAGCGTTTTGGAAAGTTTTAACCTCGAAAACGCAGATGCGTTCAGATATTATATGGCAACTTCTGCACCTTGCGGACGCGACGGAAACTATTCTGATAACGACTTCAAAGAAAAAGTTAACGCGCACCTTGCAAACAGTATGGGAAACCTCTTAAACAGAACGCTTTCTATGCTTGTTAAATACTTTGACGGTGAAATTAAACCGGAATTTACAGTAAACCCTCAATTGAAAAAACTTGCTGTAAATACTGTTGGTTTTGTGGAAAATCATTTTGATAATTTTGCGATTGCGGAGGCTGGACAAGAAATTATGGCACTTGTTGACGCAACAAACAAATACGTAACTGACAACGCGCCTTGGACTCTTGCGAAAGAAGAGAAGATGGACGAATGCGGCTCGGTTTTAAGAACTGTATTGGAAGTTATGTGTACTGTTTCTTCATTAATCTATCCATTCTGTCCAAATATAGCCCGGTCGATGAGTACCCAGTTGGGCTATAATTTAGACACAAGGCTTGATGATATTATAAATATGGATTATAATATCATCCAAGACGGAAAGCTGATTAGTAAAGAAGAGATTAAACCGGTATTTTTGCGTTTGGATAGCGAGTTTGCTGATAAGCAATCAAAAAAATAAAAAGAGGTATATATGAAAAAAAATATCACGTTAATCGGCATGATGGGAGCTGGTAAATCCTTAATTGCAGAACGCCTGAGTCGTAACTTGAACGGGTATGTTGCAGTTGATACGGATGTTTTAATCGAATATCATCATAACCAGTTTATACCTGATATGTTCAAAGAAAAAGGTGAAGAGTATTTCAGAGACGCGGAGACCAAAATTTTAGATATGGTTTATACCAAAGATAAAATTGTGGTAGCGCTTGGCGGCGGTGCGTTTGAGCGCCCGCAAAACCGTGAGAAGATTAAGGCAAACAGCTATGTAATCTATCTCAAGGCGACACCTGAAACGCTTTTTGAACGTATCGGAAATTGCAAAAACAGACCGCTTTTGAGAAAAGGTTTCACCAAAAAGGAAATCGAAGATATTCTCAACAAGCGCGAGGCAAATTATATGTTAGCTGATTGTGTTGTCGAAACCGACGGAAAAACTTCAGATGATGTCGTAAAAGAACTTTTGGGAATTATTAATGACTAATTTTTCACTAAATTTAAAATCAAAAGAACAAATCTATAATATATATATAGATGATTTTTCTCTTGACGGTTTTAAATCTAAACTTTTGGAAGAAATTAAGTGTAAAAAAGTTCTTGCCGTTATTTCGGAAAAAGTTAATAAATTATATGGCGATAGGATTTTCCCGCTCAATGAGAAAATTGTATATAAATATATATTACCCGACGGTGAAAAACATAAGAATTTTAAGAATTACCAAAAGATTTTGAACTTTGCGCTGAAGAACGGCTTTACGCGTAAAGATTGCATACTAGCAATCGGCGGCGGAGTCGTCGGGGATTTGGCTGGGTTCGTTGCCGCAACTTATATGCGCGGAATTGATTTAATTCAGGTTCCGACTACGCTGCTGGCATGTGTAGACAGTTCGGTAGGTGGCAAAACCGCTATTGATACTGATTTTGGCAAAAATCTTGTCGGAGCGTTCTATCAGCCAAAATCGGTTATTATTGATGTAAACTTCCTCCGAACCCTTGACGATAAACAGTTTAAAACCGGCTTGGGCGAAGTTGTTAAATATGCGTTTATTGAGAAATCCTGCGGATGCGTTGAGTATGAAAATTTAATCAATTATCTGCACGAGAATTTCGAAAAAATAATGCAGCGTGACATAAAAGTTTTGAAACGCGTAGTCGAAATTTGTGTTGCATTAAAGATTTCAGTGGTTGAAAAGGATGAGAAAGAAACGGATTTGCGCCGTGTTTTGAATTTCGGGCACACACTCGGGCATGCTATTGAAAAGTTTACCAAATACAAAAAATATACCCACGGTGAGGCGATTGTGCAGGGGATGATTTTTGCATTTGAACTGGCTCATAAACTTGGTATGATTGATGTTAACTATAAATTCGCGGCAATGGATTTGATATCAAAGTTTGAATTTCGTCCTGTTAAAATGCCGAAAATGAAAAAGCTCGTTGAGTTGATGAAAATGGATAAAAAAGCAACTGTTGATGAAATCTTTTTTGTTTTGCCAAAAGATTACGGACAGGTTCAAATTTGCAGCTTTACACCGCAAGAATTGCTGTAATTATTTTTTAAACGGTTTTTTAATCCAGTTCAACGCGTTAGAAAATTGTGTTCCGACCCATTTAATCGGTTTGGAATTTTTGAATTTCATTCCTCCGAATACCAAAACGCCGCCAGCAAGGAACGTGAAAAGTAATTTTTTCCAGCCCGGATTATCAATAAGAGGCTTGTCATAGGTGTCGTTGGTAAGCTGCGGACGCATAGCCGGACCACCCGGAGGCGGTGGCGGAACTCTAAACGCAGGGTTTCCGATATATCTTGGCGGACGCCCGTGCAAATATGCCGCGCCGTCATAATCAATTATGCCGTTCGCTGCCAGTAAATCTACGTCTGCTACCCAATTTTGTACCATAATCACATAACCCTTTTATATATAAAGTTTTTTATGTCAGAAAAATTGCCCCGGATTGAAAATCTCCTCCGAATAAAGGATAAATTTGACACTAAAAAGGGGTACTATAAAAAAGTAGGTAAGTTATTGCCAAATGCGGGCATGCCCGACCATGAAAATTTAACAAAAAATTAACAAAATTTTAAGAAATGTTAAATTGGGCGCAAACCATGTCATGACATGGTTTCAGGGTGGCTCAAATGGTGTAAAAACTACCTCAAAAATAAAAAGTTGTACTCTTAAAATGCTTAAGATACAATTAAATTAAGCGTATATTACGCCTTGTAGGAGTAAGAGAAAACAATCGTGGAAAATATCGTTAGGAAAAACCTTTTACAAATACAAGAAGAGATAGCACCTTGTAAACCAAATATCATTGCTGTAACAAAATATTTTGATAAGCAGGCAATAATTTCGGCATACGAAGCCGGCTTGAGAGATTTTGCAGAGGCGAGGGTAAACGATGCAATCGAAAAGATTGAGGCTTTGCCGGCTGAAGTGAGAGAAAATTCAACATTTCACTTTATCGGACATCTTCAAACCAATAAGGTCGCAAAAGTTGTAAAATATTTCGACTTTATCCACTCGGTTGATAGTCTTCACCTTGCACAGAAAATTTCTCAGGAGGCAGCAAAGCTGGGTAAAAACCAAAAAGTTTTTATAGAAGTAAACTTTGCAGACGAAGAACAAAAATTCGGTTTTTCAAAAGTCGGGCTGGAAGAAGAGTTTGGAGCGCTGTTGGCACTTCCGAACCTTGAAATCCAGGGATTAATGAGTATGTCGCCGCTGGGTGCCCAGGAAAATTATCTGTTTGAACTATTCAAAGGGGTCAAAAGAGTTCAGGATGAATTGGCAGTGAAATACGGTTTGCAATTACCCGAAACTTCAATGGGCATGAGTCAGGATTATATGGTTGCGGTTAAGTGCGGTGCTACAAAGTTAAGAATAGGCAGAAAATTATTTACTTAAAATACATAAAAGATAAACGGAGGAAAAACAGGTGGTAGCAGTAACAGAGAAAATCAAATCAATGGTTGACATCTTGGTTAGAGGTTTTGATCAAAGAGAGAACGTATTTGAAGAAATGGGTAACGATGTAGAAGAATATACAGAATACCCTACTCAAAACAACTTGGCATTGGAGCCAAATTATTCTTACAGAGAAAACAGGAATGAAGGATTAAAAGTAGTTCCTCATTCTGGTTACAAATCTCACGAGGTAATGATTTTGGAACCTCGTTCATTCAAAGATTCAGCACAGGTAGTTCAACACTTGATGGAAAGAAAAACTGTTGTTCTGAACCTCCACCTATTAGATAAAGAACAATCACAAAGAACAATCGACTTTGTTTGCGGCGCAGCACATGCATTGAGCGGTAAACCTCAAAAAGTTGGTGATTTAGTGTTTGTATTCACCCCAAGCAACGTAACGTTGTCATTTGAAGCACAACAAATTGATGCAAAATTTAACGACTCATTGTGGAGAGCACCTTTACAATAAGTCGCGCATAATAAGAGAGAGATTTTGGAATTTGTAAGGCGGTCTGATGACCGCCTTTTGTTTGTCCGAGAAAAACTTGCGTTTTAACGCGAGTTTTTTGCGTGGCGTGTTAGACAGCGCAGCCACGGCGCGGCCTCACGTGAGTGAGGACGGCAGGTGGCGGAGAACTGCTTTTGTTATCTTGTTGCCTTTTAAAATTTTTCTTTATATAATACGTGTAGAAATAAGGAGAAATATTATGTCAAGAAAACCTATTATTGCAGGAAACTGGAAAATGAATTTATTACAAGCTGATGCTAAAGCATTGTTTGAAGGCATCAAGTCTTATGTTGCAGATAAATCAGCATCTGTATTGCCAACAATCGTTGTTGCCCCTACATTTACATCTTTGTCAGTTGTAAATTCAGTACAATGTGACTGCGGATGCGGCGGCACTAAAATTGCTGTTGCAGGTCAAAATTGCCACTGGGAAACTTCAGGTGCTTTCACAGGCGAAATTTCTGTTGAAATGTTAGCTGATGCTGGCTGCTCTTATGTAATCATCGGTCACTCTGAAAGAAGACAATACTTCTCTGAAACTGACGAAATGATTAACAAAAAAGCTAAATCAATCCTTGCAAAAGGTTTAATTCCGATTATCTGCTGCGGTGAAACTCTTGAACAAAGAGAAGCAGGCGTTACAGATTCTTGGATTGCAGGTCAAATCAAAGCTGCATTAGAAGGTATTTCAGCAGAAGATGTTGCAAAATCAGTTATCGCATACGAACCAATTTGGGCTATCGGAACAGGTAAAACTTGTGATTCAGATGAAGCAAACAGAGTTATTGCTATGATTAGAAACGTTGTTAAAGAAGTTGCAGGCTCTCAAGCTGCTGATTCTATCAGAATTCTTTACGGCGGTTCTGTAAAACCATCAACAATCGTTGAACAAATGTCAAAATCTGACATCGACGGAGCTTTAATTGGCGGTGCAAGTTTGACTGCTGAAAGTTTCAACCAAATTATCGAAAACACAATGACAGTTATGGTGTAGCGCGAGCTACACCATTTCCTAAAAGGAGATACCGTAATGGCACAACAATTTAATCCGCAAAACATTAAAAAAAGACTTTCTTTATTAGTTTTTATTAAAGGTTCAACAGCTCCGCTGGTTCTATATTCCGAAGATACCCCGGCGCTTTATGAAGAATTGAACCAATTATTAAGAACTAATCAGGTTGTTTTAGTGGAAAAAGAAACCACAGGTCCGCTTAAAAAAGTTTGTTTCTATTCAAACCAAATTGCGGCACTGGCATTACAAGAAGAACAATATGTCTAATATTATCAGCATAAAAGAGTTAGAAAACACCAAAAACAAATACATGAAAGTTGAGTTCTGCGATTATATCGAAGGGCTTGAGCTTGTAGAACCCTTAACCGCGACTTTAGAGGTAAATTCTCTTGGGGATTTCATAGAAATTCACGGAAATGTTAAGGGAATTGTTAAGTTAGTTTGCGACTTTTGTCTTAAAGATTTTGAGTATAAACTTGATTTTGATATAGACGAAACTTATGCCAAAAACGCGCTGTCAGACAGTTACGGCGAGGAAATCGAGCTTAAAAACGGACAGTTTGTAACAGATTTATTCGGCAGTGACGAGATTGATATTTGTGACTTATTGTATCAATCTGTAATATTAAATATTCCAAATCAAAAAGTTTGTGGTATAAATTGTAATAGGGATAGTTTCCAATCAGAAGACGAGTTGGAAGATCCGCGTTTAGAGGTATTCAAAAACCTCAATATTAACCCGAAATAAGTAGTAAAAACAATAAAAAAGGAAAAGAAAAAATGGCAGTACCAAAGAAAAGAACAGGACATTCCGCACAAGGTAAAAGAAGATCAAACTGGAAGGCAACAAAACCTACCACAACTGTTTGCCCTAATTGCGGTGAAACAGTTTTAACTCACACAGTTTGCACAAGCTGCGGCACTTATAAAGGTAAAGTAGTTAGCAAAAAAGGCGCTACCGCGGTAGTTGAAGAGCACAATAAAGCTGAAGAAGTTAAAGCTGAAGTTGTTGAAGAAGAAAAAACTTCAACAGAAGAATAATTTAATTGTAAAATCGCAAAGGGAGAAATCCCTTTGCGTTATATAGAAAATTTGTTGAGAGGGAAAGATGACAAGAATAGCAGTTGATGCAATGGGTGGTGACCACGCTCCTTATGAAATAGTTGCAGGTGCTGTATGGGCGGCTCAAGAGTATGGAGTAGGCTTAGAATTAGTTGGAAAGGTTGACGAAATCCAAAACGTTTTGGATGAAGTTAAAAACAAAGGCTTTTTAACTGATAAAGGTCGTATGGGTAGAAAACACCGTATAAAAGTTGATTATACGAAACTTGATATTAAACTTACGCCTGCATCGGAAGTTATTGAAATGGGCGAACCTGTTGGGCAGGCTATTCGTAAGAAAAAAGATTCATCTATTGTAAAATCAGTTGAGGCTGTTGCAACCGGAAGTTCAGACGCTGTTGTTGCAGCAGGTTCTACAGGTGCAGCAATGGCATCAAGCCTTTTTGGTCTTGGTCGTTTGCCGGGAATCGATAGACCTGCAATTGCGGCAACACTTCCTACAATGGGTAAACCTATTGTCGTTATTGATGCCGGGGCTAACAGCAACTCTACCCCTGAAATGTTACATCAATTTGCCGTTATGGGTGAAACTTTCTCAAAACACGTTATTGGTGTTGAAAACCCGCGCGTAGGTGTTTTAAACATCGGTGAAGAGGCTGGAAAAGGTAACGAACTTGCGAAAAATACGTTCAAATTGCTCGAAGAATGCAAAGACAGAATTAATTTTGTAGGAAACGTTGAGGGTAAAGAATTATTCGCTAACGTTTGCGATGTCGTTGTTTGTGACGGTTTTGTCGGAAACGTTGCGCTTAAAGTTACAGAAGGTACAGGCTCTGTTCTTTTCAAAATGATTAAACACGAATTCAAAAGCGATTTTATCGGTATGATTTTGGGCTGGCTTGCAAAACCTTTCTTTAGAAGAATATACGCAAGAACCAACTATGAAGAATTCGGTGGAGCTTTATTATTAGGAGTTAAGGGCATAACTATTATTTCTCACGGAAGAAGTAAGGCTTATGCGATAAAAAATGCCGTCCGCGTAGCAAAAGAATCCGTTGAATCCGGCATTAACGAAAAAATAGCTAAATTTTATGAGGAATAACTAAGATGAGTGAAAAAATTAGACCGTTAAGAATTGCGGGTGTTGGTTACTCTATACCAAAAACTGTTGTAACTAACGACGATTTGACAAAATTGTATGATACTTCCGATGAATGGATTTATACTAGAACCGGTATTAAAGAAAGACGTTTGGTTTCAGGTGATGAAACGGCGATTGATCTTGGTATCGCAGCTGCTAAAAATGCACTTGATAAATCAGGTTTCAAACCGGAAGATATTGACTTAGTTATTGCAGCATCTTCTGCTCCGCCTCAATTATATCCTGCTATTGCCTGCCATATTCAGGCAGCATTGGGTATCCCTGATTTCGCTCCGTCTTTCGATATTACGGCAGCATGTTCAGGTTTGATTTACGGTTTACAAATCGCAAGAGGTTTTATCGGTTCCGGACTTTACAAAAATATTTTAATCGTTGCTACCGATAACAACTCAAGACTTGTTGACTGGGAAGACAGAAGTGTTTCAATTCTTTTTGGTGACGGCGCAGGTGCAATGGTTGTTACAGAAGCTGAAGACGGCGTTGATGATATCCTTGCTTTAGATATCCGCGCAGACGGCTCAATCGGCGAGTATATTTATATGGATATGCCTGGCAAAACTTGTCCGCTTGTTGAACCAAATACTCAAAAAGATTGCCATATCAAAATGAACGGTAAAGAAGTTTATAAATTTGTTGTAAAAGTTTTACCTCAATACATTGATAAATGCTTAAATGAAGCTGGTATGACGCCGGAAGATGTGGATTACTTAATCCCTCACCAAGCAAACCAAAGAATTATTGAGGCTATGCAGCAAAGACTTCAATATCCGGATGAAAAAGTTATTTCTAATATCAAATATTACGGTAACACATCAGCTGCGTCAGTGCCTATTGCGCTTGCAGAAGGTGTTGAAAAAGGTAATATTAAACTTGGAACAACTGCGATTCTGTGCGGGTTCGGTGCCGGAATGACTTGGGGCGCTGCAATCGTCCGCTTGAGAGAAGGAATCTGCTAAAAAGGAGAATGTATGACAAAGAAGATAGCGTTTTTATTCCCTGGACAAGGCTCACAAGCTGTTGGCATGGGAAAAGATTTGTATGAAAATTTTGAAAGTGCAAAGAATGTGTTTGAATGCGCTGACAGCACTTTAGGCAAAAGTGTTACTACATTGTGTTTTGAAGGACCGGAAGAAAACCTTAAACAAACAGTAAACACTCAACCTTGTATCGTTACAATGTCAATTGCGGCGTTGGAAGCATTAAAATCACAATTCAATATTCAGCCAAGTTTTGTAGCAGGTCATTCTTTGGGTGAGTATTGCGCAATGTATGCGGCTGGGGTTATGAGTCTTGAAACAACTTTCAAAGCTATCCAAAAACGCGCTGATTTGATGAATGAATCTGCGACAGAGCCATTATGCGGTTCTGGAAATGCCGGCACGGGTTTGGGCAGATGTGGAAAAGGTGCAATGGCAGCGGTTTTGAACGCATCAGAAGAACAATTGAAAGCTGCTTTGGAAGAGGGTTCAAAAGTTGGTTACGTTGACGTTGCAAACTACAACTCACCTGCGCAAGTTGTTATCACCGGTGACAACGATGCTGTTGCAAAAACCAGCGAACACTTACTTGCAAACGGTGTAAGAAGAGTTGTTCCACTTCCTGTTTCAGGTGCTTTCCACTCTAAATTTATGGAAAAAGCATCCGTTGGTTTTGCAGAATTTGCGTCAAGTTTAGAACTCAATAACGCGTCAGTTCCTGTAATCACAAACGTAGACGCACAGGCAACAACAAGCAGCGAAGATTTTAGAACAAAAATGCCTAAACAAATTTGTTCATCAGTATACTGGACGCAAACAATTCAAAAAATGGTTGAAAACGGTGTTGAATACTTTATCGAAATCGGACCTGGTAAAGTTCTTGCAGGTTTGAATAAGAAAATTGCGCCGGAAGCAAAAGTTTATAACGTTTCTGATGCGGCGTCATTGGAAGCAACAATTTTAAGTCTTAAAGAAGAAGGAGTTAATGAATTATGTCTGAAAAATTAGCATTAGTAACAGGCGGCTCACGCGGAATCGGTAAGGCTTGTGCAATGGAGCTTGCAAAAGCAGGTTATGACGTTGTAATCAACTATGCCGGAAATGTTGATGCTGCAAATAAAACAGTTGAAGAACTTAAAGCGTTGGGTGTTGACGCTGCAGCTTATAAATTTGACGTTTCAAACGCGGAACAAGTTAACGCAGGTATCGCAGAAATCGTTGAAAAATTCGGTAGAATTGACGTTTTAGTTAACAATGCCGGTATTACACGCGATGGTTTGTTTATGAGAATGAGCGAAGAAAACTGGAACGCAGTTATCAATACAAACCTTTCAAGCGCGTTCTATGTTTCACAACCTGTTGTAAAAGTTATGATGAAACAAAGAAGCGGCGCTATTGTTAATATGGCAAGTGTTGTCGGTGTTAACGGAAATGCAGGTCAAGCAAACTATGCGGCAGCAAAAGCAGGTTTGATTGGTTTGACAAAAACATTGGCAAAAGAACTTGGTTCTCGCGGCATCAGAGTTAACGCTGTTGCGCCGGGCTTTATCAACACTGATATGACAAAAGATTTAGACACATCTAAATTCTTAGATTTCATTCCGTTGAAACGCCTTGGTGAACCGGAAGATATCGCAAAAACGGTTAAATTCCTGGCAGCAGATACAGATTATATCACCGGTCAGGTAATCGAAGTCGACGGCGGACTTATAATGTAGCGCGAGCGAGCTAAGGGCGAAGGCTGGTGTCGGTTCGCGAGAGCGAAACGAGCAGAGCTGGAGACCCGTTAAACGCGAGTCGAGCAAGACAAAAAAGCGGGTTTTAAACCCGCTTTTTTATTACTTAATATCGTGTTTTTTGATTTCTCGTTTCATAAGGTCATCGTTTAGCATCATTAACGCTGTTTTGTCATCCGAAATATAACGAAGTTTCTCTAAAATAACTTTTGCATTGCGTTCTTCTTCAACCTGTTCTTTTAAATACCAGTCAAGGAATGAGAGTGCTGCGCGGTCTTTCTCTTCTTCCATTATGTCGAAGAGTTCATTAATTCTTGCTGTAACGCTTTTTTCGTGGTTATAAGCGTGTTCAAAAACAGCAAGCGTATCTGTCCAATCGTGTTCAGGTTTTTCGATAGGTTCAAGCTCTACGGTTCCGCAGCGTTCAATCAGGTAATGATAAATTCCCATTGCGTGTTCGATTTCTTCGTGTGCCTGTACGCACATCCATTGACGGAAGCCGCACCAAGCGCTTTTGGCAAAATACGCTTTCATTGAAAAATAAAGATATGCTGAATAAAGTTCGTAATTAAGCTGTTTGTTTAATGCTTTTTCAAGTTTTTGACTAATCATTTTTACCGCCTTTCATTGGTAATAAATTTATCGCTCGCGGCAAATATTTTTTTATGCGTCAGGGTGGCAAATTTTATTTTGAGGAATTTTAATACTTTTGACGGTAACGATATGTATATACAGCCAATTGGAATTTATAATATTAGTCGACAGGTACCTGTGTATAGTAAATCGCAGGTCTCTCAACCATGTTTCGGGGGGGGGGGGGATTTCCTTAGCCGCGAAATCCCGGCAGTTAAAAGTATCAATGAAATTTTGTCCGGCCTCTATTCGCCTCTGATTAAAAGTTTTATTTCTGATGAAAAAACGTATTTTTTGAATGTCTATAACAAGTTTCATAATCCTACATTGCCGAAACTTGATATTTCAGGTGATAGTACTCCAAAATTTTTATTAAGTGGTGTGGGAGATTATAATTTAGAGGTTTCGCAGTTCGTAAACCGTAAGCAAAAACATTTGGAATTAACCTTTTTGCAGGACGGAAAAGAACCGTTGAGTTTGGTGTTTATGAACGGATTTACCGCAAACAAAAAGGCGCCTGCGGTTCCGATTTCAGAAAGAGAAGTTCGAGATTACAATCTTGCCGAAACTTTGCCGGTTGTGCAAGACACGTTATCTGAATTTTTGGCTTTGACAAAGAGCGTTGTAAAAGGGGATTTGGGTGATTATACAAAATCGGTTATACAAAAAATTATTTCTAAAACCTCTGCGGTTGATGCAGTGCTTTCCAATTTGGAAACCGGCAAATTAGGTGCTGTTAAACGCAGTTTTAAAAATTATATTCAGTTCCCGAATAAAAAAGTTTATTTCTTTAAAGAATCTGACAGCGTTGGGGCAAATCGTTACGCATTTATTCCGCACAGAGACGGTGATGAAAGGTTTTTCCGGTTGGTCGAATACGATATGCAAGGTAGTATTACTGATGCTTATTTGCTTGACGCACAAAAAGGTGTTGTTAAAAACTATTGCCCCCAAAGAGTTTTTAACATAGCAAATATTTCACATACCCCTCCGCGCAAGCGCTATATGACAAACGATGAAATCGCTGCCTCGCCTGTTGTAAAAAATCTTGAGAAGTATTTTAATGTTTTAGATTCTTTTGAAGAGCATGTTCTTTCTTCAATGGCGAAAAGTGTTAAAACTTTGGATGAAACCGCGAATTTTTCTGATTATATTTCGTTTAATAAGTTAAAACAGGAATTTACTTCGCGTCTGCCGTATGTTTGGAGCAATGATGCTGAACCGTTAAGTGTTACTGGCAAGGATGGTATGAAATATACTTTAGCGAAAGCCGGTGAATTTCTCAATTTAACTTATGATACACGTTATGGCGAAAGGTTTATTAAATTCAATCCTGAAAATTCTAAAATAATGCAAACCACATTAAATGGTGATATATTGCGGGATAAAGAGGGTAATCCGTTATATTACAACCATTATTCCGATACATTTAAGATGAAATCCAAAATTTTGAAATCTTTTATTACTTCAGCGTTTGAGCAGTGTAAACCCGAGACGAATACAACACTTGGAGGCGTTGGCGAAAAGTTTAAGGAGGTCCGAGCATTTTGGGACGGGGTTAGTGCTACGAAGAAAACGGCAGTAAAAAAAGATTATCCGCCTATGGTTGAGGCTCGTGGTGATGTCGGAGGTCTTAGATTTAGAATTAGCTCGCAGGATTACCAAATAGGACTTAAACCGCACCGTTTAAATTCAGATGAGTTTATGCGCTTAACTGTTTATGATAAAGACGGAAATATTAAAAAAGCGTTTTTGATAAAGGATTTTGAAAGTTTTGTGCATAACTACTGTTTAAGCGGTAATTATACTAAAGATGCGATTTCACGGCTCCCAAGCAACATTGTTTATAAAACCGAAGAACAGCTTGAAGCTGACGGCTTGAAAAATTATCTCAACCAGTATCTTAAAGAATTGACTGACTTTAAGAAATACCTGGAGGAAAATGTTTATGACCACAGGCTTGCAAATCTAACATAATCTTAATGGCTTTTTTATTCTAATTTAACAAATCTTTTTTATGCTTTTAAATATGAAAAAGATTTTATATTGTTTATTAATTTTATTCCTCTCTGTAGGAAGTGTATTTGCCGAAGATTTAAGATTTTTGCAAGTTACGGACGTGCATCTTACGCCGGAAAATCGTGAGGAGTTCCATAATCTTATAGAAGAATTTAATGCTATGGAAGATAAATATGCAGATTTCGTGGTCTTTTCGGGTGATAACATTGACAGCCCAAGGGAGGAAGATTTGCAGGCTTTTTTAGATGAGGTGAAACGGCTGAAGTTCAAAGCCTATGTCGTTATAGGAAACCACGATGTTTTTGTTTCGGATGGGTTGGATAAAAAACTCTATATGAAAAAAGTTAGACGTGAGCTGGGATTTTACCATAGCGCGAAACCACATTATGTTTTCCGCAAAAAAGATGTAGTATTTATTATTGTTGACGGAGCAAAAGAGGTCATTCCTGGTCCGAACGGGTATTTTAGAGATAGTGAACTTCACTGGCTTGAGAAAAAATTGCAAAAATATTCGGCAAAGAAAATCGTAATAATACAGCACTTCCCGCTCCTTGACTACCGTGTTAAAGGGCATATTACCTACAAACGCGAAAAATATTTACAACTTCTTGAAAATTACCCGAATGTTATGAGTATTGTCAGCGGGCACTTTCACGAAAACCGTGAAGAACGCATAGGAAGCACTTACCACATCGCAACAGAAAATTTTGTCGGTAAGGGCTATTATAAAATTATAGAGGTTTCACCTGAAAATAATATGGTTTATACATTTTTGGCAAGAACCGGCGAGTAAACACTCTTAACAAAAATCTAATAATATAGTAATATACTATTAATATTATGATTGAGAATAGCAAAATTTTAGTAGTAGAAGATGAAGAAAGTATCAGCCAATTAGTAGGAATGGTACTTACTTCCGGTGGATTTAGTAATATCAGGTTTGTCGGTGACGGAATCGGCGCCCTGAATATAATTGAACAATGGGTCCCGGATATTGTGCTTATGGATGTCATGCTTCCGGGGCTGGACGGGTTGACGTTGTGCAAAATTGTTAAACAAAATCCGAAATTTAACAGTGTTAAAGTAATAATGCTTACCGCAAGACGCTTGGAAGACGATATCCTTCAAGGCTTTGAAAACGGGGCGATTGATTATATTACAAAACCCTTTAGCAACAAAGTTTTACTTGCAAGGATTAAGGCACAGCTTATGAGCGGCTGCAGCGAAACTAAATCTGATACGATGTTTTATAAAGAGTTTTCTATAAACCGTGATATGCAGGTGGCAAAACTCGGCGATGAAGAAATTAGTCTTACTTACAGTGAATTTGAAATAATGAAACTTTTTGTTCAAAATCCGGGCAGGGTTTATTCCCGTTCCCAATTGTTAAATGTCTTACGCGGCGATCAGGGGTTTGATATCGCGGAAAGAGCTATTGATGTTCAGATAGTTAACCTGCGTAAAAAATTAGGGGATTTTGGCTCCAATATTTTAACTGTAAGAGGAGTAGGGTATAAATTAAATGAAAAAGCGTGACAAATTTTTAATATCTATGCCGCTATATGGTGCCGTTATGGTACTTATCGCCGTCCTAATGGCATTTAACCATTTGGTCGACTTCAATACCTCTTATATGCAGGAAGAAAGTACTGAACTCAAAATCTTTTACAAACAAATGGAATGGGCACTTAAACCTTATCTTGAAAAAGGTAATCTCCAAATGGTGAAAAGATATTGCTATGACTTTAAAGAGGATTCCGATATCCGAATAAGAGTTTTAGACAGCAACAAAAACTTAATTGCGGATTCACGGGAAGGCGAAAAATTACCTGATCCAAATGTTAAATATTCACATTCGTTTTTCCCTAGAGAAAAATATATGAATTACTCCGGTGAAGTTTTGACAAATTCTACAAAATACTACATTGAACTTATGATTTCCGAAGAGTCTGTCCTAAAAACTTTACTGGAAGCTCAATGCAATATTATTATATTCTTTATATCGTGTTTTATCTTTCTGTTGTTATGCCTGATTTTTATCGTTTTAAAAATCCAAATCCCTTTTAATAACCTGCAAAAACAGGTAATAAGTATTGCGAAAGGCGATTTGCAGACGGATATTGAGGTCCCGGAAAGCCGTATCCTTTACGAACTTGCCAGTGCGGTAAGCGTTATGGCGCAAAAACTAAAAAAACAGATTATACGACTAAGGCAGCTTGAAGAATTCAGAAAAGATTTTATCGCGAATGTCTCACACGAGGTTAAAACACCGCTTACCGCAATTAGCTCGGCGGTCGAATTAATTGAATCAAAAAAATCTTTGGCAGATAAAGAATCTTTGCAATGTTTGGATATCCTAGGGTTCCAAGCAATTCGCCTGAACAATCTTATAAACGATATTCTGACCCTTTCTAAAATTGAAGATCGCCAAACTAATGATGAAAAACATTTTGATTATTTTAATGTAAATGAGTTAATCCTTAACGTTATACACCATTTGAATATTGATTCTGTAAAAATTAATTTTTTGTCAAATGCCGATGTTGAATTTTATGGCAATGACCAATTATTAGAACAGGCGGTGAGTAACTTGATAGTGAATGCCGGAAAATATTCGCACAGTGAAACCGTGGATGTCAAACTGACGAAATTCGATGACCAAATTCGCATTGATGTGACTGACTACGGCATCGGAATTGCATCCGAACACTTAGACCGGATTTTTGAACGTTTTTACCGCGTTGACAAAGCCAGAAGTCGTGCAACCGGTGGTACCGGTCTCGGGCTTGCAATCGTCAAAAATATTGCCATACTTCACGGTGGTACGGTGGAAGTTAAAAGTGAACAGGGGCTGGAAACAACGTTTTCTATAATTTTGCCGTTAAATAAAATATCGGGATGACAAGATTCGAACTTGCGACCCCCGCGACCCGAACACGGTGCGCTACCAAACTGCGCTACATCCCGATAATTTATAGTTATATTTTACATCAAAAATTATAAAAAAATCAATACAATTATTTCTTAATGGGTAATGTTTTTTCTTTTTGTCTAAAGGTTAATTAAGTGTAAAAGGAGGTAATTATGCCGGAATTCGCGACCCCATTTAGAGGTAATAAATTTGACAGAAAGTTAACGAAAGAAGAATTAATCAGAGCAATAAGATTTAGTATTGCATCTGAGTATGAGGCAATTCAACTCTATGAACAACTTTCAGAATCTATTGATAATGAAGATGCTAAAAATTTGCTGCTTGAAGTCGCCGACGATGAGAAAGAACACGCAGGAAACTTTCTATATTTGTTAAAACTTCTATCTCCGGAGGAGGAAAAACATTATAAAGAAGGTTTTGAAGAGGCTCAAGAAGTGATTAAAGGGGAGAAATAACTCCCCTTTTTAGTTTACATTATTGTTTGAATTTTTCTTTTTGTTATGAAACCATTCAATCAAGCCAATATGAACTAAAGCAAGAGCCCCTGATGCATAAGCAAGGTATTTATGCCATTTAAAACTTTTATTTTTAATAGCGATAACACTTCCAACCCCACTGGCAAGTGTAGCATAACCGGTAATGTTTGCAGGATTGAAGTATGAATGTTTTTGAGTATTTTTGACTTGCGCCTGTGTTGGTTGCGCATTTGAGATAGCAGAAATAGTCATAATTCACCGTCCTGCAATTATTGTAATATGCATTTTTTTTAAATGCAAGTATAAATTACACAATAAAAGACAGCTAGGTATCTAGCTGTCTTTTATACAGAGAGGATGGGATTCGAACCCACGGTGGAATTGCTCCCACACAACCTTTCCAAGATTGCACCTTAAACCGCTCGGACACCTCTCTTTATTCTTTTTTTGTTATTCTAACCGAAAAATTTTGACGCGTCAATCTGTTCTGTGCCTTTTATTTTATAACCTGCGAAATTTTTAACATCCCCAAGTTCATTTATCGCCTGCATATTCGCAACCCTCGATGCTGCCTTTTGCTCTTTCGTTACGTAAAAATCAAATGCGATTATCGGCACGCAACTTATCAAAATACTGCCCAAATATTTTAAAGCGCCTTTCAAAATCGCATCAAGATTTTTTATACCCGTTGTTTTTGAACCCACGGCGTCAGGAATTCGTGTTAAATACTTAAAGCCCACAAGTGCGCCTACTGTTGTGCAGATTAAACTCAAAGGCTGTTTCAAGGAATTGCCAACGGCTTCAACATTTTCTGAATACTTTTGTGACATCTCGTCTACTTTATTAAATGTCTTAAATGTGTTGCGCTGCAAAATTTCGGCTTCTCGCAGCTGATCTGCACTCAATTCAATTTTTTCAAGCGCCTTGTTGAACTTTTTATCTTCAAGTCCCTCGCTTTTTTGGTATTTTTTGTATGCCTGATTGTCCTTAAAGACTTGCCATAGGAATTTAAAGAAATTAGGGCGTTTTTTGCTTTTTATTTCAATATTATCAGTGATTTCGGCGTTAACTTTTTCATCGTCAACGTAAATGAGTTGTTCAGGATTTTTTGCCAGTTCCTGTCTTACGTTAAAGCGTCCGACGCGTGACGCTTGTTTTTGGATTGATGTTGAAAATGCGGCAACTCCTATTGTACCGATTAACCCTAGTGCCCAAGGTGCGATTTTTGCGGGCATGTTTTCCGGCTTGACTTTGAGTAAATGGTTTATTTTATTGCTCAACCAGCCTATTCCTAAACCGCAAAGAGGAGAGAATAGTGTTAAGGCATTTGTTGCAAACTCAACGTTTTCGGCATAATCCTGGGATGCCAGGTCAATTCTTTCAACAAGTTTTGTTAAAATCTGTTGGTCACGTTTTGCTTTTTCAAGCTCATCTGTGCTTAGTTCAAAATCTGTAGTGATTTCGTCTTCGTGGATTAATTTTTTAAAGTTTTCGTGGTCGAGGCGTTCAATTTCTTCTTGTTTGTTGAAATTTTTCAGAATATTTATTGATTCTTTGAATGAAAATTTTGGTGTGATGGTTTCGGTTTCTTCTTTGGAGAGCTTTATGTTAGCGCTTTCTTCTTTGACTTTTTGAAGTTGTTCATCAGTTAGAATAGCAAAGTTTGCAGGATTTTGAAGTTTTGTCTGCATTGCTTCAAGTCTTCCTTTGCGTGATGCGCCGGTTTCAACTTTAGCCGCCCACGCCATTATCGGAAACGCAGCGAGGGAGGCGATGGCGCCGCCGACCATTGTTGGTACAAGCATTGCTATCATAGCAAGTGTTTCGCTTGTTTTTGACATTTTATCAAAATATTTGCGAATAGGTTTCAGATACATTGCGCCGAAACCCAGTGCGCTACCGGCAAGTGAAATCGCGCCGAGAATTTGTTGGGATACAATTTCTGTTGCGAGTTCGGTATTTTCTGCACTGGATTGTGAGTATTCGTCTAAAATATCAATTGCTTTTAGCAATGTTTTTCCGCGTTGAATATCTTCTTTATTTTTTAATTCCGGGTGTTTTTCAAGATATGCAAGCCGTTTTGCTTCCTGTTTGTCGCGTTGCGATTTCCAGTTCGCATATTGGGGCTGAAACTGTTTATATGCATTATAATCTTTGAACATGTCCATGGTATTTATTTTAAACCGCTGAAAATATTTTTTTGCTAAATTTTTTATGATAAAGTTATTATATGACAGATATAAAAGTTTCCAAATTATTGAAAGGTTTGCAAGGCTGTGTTGAAATTCCGGCGGATAAGTCTATTTCGCACCGTGCGGTTATGTTTTCAGCTTTGGCAAGGGGGCGCTCACTGATTAAGAATTTTTCTTCCGGGGCGGATCCGCATTCTACTTTGGAAGTTTTTTCTGGGCTTGGAATTGAGCATAAATTTATTGACGAAAAGACGTTGGAGATTTTTTCTGACGGTGTCTTGCACTCACCCGCAAAAGAGCTTGATTGTGGAAATTCCGGTACAACAATGCGTTTAATGTCAGGGATTTTAGCAGGGCAGAAATTTGACAGCGTGATGATTGGTGATGAAAGCCTTTCAAAACGTCCGATGCGCCGGGTTATTGAGCCGATTGCACTTATGGGCGGTGAAATCCAATCACACGACGGGCATGCCCCGTTAAGAGTTTTCGGGCGTAGGTTAAAGGGTATTGATTATGTTTCAAAGATTGCATCTGCACAGGTTAAATCCTGCGTATTGTTGGCGGGGCTTTTTGCTGACGGTTTGACGACTGTTACGGAACCTTGTGTTTCGCGTAATCATACCGAATTAATGCTTAAATACCTTGGTGCGGATTTGAATGTCGAGGGGAAAAAAGTTTCTATCCGCCGTTCGCTATTGGAAGCTCGCGAGATTGAGATTTGCGGTGATATTTCGTCTGCAGCGTATTTTATTGTGGCAGGTTTGATTGTGCCGGGTTCTGATATAATTCTTAAAAATGTTGGTTTAAACCCGACCCGTACAGGAATTTTAGATGTAGCAGCGCAAATGGGCGGGAATATTGAAATTTTGGATGAGCGTGAATGCGCAGGCGAATGTGTAGGCGATATTCGTGTTAAATATTCACAGCTTAAAGCGTGTGAAATTGGCGGTGAAATTATTCCGCGTTTGATAGACGAACTTCCGGTTATTGCGGTATTGGCGACCCAGGCGCAAGGGCAGACAATTGTAAAAGATGCAGGAGATTTGCGGAACAAAGAATCTGACAGGATTGCGGCGGTTGTCAAAGAGTTAAAGAAAATTGGGGCAGATATTGTAGAAACGCCAGACGGGTTTATTATAAACGGCAAGACTTCAATCCTTGGCGGAGTGGAGGTTGAAACCTATCATGATCATCGTTTGGCGATGAGTTTATATGTTGCCGGTCTTATTGCCGAAAAAGAAATTTTGATTAAGGATTTTCAGTGGGTAGATATTTCGTTCCCTGAATTTTTAAATCTTTTTCAGTCTCTTGACTAATTTAGGAACATGTTACATAATGAGACTAGAAAGGATAGAGAATATGAAAAAACGAACTGTAAACATTTTGACAGGGGGGGGGGGNNGGGGGGGGGGGGGCGCCTCTTAACCGCGTTCACAATGGCGGAGATACTTTTATCCCTTACAATTATTGGCGTAGTTGCTGCGATAACGCTTCCGTCGCTCACTGGAAACATTAACGAGCGAACCTGGAACACGCAGCGAAAAGCCCTTTATGCACGAATGTCACAGGCAATCTCTCTTATGCCGGCGTTGAACGGCTACGGTGCCGATAATGCTGACACGGCAACTGAAATTTTTGTTACCGCAGGGCTTTCTAAGGTTCTTAAAATTAACAATATCTGTGATAATGAGCATTTAGGGGATTGCGGATTTGCATCTTCATATACTAATATGGCAGGTTCGACTAAAACATTACCAACTACTTTGTATGAGTTAAATATAAATTTTAGTAGTGCTGTCGGGCACGGTTTGGGCTATTCTCAAGCCGACACAAAAGCTGCGGCTTTTGAAACCGCTAACGGAGAAAGCATATTGGCTTTTTATAACCCGGCATGTCAGCAGATTATGGAATTAACGGCTTACCATACCACACAACAATATATGTGCGCGAATTTTATCTACGATTTGAACGGTTCAAAGGGTCCGAACGCTGTGGGTAAAGATATTGGCTTTATGTCTGCATTCCAGCCATCTGACTCGTTTCTTGTCGCGCCAATGCCAATACGTAAAATTTCAGGGGGATATACTCTTTCTAATGCCATAAAAACTTGTACGCAAACCGATTCTGAAAGCAGACTTCCTAATTGGGATGAAATGGCTTCTATGTATTACAATAGAGATTTATTGGATGTGGATACTTTAGATTCAACATATTACTGGACAAGTACTATGTCTGCCGGTAAGCGTTGGTTTATGCATATGGGTACCGGAATACGTTATCCTGGCGAAAGCTCTACCGCATCACATGCGATAATGTGTATTAAAAGATAACTATCCTTTCTGCCGGTAGCGGGGATTCTCGCTGCCGGTTAAAATTGTCTCGGCTTGTTTTTATGGTTTATCAGATAGTTTTTTATATCTTGCGAAATTTGAACATTTTGCAGCGCCATATGATGTTTACGCATCAGCGCAATTCGTTCCTGCTCTTCCTCTAAATCCCGTTCTGGTTTTTGTTTTATATTTTCTTTGACTTCTTCAAACTCGGATTTTGTCTGTTTTGTTATGATTTTTTTTACAACTTCGTCGATGTCGGAACCGCTTGTTCCGTATTTGCTCGCAACTTCTGCCGGTGTTGAGCCTTGCGGCAATATATAAAGCCATTTGAGCGTCAGTTTATCATTTTTCGATAATGTTTTAATCCCTTTTTGGTGCGGTGTGTACATAATATCGGTTTTGTAAGGGCTGTGACCTAATCCGAGAGCGTGCCCTATTTCGTGAAGAATTGTGTGATAAACTTCATCTTCATCCATATACTGTGCGTGTACAAGCCCCTCGGTCAGTCCGATTTGAACCTCCGCGCTGTAGAGTCTGTTATTTGGGTCGTACTGAAAAGCGCAATAGCCAAGCGCTTGTCTGTCAACGCGTTTCCACTCAATATTGACGTTTGATTCCAAAAGCGTAGGGACAATTTTAAATGAAACCTTACCGCCGGAAGCCTTTTGCCAGGTTTCAAGCGCCTGTTTAACCATTCCGCGGTACTTGTAATCCTCCCCTTGCTTTGAATAAAATTTCATCGGAGCAATATAAACCTTTAACGGCATAAATGTCCAGCGCATTAACTTCCCGCTTTTTAAAGATTCTGAAAGATATGTTGTTCCATTTTCCATATTTTTATTATATAATAAGATTAGGTATTAGGGAAGACATTAATTAGGAGGATATGTATAATGAATATTATGCAAATGATGAAACAAGCCCAAGGCTTGCAAAAAAGATTGAAAGACACGCAGGCAGAACTTGCTAACCTTGAAGTAGTAGGTGAAAAAGGCGGTGTTAAAGTTGTTTGTGACGGTCAGGGTAAATTCAAATCAATTAAAATTTCAGCAGAAGCCGTAAACCCTGAAAACCCTTCTGCAGTTGATAAAGATACTTTAGAAATGTTGGAAGATGTTGTTTCTGCAGCTATCAAACAAGCCGGCGAAAAAGCTAACAAAGAAATGGAAACAAGAATGACTGCTGTTACAGGCGGTTTAAATATTCCGGGGTTACAAGGCTTATTTCAATGATATACCCTAAGTCTATTGCAACTTTAATAGAATATTTTCAAAAATTTCCGTCAATCGGACCAAAATCTGCTCAGCGAATGGCGTTCTATTTACTTAGAATGCCGTTGACTGAAGTAGAAAAGTTCTCACAGGCAATGCTTGAGGCTAAAAATAATATTAAAAATTGCGAAATTTGTTTTAATATTTCGACCACAACGCCTTGTGAAATCTGTGCCTCAACTACCCGTGACCGCTCAACGATATGCGTTGTTGCAGAAACGAAAGACCTTATTGCAATCGAAAAAACCAACGAATACAAAGGGCTTTATCACGTTTTGCAAGGGCTTATCTCCCCAATGGACAGCATAGGCGCGGACGATATCAGAATTAAAGAGCTTTTAAGCCGCCTCGTAAATGATGAGGTGAAAGAAGTTATCTTGGCGCTAAGTCCGTCAGTCGAGGGCGAGGCGACAAGTTTGTATTTGACAAAATTGATAAAACCGTTCAATATTAAAGTATCACGTATTGCATTCGGGCTGCCAATCGGTTCGGATTTGGAATACGCAGACGAAATCACTCTTGCAAGAGCGATTGAGGGGCGGCGGGAAATATAGGATTAAGAAGTATGATAAACAGAAAATCAAGAGAAGATATAAAATTAATGCGTCTTGCAGGCAACATCGTAGCACTGGTTCACCAGGAAATGAAAAGGGTTATTGAACCCGGAATTTCTACAAAGGAACTTGATAATATTGCGTACAATATTATTAAACAAAACCGCGCGGTACCGACTTTTCTTGGTTATCACGGCTTCCCGGGAAGTATCTGTGCGTCTGTTAACGAGCAGGTTGTACACGGGATTCCGCACGAGGATGTCATTCTTAAAGAGGGTGATATCATAAGCATTGATGTTGGTGCAACATATCACGGTTTTGTGGGTGACAGCGCGTGGACGTATCCTGTCGGCAAAATTAGTGATGAAGTCGCAAATCTTCTTAAATATACAGAAGAGGGGCTTTTCGCAGGGATTTCAAAAATGCACGAGGGAAACGTTTTGGATGATGTTTCCGCGGCGATTGAGGCTGTTGCAAACCGCGAAAAACTCGGAATTGTTCGTCAATACGGCGGTCACGGCGTTGGACGTAACATGCACGAAGAACCATTTTTGTTTAACTATTCTGTCGGAGACAAAACATTGCTTAAAACCGGCATGGCTATTGCAATTGAGCCGATGTTTAACCTTGGCGTAGACGAAGTTGAAGTCGCAGACGATGAATGGACTGTAAGTACTATCGACAAAAAACCGTCTGCACACTTTGAACATACCGTTGTCGTGACAGATAATGAGCCGATTATTACAACGAAACTTCTCGTGTAGAACGGCAAAAATTTAAAGGGAGTTTTATGAATTATTATGTAGGTTTATCACTAACAGCAGGTTCGACGCTGGATACGGGGCTTGCGGTACTTGATGAAGATTACAATCTTATAATGGTTGACAAACTGTACAAAATGAGCGATGTAATTTTCTTTTTTGAGAATTTCTCATCGCTGAAACAGTCAAAAATTTGTGTTTCTCTCCCGTGGGATAGAACACTTTTGAACGGGAAATGGCGAATTTTGTCAAAACCATATCAACTTGTTGCAACGAATGAGCACATGCGAAATGTTGACAACTGGACGCAAAGATACTCGACGCGTGGCTGTGACTTTTTTAACAGTTTGATTGAGCAAGGAATTGATGTAAACCGTTTTGAACTTTACCTGACGCGTCAGAGTTTGCACCTTAATTCTTGTTACCGTGAGAGAACACCTGCGGATTGTAAGTTTTTACAACAGGTTTTGACGAACGAATGGGGAATAGATTTGCCTGTGAATATGATGCCTATGTCGCAATTGGAAGCGATTGTTGGTGCAATTTTGGCAATGGAAAACACAAAAAATCCTGCTAACATCAAACAACTCTTCACCTTTAAAGGGCAAAGAGTTATTGATGTGAAATCTTCTGTTGGTATACAAAAACCATTGCTGGTCTGCTAGCGTTTTATACAGCGGACCATCTGTGTTTGAGCTTTGTATTCTGTTGTGCGAATCCCGGTATGCGGACGGATTTGCCAGGCTTGTGCATGGTCAGAGGCAAGTATTGTGCTTGTCCATAAGGCATTGTTGGTTAGATTCATAAAGTCTTTGTTGATTAGCATTGCAGAGGCTTCATCAATATTTGGGATTCTACTTTCAGAATCTTGTTGAGTGCAGGCTTTTACGGCATTATTCCATACCATTCTTTCCGCGTTTTCAAATGTTGCATTTGTCGTAGATGACGGCATTGGTGCCACTACAATAGAGTCAGTTGCGTTAAAAACAGTAATAATACCAACATCTTTCCCAAAAGTGTTAGGTCCCTTGCTTCCGTTTAAATCATAAATAAAATTTACGCACATTGTGCTCTGTGGATAACCGAAAGTATTTAAAGTTGCACTTCTAGTTTCATGGCTTAGATATTCTGTTCGGCAAGACGGGTTATAGTAGGCAATTATACTTTCCCCGTTTTGAGTTTCGAACGCTGATGCATTTGTATTAATTGCTGAATACGAAGTTAAACTGTATGCAGACGCGCTTTGGAATTTATCATTTAAATCGTACAGTGTTTGCGGCGTTGTAATTTTAGAAGCTCCCATTGTTATGAATGAAGATGTAATGCCGCAATCTGCCAGATGCTCACTGTCACAAATGTTGTTGATTTTTAGAACTTTTGAAAGTCCTGCTGTAATAAAAGTTTCGGTTGCAGTGTCTTCGGTTACGCTGCCGCTTTCATCTTCAGTGAGAGTTCCGTAACCGTTCAACGCCGGCATAAGGGCAATTGCTTGCGAAAATCGGGCAAAAAGTGCTTTCCGTTGGGTATTCCAGGTTCGCTCGTTTATATTGCCGGTTAAACTAGGTAAAGTAATCGCTGCAACCACGCCGATAATTGTTAAAGAGAGCAAAATCTCTGCCATTGTGAATGCAATCTTACCCCCCCCCCCCTCGGTGGAATGCCCATAAATCACGGGTTTTCAGACTTTGTTTTTTCATCATTCTATCCTTTCTTTTCTTATATTATGTGGTATTTTTTTTAGTTTGTCAAGGTAAATATAATAAAGCCCCGAGCCATCGGGGCTTTTGTTTTATGAATTAATTTCTCTTTTTTCGGATATTTCCAGATCTTTGTTTTTAATGTTGTTTACAACCGCGTCTACTAAAAGCCTGAAAGATTTGGAGTTCTCTATGCCCGGAAATTCTGACTTCAATTGCGAAATTACCTCACGCTCAAGTTTTGCTTCCATTTCGTGGAAACTCATTCGCTCAATACCGTTTACGTCACTCATATATGGTGATTTGGCGGCGTTTTTATTCATTTCTTTATTGTCTGTTTTATTTGATTTCTCAAGCATTTTTATGCTCCTACTTTTTTAACCTTCTTTGTACTATTGTAAAGCATCCTCAAGGGAAATATTTCCTTTTTTAAGCGCTTTGTTAAGAAAGTGTTACATTTCCCGAGAGAATTTTGCTGGCAAAATTCTCGAGTGGCGTTTAGACAGCGAGCCGCGGATTGGCAAACCGCGTTTGCCAAACAGGCGGCGAAGTACTGCTTTTTACAGCTTTGAAAAGTCTGTAAGATGATTATATTTGTTTTTCAAAATACTTAAAAGCGCCAAGCGGTTAGCTTTTACTTTCTCATCTTTATCCATTACAAGTACATCTTCAAAGAATTTCACAACGTAAGGGTTGATTGCAACGAGTTCGGCAAGATATGTTGAGTAACTTACGTTTTCTTCGATTTTGTCAACTTGCGCAAAGAGGTCTTTTTCTGCGGTTTCTTTTAATAATGCAGGGTCAACCTTACCGGTTTCAACTTCTTTTGTAATTCTCAAAACGCGATTTGCACTTTCCAAAAGTTCAGGATTATCAAGTGTTGAAACTACTTTAACGCGTTCTACGTAGTCAGTTAAATCCGCGAGTGCATTATTAGCGCAAGCCTCAAGAACAGTCTTTTTATAGGTATCGTTCAAGAAGATGATTAAACGCTGAATGAAAAATTCTCTGATTTCGTCGCCGCAATCGCGTTTGATTGGGAGAAGTTCAAGCGTCTTGTCGATTAAAGCGTTGATGTCGATTTTCAGACCGTATTCAAGAACTGTTCTGATAATACCGAGTGCTGCACGTCTTACGCCAAGCGGGTCAGATGAACCGGTTGGTTTTTTGCCATCAACGAATACCGCACAAATATTGTCGATTTTGTCGGCGATACCTGCGATTTGACCTTCGATTGATTTTGCGGTTTCGCTTTCTGCGTTCAGCGGGAAGTAGTGTTCTTTGATACCCTCGCAAACTTCATTAGGTTCGCCGGAAACCCTTGCGTAGTCTGCACCGATAAAGCCTTGAAGTTCAGTGAACTCAAACACAAGTTTTGTTGTAAGGTCAGCTTTGGCAAGTAACGCTGCACGCTCAATTGTTGCAGAGGTTTCGCCGAGTTCTGACATAAGGTGTTTGCTCAAATTTACCATTCTTTGAGCTTTGTCGTACATTGAGCCCATACCTTTTTGGAACGTAATCCCTTTCAAATCTTCAACATAGCCGGCAAGAGGTTTTGCGGTGTCTTCGTTGAAGAAGAATACTGCGTCATCAAGTCTTGCTTTGATTACGCGGACGTTTCCTGCCGCGATGTTTGCAAATTCATCGCCAAGATAGTTGGTCATAGTTATAAACTTGTTGATAAGTTTGCCGTCTTTGTAAAGCGCGAAGTAACGTTGGTGAACAGCCATAACTGTTACGGTTACTTCTTCCGGAATTTCTAGATATTTCGGGTCGAAGTCGCAGACTGCAGGTACAGGGTATTCGGTGATAAAAGTTACTTCATCCAACAAATCGTCTGTGTAGTGCGGTGTTGCCCCAAGTTTTTCAGCCTCTTTCTTCGCGAGTTCAATAATCCTTGCGCGGCGTTCGTTTTGGTCTGCGATTACATAATGTTTTCTCATTAAATCCAAATATTCATCAGGGTGAGAAATTTTGAAAGTTTTTTCAGGTGCAAATCTGTGACCGCGTGAGTAGGTTGAAGATTCTTTGTCAATAATTTTGATTTTAACTTCTTCACTGTCAAGGATTGAAACAATCCAGCGAATAGGACGTGAGAATTTCTCATCGTTCGCGCTCCAGCGCATAAAGTGAGAACCTTGAAGTTTCAAGATTAATGACGGAATATTAGATTGCAAAACTTCAACTGCGGATTTACCTTTGATTGTAATTTTTGCGTGAACATAGTTGTCTTCAATGTATAAATCTTTCGGGTCTAAGCCGTTTTTCTTGCAAAAACCTTCACCGGCTTTGGTAATGTTGCCATTTTCGTCATACGCAACGTTTTTGATAGGACCTTTAACGATTTTAACTTCGTCTTTGCCCTCTTTTGAAAGTCCGTCTAAAATTACGGCTAAACGGCGCGGGGTTGCGTAAACTTTTATATCTGAAAAGTCAATTTTGTTAGTAGTTAAAAGTGCTTCAAAACTTTTTTGCAATTGTTCGATTGCGCTTGGGATAAACCTATATGGTAATTCTTCAGTACCGATTTCTAATAAATATTTACTCATCTTTCTCACCTTTTAATTTTTATAATCCAATTATAGGAAAGACATGCCACAATGTAAAGTTAAAGTCTTGACTAATTTAGGAACATGTTACATAATGAGACTAGAAAGGATAGAGACAATGAACAAGAAAAACGTATTACCACATGCAGGGGGGGGGGGGGCGCCTCTTAACCGCATTTACTATGGCAGAAATTCTGTTATCGTTAACAATTATTGGTGTAGTTGCCGCGATAACGCTTCCGTCGCTCACAGGAAACATTAATGAGCGAACCTGGAATACGCAGCGCAAAGCCCTTTATGCCCGAATGTCACAGGCAATCTCACTTATGCCGTCTATGAGCGGCTATGGAACTTTAACAGAAGGCAATGAGTCAACATCAGCCGTGGATACAGCTGCAGAAACTTTTGTTACCGCCGGACTTTCAAAAGTTCTCAAAATTAACAACATTTGTGATAATGATAACCTCACAAAGTGCGGTTTTAATACCTCAATAATTACCTTAAAGGGTACTAAAATTCCGCTCCCAAAATCTTTCGGAGATTTGAATCCTGAAATGTTGACCGGAACTTCTGCCTTCCCTTATACAATGCTGGATGTAAAAGCCGCGGCATTTGAGACCGCAAATGGAGAATCTATTCTCGCATTTTATAACCCAAATTGCAAAATGGATTTTAACGGGACTACAGATGGTTCGGGAACTTCATATTGGTTTACGCAGCCGAATATTTGTGCAAATTTTGTATATGATTTGAATGGTTCCAAAGGACCCAATACTGTAGGTAAAGATATTGGCATTATTGGTGCAATTTATCCTGCTGATACTGTTGTCGTAGCTCCATATCCGAATTTGCAGTACGCTTCCGCTGAAAGTATTGACCAGTATAGCGCACCCCGCGCTTGCACAAATCAGGATTCTGAATACAGGCTTCCAAATGCAGAAGAGGCGATTGCGATGTTTGTTAATAAAAATCTGTTTGAGTTGAGTATGGGGGACGGCGCTTATTGGACTTCGACGTTGACCTCTTCAGATTACGCAATTGCAATGGCTTCGCGTTCCGGAAGGAAAATTCGCTATCCAAGAAGTCTTGTATCTCCCGGAGTTATTTGTATAAAACGATAATTTAAATAGGGCGGAACTTTTTAAAAAGTTCCGCCCTTGTCTTTATTCCGTGTTTAAGTTATTATTTTGGTAAATTGAGAGTAAATACAGGAGAAAAGATTTATGTCAGGACATTCAAAGTGGTCAACTATTAAACATAAAAAAGCGAAAGTGGATTCACAACGTGCGGTTGTGTTCCAAAGATATTCAAGAGAATTAATCGTTGCAGCTCGTTTGGGCGGCGCTGACCCGGCTGGTAATTTCCGTCTTAGAACGGCGATTGAAAAAGCAAAAGCTGCTGGTCTCCCGAACGATAACATTAAACGTGCGATTGAAAAAGGTGCGGGCGCTGGTTCCAGTGAAAACTACGAAGAATTGGTATACGAGGGTTACGCTGCGGGCGGAGTTGCGGTCGTTGTTGAAACAATGACTGACAACAGAAACAGAACAGCAGGCGATATCAGAAGTTATTTCACAAAATTCAACGGAAACCTTGGTACGACAGGCGCAGTAAGCTGGATGTTTGATCAGCGCGGACAGTTGATTTTTGATAAAGACAGTGTTGACTATGACAAACTCTTTGAGGCTGCAATTAACCTTGACGCAGAAGATATTGTTGATGAAGATGATACTTACACAGTTTTAACATCTGTTGAAAACTTCCAAAAAGTTGTAGAAGGTCTTGAAAAAGAAGGTTTTAAAGCGCAAACCGCAGAGTTTACTCGTATTCCGCAAAACACCGTTGCTGTTACCGATGAGAAAACCGCAACACAAGTTATGCGTCTGTATGAACGCCTTGAAGAACACGATGATGTGCAAAATGTTTATATGAACTTCGATATCCCTGATGAAATTATGGAAAAATTGGACGTTTAATCATGATCCAAAAAATTTCGGAATTATCAAGAATTTTGAACAGTTCCTACAGCGCAAAAAGTATTTTGAATTCTTTGCACGACTTTTTCGCGGACTATTTTGGTGTGAAGAAAACCGAACTTTATACTTGGGACGGAACAACATCACAGCTTAGGGATTTCTCGCGGAATTGGCTATATATAGACGATATTTTTGACAAAAAAGTCGTTGCGCAGTACTACAAAATCTACGCAGATGTAAAAGAGAAAAATTCTTTTGAGGCAGTCGAAGACAGACTTTACTTCCCGCTAAAAAAACAATCAAAATTTATCGGGATGCTTGAGTTTACGCAAGCCGAACAGGCGGATGAACTTTTAAAATTTCTTGAAGTTGCGGGAGATGTTATTTCGTTGAAAGTTCAAAATATTATCCTCAACGAAAAAATGCAGAAAAATATAAATTTCCACGACTCAATGAAAAATATTGCGAAAATTATCGAAACGCAGTACGAACTCAACTACATTGTGCCGCTTATCGGCGAAATGTTTGATAAGTTCGTTTCAAATCACCTTATTTATATTTTTCTGCGAAAAGAAGATGAAGAGGAATTTTCGCTTGTTTGGCCCGGTGCTTGTAACGATGAGAAAATTTACGGTCTGATTAGTATTCTGACCTCTGATTCTGAATGCATTCTAACCGCAGACAAGAAAACCGGCGTGTTTCCGCTGATTAGTGAGGGAAAACTTTTTGGCTGTATCGTCACGAAAAGTATGGAGGGTAAACTTAACGATAAGGAAGTTGATTATATTGAACAGCTTACCAACCAAGTTGCAACAACAATCAACCGCGCTAATGTTTATGCCGAAATCCTCAAACACGCAACGCTTGACGCGTTGACAGGCTTTTATAACAAACGCCAGCTTGAAGAACGTTTGAAGCAAGAGGTTTCAAGTTCCCGCCGTCAACACCTGCCGCTTTCTGTGATTATGACGGATATCGACTTTTTCAAAAGTGTTAACGATACCTACGGGCATGCGGTCGGTGATTTGGTGTTAAAAACCGTGTCTGACGTTATTCGTTCGCAGCTTCGTGAATACGACGTTGCAGGGCGTTATGGCGGCGAAGAGTTTACGATACTTCTTCCAAGTGCCGGCATAAAAGATGCCTGCATGGTTGCCGAACGTCTTAGAAAAGCGGTTGAAAAACGTCTCGTTGATATCTCAAAACTTACGCCGGAACACAAAAATATCAGCGTAACAATCAGTTTGGGCGTTTATCAAATGCAGGACGGCGACGAAATCCCTGACCTGATAATCAAGGCAGATAGAGCGCTATATGAGGCAAAAACCGGCGGACGTAACAAGGTAGTATCTGCTATAGAGGTGTAGGATGAAATATTCAAGAATTTGTAATAGTTTGGAAGATACAAAAAAACTTGCCGCTGATTTTGCGGGGCTTATTGACAACGGTTGTTTCGTAAATCTTTACGGCGAAATCGGTGCGGGGAAAACCGCGTTTGTTAAACTTGTTGCAGACGCACTTGGCGTTCAGGAAAAAGTTACAAGCCCGAGTTTTGTAATCCTTAACGAATACCACAGCGCAAAACTTCCGATTTACCATTTTGACCTCTACCGGCTTGAGCACGAGGGGGTTAGAACAATCGCCGACGAACTTCGTGAATACAGCGAGGGCAAAAATATTACGTTCGTTGAATGGGCAGAGTTTTCGCAAAACGAAATCCCGTTTAACCACTTGAAAATTAATGTTACTTATGATGACAACGATGCCAGGGTTTATGAATTTGAACCTAATGGTAAAGGTTTTGAATATATTATTGAGGGGCTGGAAAAATGTTAGTTTTAGCGTTTGATACTTGTATGGATAAAATGTACGTGACATTATGCCGTGACGGTGCGGCGCTTAACTCTGTTGCAGTTCCGTACGAGGGAATGCAAACGCGTTCGCCTAAATTATTGGAAACGATAAAAGATATTTTGCTTGCGAATAGTTTAACCTTTGGGGATTTGGATTTAATTGCAACAAGCGTTGGACCCGGCGGTTTTACCGCGATTAGAACCTGTATGACCGTAGCACGTGTTATGGCGCAGGAACTCGGCAAGAAACTTATTGGGGTTACATCTTTTGAAATTCTTTCAAATCTTCCTATTGATTATGAGGGCAAAAAGAAATTAATTGCACTAGATGCCCGCCGCGAAAGCGCTTATGTTGCCGTTGAGGGCGAAATTAAAGGTATAGTCCCATTGACGGAAATTAATACTGACGGTTATTTTGTTATAACTGATGATAAATTACAGCCGATTTTGGGCGGAATTTCGTATCAATCGTTAGACATATCACTAAGTGAAATTATTGCTAAGATTGCGGTTGAAAAGTCTAAGAACGAGGACGGTGATTGGGGCAAACTTACACCGTTGTATTTGAGCAAACCGGCAAACTCTTGACTAATTCCGGAATATGTTACATAATGAGACTAGAAAGGATAGAGACTATGAATAAGAAAAACGTATTACCACATGCAGGGGGGGGGGGGCGTCTCTCAACCGCCTTTACTATGGCAGAAATTCTGTTATCGTTAACAATTATTGGTGTAGTTGCTGCGATAACGCTACCGTCACTCTCTGGCAATATTAATGAACGAACCTGGAACACGCAGCGAAAAGCGCTTTTTGCAAGATTTAGCCAAGCTATTTCGCTTATGCCGTCGTTGAACGGCTACGGTGTTGATAATTTAGACACCGCTGCAGAAACCTTTGTCACCGCCGGACTTTCAAAAGTTCTCAAAATTAACAACATTTGCGACAACGACCATTTGGCGGATTGCGGTTTGCCTGATAAGATAATACCTTATTCCGGCTCAACAATTTCGCCATTCCCTGATACTATGTTGACATTAAATGCGGCAATGTCTTACAGTGCAGGCGGCGCAAATCTTCTTGATACAAAAGCTGCAGCGTTTGAAACCGCAAATGGCGAAAGCATTGCTGTATATTATAATCCACGTTGTGTGCAGCTGATTAATTATGCTGAAACCTGGAATAATAAACATTTTAATCGCGTCTGTGCAAACTTTATTTATGATTTAAATGGTACTAAAGGTCCGAATGCTTATGGTAAAGATATCGGGTTTATCACAGTGTTTAACCCCACAGACCCTGTTGTTGCCGCGCCTTATGTTCTGCCGGGAATTGGCGGGCATGGTTCCTATCAATTAGCAAGCACAAGATGCAAAAGTCTGGATGAAAATTCTAGAGTTCCAACCGATTACGAAATGTCTGCGATGACCGTCAATAAAAGTTTAATTGGTCATATAGGAGAAAATAATCCTTATTGGGTTTCTGATATTGTTAGGATAAATGCCAATGGTACGAAAAATCGTTATGTCCAGTATTGGACTGACACAGCCGATCCGCGTTGGGAATGGAATGAAAATAATGGAGGCACCTCACTTTGTGTTAGACGTAACTAGTAAAAAAGCGGTTTGGGATTTCCCAAACCGCTTTTTCTATTATCTTAAACGTTGACTAGCAACATCCACAACAACATTTATTACTGTTGCATTTTTGTCCGTTGAATGCTTTCAAGCCTAAGTATTTAGCAGCTGAACCAAGTTGTTGTTCAATTCTGATTAATTGGTTGTATTTCGCAATTCTGTCAGATCTTGATGCAGAACCTGTTTTGATTTGACCGCAATTTGTAGCTACTGCTAAGTCTGCGATAAATGTATCTTCAGTTTCACCTGATCTGTGTGAAGAAATTGCTGTGTAACCAGCTTCGTGAGCCATTGAAATAGCTTGCAATGTTTCAGTTAATGAACCGATTTGGTTAACTTTAATCAAGATTGAGTTAGCAGTTTCTTTTTCGATACCTTTTGCCAATCTTTTTGTGTTTGTAACGAATAAGTCGTCACCAACTAATTGACATCTGTCACCGATTCTGTCTGTTAACATTTTCCAGCCTTCCCAATCTTCTTCAGCCATACCGTCTTCGATTGAGATGATAGGGTAGTTGTTAACCCAGTTTTCTAAGAAGTCAACCATTTGTTCTCTTGAAAGTTTTTTGCCTTCGCCTTCAAGGTTGTATACACCGTTTTCGTAGAATTCTGAAGATGCTACGTCTAAGCAGATTTTTACTTGTTCAGTTGTGTAACCAGCTTTTTCGATAGCTTCAACGATAACTTTTAATGCTTCTTCGTTAGAACCAAGGTTTGGAGCAAATCCGCCTTCGTCACCAACAGATGTAACCATTCCTCTTGATTTCAAAACTGATTTCAAGTTGTGGAATACTTCAGCACCCATTCTGATAGCTTCTTGGAAGCAGCATGCGCCAACAGGAGCAATCATGAATTCTTGGAAGTCAACGTTGTTATCTGCGTGTGCACCACCGTTGATGATGTTCATCATAGGAACAGGAAGTGTAACTGCGTTGATACCGCCTAAGTATCTGTATAATGGCATTTCGTAAGCCATAGATGCTGCTTTAGCTACTGCCAAAGATACGCCCAAAATAGCGTTAGCACCTAATTTAGATTTATTTTCAGTACCGTCAAGTTCGAGCATAAATTCGTCGATTTCTTGTTGGTTAGAAGCATCTTTACCGATTAATTCCGGAGCGATGATTTTATTAACGTTTTCAACAGCTTTCAAAACACCTTTTCCTAAGTATTTAGATTTGTCGCCGTCTCTAAGTTCTAAAGCCTCAAATATACCGGTAGATGCGCCTGATGGAACAGCTGCTCTACCTACTACTCCGCAAGATAATGTAACATCAACTTCAACTGTTGGGTTACCGCGAGAGTCTAAAATCTGTCTTGCTACTACATCTTCAATAAATGTTGACATATTTTTGTCCTTTCTTTTTTGTGAATAATCTGCCACACATGAATTTTCCCACGAAAACTTTTAGATTGCAATAGTTTTCAGCTATTCTTAATAAAAAATTTATTATCTCTTGACTAATTCTGGAACATGTTACATAATAGCAATAGAAAGGATAGAAATATGAAAAAACGAATTGTAAACATTTTGCCAGGGGGGGGGGGGNNGGGGGGGGGGAGCCCTGAGCAGAGCCAGGCAGTAGTTTCCGAGTGTCAATTTGACGGAAACTACGGACAGCCGAGCGCGCGACGGGCAAAACCGCGCTTTTGGCCGCAAGCGCGAGCGGTGGCGTTTAACGCGAAGGGCGGAGAGCCGGCTGAGCCGGTGCCATATTTGGTTCCGAGCGACTGGACCGCGATAACTCCATATTGTCATTCCGGACTTGCGGATTTGCGTACGGATGAACGGAGTGAAATCCGGCTAGCGAGCAGATTGAGCCAGCCGGAGCATAGCTCCTCTTGCGAAACTCTGGGAGCGTGGAGCAAATCCAAGACAGATCCGGAATCTCACCATCGACTCTCGCGAGATTTTTCTGCTGGACAGATACTGAATCAAGTTCAGGATGACAAAAAAGGTTTCACCATGGCTGAAATCTTGTTATCTCTCACAATTATTGGCGTAGTTGCGGCGATAACGCTTCCGTCGCTCACTGGTAACATTAACGAGCGAACGTGGAACACGCAAAGAAAAGCGCTTTATGCACGTTTTTCACAGGCGATAGCGTTAATGCCAGCGTTGAACGGTTATGGAACTTTAATCGAAGGTGATGAATCAACCTCTGCTGTTGACACTGCTGCTGAAACTTTTGTCACCGCGGGGTTGTCAAAAGTTCTTAAAATTAACAATATTTGTGACAGTGAACACCTTGCGGATTGTGGTATACACTCTAAAATTAAAACTAGCAAAGGTGAGACTGCTTATCAAGAGTTCCCTAAAACTATGTATGCATATAATAATTTATTGTTCGCTAATGCGAATGGCAGGGTTGTGGCAAATACAAAAGCGGCAGCTTTTGAAACCGCTAATGGGGAAAGTGTTGTTGTTTATTATAATCCAAACTGTCGGGATCAATCTTTTGCCTGGATAAGTGGTTCTTCTCTTTACCAATCAAAGATGTGTGTAAACTTTTTGTATGATTTGAACGGACAAAAAGGTCCTAACACTATGGGTAAAGATGTTGGCTTCATAACGGTCTTTTATCCTTCCGATTCTCGTGTAGTTGCACCCAATGTACTCCCTAAATTATTGTGGGGGATGGATTTTGAGAATGTTACTGAAACTTGCAGGACGATGAATACAGAAGGACGTATGCCTGTGAAGGAGGAAATGATGGCAATAATGGTGAATAAAAATTTAATTTTTAATAATACGGCTGTCAACTTTTTATGGGCAGGACCAAAAGTCGATGCAACAAAGGCTTATTTGGTAAGCCCAGGTGGAGATATAAGAGAAGCTACATTAGAACAGCATCATGGTTATGCTTTATGTGTTAAGCGTTAAAAGAGGGCTTAGCCCTCTTTTTTTATGACTTCAATACATTCATAATCGGTTAGATACGGAAGATGTTTTTCGGTAATCAATTCCCCGGGAAGAAGAATTGCGATTCCCGGCGGGCATTCAGCAATTACTTCCGCACAAATTCTACCAATAGCTTGGGCTTTTGGCAATGTTTCTTTTTCTGCATAATATGCATCACGCAAACTCATTTTTATTTGAGGCGTAAGCATTGGCATATGCTTTTTGTTTTCAAGATAGTAAATATCTGAATAGTGCGCTTTGTCGATTTTATTCAGACATTTTACAAGATACTCAATATCTGAACGTTTGTTTCCTATGTTTGAAAGGATTAGTAATCCGTTGTCGGACGCGCTTTCAACCTCAATATTGAAGTCGATTTCTAAAATACTTTCAAGCCTTTTGCCGGACAGGCCGTCAGCTTTTATGAAAACTTTTGTCACATCTGTTTTGTAGCCGAAATCCGGACGAAGATGGTGGATATGTTCCATTTTGTCGATTTCTTTGCGTAAGTATTTTGCGTTTGCAACAGCGCGTGCTAATGCTTTGCGACCGCGTTGTGACTCTAAATTTGCCCTTGCTGCGTCAAGGCTTGCTAGTAAAATCATTGACGGGCTGGTCGTGTGTAAAAGTTTGAGAGCTTTTTCAACATCGTCAGCATTAATTAATGAGTTTTTAGCAATGTGCAGCATTGAGCTTTGGCTCATACTTCCGCCTGTTTTGTGAAGTGAGTGAACAACCGCATCTGCACCGAGTTTGAGTGCCGAGGTTGGGAGATGTTCGTTAAAGTTCCACAAACAAGCATGCGCCTCGTCAACGATTAGCGGAACGTTATATTTTTTACAAATTGCTGAAATTGATTTTATGTCAGAAACAACACCCTCGTAAGTTGGGTTTGTAATCCAAACCATTGAAACATCGTTGTGTGATTTAAGGGTTTCTTCAATCGTTTCAGGGGTTATGTTGCCCCAAATTCCCCAGTCTTCAAATTGGTTCGGGTTTACCCAAATAGGGTCTGCACCGGAAATAATCATACCTGTTAAGGCTGAACGGTGACAGTTTCTGTTGATAATAACTTTTTGACCTTTTTTTGTTAAAGCCATTGCAATAGCGAGGTTTCCGGCAGTTGAACCGTTAAGCAGAAAGAATGTTTTTTCTGCACCGAAAGCCTTTGCAGCAAGTTCTTGTGCTTCTTTTATAGGACCTGTTGCAGGGTGAAGTGTCCCCAAATTGTCAAATTCATCGGTTGTGTCGATGTTAAGCGCACGGCTTCCGATAAGACGTTTGAATTCCGGCAATGCTCCGGCGCCTTTTGTGTGTCCCGGAATATGGAATTGGTACGTCGGGTTGAGGTAAGCCTGCTGCAGGGCTTCAACAATAGGGGCTTTGACTTTTGTAAATCTTTTCTGAATTCTGTTTTGCTTTGTTACGTTCGTCATAATGTTAATTTTACACTAATTTTTATTTTTTTCAAGAGATTTTGTAAATTTATTAAGTATAGAAGAAAAAATTTTTTGCCTCTTGACGCTAAACCAAAAATAGTACATAATAAATTAAGAAAGGATAGAAACAATGAACAAGAAAAACGTATTACCACATGCAGGGGGGGGGGGGGCCTCTTAACCGCATTTACTATGGCAGAAATTCTGTT
>MOYE01000010.1 GCA_001899335.1 Candidatus Gastranaerophilus phascolarcticola
CGAACTGTAAACATTTTGACAGGGGGGGGGGGGGCGTGCTCAACAGGCCTTCACAATGGCAGAGATACTTTTATCCCTCACAATTATTGGCGTAGTAGCCGCGATAACGTTACCAAGTTTGACAGGCAACATTAACGAGAGAACCTGGAACACCCAACGAAAAGCGCTTTATGCTCGTATAAGTCAAGCTGTGGCGCTTATGCCGGCTCTTAATGGCTTCGGTACACTTGACGATACAACCGACACCGCCGCGGAAACTTTCGTTACCGCGGGATTGGCAAAAGTCCTTAAAATTAATAATATTTGTGACAATGAACATCTTGCTGATTGTGGAATTGCTTCCTTAATAACGCCAATGGGTAATGGGTCACCAATTCAATCCGAGGATATTAAAACTTTAGCCTTGTATAATACTTCTTTTACGTCTGCCAAGGGTTATAATTATCCCGATACAAAAGCTGCGGCGTTTGAAACGGCTAATGGTGAAAGTATTCTTGTATATTATAATAAAAATTGTGTTTCAAATATGAATGAAACTGCAGCACATATAACGCAATCAAAAATGTGTGCAAACTTTGTATATGATTTGAATGGAAATAAAGGTCCAAATACAGTTGGTAAAGATATTGGATTTATATCAGTTTTGTACCCGAGTGACGCCATAGTAGTAGCTCCTCAACCGCTTACACAAGATGTTGCTGCTGGTAATCAGATTACTGCTGGTGCTAAATGCAAGGCTATTGATGATGAAAGTCGAATGCCAAATATAGACGAGCTTGCAGCTATTTATTATAATCAAAGATTGCTCGGAATTTCGTATGATGGTGATTACTGGTCAAGTTCGGTCTATTCTTCTACTATGGCTTGGAATCATAGCTTTCTAACAGGTCAGCGACATTTGCGTGACCGTACTGGAACGTGGAGAATAAGATGTGTTAAACGTTAAAAAGCGCCTTTATGGCGCTTGTTAGTCAACTATTTTAATTCTTCCGTCGTCTTCAATGTGAACAGGTTTGCCTTGCTTTTTAATGTATTGGCAAGTTAATTTGTCCTTGTCAAAATCAAATTTTTCATCGACTTCATTAATTTTGTTTGGTATTAATGCATCGCCGCCGCTCGCAAAGAAGTCATCTGTTGCAACAGTATAAATTTTATTCTTATCTGGATTGTTTACGTCTATCGGGTGTTTGTTGCCCTGTTTGTCGATAAATGTCGCATTGAGAACTTCACCCTTGCGGCTCATAGTATACTCAAGACCTGAAGGCATTACGATACTTGGCTTAAAGCCCGGGTTAATCAGAGATTTCGCTCCGTTTTTGAGCGCATTGACAACTTCTTCTTCCGTAAGTTTCATTTTTACCATACGGTTTTTTAAAGGTACTACTTCAAAAACTTTTCTTTCGGTCAATTTCCCTTCGTCAAAATGTCCGCGGATGTTGCCGGCGTTGATTAACGCAAGGTCTGTGCCAAACTCTTCACGGCAGGCGTCCATAATTAGGTACGCATGCGGGTTAGGGTCGACTAGTCGGTGTTCCGGTGCTGGTACTGTTTTTTCAACATAACCTACCTCTGTTGCTTTGCCGATAATTCCGTCAAAGATTTTTTCCAAAATCGGATTGCGTTTGAATTTATTAGAATTGTGAACGTTATTTTGCGCTTTTTTGATAATTCCGTTTTCGTCAAATTCAAGGTTAAGAATACCAAATTGGTCACCGTCTTTGCCGGCTTGTGTAATGATAACAGGTTCACCGGTTTTTGATGTGAAGAGGTTTTCGTTATTTTTAATATCTTTTATAAGTTCGTGTGTGTGTGCGCCAAGAATTACGTCGACACCGGATGTATTTTGAGCAAGATTTTTGTCAAATTCAAGACCGCAGTGTGAAAGAACGATTATTTTATTCACGCCGTCTTTCTTCATTTTATCCGCTTCTGCCTGAACCGCATTGATTGAATCTTCTTTTGAGAACGGAATGATTGTTTTGCGAGATTCGTTTTCTCTTATACGTTCGTGAAGATCAGGTGGGATAAGCCCGATTATGCCATACTTGCTGCCATTGATTTCCTGAACAAAAGATTTTGTAATTTTGCCCTGTAACGGATTGTTTTCACCCTGAATATTAACATTTGCACCCATAATTTTGTATTTCGCGCTCTTGTTAATCTCTGCGATTTGACCGGGTTCTGCGTCAAATTCGTGGTTTCCGATAGCTGTTCCCAAAACGCCCATTACGTTGAGGAATGCGTTAGATATCTTCAGAAGTTTTATGTTTGCTCCGGCAGAAATGTCTCCTGAACCAAGGACTAAAACATCCTGTCCATCGTGATTTTGTTTGTCAAAACTCTGTTTTGCGTTGTAAATACGGCTCATATTTCCCATATTGCCGTGCAAATCGTTAACATAAAAAATGCTTGTGGTGGTTGTCTTAGGGGTGTTTGAATTTTGATTTTGCCCCCTGAAATTATATGTGTTGTACGAATTAATCGAGTGAATCATGTTAAATACCCTTATCTTAGATTACATAAAACACCTGAAAAAATTTTTTGCCTAATCGTAAAGAAATTGTAACGAAATGTAAATGTGGGTTGCAAAAGGTTTGAAACCCGCGCATAATCTGCTGATAGGATAGGATAGGATAGGATGGCGTGGCGGGGCGTCACCTGACGCAATTTTCCCTCTGGTAAATACTTAATATATACATAGGAAATATTGAGGAAATTTTAAAACATTTAATGGGAGGATTTAAAATGACAGGAATTACTTTTAGAGACATTGACTTAGACCGTAACGGCTACTTAACACAAGATGAAATAGATGCAGCAAAGCAAAAAGGTGTTAAAAAGCCTCTTTATATCGGAATGACTTCTGCTGATATCGTAAATGGGGTTTCTAAAGACGCAAAATTGAATAAAATTTATAACGAAGCGGCTCAAATGCGAACTTATGGCGAAACATTGCCGCATACAATGGCGAGTCATAGGTTGAGCAATCTGTCAGAACTTTCTGCGGATGAATTAAAACAAGAGATTAAACGTGTTGAAGACAAAATTCTTCTTACCTATGCACAAGAATCTAAAACCATTGCTGATAATAAACCGAACGCTTTTGATAAATTTGTCTCTAATATAGTTTCGCTGCCGCAGGAACATAGATATAATAAGGCTGTTGAAAAAGTGAAATATACAGCTTCTACTGAAAAAGAGTATTTAACTCTTTTAAAACAGCAGTTAGAGCTAAAACAAGCCGGCGGTACCGAAGGTAATTCTAAATTAAATGTAAAAAATTAGTAATAGAAAAAGGCGGAGCCGTCAGGCTCCGCCTTTTTCTATTGTCGGTACCGCGAGAGCGGGACTGTCGACTTAAACAAGTTCCAAAACTTCTTGTTTGTTTTTCGCTGCAATTTCAACGATTGATTTGATTGTTGCTATCATTGAAAGTTCAGAGTTCAATTTGTTTACGCAAGAACCAACTCCGATTGCGCTTGCACCTGCTGCAAATGCAAAAGGTGCTGTTGTTGAGTTGATACCGGTTGCTGTCATAATTGCCATATCAATGTTTCTTGAAAGTTCAATTGTGTTTGACAATGTTAATTCTGCTCTGTTCATCAAACCTCTTACGCCTTCAAGATTTTCTTTTGATGTGTAGTGACCTTCTGTTTGAATTAAGTCAATACCCATATATTCAAGTTTTCTAGCCAATTCGATTTGGTCAGCAATTGAAATTTCACCCGGAATTGTTACAGAGAAAAATACTCTGTTTTCACCTAATAATGATAAAGTTTCTTTTACGAGATTCATAACTTCATCAGCAGAGAAAGACATTCCTTTTTTGTAAAGTGCATCGAAGTTTCCGAGTTCGATTGCATCAGCGCCGAGTTCAACAGCTCTTGCAAGTTCTGACGGAACAACTGAAGAAACAAATAAAGGTAATTCAGTCATTTCTCTAACTTCAGAAATAATAGCTTCGTCTGCGCAAATATCAATAGCGCTTGCACCTGCGATTTGTGCTGATGAAACAACTTTTTTAATATTTTCGATATCAAAGTTATCAATACCTGCGATAACTTTTACCGCTCTTTTTTCGATTAAATGCTGTTTAAATAATTCAATTCTAGACATTTTTTACATTTCTCCTATTTAATGAAGTGTACTTTCAACACAAGTATACATTAAAACTTTAATAATTACAAGAATATATCTTTACAATATTACAATACCTATTTTCTGATATTATAACGTCTGCCAAAATAATATCAAATGAGGGTGAAAAAATGAGAAAATTTCTTTTATTAATAATTAGTTTTTTTCTTGCCGGTCAGGCGTTTGCTTATACTGCAGAGGAGGAGGTTTATATTTCCGTTTACGAGAACATTAACCCTGCAATAGTAACAATTGACGGGATAATTTCCGATGGATTTACTGCGGGCACGGGGTGCATAATTAATCCTAACGGAACCATTTTGACGGGTTCTCATGTGGTTTCGCAGACAAAAGAACTTGAAGTTACGACCTATGACGGAAAGGTTTATAAGGCAAAAGTTCTTGCAAATATGGGGAAAAATAAAGATTTAGCACTTATAAAAATAGAGCCTAAGGGAAAACTTAAAACGGTTAAGTTTGGAGATTCTGACGGTTTAAAAATTGGTCAGAGGGTTCTGACAATTGGAAATCCGTTTGGTTTTTCCGGAACGTTAACACAGGGAATAATTTCTCGGATTGACTATGCGAAAGGCAAAATCCAAACAGACGCTGCGATTAATCCGGGTTGTTCGGGCGGTCCGCTGTTGAACACTTCCGGTGAGGTTATCGGGATTAACCAGTCGATTTATAACCCTGACAACAATATCTCAAACATTGGAATTGGTTTTGCAATCCCAATTAACGATGCAAAGAAGTTCATTGCAAAGCATTCGGGTTAAATGTAAAGTATTGTAACAAATTTAATAATATCTGAATTTGGGTTTGTGATATATACTTTATATATACAAGAGAGAGTTATATTCCTTATTCCTATTTCCTAAACAAAATTTTAAAGCCCCGTAACCACGGGGCGTTTCTTTTTATAACTCTATTGCTTTTAAACGTTCAAGGATTTTGTTGGTGATTTCCTGAATGTATTCCTGACTTACAAGTCCGTTGATTACGGCATCTGCAATTTGGTAAGTCGGACGGATGTATTGTTGTGCGGTTTTGTTTACGTCCGCAAACTGTAAATCAGCTGCTTCGCCGGTTTTTCCGCGGGTCGCGGCACGTTTGTACCAGCGGTCTTTTAAGACTTCAAGCGGCGTGAATACGTAAACTTTTACATCCATTACATCACGCACATTTTCGTTTAAAACGTATAATCCTTCTGTTAAAATTACCCTTGCCGGTTTCTTCAAAACGCTGTCGAGTTTTGATTCACAGGTTACGAAGTCGTATAAAGGTGAGTATATATCTTTGCCGGATTTGAGATCTATCAAGTGTCTTTTCATCAGTTCCAAATCAATAACATCAGGGGTGTCAAAACTGAAACCGGTTTTGAATAATGCTTCGTAACTTCCTGCTTCTTTTAATTCTTTCGATGTGTCTTTATAATAGTCATCACAGCGGATAACTGTGTAAATACCTTGGTTTTCTTTTTTTACGCACGCTTTAATAGTGTTATCGACGAAAACGGTTTTACCGGAGGCACTTTCGCCGGTAATACCGATTAAGAAAGTTTTTTTGCGTTCCTGAACAGCCATTCGCGCAATGTTCATAATTAAATTATCAGAAATCTTTAGGAACAGGGGCTGCGGCTGCTTTGAGTCTTCTTCCAAAATTTCTTTTAACGTATCAACAATCTTTGCTATAACTTCCATATCTCTACGGCTTGAATAGTAGTCGTAGGTACTCATGCCTAAATCAAATGCCATATTAACCTCTTTTTTAGACAGCGCAGCCACGGGTTGGCAAACCGCGTTTGACAAGCAGGTGGCGGAGAACTGCTTTTTCTCATTATATAAAATAAATTTTTAAAATTCCATATAATGATAAATAATTGTAACAAAATCACTAAAAATTTTAAAGTTCCGGTAAAAATGTGCCGATATTGGGAATGTTAGTAAATAGGAGTATAAAATTATGTATTACGATGAGCTATTTGAAAAAGCCTTAAAAGAGGCAAAAGAAGAAAATCTTGCGGATTTAAAGGCAGAAGTTGCGGGATTGCAAAGAAATTTTGAAAACTTTTTAAACAAGTTTTTCAATTCAACAACACACAATTTAGAACAGGATTACCACGTTACTGCGATGTGACAAAATGATTAAAGATTTTTTTATCAATTAAGGCTTTGGGGTATAATTGACCGTCAATTGTTACTCCGGAGCCTTTTGTTATTTCTCCGATGATTACAGCGCCTTCCAGTGGTGTGTCAACAGTTGCGACAAGCCCGTAATCTTCTCCGCCGAATAAAACAAGTTCCTGCCAGTTTGTAAAAGATTTAATCTCTTCATCGACCGGAATTTTATCAAAATTTATGTCTATACCTACGCCGCTTGCCTCTGAAATTTGTGAAAGCGCATCCATTAAACCGTCAGACGTATCCATCATTGCGTATTTGCCAGTTTGAGCGGTCGCGATTTTACGTGAAAATTCCAACTGTGCAACGGGTTCAAGGTGTGCTTTGATAAGTTTGTCCGAGAAAGTCTCGTTTACGAGACTTTTGAGTGGCGTATTAGACAGCGCAGCCACGCACGGCTCGCGGTTCAGCGAGGCGGAAAGTGGCGGAGAACTGCTTTTCATCGGCTCGGATTTCCCCTCAAGCAGAAGTTTCAGCCCCGCAGCGCTGGAGCCGTGAACACCGGCTATAACAATTTTTTGCCCCGGTTGGGCGTTAGCACGGGAGCTTATATTTCTTCCCTTGTCAGAACCAATTGCGGTTGCGGAGATGAAAATTTTGTCTGCAGCTGTTATGTCGCCGCCAACGATTTCAACGCCATCGCACGCGGATTTTAGCCCGTCATAGAATTCTTTTACAAACTCTGTGTTAATTTCTTTTGGAAGAGAAAGCGCAACAGTCATATATTTTGGCTGTGCACCGCTTGCGCAAATGTCTGAAATGTTTACACTTGCCGTTTTCCAGCCAAGCTGCCACGGTGAAATTTTATCGCGTAAAAAATGAATGTCTTCCACAAGGCTGTCTTGCGAAATAACTATTCCCAAATCTTTTAAATACGCGCAATCATCGCCGATGTAGGACGAATTTAGGGTATTTTTAATTAGCTTAATGAGTTCTTTTTCCATTAAAAGCAGTTCTCCGCCATTTCCGCCCCGCTGACCCGCGGGTCGCGCATGGCTGCGCTGTCTAATACGCCACTCAAAAGTCTCGTAAACGAGACTTTCTCGGGTTTATTTCAGTTCATTTTTAATAATTGCAATAAATTCTTTTACCAGTTCGGTGTTCCATTTTTTGCCGGCTTCTTGTTTAATAACTTTCAAGGCATCTTCTTCGGACATTTTTGCACGGTATGGACGGGTTTCGGTAAGCGCAAAGTATGAGTCGATAATAAGAATTATTTGCGAACTCATCGGAATTTCGTTGCGTGAAAGTTTATTCGGATATCCGCTGCCGTCCCAGTTTTCGTGGTGCTTTTCAATGATTGGAATTATATCCTGAACAATTGAAATTGGTTTTAGAATATCTCTTGCCGCGATAATCGGGTGTTCAGTGATGTATTTTTTCTCTTCTTCTGTCAAAGGTGTTGTTTTTTGCAGAATTTCCTGCGGAATAAGAAGATTTCCGATATCGTACATTAGTATTGCGATTTTTAAGTTGTCTATTTCTTCTTTTGAAAGGTCAAAACGTTTAGCCAGTGAAGAGGCAATGAGAACTTTTTTCTTCACTGAACCGTCTTCGTGAAGCGGGTTATAGAGCTTGGTTAGCATATCCGCAACTAAATATAGGTTGGTATTTTGTTCCTTTCCTTTTAATTTCGCGCAAAGTTCTTTTGTAATATCTTTTTCGACAGGAATATTGTGCTTTGTAAGTATGTCGATAAATGTATTAACCGCAATTTCCTGCCAGCTTGTTTCTGAAATCGGGGTGGCAAGGGTAACACGGTTTCTGCCGTTTCGTTTTGATTGATACATTGCCTGGTCGGTGAGTTCAATGAGTTCTTCGGGGTTATCTGTGTGCTCAAAGTATGTCGCGACACCGATACTTGCCGTAATATGTCCTATAGTTTCAATTTCTGTGGCTTCAAGAGTTTTTCTGATACGTTCTGCCGCTATCATTGCGCCCTTGGAATCAACGCCGGGGAGAATTATGTTAAACTCTTCTCCGCCCATACGTGCCGCAGTATCAATTGAACGCGCGTTGTTTTTGATTACGTCTGCAAGGGTTTTGATTGCCAAATCACCGTAAGAGTGACCGTATTTGTCATTAATTTGTTTTAAAAAGTCAAGGTCAAGACCGATAAGAGAGAACGCTTGTTTTTGACGGTTTGCACGGGTAACTTCTTTTTGAAGGTATTCCTCAAAATATCTTCGGTTGTAAAGCCCTGTCAGACCATCGGTTACGGCTTGTTCTTTAACTGTTGAGAAAAGGTGCGCAATCGTTATTGCCATCTCAATTTGTTTAGCAAAAATGCTTAGAAAATCTGTTTCGGAAGTCGCAAGTTCATCGCGGGTTGAGAAGACAACAAACCAGCCAAAATGTTTATTCATACAGCTTAACGGGATAATAATCATTGATTTGCAGTATTCTTTGTCTAAAATCAGGCTTAATTGTTCGTCAGTTATTGCCGGCATGATTTCCTGCAGAGTCTGTCCGAGGTTTTGAGTCTGTGTGATTTCGCCCGAACGCATCGTTTCAGCGTAAATCCCTACAGGTGAATAGTTTAAACGCAGGGTATAAAGCGGTGCATTTATAGCTTTGTGGAGATTGTCAATCGCTGTGTCGCTTGATTGTGAAATAATTCTTATAAAATCCCCTTTGTCGTCGTGCATTTTTTCCAAAATCGCACCGTGAACATAACCAAACTCGTTTGAAATACTGTTTACAATGTTGTCTAAGACATTTTCCAACGGTTTCGCCGAAGTCATCATATCAATGATATGCTGCAATGTAATCATTTTTTTATTAGCCATACTCAACTCTTTAGTCTGTTGGGCTAACTCTTTTTCCAGCGCAATGTTGCGCTCGTATATTTCAATATAGTCTTGTTTCTTGTAATATACAGCGCTTTCTACTTCATTAATTTTGTTTGTCAGTTCTCTGATTTTGCTAAAAAATGACATTTGAATACCTTTGCTACGTAATATTATACACCATATTTGAAATATATTCTAGTGTTTTTCGGCAAAATTTTGAAAATTCGTCTGCTTGTGGTAGAATGTCGGTATGGGTAAGTTAAAAAAGATTTTAGTATTAAGATTTGGCGCGCTGGGTGATATCGTTCATACTACGATTATTCCGCAGGCAATTAAGGCTAAATATCCTGAATACGAGGTTCATTATTGCTGCGAGGCAAGATATGTTCACGTGCTGCAAAATAACGCTGATATCGACAAAATTATTGAGTTTGACCATAAACGTAAAAAAGATTTCTCATATAATTTGGAAGTCGCGTTAAAACTTCGCCACGAACACTATGATGTGGTTTTGAACCTTACAAATGCTTTCCGTAATAACTTTATGACTTTTATTGCAAACCCGAAACACAAATTTACAAAGGTTCCAATGGGGCATAAACACGTTGTTGATGCGTTTTTCCTAAGCGCAAAACAAGCATTCCCGGAATTAAAACAACCAAAAAATTTACGCCTCGGTTTGGATTCTGCAGCGCTTGAGGAGATGAAAACCCGATTGGCTGAATACTCGCAGCCTTTTGTAGTGCTTTCCCCCGGCGGTCAAACCGATAATAACCGTCAAGGCAGAGCTTGGCCGGCTGAAAACTGGATTGAACTAGGAAATCTTCTTAAAGGGATTTTTGGCGGAACAATTTTTATTTCCGGTTCGCCTGACGAAAAAGAGTTTCACAAAACCATTTCTGATAAAATTGGGGGTGCCGTGTTGTTTTCGGGCGAATTATCTATCGCGCAGAGTATGGCACTATTTTCCCTTTGCGACCTGTTTATTTCGGGTGATTCCGGACCGCTGCATATCGCATCGGGGTTGGGTGTGAAAACAATCGGACTTTTTGGCTCTACAAATCCTGAAAACGTTAAACCTTACGGTGAAAATGGAAATTATATCGGTGCGCTTTCAAAATGTAAATTCTGTTGGCAAAAACAGTGTAAAAAGCTAAAAGAGGGTAAAAAATATACGCCTTGTATGACCTCAATTAAGCCGGAACATATTCTGAACCTGATTAATAAAAAGAAATTATTGGGTTCCGTTGGCGATGTTTTGAGAATATATTGACAAGTCTTGAAACATAGTACATAATGTTTAAAGAAAGGACCGGCGGTCAAGCCGGTTGCCTAATTGGACAGTGGCAAGATGCCAGGAAAGGATAGATATGAAACGAAGAAATGTATTAAGTTGCACAGGGGGGGGGGNNGGGGGGGGGGGGAGCCGCTTAACCGCATTTACTATGGCGGAAATCCTGTTGTCCCTCACAATTATTGGCGTAGTAGCCGCGATAACGTTACCAAGTTTGACGGGCAACATTAATGAGCGAACCTGGAATACACAAAGAAAAGCTCTTTATTCACGATTTAGTCAGGCAATAGCACTAATGCCGGCGTTGAATGGCTACGGCACCCTGACAGAGGACGAAAATCACAGCGTTACCGCCGATACTGCAACCGAAACCTTTTTAACTTCAGGGCTTGCAAAGGTGTTAAAAATAAATAATATTTGTGATTCAGAACACCTTGAAGATTGTGGTATTCCGTCTAAGATTATCGCTTTGAATGGTGATACTGTTGATACCCCAACAACAATGAAAGAGTTAAATCAGTATATTGTTAGCAATAATTTTGGTGAATATGACGGTGTATTGCGTTCACATTCACAAATTGATACAAAAGCTGCTGCATTTGAAACGCAAAATGGAGAAAGTATTTTGGCATTTTATTCACCTGTCTGTGCAACAAATATGAATGAAGAGGGTATGCACAATTCCCAGGATAAAATGTGTGTTAATTTTGTGTATGACTTAAATGGAAATAAGGGTCCTAATACTTTTGGTAAAGATATAGGTGCCCTCACTGTTTTTTATCCTGTTGATTCAATAATTGTCGCTCCGCTTCCGGCGAATAGAGATTGGGCTACAGGTTCAACCCAGCAAAATGCGACCGGGGTTTGTACAAAACAGGATTCGGAATATAGATTGCCAAACAGATTTGAGTTAGCAGCTATTTATACAAACCAGCTTTTCTTGAATAACATGGAAAATGCTAGGCATTACTGGTCATCCTCTGTAATTTCATCAACAAAAGGTTGGACATTTGGCTCTGCTGCCGGGATATATTATCCGTCATCGCGGAATTTGGGCGGTAATGTAAGATGTATTAAAAGATATTAATATTAGTTTCGCGGTTGAAGTTCTCAACCGCGAATTTTTCGGTTGCGTAAATCTATAATATAGTTATGTAGTCTTTCCATATCTGCGCAGGTATTTGAAATATATTCATTGAGGCAATTTATGAGAGAAGAGGTGTAAGCTGATTTAAAATCTTTTTCAGATACTGTTGTTAAATTAGTTGCAATTGTTTTAACGTACCAGATATTTCTGCTTGTTACCTCTGCATAAATTAGTAATCCATCGAGTGTTTCTTCGTCCATTTTCTGCTCCTTTTGTTAAGTTTGATTAAATAAAATGTTTTAAAAATAAAATAAAAGTTTTATATATGTAATATAATCTATCATAATGTGTTATATTTGTCAACTTTGTGCTGAAATTGATATAATGTAGCTATGAGATTAGAAGCAAGAGAACAAATTAAAACTCTTTTAGCGCAGAAAGGTTTAAAGTTAAAAGATTTGGCAGAAAAACTTAATCGTACGCCAAACTCTTTAACGCAACAGCTTGGACGTGGTAGCATTACCTACAATGAAGTGCTGCAAATTGCAGATATTTTAGGCTATAAAATACGGTTTGAGGATGTGGATTAATCTACCCATTCAAAACTTTTAACGAAATCCTCGCCGTTGATGTCGCCGTTGATTATTACACGGAAAAATTTATATATGTTATTTCGTTCGTTTGAGTTCGGTATCTTTGCTATATCGGACGCAAATTCATTGTTCGAATCCTTTTTAACCCCGGGTATTGTTTTCAAAAGAGTGTTCAAAGACAGATTTTTTACCTTATTAAACACCGTTGTTATGTCTTTTGACAGGCTGCCAAAGATTTGGAAATCCGCCACTGATGAGCTTATATTGTATTTCCCCCTGATGTAAAGGTTAAGGTCTTTGCCGCTTGAATATATATTAATACTGTCGGCAACACCGTCATTGATTTTGAAGTCACCCGAAATCGTTTTAAATTCGCCGGATTTGAGTGGAGAAAGTAAATCAATAAGTCCGTTGATTGTAAGACCCGCAAAACCATTACTGATAAGGTTGCCGGCTTTAAGAAGGTATTCCAGCGAACCGAGTTTCGGCATTTTACCATCCTGTATCGCAAAATTACCGTTTCCGCTTAGTGTTGCAAAGCAGGTTTTGTCATTTTTTGCTGTGCAGGAAAGCGACATTTTGCCGTTTGCAAGCCCGTATAGCTGACCTTTAAGGTTAAACAGCGTTTCTGCCATTTGCGCGGCGTTTGCTTTATTTAAGTTTATGTCGAGTTTAATGTTGTCGTTATTGTAGTTGTGTGTGATGTTTCCGTTTACGTTACCTTCTGCAAGTTCAAAGTTGAAGTTTTTCACGTTCAGAATTTTATCTTTGTTAATCTCCAAACCACTGACGAAATTGCTTGCTGTGATTTTGTTAATAACAATTGTGTCTGCGGAAATTTTTGAGTTATTAACTATAAAGTTTGTGTAATCCAGCGGTTGAATTATGCTGGAGTTGGTGTGCATTTTGAAGTTGGATTCTTCAATGTGTTTAATTTTGTCGTTAATCTTGTTCAAATCCAGTTTTGCAACGTGAAGATTCATATTTTCAACGAGCAGCGGAAGTGTCAATTCGTTTTTGAGCGTAGCGTTGAGTTTAATTTTGTTTGTCAAAAGGTCGCCGCTTGAGAGAATGTTTATCACTCGAGGTGTGAAGTCAAAATTTATATTATTAATGTTGGTTTCGACAAGAGGGATGTTTATATCGGAAATATTTAGTTTCCCAAGTACCTGTGGTCGGAGTGAAGTTCCGTTAAGGGTAAGGTCAGAAGTGAAAGAACCCTCTTTCATAAACGGTTTTCTGAAAATTATGTTAAAGATTTTGGCATCAACCGGCATTTTGGATTTGATTTTGAGGTTGTTGAAACCGATTATGTTGTCCTCTTTGTTAACCATTGCACCGGAAATGTTCAAAAGCGGTACAATTGTTTCGTTTTTGTCAAGTGAAAGAACTACTTTGTCGTAGTTAAAATTATTGATTTTGAGTTCGTTTCCGTGGAGTGTCATATTGGAGTTAAGTCTTACGGCGTTTGATTTATCGCCGAGAGTCGCTCCCATATAGTAAATTGATGAATCTTTTTGAAGTAGTAAGTCGGACTTAACATTTGCTGCCTGTGTGGTTCCTGAAATCTCTGCGTTCAGGGTTAAATCGCCTTTTATTTTTATTGGGTAGAGCGAATTTTTATTAAAGCAGGTGTTTACAAATTCCTGTGTAGGTTTTGTGTTTACCCAGAAGTGGAATGTCGGAATATCTTTGTGCGTAAGGGCTATTCTTCCGTTCAAAAGCACAGGCATGTCATAAAATCTTGCGTTAATTGAGTCCGCGTGGATAAGGTTATTTTTGAGTTGAAGTTTGCCGCTTAGGATTTCGTGAGTTCTTTTGCTTTCCTGAATTTTTATATTTTGCAGGTCGCAATTTGCCGCAAAATCGTTGTTACGTACAACAGATGTAACGTTAATTTTCCCGTCCAGGTTTTCAAGTGTTGCGCAAAGCGGTTTGAAAGCCTCTATATTTTTAAGTGTTTGGACATTAATCAGGCTTGCATCAAAATCTTTAAGGTTAAAAGCTCCTGTCACAGAGGCTTTTTCATTGAAAAGGTTTGTGACAATCGCATTTGCATCAATCTGAAAATCTTTATTCCTTATTCTGATAGGGCTTAATTTAAATGTTGAATTAACGAGTTCATAGTTTGCTTTTTTAAATTCTAAAGGTTTTGTGTCAGAGTATAGTGTTCCGTAAACTTCAAGGTTTTCCGGTGCCGGTTTCTCAATTGAACCTTTGTATTTCGCGGTGAAATTTGTGTTTATTGCGGGAATAAGATTTATAAACTCGTTGGATTTTACGAGAGTTAAAATATTTTTTTGAAGTTCTATCGGAAGGGTTGAAATTCCGTCGATAATTCGGAAGTTTTTCGTTCTGATAAGAAGATTTGCGTCAGCATCCTTGATTTTACCCTCAATGGTGACTTTGGATTTATTAATTAAGGCGTAAAGGTTCATATTTACGTCTTTGTTGTCAAGGTTTAGGTCGCCGAAGATATTTGAAATCGCCTGCGGAACAGATTTTGGCTTGATTGTCACCGCGTTAAGGGTGATTTTACCTTTTGAAAAAATGTTTTGGTTAAAGACGATGTTATGAATGTCCTTTGCCTCACCAAAAATGTTTAAGTTTAAGTCGCCAAGACCTTTAATGGTTTCGATTTGGTCAAAATAATTGTTCAGGTCGGCAAGTAGTGTGTTGCCTTTGATGTCGGCGAGTAATTTGTTTAAATTTTGTGATTTGGTGTTTGCGAAGAAATTGAACACGCCTTGTAAAGTGCAGGAGCCTTCAACGCTAATCGGTGAGCCGTTAAGGTTTGCGCTGCTTGTTTTAAAGTAGGTGTTTGTATCGGTGAAGTTTAACTCTCCGGCTCCGTTTTTTATTACCAGGTTTGGCATATCGGTAAATGATACCTGCGCATTTTTAAAGTTGAATGCGCCTGTAATGTGCGGGTCAAGGGTGTTGCCGTGGATATTAATATCAATGTTTCCCGTGCCTAAAATTTTCATTAGTGAAACAGGCCCAAAATCTATTTTAATGATTTCCTGCAGCGGATTAACTACTACCTGCGCGGTTTCGAGATTGATGTTTTTGGTAGATTTGACGCTTAATGTACAAAGTTTTTCGTCATAAAGCTCAAATACGCCGTTTGCCCAAACGCGTTCTTTCGGAGCCGTCGGAACCGTTGTTTCAAGTGTCATCTTTTCTCGGTTGAAAACAAGTTTAATCGTTGCTTTTTGCGCATTTTTAATCGGTTTTACAAGGTATGCGTTTGTGATTAAAACACTGCCGTTTAACTGCGGACGCAGCGCCTTGCCGGTAATTTCCAGGTGCGCAAGCACATCTCCGTCAAAGTAATGTTTTTTCAACGCGTAAAAGTTCAGTTCAGGCATTAAATCTTTTTCCGGCGGAAGAAGTTTAATAATTTCCTGGGCATTTGACTTGTCTATTGAAAGCGACAGGTTTAAGCCGGGATTTTTTCTGTCTTTAATGTTTATTCGCCCAAGCATTGATGATTTCAGCTTTTCAGAGTCAATCTTGAACGAATTTATTACAATTTCATCGTTCTCAAGTGTCAGAAGCGATTTTACCTGAATAGGAGATGTATGGGTTATAGGAAGCTCTTTGTCCTTAAATTTTATAAAAAGTTTGTCACTGACACAATTAAGGCTGAAAAAGTCGTCAAAGTCTTTATTAATATTCAGATCAATTAAACCGTTAATTGTTTCGATTTGAGGGTTAACTGTGTGAATAAATTTTGAAAAAGTGCTCATATTAAAGTGTTCGATATCAGCAAGTACAGTACTTTTTCTAAGATTTTTGTGCTCGAAAGGAAGTTTGATGTCTGTTACAAGTTTGATATCGCCGGAATTTTGCTGCTCTTCAAGGTGAAGTGCCGTGTTGAGTTTCAAACCCTTGTTCAAGTCAAATTTATCAATTATGATGTCGTTTCCGAGAATTTTGATATCATCAATGAGTTTTTGATTTTTTAAATCAAGCGAAAGGCTGTGAATTTTAGTTTTCTTCATTGTCAAATGTTTGATTAAATTCAACACTTCCGGACGGGTTAGGATTTCGGTATAATCTTCGTTGAGTGCTAAATTTATTTCATCAGCCTCAAAGTTTTTTATTTTAAGTTTTCCAAAAATCAGGGAAAACCAGTTGAGTTTTGTATTTATATTTTTGACGATTAAAAATTCATCATCTTTCTTTAGTGAAACATTCTGTGCTTTAAATCTTACGACGGGAGCAAGACCTGTGCGAACTTTGTAGTTATTGAGGGTTAGGCTGAAGCCGGAATGTTTAAGAATTTCCTGTTCAAGTTTTAACCTGACGGGTTCGGACGACAAAAACTGCGGTATTAAAACAAAATATATGCCGCTCCAGATAGTTAATATCCCCAGTGTTATTAATGAAATTTTACCCGTCTTGTTCATCCTTAATATTATAACCTAAAAAAAGTATATGAACATTTTGTATTATATTTTGATAGAAAATTATACTTTATTAGGATTATTTTTGCTTAGTCCGACGGGATAATAGGGATATGAGATTACTGACTTACACAAAATATTTATGGCGAAAAGTAAAGTTTTACGACAAACTTGCGTTTAAGACGAACTCGTTTTTACAAAACCCGTTTGACGACAAGGAGAAGTCTATTACCGTGCTATGGGTAGAAGATGAAAACCGCAATATTTTTTACAAATTGTAGGTTTATGTTATACTGAATGCGAAAAGGAGATTAGGGGTATGGAATTAAATAGATATATTGAACACACGTTGCTAAAACAGGACGCGGCAAAGGCGGATTTTGAAAAATTGTTTAAAGAGGCGCGTGATAACAAGTTTTTTGGTGTTTGCGTTAACCCTGCATATGTTGAAATGGCGCGTGAGGCATTGAGGGGTACTGATGTGAAAATCGTTACGGTTGTAGGTTTCCCGCTCGGTGCGAACAAAACAGAAATTAAGGCGTCAGAAACCGCATTAGCACTCAAAGACGGGGCTGATGAAATCGATATGGTTCTGAATGTGAGCGAACTCAAAAATAAAAATTACGACTATATTTCAGACGAAGTTGCGGCGCTTAAAAAAGTTTGCGGCGAACATAACTTAAAAGTTATTATTGAAACAGATTTGCTTACAAAAGACGAAATCGTTAAAGCGTGTGAACTTTGCGTGAAGGGCGGTGCTGATTTTGTGAAAACATCTACCGGTTTTGTTAAAGGCGGCGTTGGTGCAAAAGTTGAGGATGTAAAAGTTATGTACGAGACGGTTTCTCCTCACGGTTTGCGTGTAAAAGCGTCCGGCGGAATTAAAACAAAAGAAAGCGCACTTGCTCTCATTGAAGCCGGTGCCGTAAGACTCGGCACAAGCTCAGGCGTAAATATAGTTATGTCTTGCTCGACTCGCGTTTAACGGGTCTTCGGACTTCTCCGCCGGCTCCACGCCGCCGTGCGAGTCCTGCGCCCTCAGCTCGCTCGCGCTAATATACTCCTTTTATAACTGCAATTGTTTCTTCAATTTCTTTTTGAAGATAGGAAAGCTGTTCATCAATATTTACGGAATTATAAATCTTACCGTCTGCGCCGTACGCCATATACGGCGTATTCCGTACTGCCTCCACACGAAGGTTCGCGACAGTCTGAACATGCAAATCAGTTTCAAGTATCTTTTGGAACGAAACAAAATAAAATTCCGGTTTATCCTGATATTTGTCTCTTAAATATTCGATTGTTTTGTTAAAAAAATACGTAGTTGCAACAAATCTTTGTATATCTTCCTCGTTTTCTATCGAATCGTAAATCTTTTCAAGCGTTGGAAGAAGTTCGTTGATATCGTTAATATATTGGGTGTTTTTATCCGCTTTAAGAATAATATTTACAAATGCAGGGTTATCTCGCGGGGTTGGTTTCACCTGATTTTCAGAGTTGAAATTTTTTGTTGCCTCATATTGCGGTTTTGTTTTTGCAGGCTCTGACTCCTGATATTGCTTGCCAAGTTCTGGCAAATCGCCTACATAACCCTTGCTTTTGTCAACAATAGGCTTGCCCGCAATCGCACTTTGGCAGGCAAAACACAGTATTAACAAAACTAAGGATAAATTCTTCATACCCTTATTATAATGATTTTGACCCGAAAAGGCAAGGCTTATTTACCGGTTTTGCATTTGTGTCTAAACAGGTGCGGACGTGAATGCTTGTCGCAAATTTCACAAAGATTTTTTGCATCGTTTTTGCCAAATGTGTTCATATATGGGTCTTTATAACAGCATTTTTTGTTCAAGTAACAGTATCTGACATCTCGTTTTGTTAAACGAACGATTTCTTTATACTTGGTTTTTTGTGTTGAACACAAAATTTTCAAAAATTCTTTGTCGTATTTTTTGAAGTGCTTTTGCATTGTTTTCCATGCTTTACGGGTTACTTTTTCCTGTTTTTTGTATTCAGGAGAGTTGTAAGCTGTTTTGCCAAGAGAACGTAATTTTTGCAATTCGCAATGGTAAGCATCTACGTAAGGCTTTGTTTCTTCTTTGCGGCGAAATTCAATTTCGTCTTTCAGCTCCTGCTGCTGTGGGGAAAGCCCAAGCACATTGTACAGCGTATTCTTTTGAAAACGGATTTTTTGGATAAGCTGTGTGCATTTGTAATCGCGTTCAAAATCGTAGTGGTCTTTATCTGAACAGCAGGGCTTTGCGAATGCTCCCGGTGCAGAAAGTAAAATTATTAATAATAAAGTTAAAGCTCTTTTCATAATTTTTATAATACATGAAAAGATTTAAATATTCAAATATTTATAGTAGTATTAATTTTATGGAAATAGGATTACGACATCTTGCATACTTAGGCGATGCGGTCTGGGAACTCTTTGTTCGTGAGCGCACAATCCGGCAAACTCCGAACGCCGGAATTTTGCACAAAATTACGACCGATAGGGTAAAAGCGGCTTTTCAGGCTCAACTGCTTGCAGAATTGGAAAATATTTTGACGGACGAAGAAAAAGAAATTTCACGCCGCGGAAGAAATCTTCCCATTCCTGTCGGACGTAAGTCTAACCAAAATGAATATCGCCACGCTACAGCGTTTGAAACCCTAATTGGTTGGTGGTATTTTTATGATAAAAATCGTTTAGAAAGTGTTTTACAAATTTTGGAAAATCGTATAAAATAATTGCATTGAGGTGGTTTATGGAAGATTTTCAAAAAAGAATTTTAATAGTCGATGATGATGATGAAATTAGAGAATTATTAGAATTTGACGTTGCGCAGAGCGGGTATTTTGTTGACGTCGCAAAAGACGGGCTTGAGGGGTTAAATAAGGCTCTCAACAACACTTATGACCTCATTTTATTGGATGTTATGATGCCTAAAATGAACGGGTTTGACGTTTGCAAAACCATTCGTCAGGCAAAACTTGCCATTCCTATTCTTATGCTTACCGCTAAAGGTACTATTTATGATAAAACCGAGGGGTTTGACTGCGGCGCGGACGATTATCTTGTTAAACCGTTTGATATTCAGGAGGTTTTACTTCGTATTCGCGTGCTGCTTAAACGCAACGAAGTCGTTGAAAAAGACAACTCTTTAGGCGATGAAGTTACAAAAATTGGTGATATTGAAATACTTCCTGACACTTTGGAGGCTATTATTATCAATAAAAAAGTTAAACTTACGCCGACAGAATTTGAAATTCTTTATTGTCTGATGCAGCATTTTAACAACCCTGTAACTCTCGCAACCCTTCTTGATGATGTTTGGGGTTATGACAGCAACGAAGACGTCAGAATGCTTCGTGTTCACGTCGGAGGTTTGAGAAATAAAATTGAAACCGATACCAAAAAACCTAAATATTTACACACCGTAACCAATGTTGGCTATAAATTAACTCCGTTTGGCAAGGAGGCATAGGTGAAAATTAACTGGACTCATATTAGACGTAAACTTATTTTGCTATTTAAGTTTAAGCGGCTCAAAATTGTAGAACAAAACCTGATTGTTCTACTTGTTGCCGTTATAATTCCTATGACAATCGGCGGAATTGTAATCAGTAACATTAACCAAAAAGTTGTTCGTTCGCAATTGCGAGACAACGCCTCTCTTATTGCCGGCATGGTTTCTACTGAAATCGACTTCTTTGCTAACACTGTTGTTAAAAATTTAGAACAAATAAAAGCTGCGCTTTCTTATATGAAGAATAAAGAGGATCAATATTTGTATCTGCATTCTATTTCGGAAACCGCGTTCGGCAGAGAAAAACTTGAAATCCTTTATTCAAAATATGAAGTTGATTTATTATCTACCAAAAACCGTGAATCAGGTCGTTCAACTCTTTACATCCCGCTTGATAAAGAACGTTTTTTGGTCGCTACTTATAATCTTGAAAACCTTGACGACGAGCTCTTTAAGGCTCTTTCCGACGATAAAAGACAAATTTATGTTCTTGGCAGCGATTTTAACCTGATCGCAAGTCATAATTTTGATAACGAAGTTTTTGAAGAATCCTATAATATTCTTCCTAAAAACAAAATTAATGCAAAATACGAAACCCCTATAGTTTTCGGCAAAATTAAAAACGAACCACTGGTTTATATCAAAAAGCGTTCGCCTGAAATTACAATTATCGTAAATACGCCGAAAACCCTTACTGATTCAACTATTTCAAAAAGCCGCTTCAAAATTATTTCAATGATTTTGTTGGTTGCGCTTTGTATTATCGGGCTTGGCGGGCTGCATTCGTATTATCTTTATATTAACATCCGGCAACTCTTCAAAGGTATTATGGCGATTGCAAAAGGTAACTATAAACGTCAAATCCGTTTGATTACCAGCCCGTTTACACCTTATGAAGTTGTTTTCCTCGCTCAAGAGTTTAACAAGATGGCACATCAATTGCAGAAATCTTACATTGAACTTGATAAGAGTAACAAGGAACTTAATGAAATGAACGAGTTCCGCAAAAACCTTATTGACACCGTGAGCCACGAACTCAGAACACCGCTCACAAGTATTCAGGGTTACACTTCAAGGCTTCTAAGGCAGGATATTGTTATTGATAAAGAAACACAACAGAAATCTTTGAGAATTATTCGTGAGCAATCAGAACGACTCAAACATTTAATTGAAGACCTCCTGACCGTTCCTGATATCGAACAGTTCCGCCTGCGCACAGCTATAGACAAAGTTTGGCTCCACGATATTATGGAAAACGCTAAAACTCTTGTTAAACACAAGGAAAGAAACGATATTATCATCAATATGGCGGAAGATTTCCCGCAAGTGTCTGCAGATAAAGAACGTTTGATACAGGTTTTCGTTAATCTCTTTGAAAATGCTATGAAATATTCGGAAGAATATACTTCAATCATTGTTGAGGGCGTTGTAGAAAACAATGTTCCGACAATCAGGGTTAGAAACAAATGTGAAATGATTCCTGAAGATAAACTTGTCCGTCTTTTTGATAAATTTATCCGTCTTGATGACAATACAACACGTACGACCCGCGGAACCGGTTTGGGCTTGTTTATTGTCAAAGCACTTGTCGAGGCAATGAACGGCGAAATTTCACTGTCTTCTGATGAAGAATGGGGCTTTACTGTAGAAATTAAATTTAAACTTCCACAACAGGCGGAGGCTGAAAATGCAGCGAGTGTGTGATATCGCACGCAAACTTGACGGAAAAGAAATTCCTGTGTGCGCAATCATAGTTAAAGACGGTGAAGTTATTGCATCTGCAGTAAACCAAAAAGAAAAGAGTAATGATGTAACGGGTCACGCCGAAATCCTTGCTATCCGTGAGGCAGAAAAAGTTCTTGGCAACTGGCGTCTTGACGGCTGCGAGCTTTATGTCAATCTTGAACCCTGTCCGATGTGCGCGTGGGCTATAATTCAGTCGCGGCTTGATAAAGTTTATTTTGGTTCGTACGACAAGAATTACGGCGCGCTTGGGTCTGCAATTGATTTGCGCCAATTGTTAAATTCGGGATTGAAAGTCTACGGCGGGATTATGGAAGAGGAATGTAATAAAATATTGGAAGACTATTTTGCCGGATTGAGAGGGAAAAATGATTAAAGATTTAATGGATGAATTTGTAACAAGATACGAAACCGAAGATTTTATCAAAGACGACCCTGTTCAGTTTCCGCACCGCTATAAAAAGGCAGAAGATATTGAAATCGCGGGTTTTATTGCGTCGATTTTTGCCTACGGAAACCGCAAAGCATTTATCGGCAAACTTAATCAACTTTTTGCGCTTATGGGTGAAAGCCCTTACGAATATATTATAAACGGGCGTTTTGAGTTAAACGGGTTTAACTACAGGTTTATGAAAGAAAATGATATTGCGGCGATTTTGGAAGTATTGCACAAACTTTACCTGAAAGACGGCGGGCTTGCCGGGCTTTTTGCGCACGCGGTGCAGTCAGAAGATTTAATGCAATATGTTTGCGATTATTTTTACAAAAACGTAAGCGAAAAAGCCGGTGACGGGTTCTATTTTGCAATTCCAAACCCCTCCAAAGGCGGCGCAATGAAACGTATGTGGATGTTTTTGAGATGGATGGTGCGAAAATCTGCGGTCGATTTGGGCGTTTGGAAATTTATGACGCCGGCGGACTTATGTATTCCAATGGATGTTCACGTCGCAAGAATTTCGCGCGAGCTTGGAATTTTAAAACGAAATTCCAACGACAAAAAAGCAGTTACAGAACTTACAGCATTTTTGCGCACACTTGACCCTCAAGATCCGATAAAATATGATTTTGCACTTTTTGGATACGGAGTTAACAATAAATAGCAAAAAAATTTTTGTGCGGTTTTATCATGAACAATTCACTAACTAAGGAGTTGTTATGCGCGTTACAAAAATTCAGACAAATTTGTACAACCTAAATGTTGCTAATCCAAATCTTTCTGCGCCCTGCCCACAGCGGGGGGGGGGGGCTTATCAGAACCTCAAAATTACGCCTCAATTCCTCATAATTACCGTTATGGCGCTAATATTAATTTCGGAGAATTTTTTGACCCGAACAGAACCATTCCTCATATAGATTATGAAGAATATATGGCAATGCAAGATCATACAAAAAAAAGAATGCGTTTAAAATATGAAACTTTTCATCAACAAATGAATGTAGAAGAGCTTTTTGACCCGAAAAATCCGGGAATGCCTTTGAAAAATGAACGTGTAATGGATGAGTTTATAAAAACCTCTAAACTTTATAGTAAATATAAGGACCAGCCTATTATTTGTCTGGGCAGAAGTCCAAAATGGTTCCTGAATGCTGCGCTTTGGATGAACGGCGGCATTAACGATTATAAATTTGTTGCGTTTTCGGGTTTCTGGCATAGACCGGATCCGATTGAGGGGTTGCGAAAAATGCCTTCTGCAGCTCCAACTGAAAAAGAAGAAATAGCATATAAAAAATATTTGAAAAGAATTAAAGCTGATCCGCAAACTATAGTTGATAATATGGAGAAAACAGGCAAGAAAACCGTTATAACAGACTATATTTGCAGTGGTAAGGGTGCCTGTTCTTTCCTTGATGTGATGTCGCGTTATGCAGATGAACTTGGAATTTTAGAGAAATTCTCAAAATCTATCCAGATAGTTGCAATCGGCTCTATGGATTATATGGAAGATTTAAACCCTTATGCTGATACTTATTCACAGCCAAAAGTCATAATGCCTGAAAAATTAATGCCATATAGCGGTAATATTAAACAAGAGTTTTATAATATGGATTATGCGATGTTCCGCGAAATGCTTTTAAACCAAAATACAAACGAATGCCGTTCTACTTATTACCCGCATTCAATGTGGACAATGTATAAACCTGACAGGTTTAAAACCGGTTTGATTAAAGATACTAAAAAACTTAAAGTAATGCTGGAAGAAGCAAAAGGTCCGAAAAAAATTATGTCTCACTTTACGCCGACAATGTTTGATTTCAGAAACCTATTGAACTTTAGAATTTTGGATGCGTTGAATGAGCGTGGACTTTTAAAAACCGTTCACAGGTCTAAAATATAATTAAAAGCCCCGGATTTCCGGGGCTTTTGTTTTATTCGTTTAATAGCTTTTCAGCCAGTTTTGATTCAACCTGACCGTTAAGAGTTTTGTTAATTTTTTGGAGTTTCTGTGCGATAACTTCCATATTTTCTGTCCAAACAAAGTTATCTGTCACGTATTTCTCTGCCTTATTAAAGTCGCCGTCTATCTGAATCCTTACGATTTCCGCAAGCATTTCTTTGGCAATCGGCACAACTTTGTCGATATTTACGTGAATTTTGCCGTCAGCTGTGAGGTCATAAGCGCCACGCTCTGCAAAGTATTTGTTTTGCATTACTGTTCTTACACGGTGTGCCTGACTTAGAGTCGGTTTGGATTTAAGGAAATTATCGGCGATTGTTGTCACGATAATTTGTTTTCTTTGTTCTTCCGTGTACATTCCAAGTTCTGTCAAAAGGTCAACGAATGCCAAAGAACCCATATCCGCTTTGTTTTCTTCTATGATGTTGCGGTATTTGCCGAGCTTTTCGCTGCCCTCGCGAGGCCCGAGCGAATGCGCGTTTTCGTGTCCGATTGTGAACCAATGGTCTGCCTCGTCAAGGTAGTATTGGTGCTGCTCTTTATCTAAAATCGCGTCAAGACGTTCCTGCAGCTTTTTCATATCGGAAATAAATCTTATTTGTCTGTGGTAAACATTTCTTCTGCCGCCGCCGATTGTAAGCGAAAGTTTGTCGTCATTCGGCAGGTTTTCTGCTAAGGTTATTCCGCCGCGAAATTCGCCGACATCACCCGTTACCGCTACAAGGTCAACGTCAACCATTGTTTGTTTGGTATCGCCTGTTGTAGAAATGTTTTGGGTATATTCATTATTGTAAGGCATATTTTTTGCAAGCGTTGGCAGGTATTGTTTGATTGCCATAAGAGCATCTGTGCCTTTTTTGTTGACTATTCCGACTCTGCCGCCTAAAAAGTCTTTCGGAATAGGAGAAATTCCGTGGGCTTTTAATTTCTCGCTAAGTTCTGTATTCTCAACGATTGTGCCGGTCATTTCATCCTCGTAGTTTTCACGTGTTATTGTGAATTCTAACGGGGTGTCCTGAAGTGTTGCCCATTTTTTGTCTGCATAAGCGTCTAACATCGGGTCGGCTTTTCTTAGTGCTTTTGCCTGCAATTGAAGATATTCGTTAAAATCCGCATTTGTCGAAACGGCAGCCGCTTTTTCAAGTTCGTCAGCCATAAGTGCGAAATCTTCTCCCCATTTGTCAACGTAATCAATTCCGATAAGGTTTGCGCCGTCACGTTCTACTACCGAACGTTGGGTTAAAATCTTTTTAACCGCCTCAACTTCACCGCTGTCAAGCATTCTTGAAAGGATTGAATGAAATTCTTCTTTTGAAAGGTCATTCGGATAAACGCCTTTGCCGGGTTTGGTTTCGATACCTTTGGCAAGGTTAATTATTGTTGACATATTGTCAATTGCATTGATACCCTTTTGTGCGTCAAAAAGAATTTTTGTTAATCTTGCCTGTTTGCTGCCTTTTTTGATTTCACGGTCTAAAAACGCCTTAAATTCAAGGTTTTCGTGACAGTCAATCTGCATATTGATTTTTTCTAAAATGTACGCAGCCTTTACAAGGTGTTTAAGCGCCTCTTTGTCGCCGTCTGCAAGCTCTAAATATTCTTTTGCATCAGGGGTTAACATTTTTTTTGTAACCAAATAATCCTTATGGGTTCGCTTTTCAAGCTCTTCCATGGATAAATTAAATTCAAACTCTCTCATTATAAAAACTCCTATCACTTAATTACTTCTTCATAGAGTGACGACGCCTCTTGAACGCTTACGTTGCCGGTAGGTACAACCAGCACGCGAACTTCAAGCGCACGGTTTGCATATTCAATTCTGATAATATCGCCAACCTTTAATTGCTTTGCCGGCTTTGCACTGTTGCCGTTTACAAACACGCGTCCGGTGTCCGAAACCTCGTTCGCCACTGTGCGGCGTTTGATTAATCGTGAAACTTTTAAAAATTTATCTAATCTCATAGTTCATATTTTATCACACAATAAATTTTTATGCTATAATGATTTTGACGGAGAGTTTATGCATAAATTTTTATCAGTAATATTATTGCTAGCTGCCTTTTTAATAGTTTCACCGGCAGCGTTTGCAAAAGGAAAAAGTGTAAGATTTGTTCAGGTTTCGGATACGCATTATGTTTCTGAAAATGAGCAGGCTGATGCGTGGCTGAAAAAACTTGTTAAAGAAATTAATAAGACCGAGAATGTAGATTTCGTTGTTTTTACAGGTGATAATATTGATTCACCGAACGCTAAATCTCTCCACGCGTTCCTTAGAACTGTCGGAAAAATTAAGAAACCTTGTTACTTTGTAATCGGAAATCACGATGTCTCTACGAACGCAAAACTCAGTAAAGCAAAATATTTGGATATTATAAGGTATCATAATTGGTTTTCACCGGCGTGGAAACCTAATTATACTTTTGAAAAGAACGGCTTTTTATTTGTTGTCGTAGACGGTGCCAAAGAAATAATTCCGGGTCCAAACGGGTATTATAAGCAGGAAACGCTTGATTGGCTTGATAAAGTTCTAACCAAAAACAAGAAAAAACAGGTAATCATTTTGCAGCACTTCCCGCTAATTGAACCAAGAAAAATGACCTCGCACAAAACTTATAAGGCTGAAAAATATTTGGAATTGCTGGATAAGCACGAGAATATCGTTGCCGTTATTTCCGGGCACTATCACCAAAATCACGAAGTTATGCGAAATGGTGTTTATCACGCGTCAGCGCCGGCTTTTGGAGAAGAGCCGCATTATTTCAAGGTTATTGAAATTGTTGACAGTAAAAGTTTCTTGCCTATGATTTTTACGCAATTACGTGAGTTCGACCTTTAAGAACTTGCATTCGAGACTTGTTATATTATAATTGTCATATTAGAGGAAATTTTAATGATTGATATAAGTGAGATTTTAATAAATTGGGTAATTATAGCGGTTTTATTATTGCTTAACGGTTATTTTGTAGCGGCGGAATTCGCATTTGTTAAGGTCCGTAAAACAAGAATGGAAGAGCTTAACGAAGACGGTAATTTCGATGCAAAGCTGGCTCTCGAAACTTTGAAAGATTTGGATGAGTTTATCGCAGCGGTTCAGGTTGGCGTTACTGTTGCAAGTATCGGTATTGGTTGGGTTGGCGAACTTACTATCGCAAAAATGCTTGAACCGGTTTTGGACTTTTTACCAAGCGGGGTCCAAACAGTTGCTGCGCATACAATCTCAACAGTAATCGCGTTCCTTGTTATTACGTTCTTACACGTTTTGATAGGCGAACAGGTTCCGAAATGCCTCGCTCTGCAATATCCTGAAAAAATTTCACTCGCAACCGCTAAATCTATGCGCGCTATGATTTGGGTTTGTAAGCCGTTTGTTTGGTTGCTTACAAAAACAGGTTCGCTTATTTTGAAAATATTCAAAATTGACCACGTCAAAGCCGGCGGTTTGGTTCACTCTATGGAAGAAATTGATATGTTGGTTAATGCCAGCTACGATGGCGGTATGCTTAACGAAACCGAAAAAGATATGTTCCATAATGTTGCCAAATTCTCTGATCTGACAGCTAAACAGGTTATGGTTCCACGTACGGATATGGCTTGTCTTTCCAGCGATATGCCTATGGAAGAAGTTTATCAGTTCGCGGCTGAAAACCAATATACAAGATATCCGGTTTACGAAGAAGATAATATTGACCACATTTTAGGATTTATTCACGTAAAAGATTTATATGCAAACTCTATTGAACAATCAGAAGTTACAATGGAAAAACTTATTCGTCCGATTTTTCTAATTCCTGAAACAATTACAATGGACAACCTTGTACTTGAATTTAAAAAACGTAAAGCTCAAATCGCTGTTGTAGTGGATGAGTTCGGCGGAACTTCAGGTTTAATTACTCTTGAGGACCTTTTGGAAGAAATTATCGGTGACGTTCAAGATGAATTTGACGAGGAAGAAGAGTTTGAAATCAAAAAAGTTTCAGAAGATACATACCTTGTGGATGCAATGATGCGCCTTGACGATTTCGTGGAATTTTTTGAAATCAATGAGAAAGATATTGATGACGAAGATATCGACACTGTTGCAGGTCTGGTCGTAAAACTTCTTGGTCGTATTGCCAACGAGGGTGACAGGGTTGAATTTAATGATTTGCTATTTATCGTTAAAGAAACTGACGGCGCGCGTATTTCAATGCTTGTTGTTAAAAGAATTAAAAAAGAAGAAGTTGAAGAATAATTATACTCAACACCACGCACACCGACTGTCGTAATCCGCCTCGCGTTGAACGCCACCGCTCGCGCTTGCTGCCGAAAGCGTGGTTTCGCCAGTCGCGCGCTCGACTCTCACTTCGTTCGTGGCTTCGCTCGGCGGCAAAAAAAACCTGACTTACGTCAGGTGCAAAATTGTAGGGGAAAATTTAAATTGGGAAAAATATATATTGGGAAAATGAGTTTCGTCCTCAGTTCGCCGGCTCTCCGCCGCCGAATTCGGACTTTCACTCCTGCTTACGCAGGGAAAATCTTGTTTTACAGTAAATTCAGGCGTTCCCGATTTGCCATTGCAATGAAGTTCATCTGGGCAAATAATACCTCCGACCGGTCCACAAATGGCTGTGCCGCCGATTCTGAAGTCGTTACCTGATTACTGTACATCTCTTTTAACTTGTCATCAATTTTATTCAAATTCTTTAGTGCCATCTCTTTGCTCTCTCTCGTATATCATTTACATATATATAAAGTATATATTCAAATCTGAATTTCACAAAAGCATATCTTTGTTACATTTGTTTACAATAGGCTAAAAAAGGCAATTATTGCGCCCTAATTACGTTTATAAACATGTAGGGTTATATTGTATTGGTAATAGGTATGATTAATAGCACTGAAATTAAATATAGAAATAATGTGCCGTTTAATGCGCAAAATGTACCTCTTTCTCAAGGAGGTCAACAGGTTTACGCTCCTGCAATGCAAGGTATTCAGGACTCATACGTATCAAACAGAGTTAAAAAAGCTGAATACGGCTGGGCAAGTGTTCCAATCGGTATTGGTATGTGGCTCGGTATTTGCAAAGGTATGGACTATTTCAACAATAAACTTTGCTCTAAAGATTATATGGAAACCCCGTTTGGTAAACTTGGTGCCTGGGGTGATAAAGTAAGCGATTCATATTTTAACAGTTCTTTTGCTAAATCCGAAGCCGGTCAAGGTTTCCATAGCTTTTTAAGCAGAACAAAAAATTATATTAACGATAATATTATTGGTAAAAGTAAAGTTTTAAGAGCGATTAAATCAACACCTACAAACCCGGAAAATTCTATGGTCGTCGCGCAAGCAAGGGGCTTGTTGGGACTTCATAATATGGAAATTCAGGACTTGGTTCCGTCTTTCGTTGAAAATTCTGAAGTTGCAGAACAACTCGAAAGATACGGTATGAAGAAAGACGAAATCAGCAAAATTAAGAAAGCTCTTAAAGGTAAGAAAAGAGCTGACAGATTAAAACTTCTTCAAGCAGAAGAGTTTAAACTCTTTGGTGTAAGCGATGCTGATGCTCTTAAAGCTGCAAAAATTAAGGCTTTAGGATTTAAAGATGTTGCTCAATACGAAAAAATTGCAACAGGCAATAAGTTCCTTGACCATGCTGATGAAGTCTTCCAGGCTTTGAAAAATGCCGACCCGAAAATGAAAATTACCAGATGGCGTGGTGAAGGTCGTATGCCTTGGATTACCAGATTAATGGGCAGAGATGTTACATTTAAAGAACTTGCAAATAAATATATTGTTACTGGTTTGGAAAATCCTCACAAAACAAAACTTGGTCGCGGACTTTCTAAAGGCTTAGGCTGGCTTTTAGAGGGTATGACAAACAGATTTGCAGGCGGTAAATTCGTTGCAATTATGCAAGCGGCATTCCTTGCAGAAGCTGCGGTTGCAACTTTGAACGCTACGGGCGCATCCGATAAAGTTAAAACATTTATTGAACGTAACGTAAACGCTTTCTCTTATGTATTTGCAGCACCTTTGGCGATTATGGGAATGCATAGAGTCGGCGGTATGAAATATTCAGGTATGACACCTGAACAAGTTAAAAATTACAGAGAACAATTAGCAATCTTCAACGAAAAAGTTGATGCCGGTGTGTTCAAAAATAAAGAAGCATACAAAGCTGCTAAGAAACAGTTGACAGATTTGCTTCAAGGCGATACTAAAAACAACTTCTTCGTAAAAACTTGTAAGAAAATCGGTCAATTAATCAACATCGGTAACGAAAAGATTAAGCCTTACAAATCTTTGAGCAGTAACAACATGAACTTCTTCCGTAAAATGGGTTACTGGACTAAGAACGCAGCAGGCTATCCATTAAGATTTGGTTTGGCAATGTTTGTCTTGATGCCGTTCGTTTCAAATACAGTAACTAAAATTTCTAACTTCTTCTTTGGAAAGCCGAAAAATTCTGTTCTTGATGAAGATAAAGAAGACGAAAATGCAAAATCAGAAAATGTTAACGCGCAGCTTGCAAGATTAAGACAAGACGCACTTCAAAGACAACAAGCGATTGCTCAACATAATCAAGCTGTAAAAGCTAACGCTAATGCTCCAAGAATGGATATGCTTACTAAATACAAACAAAATCAAAATGTAGTAAATCGTGCGCCTCAAGAAGAAAAAGAACCGGAACCTGTAAGAACATATATTCCGTCACCGGTTGGTGTTCAAACCCAGCTTCCGAATATGGATCCTGCAAATGATGCAATGCAGCGTTCAATGCAGGCAGAAGCAGAGGCAATGAGAATTTTAGGAATGCACTAGTACAGTTTTACAATATAAGACTGTACTATTGCCCTTACCTTTTTTCTCATATACAATTATTCTATGGATAATTTGTTTGAAATCAGCGATTTATACTTGCAGTACAATTCCAGAAAAGGGGTTTCGGGACGCGAAGAAAAAGTTAACGCACTTAACGGTGTAGACCTGTCAATCCGTCGCGGGGAAATCCTCGCGATCGCAGGTGAATCCGGCTGTGGAAAGTCGACTCTTGCTAAAACTTTAATACGGCTTGAAAAATATCAACGCGGTACAATTAAGTTTGAGGGCAAAGATTTGAGCCAGCTTTCAGCGCAAGAAATGAAAACTTTCAGACAAAAGGTTCAAATGGTTTTCCAAAATCCATACGCAAGCCTCAACCCTAAGATGAAAATTTATGAAATTTTAGAGGAGGCACTTATCGTAAATACAGCGTATTCTAAAGCCGAACGCCGCGAGATAATTTCAGAGAAGATTTCGCAGGTGGGGCTGGATGAAACTTGTTTGGAAAAGTACCCGCATGAATTTTCCGGAGGACAGCGTCAAAGAATTGCAATTGCGAGGGCTCTGGTTCTTGATCCGATTTGTATTGTTGCCGATGAACCCGTCAGCGCGCTTGATGTAAGTATTCAGGCACAGATTATAAACCTGCTTAATGAGTTGAAAGAAAAATATAATCTGACAATTATATTTATTTCGCATGACTTACGTGTAATAAAATATCTTGCCGATAGGGTTGTTGTAATGTATTTGGGCGAAATAGTAGAGCTTGCAAACGCAAAAGAGTTGTTTGCGAACCCGAAACATCCATATACGAAGGCGCTTTTGAACGCTATTCCGTCATTTGAGAAGAAGAAAAAGGATGTTTGCTTACTGAAAGGAGATTTGCCGTCAGTTACAGATTTGCCAAAAGGCTGCTTATTTCATACCCGTTGCCCGCAGGTAATGGATATTTGCCGGACAAACCACCCGATTTTAGAGGGAAAAGATTGTGTTCGTTGCTGGGCCGTTGAACGGCATCCATAATGGCGACCCGTGCGTATGGACCACGCTTGACATTTAGTGAAACATGGTTCATAATAATATCGAAGAAAGGATAGAGACAATGAACAAGAAAAACGTATTAACATGTGCAGGGGGGGGGGGNNGGGGGGGGGGGGAGCCTCTTAACCGCGTTCACAATGGCAGAGATACTTTTATCTCTAACAATTATCGGTGTTGTTGCTGCGATAACGTTACCAAGTTTGACGGGCAACATTAACGAGCGAACCTGGAACACGCAACGAAAAGCATTTTTTGCAAGAATTTCGCAGGCTATACCGCTAATGGGAAGCATAAACGGCTATGCAAACGCTGAAACCTTCGTCACTGGAGGGCTTTCAAAGGTCTTAAAAATTAATAATATTTGCGACAATGAGCATTTATCTGATTGCGGAATTTCATCAAAAATTGTTAAACTTAACGGAACTACGATGTCGACCCCGACAAAAATGTCTGAATTAAATCCACGAATTGTTAATATGTCGGCAACCGGCGAGGGCGGTGAAAATGACAGATACTCTTATTCGCAGCCGGATAGTGACGCGGCAGCGTTCGAAACCGTCAATGGAGAAAGCGTTTTAGCTTTTTATAATCCGAATTGTACGCCGGATTTGTTATCTACTACTAATGTATATTATCAAAATAAACTTTGTCTGAATTTAGTTTATGACCTTAATGGTTCAAAGGGTCCGAATACAATTGGAAAAGATATGGGATACTTGTCTATATTTTATCCAACGGATTCTGTTATTGTGGCGCCTGTGCCTTTAATGAGAAACCTAACTTCTCAATATAAACAATCCGAAGCCGGAGCCGCTTGTACGGAATTTGATTCCGAATCAAGGGTTCCTAATCGTGAAGAAATGGCGGCGTTATTTGTTAATTTGTTTTTAATTGATAATGGCGGAGAAACGGTTTTGAACGCTCTTTATTGGACATCAAGCGTTATATCTTCAACAAAGGCTTGGTATTTTTGGGTGGAAACAGGCTATGCTAATAGCGCGCGTGGACGTACGCAGCCAATGAATGTTAGATGTATCAAAAGATAAAAAAAGGAGCCTTTAGGCTCCTTTTTAATACATTCCTATTATTTCTCTGACCTGTCCGACAACTTCCTGAATTTTCTTGCGTGCTTTTGCACTTCCGTCCATAATGATTTCACGGACAAGTTCAGGGCGCTCTTCGTAATAACGGCGTTTTTCGCGTATCGGCGCAAATCGTTCGTTAATTACTCTTGCGAGTTCGCGTTTGCACTGTGCGCAGCCGCGTTCTGCCCCACGGCATTCCTTGTCTGTAAGCGCAATTTCTTCAGGTGTGCCGAAAATCTCCCAGTATTTAAACGCTACCAGGCAGTTGTCAGGGTTACCGAGGTCGTCTTTTCTTACACGGTTTGTATCTGTAATAGCTGTCATAATCTTTTTAGTTGTAACTTCTTCGCTGTCAGAAATCTTGATGTCGTTGTTGAACGATTTACCCATCTTGTTTCCGTCAAGCCCGCAGATTAATGAACATTTGTTTAAAATCGGTTTTGGTTCGTTGAAGAAATCTGTTTTATAAATATTATTAAATCTTCTTGCGATGTCGCGTGTAATTTCAATATGTGCAACCTGGTCTATCCCTACCGGAACGCATTGTGCATTTACAGCCATAATATCCGCGCTCATTAAAACCGGATAGCCCATTAAACCATAACTGATTTGAGAGTTTAAACCCTCTTCGCCTTTAGAACGTAAGATTTTTGCCATATCTTTTAAGGTTGGGTCGCGTTCTACCCAGTTTTGAGGTGTAATCATACTCAAATATACGTTTAATTCTGCAATTTCAGGGATTAGCGATTGAACATAGATTGTTGATTTTTCAGGGTCTATGCCTGACGCAAGCCAGTCGATTACAACATCATTAACGTCTTGTTTGAGGTTTTCGGTTTTATCATATTTTGTAGTTAAGGCATGCCAATCTGCAACAAAGAAATAACTTTCATACTCATTTTGTAATTTTACCCAGTTATCAATTACGCCTAAATAATGTCCAAGGTGTAATTTACCTGTTGATCTCATTCCTGATACGATAATTTCTTTCATAGTTGCCTCCATTGTTTCACTATATCAAAAAAATATAAAATTTGCATTATCACTTAAATTCTGGTATAATGCTGCTATGAAAATATTAGGTATCGACCCTGGAATGGCAATAGTTGGTTATGGCATTTTGGAACAGGAGAATGCAGATTTAAGGGTATTGTCATCAGGCTCAATACGAACAGAGAAAACTTCGCGGGAATCAGCCAGATTATTGGAAATATATAATGATATGGAACTGATTGTTAATAAGTTCAAACCGGATGCCGCTGCTATTGAAAAACTTTTTTTCTTTAGAAACAGAACAACGGTAATGCCGGTGGCACATGCAAGAGGTGTAATATTAACTGTACTGGAAAAGTATAATATACCTATATTTGAATACACTCCTATGGAAGTAAAACAGGTTTTGACCGGGTATGGCAGAGCTGATAAAAAGGAAGTCGAAAAAATGGTAAAAATTTCACTTTCTACAGAAAATTTACCAAAATTAGACGATACAATTGATGCAATTGCAATAGCAATATGTCATACTCGAAACATATAGTGAGGAATGAATGCAATTTGATGATTTCGAAGAAAATCTTAATTTAACTATAAAATGGCTTACGATAGTCTCATTAGTAGCTATTGTCATTTGGTGCCTGATAAGTTTTGTAAAACTTTTTATGCCTAAAGATACTAATACAGTAAAAGACAGAGCCGCGCAAGAAATGGTGAAAAAGGATGCTGCATCTGATGCCGCCGCAACTGATGAGATTTTGGGCTTGGAGAATAGCACTACCGCGGAAGAAGAACTTAAGCTCTTCCTTGGTGAAGATGAGGCACAAACTTCAAGTCATGCCGGTTATACTTTCAAGGTTAATGTTAGAGAAATGCCTGACAAACTCTTTTTTGACAGTATCAAAAATGAGGATATGCTTGCGAGAAAACGTGAAATTATTAACCAAAAAGTCGGTGAAAACTATATCGACAGTGTTCTCTCATTCGGCACTTTGGAACGCTGGAATCCTGAAAGTTTTCCGTTAAAAGTATTTATCCAAAAACCGGCAGAAGTTCCGGCGTCTCACATTAACGAGATTAAAAATGCTTTTGTTAAATGGCAGGATACTACTAATGGTTTCATAAGTTTTGTTTATGTTGAAAATCCGGAAAGTGCGGACGTTGTTTGCTCTTATCCGCCGGATTTCTACCGTTCCTGCAGCTCGGACGAGTCTTCTGTAACTTCAAAACAGTATTTTACTTATGATGACGATGGCTATATCAAAAAATCTAATATTGAACTTACCTATAAAGATTGTAACGGTGAGGTATATTCAGAAGATTTGGTTTACGCGTTTGCATTGCGCGAAATAGGTCACTCTTTAGGGCTTAGAGGTCATAGCGGAATGTTCCAAAATAAGGTGCTCTATTACCCTACACCAAGCAAAAATGAAAGCGTTAGACCGGAAATTAATGTCGCTGATATAAATACACTTAAATTAATTTATTCAGTCTTGCCGGATAAAACAAATACTGATTTTTCAGAAGAACAACGCAAAAAACTTATTAAACCTGAAGAAGTTTGGGGTGATAAAGTTGAGCGCAGTGTATCTTCCGAAAAGGCAATTCTTTATAATATCGAACTTTCACCGGATATCCCGTCTTTGCATATTGCACTCGCAAACCACTACAGTGAACAGGGTAAATATGATGAGGCACTTGCAGTTTATTCAAGAAGTATTGTAATGTTGAATGACGCAGCATTCAAAGCCCGTGTTTATGTTAAAATTGCAGACGCTTACAGCTCTCAACATCGTTACCTTGAGGCTCTTGAGGCTTATAAACTGTCATTAAAATCCCTGAATGACAAAGATAATCTTTTTAACGTCTATTTTAACTTAGGCTTTATTTATTATCAGCAAGCTAAGTACAATGAGGCGTTAAAAGCATATCAAACAGCTATCCAATTTGTTAGTAATAAAGACGCTTTCTATAGATTGTTGATGAATTTGACAAGTATTTATATAAAAGTCGGCAACTATACTGATGCGCAAAAATGTGCAGATAAAGCATATTCTCTTGAACAAACAAAAGATAGCATTTATCTCGTTGCTTATACAAGATTTTTGAATGAAGACTATCAGGGCGCGGAAAATTATATTTCCCAATCTGTTGAAAAATACGGTTCACTTATGGGATATGCACTTCTTGCTCAAATTTATTACAAAACCGAACAATACGGCAAGTTGAAAAAACTCCAACCGCAAGCAAATGCTGCGTTCCCTAATAATCCGCCGTTCGTATTTCAGTAAAGGGTAAGGATGGAAAAAGAAACATTAAAACAAATTGTAATATTAAGCGCATTGTGCGGTGTTGCACTGGCGCTTTTTGCACTGTTGCCCGTAATAGTTAAACTTGCTGTATTTATCCTGATGACCTGTGTTTCTCTGCCTGTAATATTTCTTTTGCGCAGAGCCGGTGCGTTGCAGTCATTTACGGTTAAAGAAAGCCTTATTATAGGTGCAATTTGCGGTTTCGTTTCGTATGCGGTGTTCTCAATTGTCTATTTGCCGCTTGTTTATTTATTAAGCACTATTTTTGCAATCGGATACCTCGGAGGGTTCGTTCTGATGCTGAAACTTAGCAATTTTGGCTTGATAATGATGTTTACAATTTTTATATCAATTGTGAGCGTTTTGTTCAATTCGTTTACTTCTTTGGTATACTTTTATATAGCAGATCTAAAAAGGAAATTATAAATGGCAGAATTTAATTCAAAAATAAAAACGATTGAATGGGTAGATACTTATTCAAAAATGGTTGACCAAACTGTTATTCCGCACGAGTTTAAATATGTGAATATTACAAGCGGCGAAGATATGTTCAACGCAATCAGAACAATGATTGTCCGCGGCGCTCCTGCAATCGGAATTGCCGGTGCTCACGGTGTGATTTTGTTTGCGCAGGAACTTGCGAAAAAAGGGCTTTCGCGTGAAGAATTTGTTGCGGAATTGTTGGAGAAAGCTGATTATATGGCAACCTCCCGTCCGACGGCGGTAAATTTGATGTGGGCTGTTAAAAAACAAAAAGAGGTTATTCTTGCAAGCAGCAAAGATGCAGCAGGAATTATCGAGGAATTAAAAGCTAACGCAATTCAAATGGAAAACGATGATATTGCGATAAACAAAAAAATCGGTGACTATGGCGCGGAAGTTGTTCCGAAAGGCGCAACGATATTAACGCACTGTAATGCCGGTGCGCTTGCAACGGTCGGATACGGAACCGCTTTGGGTGTTGTTCGTTCAGCTTTTGCAAAAGACAATACGGTTCAGGTTTTTGCGGATGAAACAAGACCACGTCAGCAAGGCGCAAGAATTACAACTTTTGAACTTACAATGGACGGAATTCCTACAACGCTTATCACAGACGGAATGTGTTCATATTTTATGAAAAAAGGTATGATTGACATGGTCGTCGTTGGCGCGGATAGAATTGCAGCGAATGGCGATGCCGCGAATAAAATCGGAACTTCTACTGTTGCAATCGCGGCAAAATATCATAATGTACCGTTTTACGTTGCGGCTCCGCTTTCTACGATTGACACCTCAATTGCAAGTGGTGACGAAATAGTTATTGAAGAACGTGACAGAGAAGAAGTTACGCATATTAACGGTAAAATCATTTGCGCAAAAGAGGTTAACGTAATCAACCCTGGGTTTGACGTAACACCGCACGAACTTATAGCCGGAATTATTACCGAAAAAGGAATTTTAAGGCCGGATTATAGAAAATCAATTGCAGAAGCATTCAAGGCGTTATAACTATTTGTTAAATCTGTTGCCAACAGCTTGTTTTTTGTTTTGAGTTTTGGCAATGATGCCTTGAGTTCTTTGATTTTCTTTAAATTTTTTCTTTTTCTTTTGGTCTTGGTTGTTACCGCTGTTATCTTGACCTGCGTTAGATGTAGCGAGTTGACCGGCAAGAGTAGCACCTTGAGAACCGAGTTGAATTGCAGCGTTGCCTAATTGAGATACCGGAGCGGTAACGCCAACAACTGAAGCAGCTGCGCCAACGATAGAAGCAATACCACCGAGGATGTTGCCGTTAGCGATGTCAGCGCCAGCACTGGTTGCAGCACCTGCAGCGGTAACAATAGCACCAACTGTTTGGATAGTAGCACCGGTTGCGGCTAATGCTGTACCTGATGCGACTTGAGCAGTACCTGTAGCAATTTGGGTTGCTCCTGCGGCTATCTGAGCATTGCCGGCAGCGATTTGAGCGTTACCAGTAGCAATAGTAGTTGTACCGCTTGTTATACTCGTTTGACCAATTACTTGTTGTAAAGTACCTGTAGCAATCATTGTGGAACCTGTAGTGATTAAAGCTGAACCACTTGAAACTAATGCTGTACCACCTGCAACTAATGCAGCTCCGGCTGCTGCTGTGAAAGGGTTCGATAACATTGGGGTACCTGTAGCAATCATCGTAGTACCTTGTGTTGTCATCGTAGTACCAGAAGTAACTTGTGCTGTACCTGCAGTGATTTGTGCTGTACCTGCAGTGATTTGTGCTGTACCTGTTGTAACCATCGTTGTACCAAATGTTACTTGTGCGGTACCGCCCATTACTTGCATGCTTCCTGCGAGTGATTGAGATGTGCCTGCCGTAACCTGTGCTGTACCTGCGGCAGCTTGTGCTGTACCAACTTTTGTAACAATCATACCTGCGGTTGTGGTTAAACCGCCGACCATTTGAACATATCCTGCGTATTGTTTAATTTTTGCTATACGTTCTTGTTTTTCTCTGGCTAAACGTTCTTTTTTAGCGGCATTAGCTTGGGCTAAAGCCTCTTTTTGAATGTTTTCCATTACATTGTTGTTTGCACGGATTTGCATGTCATTTAATCTTGCTTGTTTGTTAAATGCTGCTGTTCTTACGGCTTCCATACTGGTTCTGATTTGTTGAGCTTTGCCGTCTCCGTTGCCACCTTGCATTTGGCTTATGTCAAATGGCTTTTGAGTTGTTCTTTTTGCTGCTTTAATTTCAGGTTGTTCTTGTTGTGCGTTATCTTTTGCCATTTGCGCTTTTTCTTGTTGTTTCGCAGCTTTTGCTTGTTGCTTTTGTTTGTTTTTAAGAGCAAGGACATTACCTTTGCCTTGGGTAGAGTTTCCGTTATTATTTCCTTGGTTGTTGGTAGTAGTTGTTTTTGCTTTTGAACCTACAAGAACGCTGCCTGATGCAAGGCTGTCACTTTGAGCAACAAAGCCTACAAAATTAGGTTGTTTTTCTTTATCAGATGCAAATTCAATTTTGTCTGAACCCTCTGGGGCTTCAACTTCTTGAGGTTTTTGTTCTGCATTTTTTTGAGCTGGAGCAGGTTTTTGCTCTTCTTTTTTATTTTTAGGCTCTTCCGGTTTTTCTTCTTCAACTTTTGCTTGTTTTTTAGGAGCTGCAGCTTTAGCGGCTTTTTTAGGTTGTGCAACCGGTTGCGGCTCTTCTTTTTCTTGTTTAGGTTGTTCTTGTGCCGGAGATGATGCTTTACTTTTATTTTCTTCTTGTTTTAATTGGGCTTCAAAGTTGTCCATTTGGGTTTGGTCTTGTTGCAATTCCATATTAATTGCATTCATTTCAGCAACAATACTTTCATTTTCGGCGGTTGCTGCGTCTACTTCACTTTTAGTTTCAGCAACTTCATCTTGAACCTCTGCGACTATTCCTGCAACTTCTGCTGAAATTTCTTCTGCTTCGGCAAGTTCGCTTGTAGTTTGATCTGCAGCTGTTTGAGCGTCATCAGGATTTGTTTTTTGTGCCTCTTCTTCACCCAACTGGCCGTTGTCTAAACCTTCTTTGTCCTGAACCTTTGCTTCTTTATCGCTTTTCTTTGCTTGTTTATCAACTTTTTTTAATTTTTTATCATTCTTTTTAATTTTGCCTCTTGTTTTCTTTTCAACGTTTTCATTCTTTTTATTTTCTTGTTCTGCATCTTTTTCTTCTTCTTCAGCATTATCTACAGAATCGGCTGCATTTTCTGGGGTAAGTTCCTCTTCTTCTTTGCCTTCTTTTTTGCTGTTTGTTTTAACTTCTGGGTTTTCGTTTTCTTTGACTTCTTCTGCTTTTGCTTTTTCTTCTTGTGCTTTTTTGACTTGTTCTTCCATTTTTTCTGTTTCTTCTAAAGCGGTGGAAGTTTGTTCGTTTGAAGTCTCAATTTTGTTTGATGCTTTTTCTACAGGAGCTCCTAAGAAGAATGATGTTTTCAAAATCGGAGACATACTTCTTGCTTGTTTGATTTCTGTAGAATATCTTTCGTTTGTTTCAAGGTCGGCTTTGAAATCATTTTTGTATTTTGTGAAAACGGTTTCTTTTTCACCGGAACCTTGTTCTGTTTCTTCTTTGTTTTCTGTTTTGTCAGTTGTTGTTTCTTCTTCAGTTTCGTCAGCTTTTGCAGGTGCGCTTTCGAGCAACTGTGGAAGTTGAGCTTTTAATTGCTCAAGAATTTCTGTATTGTCTGTTCCTAAAACTGAAGATTGAATACCATTGTTGATGATTAAGGTAAGTAATTCAATAGTAGACATTCCGCTCAAATCTTGTTCGCCGTTAGCAGCAAGTTGTTCTTGAACTGCGGAATTGATTTCTGCTTCAATAGCATCAACTGTAGCCAGTGAATCATTTGTTTTTTCGTTTGATTCTGAAACTTGATTAGAAGCGATTGCACCGGCAGCAAGTGTTGTTGTGCTGTTTACTGTTAACGCCAAACCAACAGCAAGCATTTCAGTACCGAGAGCTGTGTCTTCGGTACCTTTTTTGATTAATGCAAGACCTAACATCATTGCAACAGGGTTCCACCATTGTGCTGCAAGGACTGTACCAATTGCAATTTCGCTTGCACCAAGAGCGGTTCTTGCTGCACCGGCGGTTGTTCCTAATGCTGCATAACCAAGGTTTGTAGTTGCGTTAGCGTTAGTTTCTTTAATATCTTGTTGGAAACCTTTATTTGTTTCAAGGTCTGTTTTATAGTCTTGACGGTATTCTTCATAAACTTCTGCCGGATCTTGAACATCGTTTGCTACGCCTGCTGATTCAGGGTCTGCGCTTTGCGCTGCTTGTTCTTGTTTTGCTTGTTCCATTTCGATTGTTGCTTCAATTAGAGATGGAATTTGGCGTTCAAGACCTGTAAGTTTTGAAACGTTTTCTTTGCCTATTGCAGAAGATTTTTTACCGTCTGCCATTACAAGGCTTCTTTGAGGTGGAAGCTCATCGTTACCGGTATACATTTTGCCTAATAAAGATTTATCTTTATTTAAAGATTCATCTTCATCAGGTTCTTCTGTATCATCTGTTTCGTCAGTATTTTCAGTTTCGCCGCCTTCGCTTTCAATTTCTTCTGCTTGTTGGCGTTCAATTTCGTCAAGGCTTTCGCCGGCTGTTGTAATATCTTCACCGGAAAGACCAATTTTTTCATCAGCTTCTTTGTTGATTTCCAAGCCTTCTGTTGCTGAAACGGTCAATGCGGTACCGCCGGCAATCATTGTAGCGCCTAAGCCGATTTCCATTGCGCCGGTGTTAATCATATATGTTGCAATCGCAATAACGAATGGGTTCCACCAGCCGGCAGATGCTAAAAGTGCGTTACCTGTTACAACATTGTAGATGCCGACGCCGGTCATATATCCGCCGCCTGCGATAGTGAAAGCTCCGGTGTAAATGCTTTCTTTCATTTTTTTGTCAGCTTCATCAACGTCTTTAGAATATTTTTTGTTAGCTTTTGTAGATGCCTTAAAGGTTTCTCTTAAACCTTCAACTGTTAATGCTTCAGCTTCAGTTGCAGCTGTAAGATCATTTTGGCTTTCTTCTGCTCCTGCTTGAGCTTCTTCCATTGCACTTTCGTTTTCAGTGCCATCTGTTCCTTCTTCCGGTTCAGCTTCTGATGTTTCTTTAACTTCTGTGGTGTCTTCTTGAACTTGTTCTTCTTTTTCATCAACTACTGCTGATTGGGTTTTTAATTGTTCTACAAGTTTAAGTGCATCTTTACCTTTCTTTTCTGAATCAACGCCTTCTTCTTTGATTAAGCGTTTAAGTTTTGGTAAAGAAAGTGATTTTGCGTTGACATCTTCAAGTGTTGAATCGCCTTCAGCCATCATTTCTTCATCAGTTTCTTCTTCATCGGTTGCATCAGTTGCAGCTTCATCAGATGCTTCACTTACGCCTGTACCGTCAGTGTTTGATGGGTCTGTTTCTGCCGGTTCCGCGTCAGTTTCTTCTTGCGGAGCTTCAACTGTTGTTGCATCAACTTCCGGTGATGCCGGTTCATCAGAAACACCATCTATTGATGCTTTAGAATTGATTTTAATGCTTGGTTCTGCGATACCTTCATCGTTTGTAAGAGGTTCAACTGTGTAAGACGGATCTTCTAAATCAAAATTAGCTGTGTCTGCAGTATCTTGCATTAACAATTGAACTTCTTTGATTGTAGTGTTAACGTCATCAGCAAAGTATTGAGTATTAAGACCAACGGTGTGCGCTGTTTCGGAGAACTTCTTGCTTCCTGCCAAGCCTACGGCACCAAGTACACCTGCGATACCTGCACCAATCAATCCGCCAAAGATACTTCTGTTTTTTTCTGTTTTTTCGAACTCTGCTAATTCTTGTGCAATCAAAAGCGTTTCAGAACCAAAGTCAAATGCTGTTTCTGCTTTGCCTGTTACTGTGGAAAGTTTTGCACTGATTTTTGTGAAATTTTTTGTTGTGCTGTCGATGCTGTCTTGATATTTCTCGTCTTCTTCTCCGAATAAACCTTTAAGCTCTTCAAATCTTTGTTGTTCGCTGCCGTTTAATTTTTCACCGCTTTCAAACTTAGCTTGAAGATCTTTCCATTCTTTTACCAATGATTTGATGTTGTTAAGAGATTTTTCTCTTTCTGCTTCTGCGTCAACTCTTGCTGCTTCCATTTCTCTTTCGATTGGATCTAATTCATCCAAATAAGCCTCAAGTTCTTGAGTTTGTTCGTTGCATTTGTTAACGAAGATTTTAGTGATAGTTTTGATGTTGAGTAAAGGATTATTTTTTAAGGATGTGTAAAGGTCGTGTGCGCTAGAACCTTCGGTATCGGTTGTCATTTCAACAGCGTTAGTGTCAGCCATAGAATATGCCCAATCAAGAATTTCATCAGGTATAGTAACACCGTTGTTTGCCATACCGATGATTTCATCGTAGCTGAAACCGAAGAATGCGCTGCTTTTGTCGTCTGTATAATAAATCTTTGAATTGCTATCTATAACAACGTTAATAGTTTGTAAACGTCCTTTTCTTGCATTATAAATTCTTTCTTCTTCAGAACCTGGTTCAAAATCAAAAGAAGGATCGTTTGGATGAGTAAAGTAGTACTCATCGTCTGCCATGTATTCGTCAAACATGCCATAGAAATTGTTTTTTCTATCTCTTATTACAGCTTTCATTTGAGATTCAATTGACATAACTAGACTTTCCTTTACTCGTTTCCTTATTCTTGATGTCGGAATTTCCCCAATAATCTTTAGTGTTTTACGGGTTTTTGTTACAAATCTTAATAACTAAACCAGGAAAGGCAATTTTTTTGTAAAATACTTTTTAATAGATATAGACAGCGTAGCTACGGGTTGACACACGTGAGTGTGGCAAGCAGGTGGCGGAGAACTGCTTTAGAGAGGTATTTATGAGAGAAAATTCTGATGAAAAGAATTTGAAACTGGTTCCCGGCATTGAGGAAAAAATGCCTGATAAACCCGTGCTTTCCTCTAAAGTTACCTCCCCTATCAGAAAAATGTTGTTGGATTTCAATAAGGAAAAGGCTAAGGATAAATTCAGAATAATGGATTTATTCAAATAGAACTATGTATGAAGTGAAAAAACGTGTTTACGCGTCGCTTTCTAAAAACCAGAAGTCGGCGTTGTGCAATTATCTACGGGCATTTGTTAAAAAAATGCCCGAGATTAGTATTGAGGAAATTTGGCAGAAGTTCTATGATGATGAAAAATATTATCTTGAGATGAATGCCTCCCGATTTGAATTTTTATGTGATATTATTGATGAGGAAGATTTTTATAACGATACGATTTTGTTTATTCGGGAATGCAAAAAGTATTTGGATTATAAAAAATCGCAAGAACCTATTATTCAGGCGCAAAAAGTTTTTGAAAAACAGAAACGTGAGTTTTTGAAAGAGCTGAAAATGAAAAGCGAAAAGCCTACTAAAAAACAGCTTTATTACTACGATGCACTTTGTAAAAAGTACGCGCTTGAAAAGGATAATACGGAAGAGTTATCAAGATTTGATTTAAAAGAGAGAATTTCAAGGATTATAGATGAGCATAAAGCGGATTATAAAAATATTGACTGACGGAGGTATTGAGCCAAACGAGGCGCGTGTTGAGGCAGAACTTTTGCTGGAGCATTTTTGTAATTACGACGCCAAAAAGTCGATTATGGGTGTTGAATTGGCTGAAAATGATTTAGCCTTTGTTGAGGGAAAAGCGCGTGAACGTGTCGAAACCCGTCGTCCAATTCAGCATATAATCGGATTGGCAGATTTTATGGGCGAAAAGTTTATTGTGAATGAACATACGCTTATTCCGCGTGATGAGACGGAACTTCTTGTCCGCGAAGCCGTTAGAATTATAAAAGAAAACGATTTGAAACAGGCAATTGAGATAGGGGCGGGTTCCGGCTGTGTTGCCTGTATGATTGCAAAATTGTCAGAGGTTCCTGTTATCGGTGTTGATATTTCGAATGAAGCTCTGCACATTGCACTTGATAACGCTACGAAACACAATCTTTTTAATAAAGCAATTTTCAGAAAATCAGATGTTTACTCAAATGTTCGTGAGCGTGAAAAGTTTGATATTATAGTTTCAAACCCTCCGTATATACCGCTTAGTGAAAAGGGGAAACTTCAAAAAGAAGTTGAATTTGACCCTGAAATCGCACTTTTTACGCAGGATGAAGACGGAATTGAATTTTATAAACGAATTATCGAGGGCGCAGCGCGGTTGTTTGTTAAACGCGGGTTTGTGGTTTTTGAACTGGGTATTAATCAGGCGCCTTTAGTGGAAAAACTATTTATTGAAAACGGCTTTACAAACATAAAAATTACAAAAGACTTAGCCGGAATTGACAGAGTTATTTCTGCGGAGCTGATTTTGGAAGAGTAAACCAAAATTTATTTTTGCAGCCTGTCATCGCTTCATAGTGGATTTCGCCGTGGTGAAGCTCAACAATTTTTTTACAGATATACAACCCAAGACCTGTATTTATAGTTTTGGTGTTTTTGTTATACTGAACAAATTTTTCAAAAATGTCTTGTTTTAGATTTTTTGAACATTCCTTGTCGCTTTTGTTGATGATTTCTACAATGAAATCAAATTCCGTATCTTTTAATTCAATTGTAATCGTTGATTTTGGGATTGAATACTGGTTTGCATTCGTTAAAAGATTGTTTATAGTACGCTTGATTTCTATGTAATCAACATTGCAAATACTGTCTTTGGTATGGTTCCGGAATGAAATCTTTTGCTCTTTGTCCTGCGTTAGATAATGAATTTCTTCAATACACTTGCGAATAATATTTTCAAGCGGGTATTGCTCAAACTGTAAAATTATTTCGTTTTTTTCACTCTTGTATTTAAGCAAAAGATTTTCAACTAAGTTTTTCATATATTTTGACGCGCTAAGCATATCGCAGATTAGCTCTCGTTCAAAATCATCTGTGCCCGAAGTTTTATTTTTTAGTAAAATCTCAAGTGCGCAAATTTCTGCATTAATTGGCGTTTTTAAATCATGCGTAACCATAGCAAGAAAAGTTTCTTTTGTCTCTTCTAACGCGTCCTGAAGAGATTTACTTTTAAGAATGTTGTAAATTTGTGATTGTACAACGTTGATATTAAAAGGCTTTTCTATATAAGCAATAGAACCAAGATTATATCCGGTGATTTTGTTTTCTGCATCTGATAAAGCCGAAATGAAAATAATCGGAGTATTTTTGTTAAGCTCTGTACTCTTGATTACTTGCGCCACGTCAAAACCAGAAATTTCCGGTATCATAATATCCAGTAAAAATAAATCATATTTAATTTTCTTTAAACTCTCTATAGCCTCCTGTGGTTTTAGAAAACTATGAATATCAATATTTAAAGGAGCAAGCGTTTCTTCAAGCAGTTCAATGTTGAGAATATTATCATCAAGAATTAGAATACGTTTATTTTTAAGAAATTCTTCATTAAACTGTGTTGCGGATTTACTTTCTTGCGGTTTGCATTTGAAGTATTCGAGTATTACCTGACTGTCAATCGGATAATTAATAACATTTTTAATACCGCAAGAATTTGCAGCAAAAATGTTTTTTCTCGTGATATTCTCGGAAGTAAGCCAGATATCAAGATTATTATAGGCATTACAAAAGTTTTTTATTTGTGCCAGGTCCCGGAAATTAGTTTTTATAATGCATAACTTTTTGTTTGCGGTAAGCTGATTCCTATCGAACTCGTTTATGTTTTCAATGTAGAGAACTTTATTGTTATCAACTTCATTTATTAAATTGTTCATATCACAATTATTATATTAAATTTTATAGTGAAAACAATTAGCCAAGTTGGTAATAAAAAAGCCCCTGCGACAGGGGCTTTAAAAAATTATTGATTTTGAATTTTGATTGTTCCGTTATCGTTAACGAATTGAACATTTGGTGCGGTTTGTTGTTCGGCGCGTTGTTCAAGCCGTTTTTGACGTTCTTCTATTCGTTTAGCTTGTTCTTGTCTTTGTTGTTTTCTTTCTTTAAAGTTTGAAACATTGTCATAGTCACCGCGAGTGTTGTATTGCAAACTTTGTAAACGTTGCATTTCCGCATTATTGAATGAAGAAGTTTCGGGGAATGCGCACGCAATACCTGCACTTAATATGATTGCGGAAAAAACTAAAGCTGTCTTTTTCATATTTTAACCCTCCAAATATATTTATAGTTTAACATATTTTAAAAGATTATAACAGATAATATTGCGAAAAGTAACAATGGTAAGATTTATAAACTATTGTGCACATGACAGGTTCTAACATGTGCCGGAACTTTAGTACCGTCTTCGCGGGTGTATCCGGAAACCTGATATGTTCCTGGGCATTGAGAAGAGTTGTGCTGCGGGTTTGTTTCTTCTGTGCCAAATGCGGCTATTGATGCATTAATATCTTCTTCAACAAAGCCGTAGTATTCTTCCGGAATGCTTGAAATATCTTCTGCGGAGAGTTGTTCATTTCTGAATTTGTTTTTGAATTTTGGATTTTGTTTCTTAAAAACAGCGGGTGTTACAGCGTCGTTACAGTCGCCAAAACTGTCAAGGCGGTGTTGATCAAGCCTGTTTAAAGGTCCTTTGCGAACTTCTTCATAATTGCATTTGACGATGAAATCTTCTCCAATATTTCCGCCGATTTTTGAAATTGGGTCTCCCGGTGTTCTGAAATTGTATATGTTTTGCAGGTTTTCTTCATCGGCATTGACGATAGTCGGGACAAACGGGTTAAATGTGTAAGCCGCTTTGATACCTGGTATAACGGCTTTAACATACATAGCTTCGGAACCGCCCTCGGAATGCCCGAGTAAGGTTATGTTTTGCGGTGAAATGTGAGGGTTTTTATCAAGGAAGTTCCGTGTAAATTCTTCGGCATCGGTAAATTGTTGTGGGCGCCCTTTGAAAAACATCTTCGCATCTGCGTACAGGTCTTTAGGTGATTTTACATCCGTACCAAAGAAGTAAATAACATATTCCTCGCCTTTTTGGTAAATGACAGCTTTGAAGTTACTTCCTCTCAAACCAGAGTTGTCACCTGGTAGGAATGGAGTATAACCCCTAACATCGGTTTTAGGCTTGTCATATTTTAACTCATGTAAAGCGTTTTCAGCCTCTCTGCAAAGTTCTAAATAGTCGTTAGCATTGTTTTTGTTGACACGGCTAGTGTACTCAAGTGATTTTTCCATAAATTTCTCCTTGTTGTTTTGTGTAAATCATAATATGCTATTTATATTTGTTAATAAAATTATTTTCGAAGAATGTTAAAACACCATATTGGCGGGCGTTTATGTATAGGATCCCCGGGTCCGCAGAAATATATATGTTTATGCCTTAACAAGAATTTTCCGTAATAATATCTGACGGGGTCAAATGGAACATCGTTTAATTCTAAATCAACATAAAGATTGTCGTGTTGTATTCCCTCTGGAAATGGAATTACAGGCATATCGTTAATTATAAATTTTTTAATATGGTCGAAGTATTCAAATCTATATTTAAAATATGCTTTTTTTCTAATCGGGTGAGGTAACAGGTCACTATTAAAATACGCATTAAAATAATATTCGGAAGGTGTAGATCTATCGCCTGTTTCAATATATTCTCCGTCAATAAGAGTGTATTGTTTTGCAACTTGTCCCGATTGTAGGAAAAATTTCTCAATTATACCGTCTTTATTAATCAAACAAGATACACTCGCTTCCCAAGAACCGAACTTCATGCCAAAGTTATTAAATTTGTAATTTTTGAAAGCCTTATTAGTAGCATCGTAAAGTTCTTGCATATAATTGTCATATATTTGTACAACCTCTACTTTGAGTGGAATATCTAAATCCAAATATTTGTATTCTTCTTCTGCGAAAGTGTTAGGTGCAAGGGAAAGAAGAAAATAACTCAATAAAACCAATATGACCTTTTTCAAAATAACCTCCAAAAGATAATTCAGATTATACAATTTATTTGAACAGGCTGTCAATTCCCCAAAGTTGTGGGGGCGAAAATGGGGACAGCTAGAAGATTATAACAGATAATATTGCGAAAAGTAACAATGGTATGTTGTAGTGCAGGAATGTCGGAATGCAGGTATCCCAAATGTGGTTGTGCTGACCATCGATGTTTAAGCCCGAAGTCGGTCCGAGTGTTGTATCTGACGCCGGAGAACCCGCGTCACCTAATGCCGCAGCCGCAGCCAATACGATTATGGTTGCTGGCAGGCTGAATCCTAATTTTATACAAATTGGTGCAAATAAAACAGCTAAAATCGGGATTGTACCGAATGATGAACCAATTCCGATTGTTATAAACAGTCCGATTAAAAGCATTAAACTAGCTGCAATAACTTTGTTTGTCATAAATGGCAAAATTGCGTTGACAAAAGTATCAATCCCGCCCGTTGCCTTCAATACCGCCGCAAATCCTGCTGCAACAAGCATTACGAACGCAACGTAGCCCATTAAACCGATACCTTCGTTGATAACTTTATCCATTTTTTGGTAATTTATAGCACCTGTTCCGAAAATTACGCCAAGACCTACAAGGGCTCCGAGTGGAAGGGATTTCGTCCATAGCTGAACCAAAAATGTTACAGCTGCCGCAAGAAGAATGAAATAGTGTTCTTTTTTCATTTTTATATCAGCGCGGGTAATTCTTTCGCTGGTGAATGGAATGTCTGAATATTCACGCGGCTTGCGGTAAGAGATAAACATTGCCCAGGCAAAGCCTACAATCATTGCAACGCCTAAAAACCACGTTGACTTCCAGATGTCATTTTTTGCAATTTCTATACCGTTTTGGGTAAGGTTATCGGCGAGAAGTCCCTGAAAGATAAGTCCAAAACCCGTTGGCAGGACTATGTAAGGCGCTTTTAATCCGAACGCGAGTGCGCAGGCTACAAGCCGGCGGTCAAGTTTCATTGCGTTCATTGTTTTGATTAACGGCGGAATAATAATCGGAATAAATGCTATGTGAACAGGAATAAGGTTTTGTGAAAATATTGCCATACAGGTTAAAATTCCGATTAGAATGTAAACGTTGCCTTTTATGACGGTCGAAATCTTTTTGGACAAAACACTTTCTAATCCCGAATGCGTCATTGTTGCAGCGAAAGCTCCGAGAAGAATGTAGCTTAATGCGGTTTCTGAATTTCCGCCCATTCCTGATATGAAATCATTCATAATTTCGGTTAGCGGCATTTTAGCGCAAAGCCCTGCAACTATTGAGGAAATAAATATCGCAAGCAGAACATTTACCCTGCGCAAACACAAGGTACATAAAGTGATTACTGATATTACAACGGGATTAAAAATTATTTCCATAAAAAGCAGTACTCCGCCATTTCCGCCCCGCTGAACCGCGGGTCGCGCATGGCTGCGCTGTCTAGTACGCCACTCGAAAATTTTGTTTACAAAATTTTCTCGGACAATATTAATTTATCATAAAAAACTGGTATCTCAAACTATTTTTTTGTATTATAATTAATGTATTAGGGATTTAGAGGATTTTAATTTTGAATAAGAAGAAGTATCATTTTATCGCTATCGGCGGAATTGGGATGAGCGGACTAGCCAAATATTTATTAGAAAACGGGTTTGAGGTTTCGGGTTCTGATATCTCTGACAGCAAATATGTTGAAAAATTACGTCAGCTTGGCGCAAAAGTTTTTATTGGTCACGACGCGGCAAATTTGCCTGACGATTGTGTAGTTGTTGCAAGTACGGCTGTAAAAGAGGATAACCCTGAATTGAAAAAGGCGCGTGCGCTTGGGTTGCCTGTTTATCACCGCTCGGACTTGCTTGCAGAAATTTCAAGAAGTGACAAGTGCTTCATCGGTTTTTCCGGAACTCACGGAAAAACTACAACCAGCGGGCTTTGTTCGTACGTGCTTGAAAAAGGCGGACTTGCCCCATCGTTTGTTGACGGTGGGATTGTTCCGGAATTAAACACCAATGCGCAATGCAAAAACGGCGCGCACTTTATTGCGGAACTTGATGAAAGCGACGGGACTATCGTTAAATATTCACCTGACATCACGGTCGTGAATAATCTTGAGGCTGACCACCTTGATTACTATAAAGACGGATTAAATTCTGTTGTTTTAACGTTTGCAAAGTTCTTATCACGGTTAAAAGAGAATGCAAGGATTCTCCTGAATGCGGATGATGCAGGCGTTCGTCAGCTTCACGGCAGAATTTACGGAAATGTTTATACGTTTGCAATTGATTCGCAGGCTGACTTTGTTGCGAATAATATTAATTACGGCACGGATTGCACAACTTTTGATGTTTATTATAGAAATCAATTTATTTCGGAATTTAAAATTATTCTCAAGGGTCGCCACAATGTTTATAACTCACTTGCGGTTATTGCGGCGTTGTATCTCGCCGGTGTTGATGTTGCGGAAATTAAAGAGCATTTCGGAACTTTTACCGGCATGGGAAGAAGATTTCAGCATGTTGGCAAACTTGAAAACAGCGTTAAAGCCGATATTTATGATGACTATGCACACCACCCTACGGAAATCAAGGCGACGCTTGATGCTGCAAAGGCGTTTAAGGACAGAAGAGTTGTTGCGGTATTCCAGCCGCATAGATTTACAAGACTTCAAAGTCTGTGGGAAGATTTTCTTGGTGCATTGAAAGCTGATTTAGTCGTTGTAACAGATGTTTATGCGGCATCTGAAGACCCGATTGAGGGCGTTACCGGCGAAAAATTTGCGTCTGAACTTGGTGCTAAATATATTGGCGGTGATATGAAAACAGTAGCAAAAACCTTACTTCCGCTGCTTAAAGACGGAGATGTTATAATCGGTTTAGGCGCCGGAACAATTACAAATTTAGGCAAAGAGCTTTTGACGCTTGATAGGGAGATTTTGAAACTTGGTAATTAATTGTGAAGAAAATTTTGAAATAAAAAAACTTACCAGTTTTAAAATTGGCGGAGCTGTAGCGCGTGTTTATTTTCCGGAAACCGAGGCTGAATTTGTTGAAGTTATGGAACGCGAGCCTGCGGCTGTTGTTTTGGGAAATATTTCGAATGTTCTGATTTCTGATAGCGGGTTTTCCGGCGCGGTTGTGTTGACTTCAAAAATGAATAAAATTATTTTTGACGGGAACCGTGTAATTGCCGAATGCGGCGTAAAAGGGCAAAAATTGGCACAAGAAGCGGCAAGAGCGGGGCTTGGCGGTTTAGAGTTTATGATAGGATTTCCGGGCGCCGTAGGCGGTGAAGTCTATATGAATGCGTCTGCAAACGGTCAGGCGGTTTGCGATAATTTTGTGAAAGCCCGTTGTTACAGTCGCGAACGCGGTGTTTTTGAACTGTCAAAAGAGGAGATGCACTTTGGTTATCGTTCTTCAATTTGCCAGGAAGAGAATATAAAAATTTTGAGTGCAGAATTTGAGCTTGAACCGCTTGGGGCGGAAAAAGTTAATGCACGAATGGCGGGCTGCTTGGAATTTAGACGGGCTCATCAGCCACTGTTAAATCTTCCGAATTGCGGAAGTATTTTTAAAAACCCGCCGGCAGGTTCTGCAGGTAAACTTCTTGACGAGTGTGGCGTGAAAGGCACTGTGCTGGGTGGCGTGAAAGTTTGGGAAAACCACGCCAACTTTATCGTAAACCACGACAATGGCACCTCGCTTGATGTTTTGGAATTAATGGCTAGGATGCACAAAGTTGTAGATGAAAAATTTGGAATAAAACTTGAGCCTGAAATAATATTTTTAGGCGGAAACAATAAAAGAGAGGATGAATTATGCAAAATGTTATATCAAAAGACGCAAAAATAGCGGTACTTTGCGGCGGAATGTCATCAGAGCGCGAAGTTTCAATGCGTTCCGGTAAAGGTTGTTTTGACGCGCTTCAGCGTTTGGGGTTCAAAAACGCCGAATTGGTTGTTGTTGATGAAAATATTGCGCAAACCTTGAAAGATGGTAATTTTGATATAGCATACAATGCGCTTCACGGTAAATATGGCGAAGACGGCTGTATTCAAGGGCTTCTTGAAATCTTGAAAATTCCTTATACAGGCTGCGGCGTTATGGCTAGTGCGGTTTGTATGAACAAAGAATATACAAAAAGAATGCTCGGCGCCTGCCCTGAAATTCCGTTGATTAAATCTGTTTTCGTACGCAAAGGTGACGATGTTTTTGAAATGACAAAAGACTTGAAGTACCCGCTTATTACAAAACCTGTTTGTGAGGGTTCAAGTTTTGGTATGACAAAAGTTAATAAAAAAGAAGAACTCGCCGCAGCTTACGCAGAGGCAAGCAAATTCAATAATGATGTTTTGATTGAGGAATATTTAGTCGGAATAGGTACAACAGTAGGAGTTCTTGAGCGTGACGGCGTTCCGTTTGCAACTGAAATTCTTGAACTTCGTCCGAAAAACGAATGGTATGACTACGAGGCGAAATATACAAAAGGTATGACAGAATTTATTCTTCCGGCGGAAATTTCTGACGAAATGACCGCGCGTGTAAAATTTCTTGCGGTTAAGGCTTACGAAACTGTCGGATGTAGCGGCGTTTCAAGAGTAGATTTCTTAATCGTTGACGATATCCCTTACATCCTTGAAATCAATACAAGCCCGGGAATGACCGAAACAAGTGATTTGCCGGCGCAATCAGCTGTTATGGGAATTGATTATGATAATTTGGTGTTACTAATTTTACAAAGTGCAGGTTTAAATAAATAATGGCAGAAATGGAAGAGTTTGATATAGAAAATCACGAACGGGAAGTGAAAAAGCGCCTGCGTCAAAGACGTGTGCGTGGCAAACAGGTGCATTTAAAGCACATTCATACTTTTTGCCGCTTTTTACTTGGCTCGATTTTGATTGTAGGAACATATTATTTCCTGAAACTTCCAGGCTGGTATATTAATCCTGAGGCTTTTGCGCATTCGGATTCTGAAGTTATAAAACTTCTTAACAACCGAATTGTACCTGATGAAAAAATTTATACTCTTATGAGCGGCTTCCAGCCTGAAGGTACGCCTATTTTTATTCAAAAAACAGATGAGTTGAAAAAACTTCTTTTGGAACTTCCGCCGGTTGAAGATGTATATATCAGACGTTATGCATTTCCGGCGCGAATGGATTTGATTTTTAGAGAACGTATTCCTGCAATTACGATTTCACCTGATATTGGTAACCAGCCGGTTGCATATTTTACGCAGGACGGAACCCTCGTTGGAAGAGAGTACGCTCCTTACATCGTAAATTTCCATACTCTTCTTGTTCTTTCTTACGGTAACAGGGGGGATGATTATCACAAATGGAATAAAGAAAGGGTTGATGATTTATTGGAATTTGCTAAATATGTAGAAAGCTATTCCAAAGAAAATGTTGAATATATAGATTTTCGCAATCCTGATGATGTTTATGTTAAAATTTCATCATTGAAAATCCGCCTTGGTAAATTCGACCAAACCGCATTTGACAGGGTTCAAAAACTTTCAGCTATTCTGCCTGAAATAAAATTAATGGATACACGTATTAAATATTTGGATTTGAGATGGAAAGATCCTTATCTGAAATTGGAGTAAACTTATGAAAATTACAGTTGTTCAAAGCCGTTTTAAAGTCGCTGATTTCGCGTTTAACCTTAAACAGGTGTTTGAGAAATTAGAAAAAATTCAAACAGAAGTAATTATTTTCCCGCAATATGACCTTGTAAATTGCGGCGGAAAAGATTTAATCCTTGACGAAAGAGCCGGAAAACGCGAGGGCGATTTTTATGAAAAAATTGCAGCACGTGTCGGTGAAAAATATGTTTTTATCGGCGATGTTTTATTCCACAGCGGAGAGTTTGTAGAACCTGATGAATACGGACTTTACGATGTAAAAGGCAAAAAGATTTATGTCTCTGATACCTTTGAGGACGATGTAGAATGCGACCTTTATATCCTTGCGCACAACCGTTATTACGCGATGTATTCAATTGAAGAATTTATGGATTCAATCGACCCGCACTGTGATTTCGTTTGCGTAAACGGCGTGGGTATGGCTGATGAAAATATCTATTGCGGCGCAAGTTTTGCAAAGAACGCTGACGGAAAACTTGTTTATCAAGCGCCGCTATGCGAGGAAAGTGTTGAAACAATTAATTTTTCTAAGTCAATTGAACCTCATTTTGAACCGGTTGAACAGCAAATTATTGATGTAATAACCTTTGCTCTTCGCGAGTACTGCGAAAATACCGGATTTAAAAAGGTGACTCTCGGACTTTCCGGCGGTATCGACAGCGCGCTGACGGCTGCGCTTGCCGTTGATGCTATCGGTAAAGAAAATGTTTTTGGTGTCCTTATGCCAAGTATGTTTTCATCTCAAGGAAGCGTGGATGATGCTCTTGCATTGGCGAACAACTTAGGTATTAAAACAACAAAACACCTTATTACGCCGCTTTTTGACGAATTTATTTCCGATATTGCAAAAGTTCGTAAAAATGACCTTGCCGAAGAAAATTTACAGGCTCGTTTGCGCGGTTTGATTTTGATGTTCTATTCAAACCGTGAGAATTACCTATTGCTTTCAACCGGTAATAAATCCGAATCTGCAATGGGTTACGGAACGTTATACGGTGACCTTTGCGGCGGTTTGAATTTGATTTGCGACCTTACAAAAACAAATGTTTATAAAGTTGCAAACTACATAAACAGAAACGGTGAGATTATTCCTCAAGCTACTATTGATAAAGCACCGTCAGCCGAACTTCGACCAAATCAAAAAGATCAGGACAGCTTGCCGGAATACGCGATTTTGGATGATATTATTGAAATGTATTTGGAACAAAATATGCAGATTGATGAAATCGCAAAAAAATACAATCGAGACTTGGTAAAAGATACCGTAAGACGTATTCATCGTGCACAGTTCAAGAGAAAACAATGCTGTTTGGGCGTGCGCTTGACAGAAAAATCGTTCCTAAACGGAATAAATCTTCCGATTGTTCAAGGCTTGTATTAAATTTTATAATCCCCCTTGTCAAAAGGGGGATTATAGTTTATACTATATTCAGAAAGGAAGGGTAAGTATATGAACAGTATTAAAAAAGTATCGATATTGACAGGGGGGNNGGGCGCCTCTTATCAGGTAAATCTGCCGTAACCGCGAGCCCGCAAGCCAGTGTATGGATGGCACTCAGTGCCTTCACAATGGCGGAGATACTTTTATCTCTAACAATAATAGGCGTAGTAGCCGCTATAACTTTACCCAGTTTGACGGGCAACATTAACGAACGAACCTGGAACACGCAGCGAAAAGCTCTTTATGCCCGAATGTCACAGGCAATATCTCTAATGCCGGCGTTAAACGGTTATGGAACCTTTGATGGTTCCACTGATACCGCAGCCGAAACATTTATTACTTCCGGACTTTCAAAAGTCCTAAAAATCAATAATATTTGTGACAATGACCATTTGAATGATTGCGGTTTTGCAAGTAAGTTAACTCCGACAACAGGTTCAATAGTAAATTTGCCAAAGAAAATGTCAGCTCTTAACTATGGTATTACCGCAAGTGTTACCGGAAAAGTCCTGAAAGATACTAAAGCTGCTGCATTTGAAACCGCAAACGGTGAATCTGTACTGGTATTTTATAACCCTGATTGTGTAGCTTCTGATGTTATGATGATTGGTAATAGCGCCGGCGCTGCAGGCGGTGGTATTACTGGCGTTTATGCCAAACAACAGGTCTGTGCCAATTTTATCTTTGATTTAAACGGGTCAAAAGGTCCCAACACTGTCGGTAAAGATGTTGGCATGATGACTGTTTTATACCCTATGGATTCTAATGTAGTGATGCCTTTGTATCCAAAAAATTTAAGCGGAACATACAGTCAAGTTGAAGCTGCAAGAGAATGCTCTAACTATGATACTGAATATAGATTACCAAATATTGATGAATTATTGTCAATTTATTATAATCGCGTACTTGTCGGCGAAGAACTTTTTGGCTCTGCGCAATATACCTGGTCTGCAACAAAAATTGATTCCTCAAATTCGTGGGCGTTTGGTAATTCATACGGAATGAAATATTCTCTTGATAAAGAGGATGCGTTAGCAGCGCTTTGTGTAAAACGAAACTAAAAAAAGAGGGCGACCGCCCTCTTTTTTATTTGATAACTTCTAAAATTCTTTCCCAAACTTCGTCGATTGAACCGTTTGCGTTGATTGTTTTTAAAACTCCCTTATTCTTATAGAAGTCAATCAACGGAGCAGTTTCGCGGAAGTAGGTTTCAAAACGAGCCTTTGCCGTTTCTTCGTTGTCGTCTTTGCGTTGCGTTAACTTTCCGCCGCATTTGTCGCAAATTCCCTCAACTTTGGTTGGGTGGAATTTAATATTATAAATTTCGCCGCAAGCTGAACAAGAACGACGATTTACTATACGTGAAATCAGAACTTCCTGATCTAAATCAAAGTAAATCGCACGGAAATCTGAACCATCTGTGCCGTTGATTTCGGCGTTCATTTCCTCTAACGCTTCTGCTTGTTCAAGACTTCTTGGGAAACCGTCCAAAATATAACCGTTTTGGCAGTCTTCTTGTGACAGTCTGTCTTTGATAATTGATGCAACGAGTTCGACCGGAACTAATTGTCCTTTATCAATGAACGATTTTGCTACGATACCGTTAGGTGTTTGACCTTGGATTTCTGCTCTTAACAATGAACCTGTATCTACGTGAGGCAAGTTCAAATATTCAGCCAGTCTGTTTGTTTGCGTTCCTTTGCCGCAAGCTGGCGGGCCTAAAAAGATTAGTTGTTTTCTCATTGTCTGTGCCCCTTGTCCCTTTTTCATTTGATGTAATTGGGAAATAACATCTTTAATGTTTTTTTCTTTTACTGACATTTTGTGTTGCCTTCTTTCTATGTATCAATGTTTGTCGCGTAAACGGCGTTAGCCTCAATGAAGTTACGGCGCGGGTCAACCTTGTCGCCCATAAGAATGTCGAACAGTTGATCACAAAGCATTGCATCTTCAATGTTTACTTTCAATAATGTTCTGGTCGCTGGATCCATTGTTGTTTCCCATAGTTGTTGCGGCATCATTTCGCCTAAACCTTTGAAACGTTGGATTGTCAAACCTTTTTGACCTCTTTCATCTATAATCTTTTGGAGTTTTTCAAATGATTGAATATCATATTCACCGGTATCGGTTTCTAGATTAAGACTTTGTTCTTCCTCAATCAAGAAATCTCTGATTAACGGATATGCTGTTTTTAAACGTTTGTACTCCGGACTTTTAATAATATTTGCGTTCATAAGTACGTGTTCTTCATCGTTTAAATTCAATTGCATAAAGTATTTTGCACTTTCGCTGTTGTATTTCAACTCTACGTTATAGCTTGCCGCCTCTGCAATGTTGTAGTTTTCAGCGTGGTCTTTAAGGTAGTGGTTGATATATTCAACGATTTCACCCATTTTAATTTGGTCTTCAAAGTCTTCCACTTTGATTTCTGAACGGACGAGCGCTCTTAAAAATACGGCAGGGAAGAGGTTCAAAATCGGGTTATTGTATGCATTGTAGTATGTTGACATATTTTTAACCAGTTCTAACAACTCATCGCCTGTTTTAACTTTTGTTTTCTTGCGGTCTGAAAGACTTAGAGATTTAATACCGCGTTCTTTCAGCATTACGTCTAGCGCGCGTTCATCGTAAAGGTATTCGGAAGTTTTTCCACTTGTAACCTTGAACAATGGAGGTTGTGCAATGTAAACGTGACCGTTTTCGATTAACGGCTTTGCATAACGGAAGAAGAACGTTAATAAAAGCGTTCTGATGTGAGCTCCGTCGACGTCCGCATCGGTCATGATAATAATTTTGTGGTAACGAAGTTTTTCAAGGTTGATTTCGTCTTCGTTGCGGCTGATGTTTATGCCGAACGCCTGAACCATTGATTGAATTTCATTGTTGCCATAGATTTTATCTAAACGTGCTTTTTCTACGTTAAGGATTTTACCTCTCAACGGCAGGATAGCCTGAAACATTCTGTTTCTGCCTTGTTTTGCAGAACCGCCCGCAGAATCTCCCTCAACGATGTAGATTTCGCATTTTTCAGGTTCGCGGTTTGAGCAATCGGCAAGTTTTCCTGGCAATGTTGAAGTTTCAAGAACTGATTTTCTGCGTGTAAGTTCTCTTGCTTTTCTAGCTGCCTCACGTGCACGTTGTGCTTGAAGTGTTTTTTCTAAAATTATTTTGGCAATTTTAGGGTTAAATTCAAGCCATTCCTGCAACTTGTCACGTACGGCGTCTTGAGTTGCCCCCATAGCTTCCTGGTTGCCTAATTTTTCTTTTGTTTGACCTTCAAATTCAGGGTTTGAAATCTTGACAGAAACTATCGCGGTCAAACCTTCTCTGACGTCTTCACCGGTCAGGTTTTGTTCTGACTCTTTCAGGATTTTGTTGGTTCTTGCATAATCATTGAAAACACGTGTGATTGCGTTTCTGAATCCGGTCAAGTGGGTTCCGCCTGAATGCGTATTGATGTTGTTTGCAAATGAAAGAACGCTTTCGTTGTACGCGTCTGTGTATTGCATTGCAACTTCAATTTGCATGCCGTCAACGACTTTATCTAAGTAAATTGGTTTTTCGTGAAGAACAGTTTTATTTTTGTTCAAAAATTCAACGTAACTTCCGATACCGCCTTCAAAGTGGAAGATTTCTTCTTCATTGGTTACGCCGTCAACGAAAATGATTTTCAAACCTTTGTTTAAGAAAGCCATTTCACGAAGTCTGTTCGCGATAACGTCTTTGTCGATTTCTGTTGTTTCCGTGAAGATTTCAGGGTCAGGCCAGAAAGTCGTTTTTGTACCGGTTTTGTCAGTATCGCCTATAACTTCAACAGGTGTAACCGGTTCGCCTCTCATATATTCCTGACGGTGTATATGACCTTGACGTGAAACTTCTACGATATATTTTTCAGAAAGCGCGTTAACAACAGAAGCACCAACGCCGTGAAGACCGCCGGAAACCTTATAGCCGCCGTCACCGAATTTACCGCCTGCGTGAAGAACCGTGTGAACGATTTCCAGTGCGGATTTACCTGATTCTGGCTTGATGTCAACAGGAATACCGCGACCGTTATCTTGAACAGTAACGCTATTGTCTTTGTTGATTGTTACAATAATATCAGTACAGTAGCCGGCTAAAGATTCATCAATAGAGTTGTCAACGATTTCGTAAATACAGTGGTGTAAGCCGCGTTGTGAAGTTGAGCCGATATACATACCCGGTCTCATACGAACAGCTTCCAATCCTTCAAGTACACGAATGCTGCTTGCACCGTAGTTCGTTGAAGTTTTCGTTTCTATTTGTTCAAATTCTTGTGTTGGTTCGTTAACAGCGATTGCTTCCGTCTCTCCCCCGGTCTTTTCCATAATGTCTTGAGTGCTTTCTGACATGTAAATTTCTCCCTAATTCTATATACCTAAATTGTAGCACAAACATAACTTTTAGGCTAATTTTTACAAAGAAATATTACGCTTTTAAGGATTCAATCGCGGATTTAATGTCGGCGGATTTGTAAACATAGTTGCCTGCAACAAGCGAGGTCGCGCCGTAATCCCTGCAAATCCGCCCTGTTTCTGCGTTAATTCCTCCGTCGACTTGCACAATCAGGCTTGACGGTGCATTTTTACGGATAACTTTAATCTTTTCGGCGCAGTCTTCCATAAATTTTTGTCCGCCAAATCCGGGCTCTACTGTCATTACTAACAAAAGGTCAAGTTCGTCTAAAAACGGAAGAATTTTTTCTGCCGGTGTTTTAGGTTTGATTGATAATCCTGCCTTGACACCGTGGGCTTTTATAAGACGAATAAGTTTGAATATCTCTTCGTCATTTCGCATTGCTTCGTAGTGGAATGTCAAAATATCCGCGCCGGCTTTGATGAAATCTTGTGCGTATTTTTCAGGGTTTTCTATCATTAAATGAACGTCAAGCGGAACGCTCGCAACGCGTTTGAGTGCCGCCGTAACCGGAATACCGATTGTAATATTCGGCACAAAATGACCGTCCATAACGTCAACATGAATCCAATCCGCTCCGTTTGTCTCTACGAGTTTTATGTCGCGTTCAAGATTTGCAAAATCCGCTGATAATATCGACGGTGAAATAATCATTGACATTCTCCCACATTAAACTTTTTACACGCTTCTGTTGCCGCATTTTGTTCTGCCTCTTTTTTAGTCTTGCCGGAGCCGATACCGCAGATTTCATCATTGAATGATACCTGCACCGTGAAGACTTTTTTATGCGCGGGACCTGTTTCTTCCAAAAGTTTATACACCGGAAGTTGTTTGTTTATACCCTGCGTGTATTCCTGCAAAAGTGCTTTTGCATTAAAATTGATATAATTTTCGTTTACATCATCAATGTAAGGTTTTAAAACTTCTGCAAGAAAAGTTCTTAGTTCACAGAGTTTTCCCTCAAGATAAAATGCTCCCAGCAGCGCTTCAAATGCACAGGCGCATATCGTGTCATTGTGACTTAAACCCTGTTTCTTTTCGTGTTTGGCAATAATTAAGTACTCTTCAAGTTTAAACGCTTTGAAAATTTTTGCCAGAGTCATATCCGAAACCACAATTGAACGGATTTTAGAAAGTTTGCCCTCCGGAAACTCCGGAAACATTTCAAACAGAATGTCTGAAGTTAAAAGTTTTAATACAGAATCACCGAGAAATTCTAATCTTTCATAAGAATTTAAAAAAGAGTCTTCCTGTTCTTTTGTGTAAGACGGGTGTGTTAATGCTCTTTTAAAAAGCTCTTCATCGTTGATTTTTATATTAAAAACTTTTTCTAATCTTTTCATAGCGTTATTATAACATGAATTGACATTGATTGTAAAATAGTTTAAACTGAATTTAGAAAGGATAGAAATTATGAAAAAACGAAATGTAAACATTTTGACAGGGGGGGGGNNGGGGGGGGGGGGCGCCTCTTAACCGCATTTACTATGGCAGAGATTTTACTCTCTCTAACAATTATTGGTGTAGTTGCCGCGATAACATTGCCAAGTTTGACGGGCAATATTAATGAGCGAACTTGGAATACACAAAGAAAAGCTCTTTATGCCCGAATGTCACAGGCAATATCTTTAATGCCGGCGTTAAATAGCTACGGAACACTCACAGAGGACGAAAGCGGTAGCGTAACCGCAGATACGGCTGCTGAAATTTTCATAACGGCAGGACTTTCCAAAGTTCTTAAAATTAACAATATTTGTGACAGCGACCATTTACCTGATTGTGGTATTCCTGGAAAGTTAACGACTCTTGCAGCTTCAACAATTGATTTTCCTCAAAATTGGACATCTCTTAATAGTGCAATGAACAATGCATTATATTCTACTTCAGCAATTTACCAATCGCATTCATTAATTAATGCTGCAGCAGCTGCGTTTGAAACAGCCAATGGTGAAAGTATAGCAGTGTATTATCAGCCAAATTGTGTTACGGATATGGGTGAGAGTAACTTTTATATGATTCAACCTAAAATTTGTGCCAATTTTATCTTTGATTTAAATGGCTCAAAAGGACCGAACACAGTCGGCAAAGATATTGGTTTTATAACAGTTTTATATCCAACTGACTCGCATGTGGTTATGCCGCTACCGGAAATTGGTTCTATTACTCGTGGAAATTATGCCACATTAGTATCTCATTGTCGCAACTATGACAATACCAGACTCCCGATACGTGAAGAATTAGCGGCTATGTTTACTAATAAATTATTATTGAATAATAGTAATGATAATTATATGTCGGCTACTATTACCAAAGATGGAGCTGGTGTATATCATTTATTTTTTGCGCAAGGTATGATGGGCTCTGTTTGGAAGGATAAGGACGGTGGTTCTGTGACTTCCGGTTGGTGCGTGAGACGTAATTAAAAAAAGAGGAGCCAAAACGGCTCCTCTTTTAAAATAAGTTTTTGAAAAATTCTATAATTGCGGGCATTGCGCTATCGTTCATTATCACCCATTTTGTGAAGTAGAACATAATAGGGATGGTGAAAATAAAGCTGTCCGCTCTGTCCAAAAATCCTCCGTGACCCGGAAGACTATTACCCGAATCCTTTACGCCTGCGTCACGTTTAATCAGTGATTCGCATAAATCGCCAATCTGTGCACAGATTGTACAGAACAATCCGGCAAGTGCTGACAGATACCATTCGACGCCGATTGTAAAACCAACCAGTGATGCACCTATCATAGCGCAAATAATTCCGCCGATTGAGCCTTCGATTGTTTTGTTAGGGCTTACTATCGGAGCAAGTTTATGTTTGCCGAATTTTGTTCCTACATAATAGCAGCCGATGTCTGTCAACAGGATTGAAGTAAACATCATGATTACGAACCCGAGGCCGCTGCTGTATATGTTTGAGTGCAAGTCGCGCAGGAAAATCAGATGCAGCGGAAACCAACCGCAATAGACAAAACCTAAAATGGTTGTTGCAACATTTGCAATATATGGCTGGCGACCTCTGAATAAGACCCACAAGAATGCCGCCATGGAACACATCGTAAGGGCTATTGATACTAAATCAAACTGTTTATAATATGCGATTATTGCAAGGAATATTTCTGATGCAATAATAATCTTGAGACTCGGATAAAATCCTTTATGTTCAAGAATTTTTACGTACTCGCGCGAAGCCAGGCACATAAAGCCTAAAACCACAACTGCGAGCCAAATCCCGCCCCAGATTATTGAATAAAGTACGACCAGCCCTAAGACTAATCCTGTTAGCATTCTTGTTGCGTTCTTATTTAATCCTAAATCCATTATACGGTTAAAACCTCTTTTTCTTTTGCAGACACTTCACTGTCAACAATTCCGGTGTATTTATCTGTAAGTTTTTGAATTTTGTCTTGAGTATCTTTAACCATATCTTCAGGAAGATTTTCTTCTTTTTCGATTTTTTTCAAGTCATCTGTCATATCGCGTCTTGCGTTACGAACGGCAACCTTTGCGTCTTCGCCCATTTTCTTAACGTCTTTAACGATAAGTTTTCTGCTTTCTTCTGTCAACGGCGGGAAGTTCAAACGAATGCAAATACCGTCACTGTTAGGATTTACGCCTAAATCAGCTTTAATAATAGCTTTTTCAATTTCTTTAAGAACTGATTTGTCGTAAGGTGCGATTACGAGGGTTGTACCTTCTTGAACGCTAACTTGTGACATTTGACGAAGTTGGGTAGGTGCGCCGTAGTAATCAACCACTACTTTGTCGAGAACCAGCGGGTTGGCACGACCGGTGCGAACGCTTGCAAATTCACGGTGAAGCTGGGTGATAGCTTTTTCCATTTTTTCTTCGCCAAATAAAAATAATTCATCTAATGCTTCTGACATAGTTTATACCTCTTTCTTATAGCCGCGCAGATGCGGTTGTAATATTATTTAGTGTACGTAAGTTCCGATTTTTTCGTTGTTAAGAATTTTACAAAGCCCGTCTTCAAGCTCAAAATCAAATACAACAATCGGAATATGATTTTGTTTACACAGCGCACAGGCTGCTGTATCCATAACTTTAAGTTCGTTTTTGATGATGTCATCATAGGTCATTTCTTCAATTTTCTTGGCATCCGGGTTCGTGCGTGGGTCGTCTGTATAAACGCCGTCGACTCCGTTTTTCGCCATAAGCATTGCTTCTGCATTAATTTCGGAGGCTCTTAGCGCTGATGCCGTGTCGGTTGTAAAGAACGGGTTTCCGGTTCCGGCTGCAAAAATTACGACTCTGCCTTTTTCAAGGTGTCTTATTGCACGGTGGCGGATGTAAGGCTCTGCGATTTGGTTCATTGCTATCGCAGTTTGAACACGGCACGGAACTTGCAATTGGTTTAGTGCGCTTTGAAGTGCAATTGCATTCATTACGGTTGCAAGCATTCCGACGTAATCGCCTGATGCTTGATCCATTCCTAATTTTGCACTGTTTTTCATCCCGCGGAAAATATTCCCGCCGCCTACAACTACCGCAATCTCGGTGCCTAAATCACGAGCTTTTTTAATTTCTTCGGCAACCTTTCTCACAGGATTTTGGTCGATACCAAATTGCTGTTCGCCTAGTAATGCCTCTCCACTTATTTTTAATAATACTCTCTTATACTTCAACATGTTTTTATCTCCTAGTACCCCTTTCTTTTATGTTATACAAAAATATACTTATTGTAAAGAAAAGGTTTAACATTTGTAACTATATAGTAGATTAACTTGCAAACGGTATATGTATGTGCTTTCATATTTTATGTAAGAAGAGATATTATATAAGGGGTTATTGGTATGAATGACAAATGTAAAAAAGTTATCAGAAAAGCTCTGAAAACACTGGGCAAGAAGAACTTTGTTGTAATTATGCACAACGGAAGTTTTCCGGCTGCTCCGGGAGAGAATACAGGTTTTGGAACTATTAATTCTCAAGCAGGACGTGATTTTATTGAATATTCAAAAGGTCTTTTTGATGCTATCCAGCTTGGACCTGCGGGCAAGACTAAAAGCTGTGATTCTTCTCCTTATACAGGTACAATTTTTTCAGCTAACCCGTTGTTTATTGATCTTAAATCTTTGACAACTAAAAAATGGGAAAACCTTTTGTCTTTAGACACTTACAACGAAATCGTTGCAAACAATCCTAATAAAGATACAAACAAAACAGCTTATTCATATATTTACAGGCAGCAAAACATTGCGCTGACAGAAGTTTGGAATAATTACAAAACCAAACATTCTAAAAAAATGGAAAAAGAATTTGAAAAATTCAAAAAAGAAAATGCGCAGTGGCTTGATAAAGATGCTTTATATGAGGCTCTTACAATTGAAAACGGTAACGATTACTGGCCTAGCTGGACAAATGAAACAGATAAAAATCTTTTAAATCCGAAATCCTACGAAGAACAAATGGAATTTGCTAAACGCATTGAAGAAATCGAAAACAAATATTCTGACGATATTGAACAATATAAATTTATTCAATTTATCTGTGCAAAACAAAATGAAGAAACTTTGGAATTTGCGCTCAAAAACGATATTAAAATGATTGCTGACAGACAAGTTGCGTTCTCTGACCGTGACACTTGGGCTTACCAATCATTATTTTTAGACGGCTGGTGCTTGGGCTGTCCTCCGGATTATTTCTCAAAAGACGGACAGGCATGGGGCTTCCCTGTTATGAACCCTGAAAAACTTTACAAGCCGGATGGTTCGTTAGATGAAGGCGGAATTTTAATGAAAAATCTTTTCCGCAAAATGTTCCGTGAAAATCCTGGCGGCGTAAGAATTGACCACATTGTAGGCTTAATCGACCCGTGGGTTTACAAGGCGGGTAAAAAACCTATGATTGAACAAGGTGCAGGAAGACTTTACTCTTCACCGGAACATCCTGAACTTTCAAAATACGCAATTCCGTCAATCGAAGACCTCGATATGGAACTTGAGGCTGATAAAGAAAAACGTGTTAAAACTTTAACTAAAAAACAAGTTAAACTTTACGGTCGCTTAATCGAAAAAATTGTTATCGAGGCTGCTAAAGAAGAGGGTCTGGATAAAAATTCAATTGTTTGTGAAGACCTCGGAACCTTGACAAATCCTGTTGCGTCAGTAATGAAAGAATATAAACTTCAAGGTATGAAACTCACACAGTTTACAGAACCTGAAAAAGAAAAAGATCCATACCGCTGCTGCAATATTGACGAAAAATGCTGGGCAATGGTTGGAACCCATGATAACGAACCTGTAAAAATGTGGGCGGATTCACTCGTTCACACTCACGAGGGATATCTTCACGTGAAAAACCTTGTAGAAGACCTCTTCGCTGAATGTGATAACAAAGACGATATCATCGTAAAAATGACTAACGATGCAGACTTCCTCACAGAAACAAAACTTGTTGAAATGTTTGCGTCTAAAGCCCAAAATATTCAAATATTCTTTACAGATTATTTCAATGTTTACGATGTATACAACCGTCCGGGAACTTCAGGTGACAAAAACTGGAGCCTAAGACTTCCGGATAACTACAAAGAACTTCAAACAATCAATTTGGCTAACATTCTGAAACTTGCAATAATCGCAAGAGGTAAAGAATTTGCCGAAAAGAATGAAAAATTAATCAAAGAGTTAGAAGAAATATGCTAAAAAAAATCCTTTTATTAATATTCTTGTTTTGCGCGGTGCCGGCATTGGCGGACAATAAACCGGTTCGGGTCGACACGGATGCAAAACTTGAATATAATAAAGGTATTGATTTCTATAACTCCGGTCAATTTGATGAAGCTGTAGACTGTTTCAGGAAAGCAATTGATTTAGAGCCTGAATATATTGATGCTTATTATAATTTAGGCATGACTTTTGACTACCTGAAACAGTATGAGGCTTCGATTTCGATGTTCAAAGAATTGTTGGCACGCAAACCCGATGATTACGATGCGATTTATCATGCGGCGCTTGTAAGCTACAAAATGAATTTACCCGAACAATCAAAAGAATATCTTGCAAAACTTCCAGTAAGCAATCCGCTTTACTATAAAGGTCAGGAGCTCGCACGCCAAATGGGAACGGATATTCAAACAATAAAAGCCTCACAGCCGGCTGAAGATATTGTACCGGTTGAGGAACCTGCTGCGCAAGGAACATTTGCCGGCAATTTCTATTATGAAAATCTTCCGAGCCCGACAGGAATTGTGGTGGATAACCTTGGTTATCTTTATGTTGCGAACTATTCGGATAATCTTATTTTCCGTATAACTCCGACCGGTGAGAAAATGGTTTATCTTAAAACTCCGAAACTAAACGGACCAATCGGACTTGCAATGGATGAGGGCGGAAATCTTTATATCGCAAACTATAACAGTAACTCTGTAATGAAACTTTCATCCTCACATCAACTCACGACTTTAATCGAAAATATAGAAAAGCCGTATTATTTGTATGTCAGCGGCGGCTATCTTTTTATTTCGTCGCAGGGAACAAATACTGTGGTTCGTTACAAAATATAATTTACGCCAAAATGTTTAATCTTTGCTTATTTTGCATTTCTTGCGCCTGTGCTTTTATTGCTCGAGCCTGTGCTGCGACCTTGTAGTCCTGACCGGACGGGTCAGAAGGCGCCATTGCAGAACGGATTACGGTGTCGGCGTCATTTATCGTTTGCTTAGGATTGTTAGGATTAAGCGATGGCATTTTTATCTCCACGTGACCTCCGACAGGAATACCCTCGGAATTACGCTCTATAACAATCGCTCCGGCAAGATGTCCGCCTGCTGTCTTGTGCGCAAGTTCGTGAGCATAAATTTCATTATAATTCTTATTGATTAAATTTTGTTTCGCTGCTGCAAAACTTTGTAATGCCCCTATCATACTAACCCCCACTATGTGCTATTATTGTAACACTTTTTCAACTTTTGTCAACTTACTTGTTCATAAAAGTTTTTCGTGCTACTATGTGTGCAAAGGGAAGTTTAAAAGGAGAGAAATATGACAGAATATTTTTATTTAGACGGGGAATGGGTTGATTCAACTAAGGCTTCTATCCCGGTCAGAACTCATGCTTTTCTTTACGGTACCTCCGTATTTGAAGGCATTAGAGCTTATTGGAACGAAGAAGAACAGCAATTATACGCTTTCAGGGTTAAAGAACACTATGAAAGAATGTTCGCTAGTGCGAAAATTATGTTCATGACTCCGACTATGAGCATTGATGAATATTGCAAACTGACGGCTGAACAATTAAGAAAAAATAATTACAGAGAAAATACTTACATCCGTCCTACATTGTACAAATGTGCACAAAAAGTAGGTCCTGGTCTTTATGATAACCCTGATGCTTTCGTATTGTTGACAAACAAAATGGGTGATTATATTGATACATCAAAAGGTTTGAGAGTTTGTGTTTCATCTTGGAGAAGAAACGGTGACAACTCAATTCCGCCTCGTGCTAAAGTGAGCGGTGCTTATGCAAACTCTGCATTGATTAAAACAGACGCCCATAACGCAGGTTTTGACGATGCTATCGTTTTGGATGAATGCGGACAGGTTACGGAAGGTTCTGCAATGAACTTCTTCATGGTTATGAACGGAAAACTCGTTACATCTGCTAAAACCGACAGTATTTTGATTGGTATTACAAGAAATACTATTATTGAACTGGCAAAAGATTTGGGTATTGAAGTTGAAGAACGCCCAATTGACCGTTCAGAACTTTACCTCGCTGATGAAGCATTCTATTGCGGAACCGGCGCACAAGTTAGCCCGATTGTTGAAATCGACGGCAGAAAACTTGGTGATGGTAAAGTCGGACCTGTTGCTACAAAATTACAAAATCTGTATTTTGATGTAGTAAAAGGTAAAGTTGCTAAGTACAAACACTGGTGTATGCCGGTTTATTAATAAGGAGCAGCGTGTGTTTACGTTCCTCGGACTATGTGTTCAAAACTTAATACGTTGTTTTAAATACTTGTTCTCCGGGCAGGCACGTTTCAGCACAATAATTTCTCAGGCATCGGCAATAAGTTACGACTCATTGCCGATATCCCTGATGATTGTTTTCATTGCGTCTTTGGTTATGACCATTCAGGTGGCAAAAAGTTTTGCTATGTCCGGGGCTGATACTTATATTGGCGGCTCAATTGCTATTGTAATGATAAGAGAAATTGCACCGGGGTTTGTTGCGCTTGCGATTGGTGCACGCGCAGGAACAGCTATTAGCGCAGAAATCGCAAATATGCAGGTAACGTCACAGGTAGATGCTCTGAAAACTTTGAAAGTTGACCCCGTCGGATATTATTTCACACCGAGAATCCTTGCCGGATTTTTTACAGTTCCAATGGTAGTGCTTCTTGCTGAATTCGTCGGGATTGTTGGCGGCATGTTTGTTGCAGAGGCGACAATTGATTTGCACCCCGCAAGGTATATTAACTCTGTTTGGGCATGGCTTTCAATAAGAGATGTTTATATAAGCCTTTTTAAAGCAATGATTTTTGGCGCGTTGATAACACTTGTATGCGCAACGCAGGGATATACCACAACTGGCGGCGCAAAACAGGTCGGAATTTCTACGACCCGCGCATCAATTCTTTCTACTATCTACATGCTCGTTGCGGACTTTTTAATCAATTTGGTGTTTTATATTTTTTAATTTACTTTTATGTACCACAGCGCCACAGTTACGGCAGGCAAGAATTTCGCCCGTACTGTCTACTGGCATGAAAACATGTTCGCAACGCTCTTCCTCAAGCTCTTCTTCTGTTTTTTGCTTTATAAAACCATTGTTTTTGCTGAAAAATTTTTTTACTATTAATTCAATCAAATACATTAAAATTGAAAACTTTCAGGTATAAGATAATTAAGTTTGTACACTTTAGGCTCACCTTTGACTTCGGTGATGACTTCATCGCATTTGAATTCCGCAAGTACCTGGCGGCACGCACCACAAGGAACACAATTGTCTTCATTAGGTGAATAAATTGCTATTGCCTGAATTTTTGTTTGACCGTTTGCGATTGCAGTTCCTATAGCATTGCGTTCTGCACAAATAGTTAAACCGTAACTTACGTTCTCAAAATTGCAACCGCAAAAAGTGCTTCCGTCTTCTGTTAGGACACACGCTCCAACTTTGAATTTCGAATACGGAACGTACGCGTTTTGGGAAACTTCTTTTGCTTTGGCTAATAATTCTCTGTAATCCATTCGACACCTCAAATCTTATTTTAGTATAATTTCTTCTTTGTAAAATCGTTTATTTGGAGTATAATATGGTTATGAAAAAATTTTTGGTAATGTTTTTGATGCTTATAGGTTTGGCGGCGTTTGCAAAAGAGGAAGAAGTTTTTGTGCTCCCTCTTTATATGACAGACTTGCAAAATAATAATTCCTACGGGTTTGAAACAGCGTCTGAAATAGTTGCTGACGATATAATACAAAATTTTCTACTAGGAAATAAGGTTAATTCGCCGCGTTTGGAGACTGTAAAAGCTCTTATGACAAACGATTATACTCTGCGCGAAGTTGGCGAAAAGTTTCGTAAAACGAGTTTGATTGATTTTGAAAAACTCGCCAAAACTTCTAAATTCGGAACCTCGGATAAAATTTTGCTTGTAGCAGGTTATGTTGAAGATAAAAACGGTGCAAAACTTGATTTATGGGATACTCTTAAACTTGCCTCCGATTTTCAGATTGATTACCCGTATGTTTTGACAACAAAAGTGGTTCTTATTGATAATGAGGGCGTTGCCCTATGGCAAAAATCATATTCAATGCCGCTTGCCTCCGGCAAAAAGGCTTTTAATGCACAAAATTTTTCAAAAGCAGCAGAACAATACGAAAAAGTTCGTTCATTTTCGAAGAATATCATAGCAAAAGACGTTGAGCAAAATCTTGTTTTACGATTAAACAATAAAAGTATTGATTTTAGCGGTAATATAAAGAAATCTCCTGCGGGAACCGAGGGTGTTGGTTTGAAATATTATAAGAGGGGGATTCCTGTAAAGATTACCCCGCCGTCAGAATCTATAGAACAGCAGCTATTAAAAGACGATTCCTTTAGCTTGTAATAATTGGGCTTGACCTTTATCAAAACATGGTTTAAACTGATTATATAAATTTAGAAAGGATGGAATTTATGAACAAGAAAAACGTATTACCACATGCAGGGGGGGGGGGNNGGGGGGGGGCGTCTCTCAACCGCTTTTACAATGGCGGAGATACTTTTATCTCTAACAATTATAGGCGTAGTCGCCGCGATAACGCTTCCGTCGCTCACTGGTAACATTAACGAACGAACCTGGAATACGCAGAGAAAAGCGCTTTATGCGAGATTTTCACAGGCAATTGCCCTTATGCCCGCGCTAAACGGTTACGGAACTCTCGTAGAGGGTAATGACTCAACATCTGCTGTCGATACCGCCGCCGAAACGTTTGTTACTGACGGACTGGCAAAAGTTCTTAAAATCAATAATATTTGCGACTATGAACATCTGCAAGACTGTGGTATAACCAGCAATATCTTCGCATTGAATGGCTCGATAATCGCTACCCCTACAACAATGTCGGAATTAAATTCCAATATGACTAGTGCAAGCCTGTATATGCCTTACTCACAGCTTGATACAAAAGCTGCGGCTTTTGAAACTCAAAACGGAGAAAGTGTTATAGCCTTTTACAACCCAAACTGCCAGCCGTCAATGAATGAAAATACAAATTATAATGTTCAACCTAAAATTTGTGCGAATTTCATATTTGACTTAAATGGGAATAAAGGTCCAAACACAGTTGGTAAGGATATTGGTTTTATAACAGTTCTTTTCCCTGTAGATAGTTCTGTGGTCGCGCCAAATGTTCCGGTTCAAAAAGCAGCTGCACAAACTGCAACCCAGCAAGAGGCAACAGGTATGTGTAAAGAGCAGGATCCTGAATACCGTATCCCGTCATTAGATGAACTCTCATCTATGTTTGTGAACCAACTTTTGATGAATGGCTCGCTATCAACATCATCTACGGATTACTGGTCTTCTATTATTGCAACCCCTACTTTGGGCTGGACACAAGGGTTCTCATCTGGTGCCCGTTATAGGCAGAATAGAAGCTCTAAATTTACTGTTCACTGTGTAAAACGATAGTAATTAATTTAAGTAAGAGTGTCCATACGGACACTCTTTTTGTTGCCTCCGCTTCGCGATAGACCCGTTCGTCTCTATGATAGCTTACGCAATCTTCGTGGCTCTGCTCGGCGGAACCGGGCGAAGCCATAAAAAAAACGACATTTAATAGAATGTCGTCGGAAATCAATAGGAAAAGGGAAAGGAAAAATAGTTATAGTTATGTTGAAAATGAAAGAATTAGTTAATTAGCCGAAAGTTTTGAATCCTGATTCAACGGATTTTTCGATAACTTTAGAAACGGCATCTTTTTCGTTAGA
>MOYE01000011.1 GCA_001899335.1 Candidatus Gastranaerophilus phascolarcticola
ACGTTTGTTTTTCTCGCCGTCAGTCCTAAAAACCGAGCTTGAGATGCCGCCATACCCATAACTGAGTTCCTTTCATTTTTCGTTTCCTTACCATGGTTTATCGGCATATTTTTTTAAATCTTTAATTTTTCTATATAAATTTGTAACATTTGTTTACAATGCAACAAAAAACGCCCGATTTACGGGCGTTTTCAGAACTTTAATAATTATATTAAAATTAATCTTTAGCGTGACCAGCTGTACCAAGAACGTCAACCATTTTGTGTTTAACCATTTCTTTAACAGCAGTTCTGCCTGGTCCCATGTATTCACGTGGGTCGAATTTTTCAGGGTGTTCAACAAAGAATTCTCTGATTGTTGAAGTCATAGCTAATCTCAAGTCTGTATCAATGTTGATTTTAGCAACGCCGTGTTTAGAAGCGAAGTTCAACATATCTTCAGGAACGCCTTGAGCGTCAGGTAATTGACCACCGTATTGGTTACATTTTGCAACAAATTCTTTAGGTACAGAAGATGAACCGTGAAGAACCAATGGGAAGTCATAACCAACAGCTTCGTTAACTGCTTTTTTGATTTCAGCAAGTCTTTCGAAGTCTAATTTAGCTTCGCCTTTGAATTTGTAAGCACCGTGTGAAGTACCGATAGCAACAGCTAATGAGTCGCAGCCGGTTTCTTTAACGAATCTTGCAGCTTCTTGAGGGTCTGTGTAAGTTGAATCTTTTGCATGAACTTTAACATCATCTTCAACGCCTGCTAATTTACCGAGTTCAGCTTCAACAGAAACGCCGTGAGCGTGAGCGTATTCAACAACTTTTTTAGTTAAAGCGATGTTTTCTTCCAATGGGAATCTTGAACCGTCGATCATAACAGATGAGAAACCGCCATCAATACAAGATTTGCAAATTTCAAAATCTGCACCGTGGTCTAAGTGAAGAGCGATAGGTACTGTAGTAGTAGCCAATGCAGCTTCAACCAATTTTACCAAGTAAGTTTGGTTAGCATATTTTCTTGCGCCTGCTGAAACTTGTAAGATAATAGGTGATTGAGTTTCTTCAGCAGCTTCAGCGATAGCTTGTAAAATTTCCATGTTGTTAACGTTGTAAGCACCGATAGCATAACCGCCAGCTAATGCTTTTTTGAACATTTCTCCTGTTCCAACTAATTTTCTTTCACTCATATGAGTCTCCTTCTTCTTGTATAAAATAATACACATATTTAAATTATAACAAACAAAATTTCATTGCAACCATTTCTAACCGGGCGTAAAAAAAGCTCCGGTTTTCCGGAGCTTTTTTATATGTTGAAATAAGTTTTGACCGTAAGCCCGCAAGCCCATTATAGAGGGCACTCAGTGCCTTAGCCAAAAGTTTTGAAAGAGGATTCAACGTTCTTTTCGATTACCTTGGTAACGGCATCCATTTCGTTGGAGATAGCGTCCTGCTCGGTATCGAGTTGTTTTAAACGAATTTCTAAATCCTTGTCTTCTGTTTGAATTATTTCTATCTTAGCATTTATTTCTTGTACATCCTGGTCATATTGAGCTTTGTCATATTCATATTGATTCATTGCATCATTGTATGCATCATCATC
>MOYE01000012.1 GCA_001899335.1 Candidatus Gastranaerophilus phascolarcticola
TATGATTACGCTTTCACTATGGCAGAGATTTTATTATCTCTTACAATTATAGGTGTTGTTGCAGCGATTACTTTACCTAGTTTAACTGGCAATATTAACGAAAGAACCTGGAACACTCAACGCAAAGCACTTTACTCTAGAATATCTCAAGCTATTTCTCTTATGCCAGCGCTGAATGGTTATGGAACACTGATAGAAGGTAATGACTCGACCTCGGCTGTCGACACGGCTGCTGAAACTTTTGTTACAGCAGGGCTTGCGAAAGTTCTCAAAATTAATAACATTTGCGACAACAACCATTTAAAAGATTGCGGTATTACTTCTACAATAAAAAACGTAATTGGTACAGATGTTAATATACCTACCAACCTATATTCATTAAACGGTGCATTTAATATGACATATGGTAGTTGGTCTTATTCTGCACCAAATACAAAAGCTGTTGCGTTTGAAACCGCAAATGGAGAGAGTATCGTTGCTTATTATAACCAAATTTGCCATACTGAATATTTGAATACAGAATTATTGACACCAACAGTTTGCGTTAATTTTATATATGACCTGAATGGGACAAAAGGTCCTAACACTGCGGGTAAAGATATTGGAATAATAACTGTTTTTAACGCTACAGATTCTACAGTTGTTGCCCCAATGCCTTCAACGACAGCGGGCAGTAGTTCTGCATCTAACTGGCAAGATGCCGTGAAGTATTGTAAAAATGATGAAAATGATAGCAGATTACCAAATGTTGATGAACTTTCTTCTTTAATTTTAAATAAAAATCTTTTTAATTTTCTATTAGGCAGTTTTTATTGGTCTGGAACTACTGATGAAAAAAATAGTAATAAAGCCTGGAGAATACAAAGCTCTAGCAATGCACCTTTAAAATATAGTCACTGGAAAAATGAAACAAGTACTACTTGGACCCGATGTATTAAACGATAATTTATCCTTTCTAATTAAAAAGCGGGGTTAAAACCCCGCTTTTCATATGATTGAACTTATAGACGCTTTAAGTATCTGTAACTTTTGATTATTATTTGAAATTTTTTCTATATCAGATAATATCTCTTTTACTAACTCTTCATTAGTTTTTATTGCGTCGTTGATAAAAAGTTCATAAACTTCAACTTGCAAAACGTAAGCGAGTTTCGTTATGTTTTCAGAAGTAGGATAATTTCTTCCGGTTTCAATCTTACTTAGTGAAATAGTATCAATTCCAATAAGCTCCGCAAGCGCTTCCTGCGTCAATCCCCTTTGCTTTCTATACTTTTGAATTCTTTTTCCTACAACCTGTTTAATATCCATTCTTACCCCATTATTTAATATTATTTTAAAATTTACTTTAAAGTTTAATAGATTTTAAATACTATTATATTGACAACTTAGTCTTAAAGGCATATAATATTAAATGAAAGGATAGATTGATATGAAAAACTTTTCCGCATTCACGATGGCGGAGATATTGTTATCTCTCACTATTATTGGTGTGGTTGCTGCAATTACTTTACCTAGTTTAACCGGCAACATTAACGAACGCACCTGGAACACACAACGCAAAGCACTTTACGCCAGATTTTCACAGGCATTAGCACTCATGCCAGCACTCAATGGGTATGGAACTCTTACTGAAGAAAGTGCTTCTGATGCAAATGATGGTGTTGATACTGCCGCAGAAACTTTTATTACAGACGGGCTTGCTAAAGTTATGAAAATTAATAACATTTGCGATAATGAACATTTAGAAGATTGCGGTTTGGCGTCAAAAATTACCAGAATAGATGGTGCTTCTGTTATAAACATTGATGATATAAAAACCTTGCACGCATTTAATTCTCTATTCAGCAGGGCTGGTGGTGCTGGGGGCAATTATAGCCAACAAGACACAAAGGCGGCAGCTTTTGAAACCGCAAATGGTGAAAGCATTCTTACTTATTATAACCCTAAATGCCAAACTAAACTTTACGCACAGTCACGAGTAATGTCTGATGGTGTATCGCATACTTATTATTATTCTCAAGGAAAAATGTGCGCAAATTTTGTATATGATTTAAATGGTTCAAAAGGTCCGAATACCGTTGGTAAAGATATCGGTGTTATAACTGTATTATACCCGTCAGACCCGGTTGTTGTAGCTCCAATGCCTTTCCCAAACGACTTAGGGCGTAGAATAACATTTGACCTAGCGCTCCGTGAGTGTAGAAAACTTGAGGATAGCAGCAGGTTACCTAATCTTGAAGAAGGTATGTCATTAGTCTATAACAAACTTTTATTTAACACCGTTGAAGGAGGTGCCTTTTACGTAACAAACCAATTAGAAAATGGTATGCCTATAGGAACTGCCGCTTTAACCGGAGAAGTTGGTACATACGGTGATGCTCCTCAAGTCCGTTGTGTAAAAAGATAATTTATCCTTTCTAATCAAAAAGCGGGGGTTAAAACCTCGCTTTTTTTATTGACAGAGTACCAATCATAGTTTAAAATATAAATAAAGAAAGGATAGGAT
>MOYE01000013.1 GCA_001899335.1 Candidatus Gastranaerophilus phascolarcticola
TCTAACGAAAAAGATGCCGTTTCTAAAGTTATCGAAAAATCCGTTGAATCAGGATTCAAAACCTTTGGCTAATTAACTAATTCTTTCATTTTCAACATAACTATAACTATTTTTCCTTTCCCTTTTCCTATTGATTTCCGACGACATTCTACTAAATGTCGTTTTTTTTATGCGTGCTCCAAAGCATCCATCATCTTTTGCACTTCAGAGTCTTGGGATGACACAGCTGCTTTGAAATTATCTTTTGAATATCTAACCATGCAGCCCTCGCCCGAAAACTCAAATCCGGCACGCTCACCCGCTAATAGTGCCTCCTGTTCAATACCGGAAGCCATGTATTTGGCATAATCAATTCCATCATTAGTATCAAAATAATTTATATTTTGAAAATCGTTAAAATAATGTTCTGCTCTTTGAGCCTCATTTGTACCTTCTTTTATAAGCCCCATAGCATTGACAACTTTCTGACGGAAAGCGCTAACTTCCCGTCTAAATGCCGGCGCCAGCGACTCAAATTCTTTATCAAATGCAGCTGCATCATTATTTTCTAAATGTTTTTTGCATCTGACAACCATATTATACGCATCTTCGCTCGCCAGATAACCATCCTGTGCCAATTCTTCCGGGCTCATACTAGCCAGCAAATGCTTAATAGTTGCTTTTTGGGATTCGACCAAACCATTAACATGAATATCTACAACTTTTTCTCCAAGTTTTTCGTGCCTAAAAATATCCATATTTTGCCTAAAATGCTGAAGTTCATGACGCAAACCATTAAACACTTCGGCTTGTGAAAGATTGGATAAATCAGGATTTCTCGAGATAACATTGTAGTTGAACAGATACCTCATAGGCGTCGCATCCAGTTGCGGCTGTGGAACCAGCACGGGCTTAAGTTCAGCAGGAATACCCATTTTATTTGTCAATAATTCGTACGCACCGGTCACAAAGTCTTCACCCTGCAATTTACATAAATTTTGAATTTCTTGAGCCGTCGTACCAAGTTTGAATTTCATAGAATAAACATAACCTTGAAAACAATTTTTATCCAATTGTGTAAGCCCTTTGGAAACTTTAGTATCGGGTATAACCTGTGTTAATCTGTTAAGGTACGCCCCCCCCCCCCNNGCCCCCCCCCCGAACGATGGCACGTTACAAAACGGTTTTGGGGTATTATTTCTTAATTGTAAATCATTTCTAACCTGCATAATTTTCCTTTCACATTACTTTTATATATTCAAAAACAAGTGAAAAGAAAAAATTGCTAGCCAACAAAAAAGCCCCCGCTTTCGCGAGGGCTTTTTTTATAAATTACTTATACTTTTTTCAAAATAATTGTTGCGTTTTGACCGCCGAAACCAAATGAGTTAGATAACGCATTTTTAATATCAGCTTTACGCGCCTTATGAGGAACGTAATCCAAATCAGCAACTTTTTCATCTTGATTATCAAGGTTGATAGTTGGCGGAACAATACCGTCATTAATAGCCTTAATACAAGCAATAGCCTCAACCGCCCCTGTTGCACCGAGCATGTGACCGTGCATACTCTTAGTAGAGCTTACGAGCAGGTGAGGATTTTGTGTTTTATCACCGAAAACTCTTGCAACTGCCATAGATTCAGCAACGTCACCCAAACCGGTACTTGTACCGTGCGTATTGATATAATCAATTTCTTCCGGTTTCATGCCGGCATCTCTAAGCGCAAATTCCATAGATTTAGTAGCGCCATTACCCTCTGGGCAAGGAGCAACTACGTCATAAGCGTCTGCAGACTGACCGTAACCAACGATTTCAGCGTAGATTTTAGCGCCGCGTTTAACAGCATGGTCGTAGTCTTCAAGAACCAAAACGCCTGCGCCCTCTGACATAACAAAGCCGTCTCTGTCTTTGTCATAAGGTCTTGATGCTTTTTCCGGTTCATCATTTCTTCTTGACAATGTTCTTGCAGAAGCAAACGCACCTAAACCAACATCACAAATAGTAGCTTCAGCGCCACCTGCGAGAATAATATCAGCATCGCCATATTGAATAGCTCTGTAAGCATCACCGATAGAATGCGTACCGGTTGCACAAGCTGAAATAACAACTTTATTTAAACCTTTAAAACCGTGTTTTATTGAAATTCTACCAGATGGCATGTTAACAATCATCATCGGGATAGTGAATGGGGAGCATTTATTAGGTCCTTTTTCAATAATACGTTTGTGGTTTTCTTCAAAAGTAATAAATCCGCCGGCAGCCGAGCTAACCATAACGCCTACACGATAAGGGTCAATGTCGCCCAAATCTTCTAATTTCGCGTCTTTAACAGCTTCATCCGCTGCGACCATAGCGAATTGAATAAATCTATCCATCTTTTTCGCATCTTTAGCGTCCATATACTCGTCAGGGTTAAAGTCTCTCACTTCACCAGCGATTTTGACAACATGCTTATCAATATCAACGAGGTCAGGAACACTTATTCCACTCTTTCCTTCAACAAGACTGGACCACAATTTATCAACACCAACTCCATAAGGAGAAACCACACCCAATCCTGTGATTACAACTCTTTTCTTAGTCATCTTAATACCTTTTTTTAATATTAACGGCTTTTAAATTTGATTGCGCGGGCGAAAAACTCGTCCGCGCTTTATCAAAATATAAACTATTTATGTGAATCAATGTAGTTAACAGCATCTTGAACTGTTTGGATTTTTTCAGCTTCTTCATCAGGGATTTCGCAGCCGAATTCTTCTTCCAAAGCCATAACCAATTCAACAGTATCTAAAGAATCTGCACCCAAATCGCCAGTGAAGCTAGCTTCTGGAGTAACGATTTTTTCATCAACGCTCAATTGATCAACTACAACTTTTTTAACTTTTTCTAATGTACTCATCTTTTCTTTCCTCTTAAATTAATAATTAAACTGTATTACTACACTGTTATATTATACCTGCTAAAAAAAATTTGGGCAAGTTGTAAATAATTGTGTAACTTTTTGTTACAAGGCACAAAAACTATCGCTTAATACACCAGACAGGAGCGTTCCAAGTATTGACATTCATATCATCCCTAAAACCTGTTATAATATTTTGGCTCATTACAGCCTTTCCGCCGTTACTTAAAGTCCAATAATCAGATGAAATGAACCCGTATGTATCTGTTTCATAGTTTCCGCCACCGATTAACTTCGCGTTGACAAACATGGACGCAAGCTCATCCGCTCTCGGCAATCTGTATTCATTATCATAATTAGTACAAGCCTTAGACGCCGATACGGTAGCAGATACCGCAGGGTGTGTCGTCGATAAAGGTCTTGGCGTAGGATAAGGCGCATAGAGTTGAACATCAAAAGGATACATTGCTGTCATAAAACCAATATCCTTACCAACAGTATTCGGACCTTTGTTTCCGTTCAAGTCGTAGATGAAGTTTGCGCAAATTCGCGGCTGAATATACATCCCGCCTCCATTAGATTCCGCGGTAAATGTAACTTCGTTCAGCGAACCTATGCAAGTTGGATTGTAATAAACAATAATACTTTCGCCATTTTGAGTTTCAAACGCTGCAGCTTTGGTCTTATAAACCGTAAAAAGATTTTGGTGTCCTCCGCCGCGACGTCCAACCATACTTGCGTTGAGTTCTTCTAAGGTTTTAGGTGTGTCAATTTGGCTTCCAGCCAGAGTTGTAATTTTAGAGGTAATTCCGCAATCACTCAAATG
>MOYE01000014.1 GCA_001899335.1 Candidatus Gastranaerophilus phascolarcticola
GGGGGGGGGGGTAAGATTGCCTTTACTATGGCAGAAATACTTCTGTCATTAACAATTATTGGCGTAGTTGCCGCAATTACTTTGCCTAGTTTAACTGGCAACATTAACGAGAGAACCTGGAACACCCAACGCAAAGCGCTTTATGCCCGTATGTCACAGGCAATTTCACTCATGCCGGCATTAAATGGTTACGGAACTCTCGTTGAGGGTAATGATTCTACTTCAGCACAAGACAACGCAACCGAAACTTTTATCACCGCCGGGCTTTCAAAAGTCCTCAAAATCAACAACATCTGCGACAATCAACATTTGGATGACTGCGGTATTGTTACATCCTTCAACAATATGGTTGGTTCGCAAACTTCAATGCCAACAACGCTTTATGAACTTAGCAGCTGGTTTAGAAGCGTCGCTTATTCCGGTAGCTCTTATTCAACTATGGATACTAAAGCCGCAGCGTTTGAAACCCAAAACGGTGAAAGCATTATAGCCTTTTACAATCAATCCTGCAGAACTGAATATTTAAACCAGGAAAACCTTACCGTTCTAGGCAATGTTTTTGGCTTTCCACAATCTAATATGTGCGTCAATTTCATTTATGATTTAAACGGCAACAAAGGTCCAAATACTGTTGGCAAAGATATCGGAATTATTACAGTCTTTAACGCCACAGACTCCTCCGTTGTCGCGCCCCTACCGTCATCCTCAACCAACGCAGGCAGCGCTGAATGGGCAAATGCCGCAAAATTATGCACAAATGCAGATTCGGAAACCAGACTCCCAAATATTGACGAACTATCCGCAATGCTTATTAACAAAGATATAGTTAATCTAACCGCAACTTCCGGCTTATGGTCCAGTACTATCTCCAACTCTGAAAGAGCTTGGGATGTCTATACAATATACGGACGTCGAGCCTCCGGCGAAAAATCAAATTCATACGCTGTACGCTGCGTAAAAAGATAAATTAAGTAAGGCGGAGCCGTTCCGGCTCCGCCTTACTCTACCCCATAGGTCTGTTTGCAGCCTTTACTATTTCTTCCGGCTTAATACCCAAAAAATTAGCGGCTACTGCTGCCGCTTGAATTCTGTTTTTTACTTTTAGATTGTACAATATTTCCTGTACGTGTGCCTTTACCGTAGATACGGATATACTTAGCTTATCGCCTATCTGTTTGTTGGAATACCCCATTACCAACAACGGCAGCACTTCAGTCTCTCGTGATGTTAAATCATTTAACATACTTCTTCTCTCCTTATATTAGTTTATGATTGCTCGTTTGCGCAAACGGTTATATGTTCTTACAAAAAATTTATTTTGTAAATTAGCCAAATGGCTAGACTTTTGTAACACCATGTTAACGTTCATGCTTGCATTTAATCTTTCTTTGTTTTATATTCTAAAATAGCGTTAATGTTTTATTGTGGAAAAAACCTCTGGCGACTTAAGATTTACAACTACAAAATAAAGGAAAAAGATATGAACCCTATTATCAATGAATTAGAAAAAGCATATTTAAAAGAAGAATTGCCACAACTTAACTCAGGTGATACCGTTAAAGTTTTCGTTAGAATCGTTGAAGGAAACAAAGAAAGACTTCAAGCATTTGAAGGTACTATCATTAAACAACACGGTTCAGGCATCAACAAAACTATCACTGTAAGAAAAGTTTTCCAAGGTGTTGGCGTTGAACGTGTATTCCTAGTAAACTCACCACGCGTTGAAAGAATTAACGTACTTAGACGCGGTGATGTTAAACGTTCTAAACTTTACTACTTGAGAGAACGTTCTGGTAAAGCAACACGTATTAAGGAAAAAATTGAAAAAAGATAAGTTACACATACATTGGTATCCGGGACACATTGCGAAAGCTGAACGCAAATTAAAAGAACAGCTTTCACTTGTAGACGCTGTGATAGAAGTGTTAGACGCCCGTTTACCGTTGTCAAGTGGTTATGAAAATATAACGGGGCTTTTAGGTGAAAAGCCCCGTTTAATATTACTCAACAAGGCGGATTTGACAGAAAAGTTCGAACTTAAAAAATGGATAAGTGTGATTGAGGAAAGAACCGGTTGTCCTGTTTTTACAACAGACGCAAAAAACTCAAAAGATCTTAACCAAATAGTAAAAAAAATTGTTGAGCTATCCGAACCCCGTATTCAGGCACTAATGGCACGGGGGCTTTTGCGTCGTCCTGCGCGAGTAATGGTTGTCGGAATGCCAAACGTGGGTAAGTCAAGCATTATTAATAAACTTACGCGCTCCTCCAAAACCAAAATTGGAGCAAAAGCTGGCGTAACAAGACAACAGCAATGGGTTCGAATAAACCCGCAATTGGAACTTCTTGATACTCCGGGGATTATCCCAATGAAACAAGAGGATCAGGAACGTGCCCGCAAACTGGCGTTTGTGAACTCTGTAAGCGAAAACGCATATTCTAATGAACTTGTTGCACGCGAACTATTGACAATGCTGGAAGAGAAATACGAAACCCCAACACGCGAATACTACAACTATCCGGAGGGCGAGTTGACGGTTGAAAACCTAGCCCTTGCGCGTAACTGGATTACTTCCAACGGACGCCCTGACACTGAACGCACATCCGTTTATATCCTGCGTGACTTCCGCGAGGGAAAAATAGGAAAGTTTATTTTAGATGAGTACACTATTTAATTTTGATGAGAGTTTTGGGAAAATAATTTTAGGCACCGACGAAGCCGGACGCGGCCCTGCAGCAGGCGGGGTTTTTGTGGCTTGCGCTTGTTTTCCCGAAAAATCCGAAACTTTAATCAAAGAACTGGCAGACCTGAATGATTCAAAAAAACTTTCAAAGAAAAAACGTGAAGCACTTTTTGACATCGTAAAAGAAAACACAATAAACTGTATCATCAATATTGAGGTTGATGAAATCGAAAAAATTAATATTTTAAATGCATCTTTAAAAGGTATGAAATTAGCGTGCGAAGCCGTTATCGCGCACTTAGCTTCCTCCGACAATCTTTTAACCTTGGTCGATGGCAACAAACTAATTAAAAACTATATTTACCCGCAGCAATTTGTAATAAAAGGTGACGGGAAATCAGCGTCAATAGCGGCAGCAAGTATTTTGGCAAAAGTTTCCCGCGACAGATATATGGAAGAACTTCACGAGCAATTTCCGCAATACAACTGGAAGTCTAATGCCGGCTACCTTTCTGCGGAACATCTTGCGGCAATCGACAAATACGGCTTAACCAAATATCATCGCCCGTCATTTCTACAAAACCATTTCAATAAACAATTGACACTTTTATAAAAATAGTTTAACATGAAAACAAATGAAAGGATAGTATTATGAAAAGCACAAATGTCAAAAGCCTTGTAGTATGGGCATTCTGTTCAGGGGGGGGGGGGTAAGATTGCCTTTACTATGGCAGAAA